>NZ_VCQT01000001.1 GCF_005938655.1 Alloalcanivorax gelatiniphagus
TGCGGGGGCAATGGACTGTACCGCCGCCCACAGCGACGGGTATTCGCCACGGTGCTCCTGCACCAGGCGTACCGCTCGCTCTCGAACCTCAGGGGAAAACTTTTTGGATTTGGTCATGGCTCCATTCTCTCAGATACTGGAGCCTCCTCGATACCCGGGGCGGTTCACATAGCCTGCAAAGTAGCCCTTGGTGAGCAACGCGCAGGACTCCACCAGTCGTGTCTTCTCGTTGCGGATGCGCTTTATTAACCCCTGGCCGGTTTCCTGGCGTCGACTGATGACCAGTCGCTTCTTGTGGAGTAATTCGTCGAGCAGTTTGGTGACGTCCCGCAGAGCCTCTGCCGAATGCGGTGGATTCACGAGGTAGGTGGTGTCCGCGTTGTCGTTTGGGTTGTAGACGTCCAGACCCTTGTCTCGGGTTAGATGGAAGTGGCTTAGAGCATCAAGTTGGCGCTGCGCTTCAGGCGATATGTGGTGCTGTTCGCACATACCTGTCTCCAGATTCCGATGGTTTGTTGAGATCGCTGGGTAGTCAGAACAGGCCATTGAGGAGGGGGCTTTTACAGATAAGCGGGATAGAGAAGTCATCATTTATATTAATCGAAATTAAAGAATAGATAGGTCCTGACTTTTAATGCGCCTGTTTGGTTCTGAGAGCCCCATGAATGCTGGTTCCCCCTCTCTATACTATGGGGATCCGGTGTACGTTCTTACGCAGCGGGCCGGGCACTGGCAAAAGGCCTGGCCTGCCGTCGGGCATGGGCCGATATTGGTGCTGTCCGCTAAAGGGATAGAGTAAAATGCCGCTATTTCCGCTACCTGTAGCGGAAATAGCAGGTTTTCTTAAACAGGTACCGTGGTTTTCCGGTTTTGCGCTGATTGTCTGGCTGGCCATGTGCCCGGATTATGGAGAGGCACCGAATGCGATTCATGCGTCTATCGGAAGTGATTGCTATAACCGGGCTTTGCCGGTCCTCTATTTACAATCGAATGGCGCTCGGCCAATTCCCAAGATCCGTTTCTTTGGGTGGGCGCGCTGTTGCCTGGGTGTCGGACGAGGTCGACCAGTGGATGGCCGCCAGGATAGAGGAGCGGGATAGTCACAAAAACGGTGACTAATCTACTTTACCTGCTCCGATTCGCGACCTGTTCGTCCGTTCAGTCTTCACCCTCCACCGCCAACCGCCTAAGCTCTGCCCCGGACAGGACGTCATTTTGGGGGAAGTCGTGTACGACATTATTGGGGATATCCACGGTCACGCAGGGTCGTTGAAGCGGCTGCTGGATCGGCTGGGCTATGTGGAGTCCGCCGGCGTGTGGCGCCACCCTTCCCGCCGCGCACTTTTCCTGGGCGATTACATCGATCGGGGGCCGGAGCAGGTGGAGGTGGTGCGTATCGTGCGCGCCATGGTGGATGCCGGCGAGGCGCTGGCGATCATGGGTAACCACGAATTCAATGCCGTGGCTTGGGCTACGCCTGATCCGCACCAGCCCGGTGCCTACCTGCGCCCGCATTCCGCCAAGAACCGACACCAACACAGGGCATTTCTGGACCAGGTGGAAGAGGACTCCCGCCTCCACCGCGAGATGCTGGACTGGTTTCGTACCCTGCCGCTCTATCTGGAGCTCCCTGAACTGCGCGCCGTCCACGCCTGCTGGCACCCGGAGCAGCTCGGGCGCCTCAGGCCCTATTTGGACCGTGGCGGCCGGTTGCGCGACAACGCCTGGGTCGCCGCTGCCACCAAGGGCGAGCCTCTGTTCGAGGCGGTGGAAACCGTTCTCAAAGGCCTGGAGGTGGCATTGCCGGACGGCGCGGCTTTCCATGACAAGGACGGCCACCCACGCCGTGAGATCCGCACGCGCTGGTGGCTGGACTCGCCTGCCAGCTATCGAGACCTGGCTCTGGTTCCCGAGATCACCCTGGCCAGCGTCCCGGATACGCCCGTCGCCGATGGGCTGCTGCCTGGTTATGACGGCGAGAAGCCGGTTTTCATTGGTCATTATTGGTTGCGTGGCGAGCCGCGCCCGCTCACGGCGGACGTGGCTTGCCTTGATTATAGCGTCGCCGCCCGGCAAGGGGGCCGGTTGGCGGCGTATCGGTGGGATGGCCGCCACCCGTTGAGCTCGGAGAGGTTCACCTGGGTGGAGGCCTGATAAACGCCGCCGGACAGGCGGCAATGGAAGTTGATAACCATAAAAAGGAGAACGCAATGAAGGTGTTAAATGCACTCGGCAAAACGCTCTGGGCCGTGCCTCTGGTTGTGGGGCTGGTGGCCTGTGGTGGCGACAGTAGCGATTCGAACGGCATGCTGCCCGACACGAGCGACCCGGCGCCAGAAGGCTTTTACGCGGGGACCAGCGACCTTGGCGCGCAACTGATCGGCGTGGTGCTGGATAATGGTGATTACTACGTCCTGTACGGCGAGGACAGTGGCGGCATCTATCAGCTTCAAGGGGTTGTTCAAGGCCGGGGCACCGCTCGCGGGGACCGCTTCACTTCGTCAAACGCCCGAGACTTCAATTTCGTGGACGGCCAGGTATATGAAGGTAGCCTGGATGCGACCTTTACGCGCAAGCAGAACCTTACCGGTGAGGTCGTGGAGGACGGAAGCGGGGACGAGGTCGGGTTCAGCTTGGCCTATGAAGACAGTTACGAGCAGACTCCGGACCTGACCGAGGATGCTGGCACCTATGAGGGTACGGCCCTAAACCCGGGCGGCCAGGGCGATGCCGAGGTTGATATCGATACTCAGGGCAACTTCTCAGGCGTGGACGACTTCGGATGCACGTTCAACGGCACAGTGGCCCCTCGCGAAAGTGGCGACGTCTATAACCTGAACGTAACGTTTGAAGGTGGTACCTGTACCTATGATGGAGAGACACTGCAGGGCATCGCGATTGCGCAGGATGGGGATTTGATTGCCGTGGCGCCCACTGCGGATCGGACCGGCGGTATCTTCTTTATCGGTCAGATCCCGCCCGTGATTTGATCGTTGACCGGCCCCGTTCAACCGGGGGCGGCTACTTACTTTGCACGGCGAAGCCTCAGGCCGCTCTGCCATGAGAAAGCGGCTTACCCGCACGTACGAGTGAAGTTAGTTCACCTGCAGCCGAGCGAGCACTTCTTTCAGGTTGGGCTTCCAAGCGTTGTGCCCATCAATGAGGTCGGAAAAATCGATGTTCCGGACCGAATCATACGAGCAGGATGCGGGGCCGAGCCCAGCGGGCTTCGAAAGGCCTGCGTTCGCACCTTGATACAGAAGCTGGAGCACCCGGTCTCTATTGGAGTAGCAGTTATAAATTCCCTCCGAGACCGCAGACGCAGCCGAATCCCAGGATTCCACATCAGTTCGTCCAACCGCGCCACCCATGAGAATGACTTTATCAACAAAGCGTTTCTCGGGATCTTTGGTGGCCAGGGCCAGCAGCGCAAAGAAAACCACGCGGGCACCCAGAGAGTGACCCATGAGTGTGAATGTCTGCCCTTCTGTGCGGCTTATGGCTTCGGCTAGCAAAGTGCCGGCCTTCTCGGCGTTTAGCATCGCTGAGTGCCAAGGATTGCTGGCGAGCTCGCTAACCGTGAGAGCATTGGTCACAAAAGACAGCCTTTTGGCTACTTGTTTGGAAGCCAAGCCGGCTGCTTTGGCGGCCACAGACCCCGACAACCAGTGCCCGCCAGTGCCTGAGAAGGTCTTACCTAGTTTAAGCAGTGTTTTGGATTCCCAGGACAAATACCAAAGCCCACTGTCCTCGGAATAACCTTCCAGACCTTCGCACCAGTCATGGCCGTCTTTATCTTCCTCCGTCATAAAGCCGTTTACGACGACTATCCGGTGGCCGCTGTCCTTTACGGGAGCCCGCCGATAAAAAAAGTCGTAGTCCGGGATGTCCTTAAGGTAGGAATTGGCGATGCCGAAACCGGCACGCCCCCCCAACCCCGCTCCGGTCGCTGTGATAATACTCAATCCCGCTGGCCCGATGGCGGACAACGAGGCACTGGTGAGCGCTGCGCCACTCAGGCTTGAAATTGCCGTTCCTGTACTGGCGGCCCCCAGAATGCCGGCGGAGCCCAGAGCCGCTGCTATACCGGGAGCCACCACGGCAGCGCCGGTGCCCACAGCCGCCACGCCACCAACGATCATGCTCGCGTTCTTGGCGAGTCCGTAGAGGTTGCGCGATTTGGGCTCCATCAATCGCCTGAACTCACCGAGCTCTCTGATTTTATCGTGGGCGCGCTCGAAGTTCGGTATGCTGCCGTCATGTTCCGCGCAAAGCTCGTGGTTCCAGTTATCTTTTAAGAGCTTGGCTATCCTGCTTTTCTTATTTTCGGATGGCTCTGAATCCTCTGTCTTTGAGGCAGCTTTGGCCATGTTCTTACAGTGCCGGCACCGTATTGTATTCAGCTCACAGTTTTGACAGACGTATGTAGATCGGCCCACGGTGCGTTTAACGCTTAAAACATGATCGCCATAGGTGCCGCACCAAGAGCACCATGAGGTGAGGGTCTTGGCCGGTTCCTCTGTGACCTTGTCACGAACACCTTCATAGACTCCGTCCACGGAGTTCCTGCCGATCTCGTAGGCGCCTTCCGCGCGGTCCTTTGCTTCATCGTAGACTTGGCCAGCGGCCCGTTGGGCAGCAGTTAGGCCTTTTTTGGCTTTATCGAGCACGATTTATCCCCCTGTGGAGTACTCACTGGATTATTATTGGCTTCTTTTAAAGACCGAAAAATATAGCTCTGGTGTCCACCGTTATCAAATAGAGGTCGGTACGTAGCGGTTAGGGCCCCATGCCAGTGGCATGAGGCCTATCACTGCTAGCGTAAATTAAGGGTGTAGCGGCTACTGAAGGCGTCGCCGGTCTCATCCACCCGGAAGGCGAACTCGACCTGCACGGACGCGTCAACGTGCTCCACCAGCAGGCTGAACGACAGCGTCTCATCGGCCTCGATGGTTTGCCCGCTGCTGATTCCGGAGAAGCGAGCGTTCAGGCCGGCCGGTAAAGGCCCGCCGTCGACTCTTGTCACCTGGACATTCCTGAGGCTATAGCTCTGGCCTTGGGCTTCCAGTCGGAACCGGGCCAGCTCGATGGTGCCGCAGGTGCCGGCACAGGTCCGGTTGATGGAGCTGTTACTGGTGTAAGGCAGGCCCACGTTTCTCCAGGAGGGAGGATTGAACACATCGCCTTCGTCGTATTGCTCCATGGCCAAAGCCGGTTCCAGAACGGTGATGCGGACGGTGTCTTCCTCGCTGTTGGCCTCCCCGTCATTCACGGTCAGCTTGGCCACGTAATCCCCCGCCACATCGGGTGTGAAGGAGGGGCGCGCCGTGGCGGCATCGCGTAATGACACCCCGCTGCCGGCGGGCAGGCTGCTCAGTGACCAGGCGTAGGTCAGGGTGTCGCCATCGGCGTCGGAGCTGCCGCTGCCGTCGAGCTCAACGCGGTTGCCGGTGTAGACCGTGGCATCTGCCCCGGCGTCGGCAACCGGAGCGCTATTGGCGGTTTCCGAGGTCACCTGGACCCGGTCAGTGCCTTCCAGCTCACCGTCGTCGACCACCAACTCCAGCACATACGTACCGTCCAGGTCTGGGGTGAACGCAGGCGTGGCAGAGGCCCCATCCACCAGTGTCGCGGCGCTCCCGGATGGCCGGGAGACAAAGCTCCACTGATACACCAGAGTGTCGCCGTCCGCATCGCTGCTGTTTGAGCCATCCAGAGTGACAAGCGTGCCGGTCATGGCATTCTGGTCACGGCCGGCGTCGGCCACTGGCGCCGTATTGGCTTCCGCAGCGGTCACGGTGATTCGATCCTCCGCACTGTCCTTCTCGCCATCGTTGACGACCAATGCTACGAGGTAGCTGCCAGCGACATCAGCGGTGAAGGTTGGGGCCACGGCGTCGGTGTCGGAGAGGGTGGCCGCGCTGCCACTCGGCGTGGATACGAAACGCCAGGTATAGGTGAGGGTGTCGCCGTCCGCGTCGCTGCTGGCACTGCCATCCAGGGTAACGGTTGTCCCCGCTACCACCGCCTGATCGGCGCCGGCATCAGCCACCGGCTTCACGTTAGCGCGGGTGGCCGTGATGGTCGTTGTCTGCGCAATGCTGTCGAGCTCCCCATCATTGACAACCAGTTCCAGCACGAAGGTGCCGGGCTGATCCGCAACGAACTCCGGGGACGCGCTGCTGGGATCGCTCAAGGACGCGGAACTGCCGTCGGGCCGGCTGACGAAGCGCCATTGGTATGACAGCTCGTCACCGTTCGCATCGGAGCTGGCGGACCCGTCCAGTCGCACGGTCTCACCTTCCACCACCTCCTGGTCGTCGCCAGGGTCGGCGATGGGCGCAGCGTTACGCTCGGTGGCAGTGACCGTAACCCGGACTGCTTCGCTCTCATCCTCGCCATCGCTGACCACCAGGCTGATCACGTAGCTGCCGGGCAGATCCGCCTCGAAAGACGGCGCCATGGTGTCAGCGTCCTCCAGGGACGCCAGGCTGCCATCGGGAGTGGACACAAACTGCCACTGATAGGTCAGCCGGTCACCATCCGCATCCTGGCTGTCCTGACCGTCCAGCGTGACCCGGTCGCCTGCGACAACGGCTTGATCGGCGCCGGCATCCGCGACGGGCACCGAGTTTGCTTCCGCAGCGGTAACGGTCACGTTATCGGGGGGGCCGTCGGCTTCCCCATCGTTGACGATCAGTTCAATCACGTAATCACCGGCGGCGTCCGCCTGGAAGCTGGGCCGAGCGGTCTCGGTATCACCCAGCGTGGCGGCGCTGCCACCAGGGCGTGACACGAAACGCCAGTGATAGCTGAGGGCGTCGCCGTCCGCGTCGCTACTATTGCTGCCATCCAGGGTCACGGTGTCACCTTCGACGACGTTTTGATCCGATCCCGCGTCCGCGACCGGAGCGCTGTTGGCAGTGGTGGCCATAATGACGACCTCATCCGCGCTGCTATCGACCAGGCCGTCGTTGACCACCAGGGCGAGGCGATACTCGCCATCCTGATCCGGCGTGAAGGAGGGCTGGACGGTGTCCGCTTCCTGCAGGTCTGCGGTGCTGCTCGCGGGGCGGTGGGTGAAGGACCACTGGTAGGTCAGGGTATCGCCATCTGCGTCGCTGCTGTCGCGGCCGTCGAGCTGGACGGCTGCTCCCGTGGCGACATTCTGATCCGGCCCGGCATCCGCGACCGGGGCGCTGTTTTGGACGGCAGCCACCACCTCAACCGAAGCGGCTTCGCTATCGGCCTGGCCATCGTTGACCACCAGGGTGACGACATAGCGGCCCGCCGCGTCCGCAGGGAACCGGGGTTTGGGAGTACTTACTTCCGTCAGCGTGGCGGCGCTGCTCTCCGGTAGCGTGGTGATTTCCCAGTGGTAGCTGAGAGTATCGCCGTCGGGGTCCCGGCTGGCACTGCCATCCAGCGTGACGGTGTCGCCGACTTTGACGTTCTGATCGGCCCCAACCTGAGCAACCGGGGCGTTGTTTGAGGTGCCGGAACCGCCGTCTGGCGCAGGCGCGCTCGAATCCGAGCCCCCGCCACCGCAACCGCTCAAAATCAGGCCCGTAAGCAGGCCGTAACCGATCCTTCGAATCATTGTTATTGCTCCCTATTTTATTGCGTTTCGGGTTTCAGTTATGCGCCGGCCGGGCTCAGCCCGGGCGCACGAACCCATGCCGGGAGTTCCCGGTTGGGTTAGGAGTGCTCTCGGATGCTCTGATATGA
The DNA here is from genome assembly GCF_005938655.1 of Alloalcanivorax gelatiniphagus. Lineage (GTDB taxonomy): Bacteria > Pseudomonadota > Gammaproteobacteria > Pseudomonadales > Alcanivoracaceae > Alloalcanivorax > Alloalcanivorax gelatiniphagus. The sequence continues at coordinate 7,729 of NZ_VCQT01000001.1, forward strand.
GCGGCGGGTCACAATCCCCAAACTCTAAAAGTATGGATTTACCACACATTAAGAGTCAAGATAACCTGTACGACAGAGGTTCGGGCGTGCCGTACTTTGTGAGGGCTGATCGATACCGAGGCCCCGCTCATGTCAGGTTTCCAGGAACGTCTCAAGTCCGCTCGACAGCGGTTGGGTTTGACCCAGGAAGCGCTGGCCGAGGAGCTTAATGTCACTAAAGCGTCCGTCTCCGCATGGGAGAACGGCCGCGAGAAGCCAGGCTTCCGGTTGCTGCCGAAGCTCAGGGTTGTTCTTGATGTCTCTTTGGACGATCTGATCTGCGGCCTGGATGCCGACCGAGAATTGCCGACCGAGCAGCCCTTGGTCGCCCGCAATGAAGGTGAAGCCGATCTGCTAAAGGCCTATCGCAAACTTCCCGCTAAGCGACGCAAGGCTTGGCTCGAGCTGCTTGGGAAGGGCTGACATCACTTGTCAGTTCCAGCACCAGGTTCAGCCCGGGCGCCGAAAAAGCGATCCACCAAATAGCGGATCACCGCATCGGCTTCTTTCTCGTCGGGCAGCTCGCCGTCGTTCAGAATCAAGTGGTAACCCAGCAGTTCGCCAAACTGTGTCACCACTTCCTCTTCGAAAGGGCGGTCGGGCCAAGCCACGTCCCGCAAGCGATCGCGACTGAGCAACCAAAGCCGATCCAAATAGCCGCAACTTTGAGTAATGAGCTCAGCTCGGCTCTCCTTCCAGCGCAGGAGCACATGCTTACGTCGCTCTGGATTGCGCGAGGAGACCATGAGCCCCTCGTAGAGGAAAGCGCCCCAGACCGCCGCCAGTGGGCGCGGTACGTGCTCCTCCCGCAAATCCACGGCATCGCTGGCCTGTTCCGTGGTATGGGGTCGATTCAAGTCCTTTGTCATTGCTTTCCTAACGCTGGTTGTCCGTTTCGCAGGGGGCGTGGGCCAATTGGGTTCGCCGCAGTGGGGGTGCGATCCAGGCTTGGGTTCATAAAGCATCGCTCTTTGCCTTCTACTGTTCATTACGTTTTGGTGTAATTGCCGTCCGCTGATCGTTGTCGGCGGGCGCGACATCGTTTGACCGCGATAACCCGAGTATGGATAGCGGGGCGACAGTATCTGTCGCAGCGGTCGAGATACTAAAAACATGGGAATTATGGGGATTTGTTGTATGCCGGCTAGCGCCTCTATCAGTAATAAAACTTTCCGGATGCTGGCTTTGCTGCATGCGTTGCCCCGGGCACCGAGGAAGGCCACCAGCGCGGAGCTCCAAGAAAAGCTGGCGAACGATGGTCACGAAATCAGCAAGCGCTCGGTGGAGCGTTACCTCGAAGAGTTGAGCGCGTCCCACGAGTTTGGGGCCATGCTTCGGTGTGATGACGCCTCGCAGCCCTACGGCTGGTCGATCCACAGTGAGCGCAATCTCTCCATCCCCGGCATGGATGCACAAATGGCGGCCACCTGGGACCTGGTTCACCGCTATCTGAAGCCTCTAATGGCGAAGGACGCGCTGGAGAAGCTCGATCCGGTGTTTCGCGAAGCCAGAAGCTGGTTCGAGAAGCACCGGCCCATTGGCAAACGGTACTGGTCGGACAAAGTCGCCTATGTGCCCCGGGGCTTTGCGTTGCAGCCGGCCAAGGTGGCGCCGGGTATCGCGGATCAGGTCTATGACGCCCTCCACCGCAACCGGCAGATGGACATTTGGTACAAGGACAACTCCGAATCTCAGCGCGTCCACCCGTACGCGCTGGTCGATCGCGGCGCGGTACGCTATCTGGTGGTGAGATTCTGGCAGTACGAGGACTACCGGCACTTGGCGCTGCAGCGGCTCCGGAAAGTCAGGGTGCTCGACGATGAGGTCGAGAGAGCGGGGGATTTCGATCTGGACCGTTATCTCCGGGATAGCCAGATGAATCTGCCGTACGGGGAGAGCATTGAAGTCGTGCTGAACTTCAAGGGTCGGGCCGGCGACCACCTCTACGAGACACCGATTAATGCCAGCCAAAGCTTGCAGAAACTCGACGACGGCACTCTTCTTACGGCGCACCTTGAACACACGCAGGAGCTGGTGTGGTGGATCCTGGGCTTCGGTGCGAGCGTAGAAGTGGTCGAGCCGCACGGCCTTCGGGAAGAAGTCGCTGACGAGGTCCTGCGCGCGCAGCAGCTGTATAAAAAGTAGCCGCCCGAGCGGAGCAGCCGACACAAGGGCTTCCTGGCCGAAAAGATATGTTTGCAATGTATCAATAATGGATATATTGTTAATGTATCTTAACTGCTCGGGAAGCATTCCAATGTTTGACGAATTGTTGTTCAAGGTCGATGGCATCTTTACGGCGGACGACCTGGTAAACGCAGTTGATGCGGGCTTTCAACACATGGAGGAGGCCGGTTACTTCACTAAAAGCGTGCCTTCGAGAGATCAACTTCTGGCTGCTCATTCGTACGCCTTCGGCGGCGAGCTCCCTCCTCAAGGTGATGACAAACCTTCGCTTTTCCCTGGATGGCACATGGATGACTGGCTGAGCGATGCGCTCAAGTTCGTCGGTGTTCTTGAGCCCCTGATCGAGCTCAGCGGTGGACCTGGTGAGCACCAGTCCCTCCTTCTACAGACCATTTGCGGCCTTTACGCTCGGGCCAAGCTGGACTGCTGGCTCGCCGGCAATCCGATGGAACTGCCAGACCATCCGCGAGGGGCCATCTTTCCATTGCTTGGATTCAACCTGGATTTGGATGAGATGAACTCGCTATCAGTGCTCGGCCTGCCGGAAGAAGATCTTTCGATCCGGGAAGTGGCGCTGCTGGCGGGGCTTAGTGAAATCACCGTAAGAAACGCCGCCTCTCCATCCCGTGGTGAAGAGTTGACGCTCCGGCGGACCAGTTATCGGGGGCGCGTTGGTAGCCGTTCAAGAAGCATGAGTCGTTCGGTGGCATCACCAAGGGATGCGTTGACCTACCTGCTAAAGCAGAAACGCTTTACGCCTACCCACTCGTCCAACGAATCATAATCAGGTCTTAAAGGAGATAGTCATGAAGAAGTTGTTGCGATCCGTCGAGGGTGCAAACCGTTCAGGTAAGAAGTGCCATCCCGTTTCACTTCGAGACGGGCGCTATGTGATCTATGCCGGACCGACCACCCGCGACACGGTAAAGGTGACGGCAAGCGAGCTGATAGAGATGCTAGAAGTCGGGCTTTTGGATGACAAAGGAACCATCCGCATGGCGCAGGCGGACGGTAGTCCAGCTTATGCACCCGGTGCGTTGAGGCCTTTGCGTGTTAACGGAGTGAGATTCCCAGCGATGTGAGTAGATTTTGCTTAGATGTTCACCTTTAAACAGGTGGGCGCGTTTTGTGTCCATCCTTTTTTCCTTCATCATGACTCCAGCGCCGCACTTCGCTGGACTACGGCTAAGCTTGCTATAGAAAGGTTGTCAATAACTTCGGCGAAATTACCTACACCATTGCTTCCCGAAACTTGGCCGGGGCCCCACTAAGCTCCTAACCTGCTCCTAGAAACGGGGCTTTCCAAGGAGCCAGTCCAGCTATCGCCAAGATTAGGCCCACTAAGTCTGAAATCGGCCCGGTGAAATCCAGACGCAGCCCGTCGAGCTCCGTGGCCTCTTCGCCCCGGATACCGTTGCGAAATCACACCTTCCGGTTGCGAAATTCTGAAGGTCCAGTACCGGAAGAACTCCGAGTGGGCGGTATATGGTATGGAGTGAGTGAAAGATGATCCTTAGACGGGCACTATTTACCAATTATCCAGTTTGAAAAATTCACATCTCTATCCAAAGATGGTCAATTCTAATTTTTTTCAACCCTAGTCCACGCATATGAGTAGACCGAAATAAAGCTGTTTTAGATACAGAGTCTTGACTAGTCATAATGAGCTTATCTTCGAGTGACCAGTCACCTTCCAAGGACATTTCTAATTCGTCAATCCATCGATCAAGTTGCTTAGCCCAAGTCCGGATATCTTTTTCCTGTATATATGCAACCATCACGGCTCTAACATGCGCTGAGGCATGGTGGCCAACTTTAAATCGATGGATGCCTCCAGTGCTGCTAAAGCTACTGTAAATATATTCTCTTCGATCACGTTTGCTTCCAGGAGGAGTTGGCAATCGTTTGCATTCGATCGGTAAGAGTGTTTGATATTTCGTGTACTGTCGCCCTTCGATCCAAATCACAGCCCCGCTTGGTGCCACGGCAAGGTCTATTTCGCGACCGGCGCCGACTTCATCGGGTTCTTCTCGTTTGAACTGAAGAAAATCCCAGCCGGGAGTGTGTCGACTCACACTTGCAAGGTGCGAGCAAAGCTGCGAGGTCAGACCATTCTCGTTGCTATGACTTGGTCTCATGGGATCATCACGCCAAGCAGGCAACTCAGCTCCAATAAACTCGATCAAAGAGTCGAACCATTCACCTTTAAGATGGACTTCGGGATCGAGAACCCCTGAATATGATTGAATTTCGGCTTCATCCGCAAGCAAGTCAAAACCCCTGTTCACGAAGGTCTGCGAGAACGTCATCGGCGTCACGAAGCGCGATTGAACGCATCCAAAAGCGATGACGATCTGGCTTTAGAAGAAACAGAAAGTTCTTGTCGTATAATCGAGTAATGCGCGTAACGGTGAGGCTGGATCCTCGTCGCTGATAAAGAAGAGCATCCAGACGATCACGCAGCTCGCCGGCGCCTGACCAATCCACCGTTCCATCACCAAATGCGTATGCTTTGCAAATGGCGCCTGGCCATTGCTCTGAAGGAAGTGCCTGAAGTTGGCCTTCTCCATAGACTCCATTGATCTGCGAAACAAGAACGCGATCAAACGCTTCAAGGGCGTCTGTCGAAACTTTCTGCATCGCAGGAGAGCTGGTGCCGAGTCTGATGAAATCACGCTGGAACGATACGATATCTTCCGCAATAATTTTCTCATTGGCACTTAAGTCTAGATCCCTTTCTTCTGGATAGGGGATGGAAAAAATATCAGCATTAAATATAGAGGTGGCTCGTTGCGTAAAGAGGCGAGAACTTATTCCGGCAACATAGGCGCGTAATGCAACTGACTCCTTTTTAAGCCAGTTGGCGATCTGCGAAAGCTCCTCGGGGTCGTCAGGGGCGGAAAAGCCAACGATTTCGTTCTTGTAAGTCAAATAACCGTCTTTCCATACATCAAAATAAAGATTTTCGTGCTCCTTAATGAGAAGAAGAGGAGCGGCAAAGCGATTGGCTGACTTAGGGTCTTTGACTGGATCGTCTGGAACGTCGATTATAAGGGAGCGATCAATGCCTTTAGCCCCCAGCGCTTGAGTGGGCAGCAACGGCTTACCAATCAAATGCTGAGTATTGTCGGAACTGTTTTTTTGCCCACCAAAATATCCTTCGCCAAAATCCCAGCCTCTCTCGGTGGCAAACTCTTTTAACGTTTTATAGCCGCGCAAACGGGTAATCATTTCATGGACGCGATTACCTCCTAGTAGGTTCGCTCGCCAAATATCCTGCGAGCAGGTTGCATCTGCGTTGCGTAGCCAGTGCAAATCGTAATAGTCTATATCGAAGCCCTGCTCAGCGGTGGCACGTCCATTTCGTCGAAAGACCGCATGTAGAACGCGGCCGTCTGGCTTAGAACTTGTTGCCTCGGCAATGACAATAATGATCTTGGGGTCTGCACCCCCTTTTTTGAAAAGTCCCCGAACTGATACAAAGTCTAAAATCTCACGCGTCTTCCAGCGACTTAAAAAAGATCGGCGGAACGAGAGCGAATGCTGGTTGTAGAGAAAGCCTGCTGGTTCGACCATTGCCAGCACGCCATTTTCTTCCAACATCTCCATTGCTTCATGGAGAAAGAGGTATGCCAATTGCTTGTCCGCGAGATAATCATGTTTTTTCTTATAAGAATCGTAGCAACGTCGAGCGCCCTCTGTTGTGAGAGACGACGCAAACGGTGGGTTTCCAACAATGACTGAAATTGGTGATTTTACCAGCTCCATTTGCTTCGCATCGAAAAAACAACTGTGGTGAAGAGTGACGTCGGCGAGCGGCGGGAATAGTTTAACGCTGGAGCGAATTTCTTCCGGCTGTAGCGCGTCACAAAGGCTGAGGCAGAGGCTAAACGCAGCAAGCTCAATGGCGCCGTCTTCAACATCAATGCCATGAACTCGCTCCAACAGTGAGCGCAAGTCATTTATGCTTGGGCGAACCCAGTCGTTGCGCCAACGCCAGTGCAGAACTAGTCGCTTGTAGGCCTCGACAAGAAAGACGCCAGACCCGCACGCTGGATCGAGGATCACACCTTCTCCAGCTGTTAGCTCGTCAAGCTTATCCCAACTCAACGTTTCTTCCAGCATAAGCCGAACTAAGGCCGGTGGTGTATAGATAGAACTTGATGCGTCTTTTACGAACAGTTGGTAGATATTGCTGATCAGCTCTATGGGCAGATCACGAAATGAATACAGACGCCAAAGACTCATCTGGCCATTTCCGTCTTCATATCCCTCGACCAGCCGGGCGTAGTTTACAAGCTCAGTATTGTTTACCAGTGACAAGTGTTCTTCTTTTGTGAGGCGAAATACATGGCCATTAAACCGTTCTTCCAGCGCTATAAGAAGTCTGGACAGCGCTTGGCCATCACCTAGGACCTCAAAAAAGCGTTTAGTTCCTCGACGCACCTTTTCAAAGTCAGAAGGCAGAAGAACTGAGCGCTCTTCAAGGTAGGCAATGAGCAACGAGAGAATAAGAAGCTTTCGGCTTAGCTGAGGTGCAAGTAGCTTCCTTTCCGATAGACTTGCTGCTAATGCTCTGACAGCCTCAACCAGGGTACGATGCGCGGCCTTCTGTGCGGAAAGCATGAGCTTACAGACTTCTGGGTCATCCCAGATTGTTCCGTTTCGTATTCTGTTGGCGTCCCACCATGCGTCCTCAGCGGCTATCTGTGCACCTATGGCAAGGGTGCGCACCGGCTCGCAAATCTGAGTGCCATCTTTGCCAACGAAATCCGGTGCGTGGGCGCAACGAAAGAGCTGAACAGAGCCAGGTAGTACTCGGTAAACGAGAGGGATGGCACCCCAGCTCCATAGGCGTTTATGCAGTTCGGCAAAGCCGGGATCATCTGGGTCATCACCAGAGTCGAATATAAAAGCTTGGGCAACAGGCGCCCTACCATGGCGGGAAGCCTCAAAAAAAACTGCACGCGCGCCATAGGAGCGCGCCTTTTCCATAATAGAAACTTCTTCCGGAGGCCTTCCTCTGTAATCGTAATCGCTGACGGTGACCAGTCCGTCAATATGGGATACGCGCCGGCCATCACCAGCCGGGAGCAACCAATCGACTGACGCTTGTGAGGCGCAGGGTTCGTCAAGTGTCATTTGGGGCACCGTTGAACTGAGATCGCCTGATTTTGGCAGACAGGGCCTTATTCATTAGCCTGGCCATTGTTCTGTTTTTTTTGTGACAGAAAAAAACCTTCTTTAAGAAGATCTGTCATGCTAATCCCTTGAGCGACCGCAAATCCTTTGAACTGTTTCTTGAATTCTGGGCTGACTTTGAAATTGAGCGATGCTCCTTTCTCAGCTTCTGCTACAGATTCACCGCTCTGTGCGGATGTCTTGCTGCTAGTCATTGGGCGATCTCCACTCAGTGCCTGGCCCTCATGCAAAAGAAAGGCAGGGCGATTCTGCCATATTTCTGGCTTTCAAGAAAGACAGAAAACCAGAAAGGCAGAAGGTATGGTGGCCCGTCCACCTTTGCCGCGAAGTGTTACACCGTTACCTTTATAAAGGCATGCCGCCATTGCAATCGACCGAACCAACAATGGCTCCGCTCGTTATTGGTGGAGTGTGCATCCCGGATCACAGCCCGCGCCCGACGGCGTCTCGCCTCTCTTGGGCTGCCATCCGTGACGCATTTGCCGGGCCTGCGAACTCTGCTTGCGTGTGACTGGCACATTGAGCCGGTTGCTGGCCGTCAAGCTAGAGGAAGAAGTGGTTACGGTGGTGGCCGGGGAGGGCGAGCACGGGGCGCGGGCGGCACCTCTCCTACGATGCCGGTGTTGATTGAGGGCTATCCGCGCAACCTGATGCTGGCCTTGCAGCGCCGGGAGCATACAGGGGGACGGTCAGACCTATGGGACCCCGGCCTGGTGCTGTAGAGCCACCGCTTTTGTTATGCGTTTAGTAGCATCCAGTCGCCCCGGGAAACCGCTGGGCGCCTTCTATGGCGCCTCTATCAGCCATTTTTTCTATCAGCAAGTGATCCCGAAACGCCTTTTAACGAGGTGGGTATTGGTTTCTAATCTGCTTCTAACCCATACAAATCTAGTAGGCGTTGGTTGTCTTCAAGCCAACGATTGAAGCGAATCTTCAGGTCGTCAATATTAGGGTTGTCGACGCCTATCCAGTCGCATCGCTGGTAAACAGCGCGCTGGTACGCCCCCCATATCCCGTACCGCCGCATGGAAAAACTCTTCTTCCGGCCCTGCTGCGCGGTCACCGTGATGTTCCAGTCTAGGGATTTGCCTCTTTGTACCGGCCGGATTCCGACCAGGCCGAATGGATTGGCCTCAGTTTTCTCGGTGAACAGCTTCAGAGGGCGCTGGTCGCCCATGGCGGCTTTGACTTCTGGAAGCGTAAGTTGCTCGTCCCTCCAGGCTTTTGCGGCTGCAAAAGCTGCATCTTTACCGCCGTGCTTCCGGTCTCTGAAATCTTTCCTTCTGAGCTTTCGATCGCCCTCCGAGTCCAGATGCGGGATGACACAGAACCAGAGTGCCGGGCTGTGCAATCTATAAAGATATAAAAACGGGTGAATGTGGGGAGGGCGTTTAACTAGCCTTTCCATAGCTCTAACTTCCGTTGGATCGGTATGTTGTTCTTTTTCATGGGGGATTGCCGCTCATCGCCTCTATCGGGATAGAGGTCACCTCTCGGGCCGACCATGGTGGCGAAAAGCTATCAGACGATTAGAAAATGATCTAATGGAGATTAATCAATAAACAGACCGGAAGGTCATGTTTATGCAGTATTTAGAAGGGCGAATTAATCCGCCATGGTGATCCAGCGTTCAATGTCCTGCAGGTTCTGAACGACGATTTGCTGCGCTTGCGGCGAGCGCTGTTCTGCCGGCAGGTCCACGCGGAGCTGCTGCAACAGATAACTGACCAGGGCGCCCCGAGTCTCAATCTTCAGTTGCTGGCGGACCATGCCGTAGTCCCTGGCGATCAACGCGCGCTGGGCGTCGGTGAGGCGCGGATCCGGCGTCAGGCGCACCGCCACCCGGGCACACCAGGCTGCATCGTCCTCGACGCCGCGGTCTGCCGGCAGAACCAGCTCCGGTCGATCGCTGATGCGGCTGAGCACGAAGTCTCTGAAGTCGCCGTTCTTCTCGCACCAGGCCCGTACATGCCAGCGGAAACCGGTATGTACCACGGTGTGCGGCTGGATCACCCTGAACTCGGGCTCAGGGTTCGCCAGCGAGGCGTACTCAATCTCCACTCGCTTCTTTTCCCGACAGGCCTGCAGTACCGGGCGCAACACCTCGGGACGCAGATCCCGAGCCGGCGGCAGCAGCACCTCGGTATTGAGCTCCCGTACCGTCAACGATTCGAGTGAGCAGGCCAGGTCCTCCCGGGCGTGCATCATCTGCAGGTATTCATCCGCCACGCCTCGGGTGAACACCGGTCGGAAGTCCTCGGCGGGCCGGTAGCCCTTGAGGAAGCGGTCGTACTCCAAGTTGCCAGGCCCATAGTCGACCAGATAGGTGTTGATGTCCTTGCTGGCCTGCTGCCGGCCGATACCGAAAGCCCGCTTCAGATGATTGGTGGTCAGCCGTCCTTCCCACAGCGCCACCACCTCGATCAGACGGTAGCGCAGCAGCAAATCCCAGCGCACCGGCCATTCGCCGGCACTCTTTCGCGCGGTACGGACCATCCCCGTCTCCTGCCTGAAAATACGACATGTTCATGTAGCCAGTATAGCCATGTCAATAGTAGCGCCATATATTGGTGCGTGTCACGGACGGAGACTTGAGGCAAGGACGCCAATATTTCATGACTTACCTAACGGGCTGGCATGAAGTAAAGGTTGTGATAAGGTTCTCAAAAAAGGCCGGAACACCGGTTTAAACGCGGCAGCACGCCGTGCCGCCCTATATTGGGCTGGAGGGGTAATGGAAAGGGTAATTCAAGGATTGAAGACGTTCTGGCACGCGGGGAAGAATTGTGGTTCCTCAGGATCGAGATCCTGTCCGCGTCCAATACGAATAGGGCGGAGGAAGTCGGACGTCGCTTGGAAAACTCCTCTGCCTCCTTTGAATGTGTCTTCATCGTTCCGGAAATTGATCTCATCCCGGAGCGCCGGTAAACCCGTTGATCATTTCCCTCCAGACTCTTTCCGCACGCTCCTCGACCTCTTTAGCCTCATGAAGATTCCGTCTCAGCGAACAAGCCATGAAATAAAAAGGTGCTGCGTGTGACTGTTTCGGTGCTTCAAAGGGCTGAACGCCTGTTCCGATCAGGTGAGTGGGCCGAAGCGATCGACTCACTCGAAGCGCACCTGAGAACCCACCCGTTGGACAAAAAGGCGGCTGGTGTGCTCGGAAAGATCTATGTAAAGACTAAAAAGCCAGAGTTGGCAGCATATTGGTTAAAATATTCCTTGGGAATAGCGGGCAATAGCCGCTGGCGTCGGTCTGCTGAGTCTAGCTCCCATGTGGAACAAAGCGAAATTGATCTATATGACCTCGAATACACCAAGAACTTAAATGAAGTTTCTAAACACTATAACCCTCATGACGGTTACGGTGCTGACATCGAAAGGTCCGATGATCAAGAGGCTGCGCAACTGAAGGCCTGCCCGGGAAAAGGCGATGTAGTCGGTCCGGATGATGCGGAAGATGACTTCGGACCTGAGCCTGACCTGGAAGTCGGATCCGACTTCGAAGTCGATGACGAAGACCTCAAGTTCTTCGCTGTAGATGACGATGAAGAAGCCGGGCTCGAGGAGGACACCGATGAGCTTCTGATAGATGCGGATCTCTATAGTGAATGTTCCAGCCATGCAGATTTTGAAGAGCCTGAAGAACTGCCTAGTCGACTAACCGATCTGGAGAAAGCACAGCAACTTGCGACGGCCCTTGCCGTGGATGCGGATTGGCCAAAGAAAGATCTAGGTGTTCTGGCTGAGATCCTGGCATACCACCGAAACAGTGGAAGGACACGAGAAGCCCTAGAATCCCTTTTGTTGAATGAAGGTGTTGACGTCTATGAGCTTGTGATGCTTCACGAGATTCGGTTGCTGTGGGGCGGAGCGGGGTATAGTCGATACTACTTCCGAGGAAAGGCCATAGACGGCGGACCGGCAATATCATGGGTTCTCGCTCTAAAAGTCGTGCGGCAACTCCAGGCCAGCAGCGCCGAGGAAGTGCTGTTGTTCATCGAAGACTGCTTCCAACAATGGAGCGACACCAGATACTTAATCTATCAGTTCGCGGCGTTCAGTCAGTACCTGAAACACATCATAGAGCATATGCAAGATGTGTCAGAGCGCTGCGGTCAGCCACCTCCGCCATTCATAGATTTTGATCTGTTTGGAGAGGTCGAGGGTACCTATGGAGGCTGGAGCATGCACAGGGAGAGCGTCCCTTATGGATATAATATTATAAGTTTGATGCCCGGAGACGGAGAGTGGAGATGATGGAGCCTGTAGGAGGGGCTTTAGTTGCGCCCGCCGCCGACAAAAATAATAGCACTTTAGGCGTTGTAAGGTCAGTCGGAGAGAGAGGCGCGAACAAGGTCAAGGTCTACTGGGTAAAAGATGATGACGTACGCTGGCATAATTTATCAGAGATTCGCTCAGCTCTTCGGGTAGGGCATCAGGTTCTTCATAAGCCGGCATATAGAGCGCAGCGATCTTTGGGTTGGGGTGTTGTTCGATCTACTCGAGAAATCGCCGGTAACGACCAAGTTTTGGTGGAGTTTCCCGAAAAGGATAAACGAGTATGGTTGCCATGGCAGCGCCTTATGATGATCCGGGGTGTAAAGCACGCATTCTTTACCGGAAAGCTGGGCGACGGTGATGCCGCCGAGCGTCAGAGACTGAGGATACTTGCCTGGGCAATTCGTCTCTGGAACGAAAATACTGGTGCTTTGGCGTCTTTTGATATTGACCCACTACCACACCAGATCCATCTTGTTCATCACATTCTGGCTTCTGGTCAATATAACTGGCTGATCGCGGATGATGTCGGCCTTGGGAAAACCATCGAGGTCGGCCTGCTTTTGTCGGCACTCCGGCAGCGTGGCGAAGCTCGTCGCGTCCTCCTCGTCACTCCGGCCGGATTGACGCGGCAGTGGCAGGAGGAGATGTCCGGAAAGTTCGGCCTGAATGAATTCTTGGTATACGGTGATGACTTCACTGTAAACGACCCAAGACACTGGAAGATGTTTGATAATGTTGTAGGTTCCATGGATCGCCTTAAACAGGATGAGCATCTTGACTCTCTCATGCAAGCAGAGCCATGGGATCTGATTATTGTCGATGAAGCACACCGGTTCACTCGCAGGCAGTATGGCAACAAGCTCGACGCTAGTCAGAGATATGAGATGTTGCAGAAGCTGAGACGTCGCACTGAATCCATGCTTTTGCTTACCGCCACACCGCATCAGGGAAAAGAGGATAGTTTCACAGCGCTTCTTGAGCTTCTTCAACCGGAAAGAAGGGAAGAACTTAACACCCTCTCAATAAATCCGGAAATTATTGGAGAAATGGTGATCAGAAATTATAAGGCGGACGTCACGGACATGGATGGAAACTTTATATTTTTTGGAAAGACGGTCACGCAGATCAATATCCCATCTTCAGAAGCCTTTCAGAACTTCGATAACATGCTCCGTGACTATTTGAAAAAAGGCTATGCGGCAGAATCAGCCCTAAATAGCAATAAAGGACGTGCTATCGGCTTTGTCATGGCTGTCTACCGTAAGCTTGCCTCCTCTAGCGTTGCCGCCATTCACAATGCGCTAGTTAAGCGTAGGGAGCGTCTCCAGGGCCGGCTGAAGGAAGAGGATGGCGACGACGAGGACGGTCGCTATCAAGGTGAAGTGGAGGAGCGGGCGGTCTATAAAACCGAAGCAACTCCATTTTTTGAGGGGGAAGAGGCGCTCCTCGAGGATTTGATTGACGAAGCACATTACCTAAAGGGCGTGGATTCCAAAATCGATGCTTTCATGAAATCGATAGTTGATGTGATCGTTGCGAGCAATATAAAAGAGAAGGTTTTGGTGTTTGCGGAGTATCGTAGTACACAGAGCTGGATTGAGCAGGCACTTAAGTCTCGTTTTGGAGAGAGCAGCGCCGTGTTAATCCATGGCGGCATGAGCATGGACGAAAGACGTTCAGCGATCGACAGCTTTGAAGATGCAAGCGGAGCCCAGTTCTTAGTCTCTACGGAGGCTGGCGGTGAAGGCATAAATTTGCAACATCAGTGTCATATCATGGTCAATTACGATTTGCCCTGGAACCCTATGCGGTTGGTGCAACGCATGGGGCGCTTGTACCGATACGGTCAGGAAAAGCGAGTGATCGTTTTTAATATGCACCAAAGTGCTAGTGCGGACGATCAAATTATAAACATTCTGTATCAGCGTTTGGATAAAGTTGCTGAGGATATGGCGAATGTTGAAAAGCATGAATATAACGAGGCGTTAAAAGACGATGTCTTGGGTGAGCTGGCTGATCTCATTGACATAGAGGAAGTCTTGATTTCCGCAAGTAATGAAACGATCGCTCGGACAGTTGAACGAGTTGACGAAGCTTTAGAGCGTGCAAGAAATGCTTCAAGTAAGCAGCATGAATTGTTCCAACATGCTGCAAGCTTTGACGGAAAAGAGCTAGATGGTGTTGTTAGCATTTCCGCTGCCCATTTGCAGGCGTTCGTTGAAGGAATGTGCAGAATTCTAGGTATTGAGATCCTTGAAAAGACCCACAAAGGGCTGGTGTGGCAGTTGCGGTTTTCCGATGAAGTCAAGGAGGCGACGGGGGTTTCTCGCAGCCGGTGGGGTGTTGTGTTCGACCGGATGCTTGCAACCCGAAGGAAAGACTTGCTTCCCATCACCACAGATAACTGGTTCTTCCAGTATTTGCTGAGTACGGCGGCAGACTATGAATTTGGTGGCGTGGCTGCGGTTTCGGGGCAGCTGGGAAGTGATTGGCTGCTGACGGCGGTAGCAAGGTGGCAAACCGATAGGGGGCGCCGCGCGCGCCAAGAACTGGCTCTTATCGGGGTTGAGAATGGTAAAGCTATCTTAAATCCCAAATGGGTCCCAAGCTGGCTATGTCAGCCGCTCTATGATGACCAGTTAAATCTGCCAGATAAAGCACAGGCTAAGCAGGCGTTCGAATTGGCCCAGGACAAAGTGGAAAGCTTCCTCGTGGAAAAAAGCAGCAAAGCCTTGTTGCCGGATGAGGCTCAGTGGCTGGCAGGAGCGGGAAGGGCAGTTTAAACGTTGCTGTCGACCGATCGATCCATTGCTAGCATTCATACGGCGCCGCCAGATTCCGATCTTCTGCCTGAAAATACGACATGTCCATGTCGTCAGCATGGTCATGTAGATAATGGCGTCATAAAGTAACTTCTGTCACGGAAGACGTTTCGGGCAGGGATGCCCCATTCCGCTGGCCGGGTTGGCCGGGCTGGTATCCACGGAGAGGATCGTGGGCCTATATGTTGGCCAGTCAGCCGGCATGGACAAGAAAGGGCCGCTATCGGTCTCAAAAATTGAAGGGGGAAGGCTTATGAAGCACTACATTGGTATTTCACTAATGCTTTTAGGACTCTGGGGCTGCACCGCCGCGCCCGTGAAGGAACTTCCAGAGAACGTCACGCTTTCGGAGCCGCAGTCGCGCATGGGATCCACGGTCCGCTTGGTGGACGCCGTAACCTTCGAGCGCCAGGGCGCCGTGAAGCAAAGCCCGGCTACCTGCGTGTCGCTTAATGTGGACAACAGCGAGGTTACCCTGAGCGATAGCTCGGCGTCGTTCGTCGGCGCGTATACTGGCACCTACTACGACATCGAGAGCAGCCGGAAAGAAGGGGGAGGCGCCACGCTACAGCACGCCGATGAGGAGAGTGGCGTCGTGGTGGCCAAAGGCGTCACCGAGTACACATCGGGCGGTTTGATGCCCATCGGTCACGCGGCCAGGTACAAGCTGCTAGTCGCCCCCATGCCGGGCAAGACGGTTGTTCAGTTCAAAGACATTGAATATGCCCAGAAATCAACTGGTTACATGGAGAATACGGGATTTCAGCGGCTGGGCACCTGGTGGGGCTCAGGGGTGATGGATGCCTACGCGGCGATGGAACAGCAGGCAGACAAGGTGCTGGACTGCATCTACTCGGAGTCGCTGGTCGGCGAGTGATCACTCACTCTGCCCGCTCTTGGCATGCTGTTGCATCAATTGCCTTGACCAGGCTGGCGCCCCATTCAGACTGTGATAAGGTTCCAAAAAAAGCGTTATTGGCCAGAAGGTCGCGGAACGCTGTGTCGCTCGGAGCGGGCGATTAGGGAGGGGCATGCAAAGGACTCATCAGGGGCTGAAGGCGCGCCAGCGCGCCGAACGGGTCGGCTATTCCGACAATCTGGGGCTGCGCGTCCACCGAGCTTTAAGCTGGCTGGACCGTGCCGAGCATGAGGCGGATCCGGATAGTCGCTTCATTTTCCTGTGGATTGCCTTCAACGCCGCCTACGCCAAGACATTGATGATCGGTTTCACCTCAACGAGCCAGCCAGCTTCAAAGCCGCCAAGAAAGCCGCTAACCACTCCCTGGCCAGACAGGATACACCGGCGGTGCCTATCTATCGTCTCCAGCCGCATTTACATCCTACGTAACCAGATCATCCACGCCGGCGCGACTTGGAACGGTAGTGTCAACCGTGTGCAAATTCGCGATTGTGTCGCGATCCTCGGTGATTTGGTGCCTCGGGTCATCGAAGTGATGATGGACAATCCCGGGGGGCTCTGGAGCGAGGCCGGCTACCCAGTAGTAGGATAGCTCCGATACGAGCCGATACCTTATAAACTGAATGTAGTATCAATGGGACAGAAATGAAGCAAACAGAACAGGAATTCCTTAAAAGTCTAGACGACAAGCTCTGGAAAGCCGCCGACAAGCTCCGCGCCAACCTGGATGCCGCCAATTACAAGCACGTGGTGCTGGGCCTAATCTTCCTGAAGTACGTATCCGATGCGTTCGAGGAACGGCAGGAAGAGCTGTTGGAACAGTTTAAAGATGAGAACGACGACGTCTATTACCTGCCGCCGGAAGACTGCGACGACGAGGAGGACTACCAGCAGGCCCTGCTGGAGGAGCTAGAAGTACTGGACTACTACCGCGAAGCCAATGTGTTCTGGGTTCCGAAACCCGCCCGCTGGAACACCCTGAAAGAAAAAGCTGTGCTGCCTGTGGGGTCCGTGCTCTGGCAGGACGATGCAGGTAACGATGTGAAGATGCGTTCCGTGTCCTGGCTGATCGATAATGCCCTGGAAGAGATTGAACAGAATAATCCCAAGCTCAAGGGCATTCTCAATCGCATCAGCCAGTATCAGTTGGAGAACGAAAAGCTGCTGGGCTTGATCAACACCTTCTCTGATACTTCGTTCACCAAGCCAGTGTTCGGTGGCGAGAAGCTAAGCTTGCAGAGTAAAGACATCCTCGGCCACGTCTACGAATATTTCCTGGGCCAGTTTGCTCTGGCTGAAGGCAAGCAGGGCGGCCAGTACTACACGCCTAAAAGCATCGTTACCCTTATTGTGGAGATGCTTGAACCTTACTCCGGCCGAGTATACGACCCCGCTATGGGCTCCGGCGGCTTCTTTGTTTCCAGCGACAAGTTTATCGAAGAACACGCCAAAGAGCAGCACTACGACCCCAGCGAACAGAAGAAGCACATTTCCGTATACGGCCAGGAGTCCAATCCCACCACCTGGCGGCTAGCGGCAATGAACATGGCCATTCGGGGTATCGATTTTAACTTCGGCAAGAAAAACGCGGATACCTTTCTGAACGACCAACATCCAGACCTTCGCGCCGACTTCGTGATGGCCAACCCACCCTTCAACATGAAGGACTGGTGGAGCGAATCCCTGGCCGAAGACAGTCGCTGGAAATACGGTACCCCTCCCAAGAGCAACGCCAACTTCGCGTGGATGCAGCACATGATCCACCACCTGGCACCCACCGGTAGTATGGCGCTGCTCCTCGCCAACGGATCCATGAGCTCCAACACTAACAACGAAGGCGAGATCCGCAAGCGCTTAGTGGAAGAAGACCTGGTGGAATGCATGGTCGCCTTGCCCGGTCAGCTGTTCACCAATACCCAAATCCCAGCCTGTATCTGGCTCCTAACCAAAGACAAAGCAAACGGTCTGGTGCGTAACGAGAAGAAGCGCGACCGTCGAAAAGAGCTTCTGTTTATCGACGCCCGCAACCTGGGATTTATGCGAGACCGGGTACTGCGAGACCTCGCCATCGAAGACATCGCCAAAATCGTTAACACCTTCCGAAGGTGGCAACGTGGAGACGGCTACGAGGATGTCAAAGGCTTCTGCAAAGCTGCCAGCCTGGACGAAATCAAAAAGCATGATTTTATGTTGACACCTGGTCGCTACGTCGGTGCACAGGAACAGAAAGAGGATGACGAGCCCTTTGCCGAGAAAATGGCACGGCTTACCGGACAGCTGCGTGACCAGTTTGCGAGTAGCGACGAGCTTAAAGCCGAAATTATGCGAAATTTGAAAGGGCTGGGGTATGAGTAGGGGAAGACTATCTGAGCTCGTTGAATTCAATCCCAAAAGGCCTTTAAAAAAAGAAAGTTTGGCGCCTTTTGTTGACATGGCCTCTTTGCCTGAGTCAAGCAGGGATATCTCCAGTGTCAGTAAACGTGAATTTAAGGGAGGGGGAGCCAGATTCATAGATGGAGATACTCTTTTTGCGCGTATAACCCCATGCTTAGAAAACGGTAAGACTGCGAAAGTGTCCGGGCTTGGGCACGGTGTCGTAGGTCATGGGTCGACTGAATTTATTGTGATGGCGGCTAAAGACCCGACTGTAGACGAGGACTTCATTTACTATTTGGCCAGAACGCCGGAGTTCAGAGCTTATGCTCAAGCAAGAATGGAGGGCACATCCGGTCGCCAGCGTGTCTCCTGGCAATCGCTCTCAGACTTCGAACTTGAGATACCTGATGCGAATGTAAGAAAGCTGGCTGGAGATATACTGAGAGCATTTGACGATAAAATTCAGGTAAACCGGAAAATTAACGAAACCCTTGAAAAGGTGGCTCAGGCTATTTTCAAAAGCTGGTTTGTTGATTTTGAGCCGGTCAAAGCCAGAATGGCGACTCTGGAAGCTGGGGGCAGCGAGGAAGATAGCGTGCGTGCCGCTATGCAGAGCATTGCCGGCAAGACGAACGACCAGTTAGCCCGCCTCCAGGTCGACCTTCCAAAGCAACACGCCGATCTCCGTGCCATTGCCCAGCTATTTCCATCCGCGATAAAGAATAGTGAGTTGGGGGACATTCCGGAAGGATGGCAAGTCACGACCTTTGGCGAGGTATCTACTTGTATGGATAAACATCGAATTCCCCTTTCAAAGATTCAGCGCGAAAAGAAGAAAGGAAGCATACCGTATTTTGGTGCAACATCGATTATGGACTATGTCGACGAATATATTTTTGATGGTGTTTACTTGTTGATTGGGGAAGATGGTTCGGTCCTTAAAGAAAGCGGGGCGCCATTTACCCAATATGTTTGGGGTAAGATGTGGGTAAATAATCATGCTCATGTGATTCAGGGCGTTTCTCCCGTATCTACTGAGCAACTTTTGCTTTTTATCAAAAATAAGAATATCGCCCCCTATGTTACCGGTGCTGTTCAGCTCAAGTTGAACCAAAAAAACATGAATAGCATACCTTTTATAAGAGCGGGGCGTGGGGTTTGCGAGGCTTTTGATGAAATTGCGAAGCCGATTTTCGAAGAAATTAGAAATCGGTATGATGAATCATATGTCTTGGCAAGAACTAGAGATTCATTACTGCCCCAGATTTTGTCAGGCGTTAGGGTTTTCAAATGAAAGTCGAGGTTTCTTATTGCCTGGTGAAAGCTGAGGCCAACGGCGACAAATATAAGATCAAGAAAACTATTGCTGCTATCAATAGTAGCCTTTTAGAAGGTGAATCTGGCTTGGTGGTCGGTCAGTGCAAAGCGCTAATTGAAAGGCTTTGCAAATCCGTCCTAAAGGAAAGCGGAGAGGATGTTGAATCGAGCATCTCAATGGGTCGGCTTGCAAAGAAAGCAATCACAGCGCTTGGCGTGGAGAGAACGGGGAATGAAAACCAAAAGACTCGAGAGGCTTTTATAAAGTTAGTTAATTCATTCTCTTCTCAGCTTGAAAACGCGGCAGGTGCTATAGGCACATTACGGAATGAATACTGTCCTGTTGCGCATGGTCGTGGTTATGATGAGCCCCAGTTGCATATGCTCTATGCCCACTTGGTTGCCTCGCAAACAGATTCATTGGCAACGTTCATATTGGAACTTGTGGAGCACAAGATGAACTTCGTGCCACAGATTAGGTTTTCTGACAACGAGGACTATAACGAGCATCTTTATGAGCAGTTTGGTGAGATCGAGGTATACGGGGACCTCTACCAAGCACCTGATATTCTTTTCAAAATGAATCCGTCGGTTTATAGGCGCGGCCTTGAGGAATACCGGGAGGGGGGCGTCGATGATCAATGAAAGTACTCTTGAGTTGAATTGTTTAGCTTGGTTTGAGCAAGGCGGGTGGGAGGCCGTAAATGGAGCTGATGCTGCACCGGATAGCTCAGACCCGGCTCGCGCAACATATCGTGATGTTTTGTTACTTCAAGATCTCCGCGCAGCGCTCGAGCGAATTAATCCTCATATGCCAGCACAAGCGCTCCAACATGCTGTGGATATCGTGCGGAAGCCAGAAAGCTTGGATGTAGCGTTCAGTAACCGAGCTTTCCACCGTCTTCTTCTGGATGGCGTACCGGTTGAGTATAAAAGTGACGATAAAGTGGTTCACGACAGGGCGTTTCTGGTGGACTTCGCCGATCTAGATGCCAACCGATTCCGAGCCATCAGCCAGTTTACCCTTGAAGGGACCAAGCAACTGCGCCGACCGGATGTCGTCTGTTTCGTCAATGGTCTGCCATTGGCGGTACTGGAGCTGAAAAGCCCCGGTATCGAGAATGTGAATATCTGGGACGCTTATAATCAGATTCAGACCTATAAAGACGAAGTCCCCGACCTGTTTGTCTACAACGAGGCCGCGATCATCAGTGATGGCTACCTCGCCCGGGTAGGCTCGCTTACGGCCAACCAGGAGCGCTATATGCCCTGGCGCACTCTTAAACACGAGGACGATAAGCCCCTGCTGGAATGGCAATTGGAAACCATGGTCCGGGGGTTCTTCGACCGCGAGTTGTTCCTGGATTACATCCGCTACTTCGTGATTTTCGAAACGGAATCCGACAACCTGGTCAAGAAGATTGCAGGCTACCACCAGTTTCATGCGGTGCGCGAGGCCGTTCGAGCAACCGTCATTGCGGCTCAGGACACTGGCGGCTACGGGATCAGAGAGAAGCGGGCGACTTACGGCGACGAGGTGGTTCCCGGTAGCAAGAAAGCGGGCGTGGTTTGGCACACCCAGGGCTCCGGTAAGAGTATTTCCATGTGCTGTTACGCCGGCAAGCTACTTCAACAGCCGGAGATGAACAACCCTACCCTGATCGTGGTAACCGATCGCAACGATCTGGATGGTCAACTCTTTGCGACCTTCAGCGGGGCCCGGGAGTTGCTCAAACAAGAGCCGGTACAGGCTGATGACCGTGACGCGCTGCGCCAGCTTCTATCGGAGCGGGAATCTGGCGGCATCATCTTCACCACGGTTCAGAAGTTCGCCCTGCTGAACGACGAGACCGGGCACCCTGTTCTCAATGATCGACACAATATCGTAGTGATTTCAGATGAGGCTCACCGCAGTCAGTACGGCCTGAAGGCGACTCTCAAGAAGGACGGCACCTACAAGTTCGGCTACGCCAGGCACATGCGCGATGCCCTGCCCAATGCCTCCTTCATCGGTTTCACCGGAACTCCTATCGAAAGCGAAGACAAAGACACTCGCGCGGTGTTTGGCGATTACGTTTCCATCTACGACATCCAGGACGCGGTGGACGATGGCGCGACGGTGCCGATTTTCTACGAATCGCGCTTGGCTAGGCTGGACATCAATCGCGACGCGATCGAGGAGCTGTCCGAACAGGTCGAGGAAGTCGTTGAAGACGAGGAGGATGTTGGCAGCCGTGAGAAAACCAAAGGTGAATGGAGTCGGTTGGAGAAGCTGGTAGGCGCCGGACCGCGCCTGGAGCAGGTGGCGGAAGATCTGGTGAGCCACTATGAAACACGCTCAAGATCAATCGATGGTAAAGCCATGATTGTGGCTATGAGCCGGGAAATCGCCGTTCACCTGTATAACGAGATTGTCGCTCTCCGCCCCGAGTGGCACGACGACGATCCGGAGAAAGGCGCCATCAAGATCGTGATGACCGGCTCCGCCTCCGACCGCGCTCTGCTGCAACCCCATATCCACAACAAGAAGACCAAAAAGCGGTTCGAGAAGCGCTTCAAGGACATTAACGATCCGCTCAAGTTGGTGATCGTGCGGGATATGTGGCTCACCGGCTTTGATGCACCTTGCTGCCACACCATGTACGTGGACAAGCCCATGAAGGGCCATAATCTGATGCAGGCCATCGCGCGCGTAAACCGTGTGTTCAAGGACAAGCCGGGCGGGTTGGTGGTCGATTACATTGGCATTGCCAACGAACTGAAACACGCTCTGAAGACCTACACTGACTCCAAAGGAAAGGGATCGCCCACCCACAGCGCCGAAGAGGCCTACGCTATCCTGCTGGAAAAGCTGGATATCGTCCATGGCATGTTCGCGCCTGGACCACAGGGTAAGGGATTCGACTACAGCGCCTTTGAAACCGAACCGCATAAGCTATTGGTGCCTACCGCCAACTATGTTCTCAGCCTGGAGGGTGGGAAGAAGCGATTCCTGGATACCGTGCTGGCCATGAATAAGGCTTTCTCCCTGTGCGCCACCCTGGACACCGCCCAGGCACTACAGAAGGAGGTAGCGTTCCTATCCCAGGTAAAAATAGCCATTACTAAGTTCACCAGCGTGGACAAAAAGCTGACGGAAGATGAGAAGAACACCGCCTTGAAGCAGATCCTGGACAATGCGTTGGTCGCCGAGGGCGTAACCGATGTATTTGCGCTATGCGGCCTGGAGAAGCCGAATATCGGGTTGCTCTCCGACGAATTCCTGGAAGACGTTCGACAGATGCCCTACAAGAACTTCGCCGTGGAGCTTCTGGAGAAGCTGCTCAAGGATGACATTAAGGCTAAGACCCGGAACAACGTGGTGCAGGAGAGGAAATACGGCGACCGGCTTCAGGAGACGCTGCGCAACTACAACAACAGAGGTATCGAAACGGCGCAGGTCATTGAAGAGCTGATCGCCATGGCCAAACAGTTTCAGGCGGAGATGGAGCGGGATGCTGCTCTCGGACTCAACCCGGACGAGGTGGCCTTCTACGATGCTTTGGCCAGCAACCAAAGCGCAGTTCGCAAGTTAGGTGACGAAACCCTGAAGAAGATCGCCGTGGAGATCACCGAGAAACTGCGCAGGTCCACTACCGTGGACTGGCAAGTGAGGGAAAGCGTTCGGGCCAAGCTGCGGATTTTGGTGCGGAGAACATTACAGCGCTACAAATATCCGCCGGATAAAGCGCCAGCGGCGATTGAGCTGATCATGGAGCAAGCGGAAGCGTTATCGAACCACTGGACGCAGTGATGCGCTGGTCGAAGGACTTCGCCACGCGGACGAAGCCCCAGTCGGGCCGACATCACAGCGAAACGCCGGCGGATGCCATTATCACGGTACTCGGCGGGGTGCTTCCCTGCTCAGACGCTGGCCCCTCTTAGGGAGCATCTTCACGGGTAAAAAATGCATCGACCAGGTCCCGGATGATCAAATCGGCTTCTTCGTCGGATGGGAGCTCACCGTGATTTAAGATCAGATGCACGCCCAGAAGATGACCGAACGCGGAAATGACCTCGTACTCGAACATACCGTATTTGGGGCTCAGGTGGCCCCAACGGCGCCGGCTGTACGCCCAGATCCGGTCCAAGTAGCGACAGCTCTCTATCATCAGTTTCATGCGGCCTGAGCTCCAGAAGTTAAGTAAGCGCTCACTCCGATATGGGTCTCTTTGGGATGTCATAAGCCCTTCGCAGAGAAAGGCCCCCCAGATCGGGGCGACGGCTCGAGGCAGGACCTCGCTTTTCAGGTCCGCCGCCAGCGCTAACCGGCGATAGGGCGATGGATCGTTGGAAGACATGGCGTTTCTCCGGTGGAAGATGGATGTTCAGCCAGTGAAGAGGCTTCTCTAGCTCGGAAGGCTTATGGCGCAGTATTAAGCTGGCCATAGGCGGCGCCCCAGCCGGTCTGGCGGGGCGACATCGGAAAGACGAGTCGAGCCAGTAGGCAGGGCGCAGTTCAGACCCAGCCGCGCCGGGACAGGCTTTCCCAGCCGGACTGAGACACAACCAGATGGTCCAGGACACGAACGTCGATCAGGCTCAGAGCTTTGACCAGCTGCTGCGTGACGTCCCGGTCTGCTTGGGACGGCTCACAGTGTCCGGAGGGATGGTTGTGCGCGAGAATTACTGAGGCTGCGTTCCATTCCAGGGCTTTCTGCACGACGATCCGGGGGTGAACAGTGGCCCCATCGACGGTGCCAAAGAACAGCCGCTCAAAGCTGAGCACCTGGTGCTTGTTGTTCAGGAACAGCACCGCGAAGTGTTCGTTCTTCTCGTTCGCCAGCGCCATTTGTAGGAACTTGGCGGCGTCCTGGGGGGTGGAAAGGGCCTCGCCTCGAGTCAGGCTCTCCTGCAGGATGGCGGCGGCGGTGCGGATAATATCGTCCGAGGTGATCGGACCGAAGGCGTGATACAGGCCCTTCTCACTCTTTACGAAGGTCTTGTCGCAATCGCACATAGGGGGTCTCCAGAAGCAAAAAAGCCCGCGTGAGCGGGCTTGGAAGGGGAAAACAAGGAATCAGTCAGCGTTAGGAGGCTCCGAGGGCACCGCGAACCGGTGTCCGCACCGCAGGCACTCCAGCGAATCCAATTGGGTTTGGTCGATCAGGTCACCGAGGGCGGCTCCGCCGGCACCTCCGACAAGGCCGCCAGCCAGCCCTCCGAGTAGCAGCGCCATAGCCATGCCGGGCGGGCCTGCAGCCACGCCCAGAGCGACACCGAGTTGCATGCGACCGGCGCCGGTTGCTACTCCGCCTACTACGCCCGCAATCGTGCCGGCAGCGCCGCAGGCTTTCCTGGCGTCATGACGGGTGCCGACATGGATCGAGCTGCAATTCGGGCATTGCAGAATCATTGATACCTCCAGTTGGTGGTCACCAAGGGTTCGATTCCCTGGGCTCATGGAAGTAATGTGTACCTGAAAAAATCTCGAATAGAGCGCCGATACCCCAGGCGGGCAGCGTGTCCGGGCGTGCTGTACGTTGGCTGGAGTTTTAGAGCGCGGTGGTGCGACAAAATCTGTCGCGATTAGACGGGATGATCGAGAGGAAATGGCGTTAGCGCGAAGGGGAAGGATGAATAACTATCAGAACGTGCGAACAGCGGTGAACCGTTGGGCCCAGGGCCACTACCGTGCCATTCAGGACTCGGGCACGGAGCTGAGCGATGCTGGTGTCGATCTGGCTAGAAGTGTGGGCGTGCTCGAGCCTACTCATATCAGAGTAATGCTGGTCGATCAGGTGCCGATCATGGAAGACCCGGTGATTAGCTGCCTGGCCAAGAGCGTTGGTATGCTGAATGGGACGATAATGGGGATGACCTTCGGGCATTCGATCTACATAGCCAGTGGCTTTGAGTCAACGCGTCTGTATTCCCATGAGTTTCGTCACGTCTACCAGTATGAAACGTTCGGATCGTTAGAAGCCTTCATGGAGGAGTATCTCCATCAAGTTCTGACGTTTGGGTACAGCAAGGCGCCTTTGGAGCTGGATGCGAAGGAGTTTGAGATTGAGTGATTGTGGGAGCGATCTATCTTGGTTTTGGGAATCCGATCTGTGTCAGAGCCTCCGGGCGATGTCGTATACAGAGAAGCCTAACCTTCTAACGCTGCTTTTCGCGGTACACGATGAGGTTCGCTTGCACACACCGCTACTGGGGTGGTTGCTGGACCCGAAAGGGGATCACGGCTTAGGAAAGGAGCCTCTGAGCCGCTTCTTATCCATGCTGGAAATTGATGACGCTGGCGCCGACTACGCCCAGGTCTGGCGTGAACGGTCTTTCCCTGAGCATGGTCGGGTCGATCTGATGATCCGGCTGCCCGGTTGCTGCTTGGTGATCGAGAATAAGCTATACGCGGCCGATCAAGAAGCTCAGCTATGGCGCTACCAGCAGGTGCTAGCAGCCGAGGCGGTACCACCCGTAACCTCACATCTGTTTTATCTGACGCTAGACGGCTGTGAACCGTCTCCCATCTCTGTTTCAGCCCCGTCCGGGTCCGGCGATATGCCGGGGCTGGAAGAAGGCAGCTATCAGTGCATCAGCTACGAGACTGAGATTCACTCTTGGCTAACTGGCCTGTTGGAATGGACGTCCGATAAGCAGGAAAAAGGCCGGATTCACCATATCCTGACGCAGTACAACGAAGTTCTAATGGAGTCTATCGGCATGCACTCGCGAGAAGAGGCATTGAGCGAACTGAATAGCAGCGGGTTGATGGATCACGTAGTCGCTAATCAGGGCGATGTAACCACATTGGCGAGCCTAACCCGCTCCGTCTTCTTCTTGCACGCCAGGCTGCTTGAGGAATTGATCGAGGGAGTACATCAGGCGCTAGAGAAAGAGCCTCGCCTGGAAAGAGTAAAATCGCCGGAGCGCTGGAGCGAGCTTGACTGGGGGATCTATGAAGGCTGGGCGAGGGGAAGGACGCCTAGTGGCTACCGGTTCTACCGTATACATGGTGTGCGCGACCGAAAACTAGAGAACCTGCACTTGGTTGTGGGCCTGGACGCGTCAGACAGGTTTTGGGTAGGTCTGGGGCGTTTCGAGGGAGGGAAGCACGCTGAGGTGCCCGCTGACCACAATCGCTTCGTGGACATCGAGGGAGCGACGCACAATAACTGGTGGCTGAGCTGGGTTACGATTCAGGAAGTGGACCCAGCGCAGTTTGATGGCGACATCGGAGTCGGAAGGTTGGCAAAACCGGAGGTAAAAACTGCCATTATTAACCGAATAAAAGATATTTTCAGGCATTATGTAAGGGAAATCGGATAATGTGATCTTTAATATGACGTTTCCATGCCGTG
This sequence comes from Alloalcanivorax gelatiniphagus, assembly GCF_005938655.1. GTDB lineage: Bacteria > Pseudomonadota > Gammaproteobacteria > Pseudomonadales > Alcanivoracaceae > Alloalcanivorax > Alloalcanivorax gelatiniphagus. The sequence continues at coordinate 34,218 of NZ_VCQT01000001.1, forward strand.
CTACAAAGAGCAGGGGATCCAGTGGCCAAGGAGCACTATACAGCAGGGATGTCTATCTCTATAGGCATAGAGAAAGCAACCTCCCTGTAGTCGAGTGAGAGGTTTTGTCTAGAAAGTCCTGCCTATCCGATAAGGGATTTTTGGGTGTGACATTTAATCGGAGATCGATAAATAATTGGGTAGACGATGTTTATTAAGGGCGCAAGTTGTATGGTGGCGATTAAGTCACCGCATTAGCCTTTGTCTTTCCATGAACCCAAAGTGGGTCGAGTACCAATTTTTATATATTTCGTAAAAGCTATCGCGTGGGTCGGTAAGAACCCGGCTATAGTATCCAAAGCCCGTCATTAAAGGGATATGGTAAATGTCCTTCGCACGACCGAAGTAATAGAAGCAGTCTCGAAGATTTAGAGCTTCCCGCGCTTCTCTCCTATTCATTGAAGCCAAAATAGTGGCATCGATGATCTGGCCGTTTTCAAGCGTAATCCACGCATGTGCATCAGCCGGCACACCAACTGGTTCGCCAGAATCATTAAATTTAATTTTATAGCCTTCCCGAAGTTCCTTCTTAAGTTTCTGCTTCGACATTCCGACATAAAGGTCGTCTTGTATCTGGACATCTCCGATAGTAACGACATGCCGGATCTTGAGATCGAAAAGAACATACGATACTTCTCGTATGGCTGGGAAGCAGTTCCCTGGAAGAATGTCGGTGCTTTTTACGAAATCGGAAAAGTCTTCTGCCAGAGCGCTTACGACCTGATCCATGTCGATCTCCAGGCGGTCGTCAATTTTAAGCGGATAATTTAACTGAGGGTCGGTATGCTTATTTGTCCAGTCTTGCGCAGCGTAAAATTGTTTTGCGTAATCATTAAACATTATGCATCCCTACAATACGGCTGATCTTGTAATGTGAAAATCGATAATTGTCTGCAGCATCGCGCTAGAGTTTTCCTGCTATGATGCTATCGTCGAATGTCGTCAATAATAATTTCATCGGGCGCGGCCCACCACCACTCTTTGGGCAGTGGCGGCGACCATGTAGATGGGTCGCATTCCCAAGAACCGTAAGGGTCCATGACCGTAAAATTCATCTTTAAATCCTGCCGGTCTGCGGCGAAAAAGCCACCTTTCGTACCCGTTGTACCATACGGGGGCTTCCAAAGATCCCGGCGCGCCACGTCATGTGATCGCCAGTGCATCTTGTTCATGAGCACGTCATAGGCGGCCTGTTCCATCCTTGGAATACACGCTGCGACGTCCGTCTCTATAAGAAAATCATTTCGCTTGTCCGCGTGAGTCAAAGGATCTCGCATCTGAATCCACTGGCCTATTTCCGACTTTGTGTAGCCATACTCCTCATGGAGAAAATCAAAGAGAGGCTCGACGAGGTTTCTTGATGTCTTAGAGAACCCTCGTTCGAACAGCCGGTATATATCATGGAACTTTCCAACCGAATGCTCGTGCGTGATTACCTCCGAAAGAAGCGAAACACCATCAGGCCGATCAGAGAGCCTGGTAACAACTAGCTCGAAGGGGATATTTAACGGAGAGCATTGAAAAAAACGCGGCGCCTGGGGATAGAGAATGCCGCTGGACTCATTAAGCCAACTGCGTTCACCCGCCGAATCCGGGATCAAAGCGACGGCAGGAAGTGGTGACATAATTCGGCGTTTACAGCCGGTAGACACAGTTAGAAGGTTTGCGATATTCTCTATCGCAAACTCAAGCGCCTTTCTCGCTTTGTCATTGATGACAACCCGTCCCTCGAGCGTGCGCTTGGGCTGGTAGGCAAGAGGGCCTGTTGCCGCGAGTAATAGCTGTATCTCATCGCCGGCATCTCTTGCTCTGAGAACTTCTACCTTCATGAGTTTTGACTCGAAAGCCCAGCGGCGCCGATCCTCTGTCAACTCTGGTAGGTAGACGGTTGCTAAGCGTGCTAATTGCATTCTCTGCTTTACTTAATGTGAAACTCAGTTGCCGCCGGAAGACGCATGCCGTCCCCGGTCGTCTGAGCATATGAGCGATCCGTTATAACCCAAGGATCAGTGCAGATTAGAAGCTCAATGCCTTCGTCATGAATAGTCTTTTTGGCCTCTTCGAGCGCTGCCGCCTCGGTTTTGAATTCGTCATCCCAGATCGTGGATGTACCAAACTCATCGATGATCTCCAGATTCCAACCGCCATCATCACCACGACAAATCTCGACCTTGACGGTTTTGCCATCAGCGCTCAGGTACTGGCTTAAAGGGCTCATCTCAATTTGATGATTTTGCATTTTTACTCTCCTGACTGACTCATTATAAATAAGGCCACCGTCGCTGGGAAAGCTACGGAGTCCGGTCGAGTGATGTTGACTTCACTCTCTGAACGTTTCTGAGATGTCAAGGTCGTGGATTAGGAGCCGTCCCGCGACGATTTCATGACGAATCACCCGGCGATCCCGAATGGCTGCCTTCTCACCAAATTCCGCGAATCTATCATTGCTAACTATGAAAGTAGTGTTGTCAGAATCTGCGAGATCTATGATGGTTTCATCTGCCATGATACCAGTCGCAACGATGTGTACTTGAATATCACCACCTAAAATATCCCGAATATCCGAATCATCACTATCGAGTGCTCGCCGGATTGAAGCATCGAATATCAATACAACCTCATATTCAGAAGCAAGAATGGGAACCAACGGCTTCAAGGCTGAAAGGCCTATGAATACGTCGCCTTGGTAACTCAGATTGTTGCCGTCAAGTATGAGTTTTTTAATATGTCTTGCGGTTTTTTCCGCGATATTTTTTGCTCGTTTTTCCAGTTTTTCAATATCGCGGTCGAGGCGACGTATTTCGGATTCCTTTTTTGCGATTACTTTCCTTGGGCTGCCTGTTCCGAAAATCTCCTCGCATTTCTGGTGTGACCTGGCGCGCTGATACGGAGATTCTGCATCTGATAATTCCCCATCCAATCTCTGGGCCTGGCGCTTGGCGGAGGCAGCTTCGGCCTTTTTCTTCTTCGTGTCGCGAATTTGGTTGACTACAGGGGCCAGTGCTGCATCCACTTTCTTCTTTTTTTGGGCTATCCGTTCTAATTCTATTTCTTGTCGATATAACTTGCTTTCAAGTGTGGTGCGATTTGCGATATAGGCGCTGAAATCAAAGTTCTTGTATTTCTCGATCTCCTCAGTTTTGGTACGGCTCTGTTCCTCCAGGTCTTTCAGTTGAACTTCTGTTATCGAAGCATTTTTCTTCGCAGACTCTAGGTTTTTCTTCATCGCCTCTATGAGGCCGCGAAGATCTCGCTGCTTTGCATCAAACCAATTCTTAGGATTCCACAGGCTGGTAAGGGATTCCGATTTTTTTCCAATGGCTTCTTCAATTCTTTGAATTTCGCTGCGTATCCGTGTGTAGTATTTAGACTGGAGCTGCAACTTATTTTTTAGGCCATCGTGGATGTCGGTTAAAATGTTCAGGTCGGTGCTCTCATACCAGTCCGCCTCGTCTCTAATCGCTTTGAGATTAGAACGTAGTTCTAGAGCCCTAGTTTCACAATTCTGTAGTTTATTGTTAAAGGGGTTGAGCGTCATATGGCCAATCCTAAGCCGTTGCGGCAGTAAAACCAGCAGTAAGCCCAGTCATCGAAGCAATTGCCCGGCCAGTCCCAACAGTCGCGACAGCGCTATAGATTACACCTCCTATTGCGCCTATACATACCCCCCAGGCAACCTTCCCGGCGGCTCGAAGTTTGAACGTTTTTTTGGCTAGATCTCCTTTAATCTCTATTGTTTCTTCGTTATTTTTTGAGGCCTCGCCAAGCTCGGCTTCAGTTTTTACTTTCTTGGCCATGGTCAAATCTCTAATCGACTCATTCATCTTTAATAGGTGCTAGGCCGCGTGCGCGCATATTGAATACGGCGCGATCTATCATGGCGTTAGCGTTTCTTTCTGCCGACCCTCCGGGCAGACCGTCAAAGAATAAAAACGTGACCGGCCTCACAAGTCAACACTTGTAGCTGTGTGTCGCGAAAGCACAAATACCTGTCGGCAGGTCGCTAGAAAAGTAATGACGAACTAGCTCTAAGAGCGCCTATCGCCCATTCAATACAGCGATTACTCTCATTACTCGCTATCACAGCTGCTATCTTTTGATGTGTTTTTCTCTTTCGCAAGGTTGTGGGTCGGGCGAGAGGAGCGCTTTTGTCCGGAGGGAAGGTAGTGTCCCTACCATTTGATCGAGGAGTGTCCGTTATCTGGCACGCACAGGGGGAGTGACAGGCCGGTAAACGGGTAATTGCTTCCCATGGTTGAAGTGATACCATGGAGTGGTATCAGGTGATCAAGGCAGGAAAGGAAAGATGGCAGCCGATCTGAGCGAGTATCAAGCGACCCAGAAGATGAATGCTGGTTTCTGGAAGTTGGTTGGGATTCCCGCGCGCGGCGCGGAGTTACACAAAGCTTTGCGTGAGGGGGTTCCCTACGTTGTTTATAAGCAGTTGGTGTCGGTGGCCGGTCTGGAGCACCAGGAGTTGGCCCGGTATCTGGTGATCCCGCCCGCCACGTTGCGACGACGGGCCAAGGCCGGGAAGTTCAAGGTGGAAGAGAGCGATCGCCTGTACCGCTTCGCGGAGGTGCTTAAAGCGGCCATCGATCTGTTTGAAGGTGATCGTGAGCGGGCTGTGCACTGGTTGTCTAACCCCGTGCGGGGGCTGGGAGATCGGCGCCCCGTGGACATGTTGGCCACGTCCGCCGAAGTGGAGGCCGTACTGGACCTGATCGGCCGGCTTGAGCACGGCGTCTTCGCATGAGTGGGATTGCTGCGTATCGGCTGGTTAAGCGTAAGTGGCTGGATACCGTCTTCGACGGCGAAGGCGCGCGGCGCTTTGGCGGGCGGTGGAACAGTCGTGGCAAGTCTTGCGTGTATCTGGCGGGCTCTGAATCTCTGGCGCTGCTGGAGGTGATGGTCCATTTGGATGATTACAGTTTGCTGCAGCACTACGCGCTGCTGGAGGTGCGCTTACCGGAGGACCAGGTGCTGCGGTTGCCGGAATCCGACCTGCCTGGCGATTGGCGTGACGAACCGGCGCCTCCGTCCACGGCGGAGTTGGGTGATGGTTGGTTGGACGGCCAGAGCAGCCTGGTGCTCGCGGTGCCGAGCGTGGTGGTGCCCCGTGAGTGGAATTACCTGCTTAACCCGGGCCATCCTGGGTATGAGCGCCTGGTTGCGGGCGCGAAGGAGGTGAATTTCGAGCCGGATGTTCGTCTATAGCTAGCTGCGGACGTTCCGCAAACCTTCCAGATAGTCGGCCCACGTTTGCATCATTTTGCGGCGCTCCTCCAGCCACTGGGTCCGGTTGTAGGCCCGGCCGTGAACGTCGCGCACCCGGTGGGCCATCTGCATTTCGATGATGGCCACCGGAAAGCGCAGCTCTTCTTCCAGCAGTGTTCTGGCCGTGGCGCGGAAGCCGTGCCCCGTCATGGTGTCCTTGTAGCCGAGGTTGATGAGGGCCGCTGTGACGGCGTTTTCGCTCATGGGGCGTGCTCTTGAGCGGGCACTGGGGAAGACGTACGGGCTTCGTCCATTGATAGGCTCCAGCTCCCGGAGGATCTCGATCGCCTGATCGGCCAAGGGCACGATCAGAGGGTCGCTATTTTTCGTTCTTTGCGCGCTCCACTGGGCTTTCTGCCAGTCGATCTGATCCCATTGCATCTGGCGCAGATCGCCAGGGCGCAGGAAGAACAGCGGCGCCAGCTTCAGGGCGGCAGAGACCGTGGGCGTGCCCTCGTAACCCCACAGAACGCGCAACAGATCGCCGAGTTGCTCGGGGTCGGTGATGGCGGCGTAGTGCTTGACGCTCGGGGAGCGCAGCAGACCACGCAAATCCACGGTGATATCACGCTCGGCTTTGCCGATGCCCACGGCGTACCGGAAGACCTGGCCGATGATGGTCTTGAGTCGGTGCGCGTTGTCCACATGGCCTTTCTGCTCAATGCGTCGAAGGGTGCTGAGTGCATCCGGTGGGGTGATGTCGCGGATCGGCATGCGACCGATATAAGGGAAAAGATGCATCTCCATCCGGCGAAGATTCTTGGGGTGCGTGGTGGCGCCTACCTCATGTTTGTGGATGGTTTCGTACCACTCCAGGGCGATGCTCTGAAAGGTGTCTGCGGTTTCCGTCTGTCGCCGTCGCTGTTCCATACGGCGGTAATCCACGGGGTCGATACCTTGATCGAGCAACTTGAGAGCTTCGTCGCGCGCGGCTCTGGCTTCCTTGAGGCTGGTGCGGGGGTAGCTGCCGAGGGTGAGGGTGCGCTCTTTGCCGTGGAATCGGTAACGCAGCCACCAAGCTTTAGAGGTGGGGCGAACCACCAGGGTGAGGCCACCGCCATCCGCCAACTTTCTTTGCCGGGCGCCTTCCGTGGTGGCGTTCCTGGCCTCTTTGTCCGTGAGTTTATGGATACCCTTGTTCATAGTTTTCCTTGTTGTGGGTATGGCTCCGATCATCCGGTGAAATCGCTGTGGGTATGGACCTTAGCAAGGGCGCCATACCCACAGCAATACCCGCACTCAAGTCGGATGCCACAGGATGCTATCGGAAGGGATAGGAACAAAATTCTTTAATTATCAGATACTTGCGAGGGCTTTTGGGCTTTGCGGGAATTCTTCGGAAGGGGAGATGGTGGGCCCACCAGGACTTGAACCTGGAACCAACGGATTATGAGTCCGCTGCTCTAACCAATTGAGCTATAGGCCCTTTGGAAGGGTTGTTATCGCGACTGAAGCGGAACGCCGCCCGGTCGCTCCTACGGGGTAGTGGAGCTTTGGTAGGAGCGGCTTTAGCCGCGATTGTTTTTCTGTCCCCTAAAAACAAACGGCCCGGGCGGCGGTGCCGTCCGGGCCGGTAGTTATAAACCAGCTTACATGTCCGCGTCCAGGAAACTGCGGAGGTGCTCGCTGCGCGAGGGGTGGCGCAGCTTGCGCAGGGCCTTGGCTTCGATCTGGCGAATCCGCTCCCGGGTGACGTCGAACTGCTTGCCGACTTCTTCCAGGGTGTGGTCCGTGTTCATGTCGATGCCGAAGCGCATGCGCAGCACCTTGGCTTCCCGGGCGGTGAGGTTGGCCAGCACTTCCCGGGTGGCTTCTTCCAGGCCCAGGGAGGTGGCGGAGTCCACCGGGGAGTCCATGTTGCCGTCCTCGATAAAGTCGCCCAGGCTGGAATCCTCGTCGTCGCCGATGGGGGTTTCCATGGAGATCGGTTCCTTGGCGATCTTCAGTACCTTGCGGACTTTGTCTTCCGGCATTTCCAGGCGCACGCCCAGTTCTTCCGGGGTCGGCTCGCGACCCATTTCCTGGAGCATCTGGCGCTGCACGCGGTTGATCTTGTTGATCGTCTCTATCATGTGCACCGGAATCCGGATGGTGCGGGCCTGGTCCGCGATGGAGCGGGTGATGGCCTGCCGGATCCACCAGGTGGCATAGGTGGAGAACTTGTAACCACGGCGGTATTCGAACTTGTCCACCGCCTTCATCAGACCGATGTTGCCTTCCTGGATCAGGTCCAGGAACTGCAGGCCCCGGTTGGTGTACTTCTTGGCGATGGAGATCACCAGACGCAGGTTGGCCTCGACCATTTCCTTCTTGGCGCGGCGGGCCTTGGCTTCACCGATGGAGATGCGACGGTTGATCTCCTTGATGTCCGCCACCGGCAGGCCGACGATTTCTTCCAGGGTGCTGATCTTGCGCTGGTTGCGCTGGATGTCTTCCTTCATCAGCGACAGCTTGTCGCTGTAGTCCTTGGCTTTCTTGCCCTTGAGCTGGCTGTCCACCCAGTCGATGTTGGTTTCGTTGCCCGGGAACACCTTGATGAAGTCGCGGCGCGGCATGCCGGCGCGGCGGATCGCCAGGGTCATGATCTGGCGTTCGAACTTGCGGGTGGTGTCCAGGTGGTTACGGGCGGCGTTGAGCAGCTCGTCATAGATGCGCGGCACCAGCTTGAACAGGGTGAAGTGTTCAGCCAGGGATTCCAGGGCCTTGCCGGTGCTGGCGTGGTCGCGGCCGTTACGCTTCAGCGAGCGCAGCACTTTTTCCTGGCGCTTGCGCAGTTCGGCGAAGCGCTCCGCGGCCAGAATCGGGTCCAGACCGCCTTCATCTTCCTCGGACTCGTCGTCGTCCTTGTCCTTTTCCTTATCGTCCTCTTCCTCGTCGTCGTCCTCTTCCTTTTCCTTCTCTTTTTGCTTCTTGGCGGCCTCTTCTTCCTCCTTCTTCTTCTGGCTGAAGCGAGGCTCCTTGTTGGCGTTGGTAGCGGCGGCGCCGTCGTCGTTGGGGTCCAGGTAGCCGGCGATCACGTCGGTGAGCTTGCGCTCCTCGTCGGTGATGCGCTGATATTCGTCGAGCACCATGTCCACCGCGCCGGGCCAGTAGGCCAGGGCGTGCATCACTTCGCGGGTGCCTTCCTCGATGCGCTTGGCGATTTCGATCTCGCCTTCACGGGTCAGCAGTTCCACGGTACCCATTTCGCGCATGTACATGCGCACCGGGTCGGTGGTGCGGCCGGGCTCGTTCTCCACGGAGGCGAGCACGGCGGCGGCTTCCTCGGCGGCCATCTCGTCGGTGCTTTCGGCACTCTCGTCCATCATGATCTGATCGGCATCGGTGGCTTTTTCAACCACGGAGATGCCCATGTCATTGATCATCTGGATGATGTCTTCCACCTGGTCCGTATCGGTAATGGAGTCGGGCAGGTGGTCGTTCACCTCGGCGTAGGTCAGGTAGCCCTGTTCCTTGCCCAGCGCGATCAGCTGCTTCAGCTGTGATTGCTGCTGTTTTTGAGTGCTCATGCGTAAAGCCCGTAGGTTGACGAGGTGTCTTTGGGAAACGGCGTATTATACGTGGATATGGGGGTCGGAGCCAGTTTGCTCAAGGCCCCGTGCCTGTCTTGGCGTGGCGAGGGCACCCGGGCCGGCCTTCACGCGGGCGGCCGTTTCAGCGGTCCCGGGCCGACGCCTCGCGGGCCCGGTGCCGTGCGTCGGCCAGGGCCCGGATCAGCTCGCCGAGCCGGGAGGCATCAGGGTTGGGGCGCCGTTGCTCATCTTCAAGGGCCTGCTCCAGGGCCATGGTGTGCAGATGCTGCAGGGCATCTTCCCAGTAGAGGCGCGCCACCCGGGCGTCCATGGGCGGTTTGAGCGCCTCGCGGAGCAGGGTGGACAGGTCCTCGCCCTGGTCCAGGGCCATCGCCGAACCGAGCAGCGCCGCCGGCGAATCCGGTTGCTCCCGGGCGGCGCCGGCCACCTGGATCAGCAGGTCCTTCTGCGCCAGGTTCAGGTGCTCCAGCCCGTCCGGCAGCGGCCGCTCCTCCAGCACCTGGGGGTGGGAAAGCAGCACCAGCACCAGCCGTTCCACCAGGGTCAGGCCACCGCCGCTTCTGGGCGCGCGGCGCGGGCGGGAGGGACGGGCCTGGTGCTCCGGTGGGGCGGGCTGGTCCCAGTCCGGCGGCGGGCCCGGGTCATGATCCGGCGGCGGGCCGTCCTGCCAGGGGGCCGGGTCCTGGGCGTCCCGGCGCGGCGGCGGCGCCTCGGCGGGGGCGCGCCGGGTCGGCAGGCTCTCGCGCAGCTTCTCCAGGGAGGAACGCTCCAGGCGGGTAAGCCGCGCCAGTTCTTCCTCCAGCAGGGCCCGGTAGACCGGGCCCGCCGGCTTGTCGAGGAACGGCAGCGCCAGCCGCGCCAGCCGCGCCCGGCCGTCCACGGTGTTCAGATCCAGCCCCTCTGACAGGTGACTGAACAGGTAGGTGGCCAGAGTATCGGCCTTGTCAGTAAGTGCTAACAACGCCTCCGGGCCTTGCGCTCTCACCAGGGTGTCCGGGTCTTCCCCCTCCGGCAGGAACAGGAAGCGGGCCTGCTTGCCGTCGTCCAGAGCCGGCAGCGTCGATTCCAGCGCCCGCCAGGCGGCGCGCCGGCCGGCGTTGTCGCCGTCGAAGCAGAACACCACTTCGTTGACCTGCCGGAACAGGGTGTGGCAGTGGTCCTCGCTGGTGGCGGTGCCCAGGGTGGCCACCGCGTTGGGCACGCCGTGCTGGGCCAGGGCGATCACGTCCATGTAGCCTTCCACCACGTAGAGCCGGTCGGTTTTGTCGCGGCTCTGGCGCCATTCCCAAAGCCCGTACAGCTCCTTGCCCTTGTGGAACACGGGGGTTTCCGGGCTGTTCAGGTACTTGGGTTTGCCGTCGCCGAGCACCCGGCCGCCGAAGCCGATGGTGCGGCCCCGGCTGTCGCGGATCGGAAACTGGATGCGGTCGCGGAATTTGTCGTAGGTGCGGCCGCTGTCTTCCTTGCGCACCAGCAGGCCGGCGGTGAGCGCCTGTTCGATGCCATCGTTGTCCAGGCTCAGGCCCTGGCTCAGGTTGTCGTAGCCCGGTGGCGCGAAGCCCAGCCCGTAGCGGGCGGCGATCTCGCCGGTGAGGCCACGGCCTTTCAGGTAATGCACCGCCTTCTGTCGGTCCGGGGCGCTCTTGAGCTGCTGGCGGTAGAAGCGTTCCGCCCGGGTCAGCAGGTCGTAGAGGGTCTGCAGCCGGTCCCGTTTGGCCCTTTCCTTGCGCGGGTCGTGACCGTCCTCCCGGGGAATTTCCAGGCCGGCGCGGGTGGCCAGCTGTTCCACCGCCTCGGGAAAGTTGAGGTGGTCGTATTCCATCAGGAAGCCCACCGCGTTGCCGGAGGCGCCGCAGCCGAAGCAGTAGTAGAACTGCTTGTCCGGGGCCACCGTGAAGGAGGGCGTTTTTTCCTGGTGGAAGGGGCAGCAGGCGGAATAGTTGCGGCCGGTCTTCTTCAGCGGCACACGGGCGTCGATCAACGCCACCAGATCGGTGCGAGCGAGAAGATCCTGGATGAAGTGTTCGGGAATGCGGCCGGCCATGGAAGGAAATCTTCCTCTTGGTAACGCGCCGGATCAAGCTATGGCGCGGGCCAGCGCTAGTTCAGGCGTTGTTTGACCTTGCCGCTGACGGCGCCGATGTCGGCGCGGCCCTGCAGTCGCGGCTTGAGCACGCCCATCACCTTGCCCATGTCCTGCATGCCGGCGGCACCGGTTTGCGCCACGGCGTCGTCGATCAGGGCATCGATTTCGGCATCGGTGAGAGGGGTGGGCAGGAACTCCTGGAGCACCGCCATTTCCGCTTCCTCGGTCTCGGCCAGATCGTTCCGGCCGGCGTCGCGGTACTGCTGGGCGGCGTCCTTGCGCTGCTTGATCTGCTTGTCGAGCAGCGCAAGGATGCGCGCGTCGTCCAACTCAATCCGTTCGTCCACCTCGACCTGTTTGATCGCGGCGGTGGCCATGCGCAGGGTGCCCAGCCGGGCCTTGTCCCGAGCGCGCATGGCGTCCTTGACGGCGGTGTTGAGTTGATCCTTGAGCGCGCTCATTACAGCATCGGCACGCCGGGCGGGCGCCCGGCGGAAGCCTTAGTACAGGCGCTTACGCGCCAGCTGTTCGCGCTGGAGCTTCTTCAGGTGACGCTTTACAGCGGCGGCACGCTTGCGCTTACGCTCCTGAGTGGGCTTCTCGTAGTTCTCACGACGACGGACTTCGGAGAGCACACCGGCTTTTTCGCAGGAACGTTTGAAACGGCGCAGGGCCACGTCGAAGGGTTCGCCTTCTTTCACTTTCACCTGAGGCATGAAGTATCACCTACCTTAAAGATTACGGTTAATTGGAGCTGCCGGGGCTCAGGTGTCCCTCGGGCAACCGGTCGGCCACCCGGGCAGCAGGGCGCGAATTCTACCTTAGCTCGGAGAAAATGCAAAGCCGGGGCCGGAGCGGTATCATGCGCCCCCGGCGGGGCATTGCGCCCGGGCCGGTGAAACGGGAGCAAAAATGCGCGTATTGGGCATCGAATCCAGCTGCGACGAGACCGGCGTGGCCCTCTATGACACCGAACGTGGCCTGCTCGGCCAGGCCCTGTTCAGCCAGATCGACATGCACGCCGCCTACGGGGGCGTGGTGCCGGAACTGGCCAGCCGCGACCATGTGCGGCGGTTGCTGCCGCTGGTGCGCCAGGTGCTCAGCGAGGCGGGCTGCGGCCCGGAGCAGGTGGACGGCGTGGCCTTCACCGCCGGGCCCGGGCTGGCCGGGGCGCTGCTGGTGGGCGCCGGCGTGGGCCGGTCCCTGGCCTACGGCTGGGGCGTGCCGGCGGTGGCGGTGCATCATATGGAAGGCCATCTGCTGGCGCCGTTGCTGGAGGAAGACGGTCCGGCGTTCCCGTTCGTGGCGCTGCTGGTCAGCGGCGGCCATTCCCTGCTGCTGGAAGCCCGCGCCCTGGGCGACTATCGCCCCCTGGGCGAGTCCGTGGACGACGCCGCCGGCGAGGCCTTCGACAAGGTCGCCAAGATGATGGGCCTGGGTTACCCCGGTGGCCCGCGGGTGGCCGCCCTGGCGGAAAAGGGCCAGGCGGGCCGGTTCCGCTTTCCCCGGCCGATGACCGACCGGCCCGGCCTGGACATGAGCTTTTCCGGCCTCAAGACCTTTACCCTCAACACCATTAATGACCTGGGCGGCGCCGAGGCGCTGTCCGACCAGGACCGGGCGGACATCGCCCTGGCCTTCCAGGACGCGGTGGTGGATACGCTGGTGATCAAATGCCGGCGGGCCATGGAGCAGACCGGCGGCGAGCGGCTGGTGGTGGCCGGCGGGGTGAGCGCCAACCGGGCGCTGCGCGAGAAGCTGGACGCGGCCATGGCCAAGCGGGGTGTGCGGGTTTTTTATCCGGGCCTGGCCTATTGCACCGACAACGGCGCCATGATCGCCTACGCCGGTGCCCTGCGGCTGGTGGCCGGCGAACACAGCGGCCTGCCCATTGCCGTGCGGCCGCGCTGGCCGCTGGCGGAATTGGCGCCGCTGCCGGCCTGATCGCGGGCCTTTTCGCGACTGAAGTCGCTCCTACGGGTGGGGCCGTGCGCCGTAGGAGCGACTTCAGTCGCGATCCCCTCCTATCCCTTCCGGCGAAACCCCAACTCCTCACCACTGAGCAGCTTGGCCAGATTGCTGCGGTGGCGGAACACCATGATGGCGGTGAGCGCCACCATCGGCCAGAACGCCGCCGGCAGCCAGAACCACAGGCTGATCGGCGCCGCCACGAAGGCGCTCAGCGACGCCACCGAGGAAATCCGCGTTACCGCGAACACCACCAGCCACACCGCGCCGGCCACCAGCCCGCTGGGCCAGTGCAACGGGAACAGCAGGCCGAAGGCGGTGGCCACGCCCTTGCCGCCCCGGAACTGGAAAAACACCGGAAACAGATGGCCGAGAAAGGCGCAGAAGCCCACCATGGCGGCGCCGAACGCGTTCATGCCCAGCCCGTAGGCCACCGCCACCGGAATCGTGCCCTTGAGCACATCGCCCAGCAGCGTCAGGGCGGCGGCGGGCTTGCCGCCGATGCGCAACACATTGGTGGCGCCCGGGTTGCTGGAGCCCTGGGTGCGCGGGTCCGGATAGCCGAACAGCCGGCACACCAGAATGGCACTGGAAATCGATCCCAGCAGATAGGCCGCCGCGCACAAAGGCAGCAACCAGACTCCGCTTTCCTGTAATGCTAAGGTGTCCACCGGCTATAATCCCGCTACGAAATCCCGGGCATTATCAAGGACCAGCATGGACATCGTCTATATCAGCGACCTGAAGGTCGACACGGTGATCGGCATCTACGACTGGGAGCGCCGCATCCGCCAGACCGTCAGCCTCGACCTGGAGATGGCCACCGACATCCGTCGTGCCGCCGCCAGCGACCAGATCGACGACGCGCTCAACTACAAGGCCATCGGCAAGCGCATCATTCAGTACATCGAGGACAGCGACTTCCAGCTGGTGGAAACCCTGGCGGAACGGGTGGCGGAGCTGGTGCGCGACGAGTTCGGCGTCACCTGGCTGAAGCTGCGGCTGAGCAAGCCCGGTGCCCTGCGCGGTTCCCGGGACGTGGGGGTGATTATCGAGCGGGGGGAGCGCGCCTGATGCCCAGGGTTTATCTGAGCCTCGGCTCCAATATCGACCGCGAACACAACATTCGCTCCGGCCTCAACCAACTGGCCGCTGAATTCGGTGAGCTGGGCCTGAGCCCGGTGTACGAAAGCGAAGCGGTGGGTTTCAGCGGTGATGCCTTCTATAACCTGGTGGCGTCCCTGGACATGGACCTGCCGGTGGGCGAGCTGGCTGAGCGCCTGCACGCCATCGAGCGGGCCCACGGCCGGGTACGCGGCGAAAAGAAATTCGCCAGCCGCACCCTGGACATCGACATCCTCACCTGCGGCGACCTCACCGGCGACATCGACGGCGTGGAACTGCCCCGGGGCGAGATCCTCAAGCACGCCTTCGTGCTGCGTCCGCTGGCCGATTTGGCTCCCACCGCCGAGCATCCGGTGCTGAAGCGCACCTATGCGGCGCTGCTCGAGGACTACCGCTTCCCCGAACAGCGCCTGTGGCAGGTGCCGTTCGTCTGGCCTTGAACCCTAGAAGATGAAACTGCCCCCGGCCCACGCCAGGAAACCGTCGCAATCGTAGGTTTGGGTGACACCATTCAGGGTCACCAGGATGGTCTCGTTGTCGGTGATGGCCAGGTTCAACGAGGTGCCTTCGCTGCCTTCGATGGTCACGTCTCCGCTGTCGGGGCAGTTGATCGCCATGTCATCGTGTGAATGGTAGAGCGTGATATGGGTGGTGAGCGTGACGCTGCCCTGCAGTGGGGTGTCAGAGCCCAGTTGCCCGTTCATAGTCAGCGATTCGGGGCCGCGCCCTCCCTCTCCGATTTCAAGATTGAAGTCCTTGAAGCTCCAGTTTGCAGAGACCTGCTCCGGGCTTTGGCTGTCACCTTGCCGGTAGGTGGTCGTCAGGGTGCCGCTGAGATCACGGATCCCGCTGATTCCCGAGCCATAGGGTGACGGTGTGATATGCGCGGTGCCGTTTGCCGTGAATGTCTCCTCCGAATACGGATCCGAGTACAGAGTACGCAGCGAGTAGTCTTCCATGGTCATGGTGAACGGTGAAAGTTGCTGTTCGTTGTCGAACGAAAACCGGACCAGGCCATCCGCGAAGATCATTTCGTAGAAGTCCTCGACCAGGCAGTTGTCAAACAGCACACGGTCGGGGAGTTCACCGGTCATGGCGCTTTCCATGGTTCCCTCGGGGTCGTTCACGCAGCTGCCCCGGCTGGCGCCCATGCTGGTGTACATGATTAGCTCGAACACTGTCCCGGGGATGCGGTAGGGCATATCCATCAGCGTCAGTCGCAACGCCTCCGCGGCGTTTTCGTCGCTGAGCACCAGGGTGTTGGCGTTCGCCGGGCTTGGTTCGGGTGCCCGGTTATCGGACGAATCGTTACAGGCGGACAGCAGGGCGCAGAGGCCGAGCAAGCCCACGGATGATGCAGAGAGAGATTTTTTGATAAGCATTTTTTGTTGCCCCCAAAGGCAAAAGGGTTCGGATCGCTGATACCCGTGGGCATCCGCTTCCGAATCCGGTTTCGCAATCAATTATGGTAAAAGCGTGGAGAGGGGCGCCGGCTTTCACCGGCGTCCCGTGCTGATGAATTCCGCCAGGCGGGCTCAGCCTTAAAGCAGCAACGGGCCGATGGCCTCCGTGACCCACTGCTCGAATTCCTCGCAGGTGTAATGGGTGCCCACGCCGTTCAGGGTGATCAGGATGTCATCGGGCTCCACCACGGTCAGGTTCAGGCTGGTGCCCTCACCGCCTTGCAAGGTGAGGTCCCCCTGGGTCGGGCAGAGCTGGTAGACAAACGGGGTGATCGGTGCATGGGTGACCAGGGTGATGGAGCCACCGGTTAGACCCACCTGGCCTGAAAGCTCCATGACCGGGCCCGTGCCCTGGTCGGACACTCGTTGGGTGTAGTCTTTCAGCACCCAGTTAAAATCTCCGCCTTGTCGCTCGTTGTTTTGCTCAACATCAATCAAATAGCTCATGGTGCCGTTCATATTCTCGAAATTCGGGCTTTCCAGGCCGCTCTCAAAGTTGACTGGCATGACACCGTCGAAGCGAAAGACGATGCGGCTATTCATTTCACTCTGAGGGTTCCCGTCCTCGATCAAGACACTATAGTCATCGGCCTTGATCAGGCTGGGCGGGGACTCCCCGTCATCGCTGGAATATTCGATACTCAGCGCCCCGTCCACGGTGATGCGATTGTCCGGGCCGTTTTCCTCCACAACGCAATCGTTCGCCGTCAATCGCGCCGGACGTCCTTGTTCATCCTCGACCACCGAGCCTTGTCCGCTCAGACAGGTGCCCTCGTCCATTAGATTATTGATCGGGAAGAAGAGCGTCTGCGGGCCGAAAAGCAGGAAACCGTTCAGCACCAGAATGTCACCGGTGACCCGGGCCGCATTGTCTTCGGTGAGGACCAGAGCGCCGGTGGATGCCTCCGGCTCCGGATCGGGTCGATAGTTGTCATCGTTGCAAGCGGACAGCAGCAAGGATGCGGCCAGAAGTGCCGCCATGGCGTGGTGTTTTTCAAGTTTCATTTCAAATTGCCCCCCTCAGAGCGTGGACCCGGCCAGGCTGAGCCAATAGTGGGTGGCCATGACCGGGGTTGGTGGTAGTAATCAGTGATTGATAAAGGCCAGGTATTCGGCGCAGGTGCGTTCTGGCTGCGCCACGCCGTTAACGGACACCACGATATGGTCTTCGCCATTAAAGGTGGCGCTGGTGTAGCTGCCGTCCGCGGCGGTGAGCGTCATAGTGCCGGAGATGGCACAGGATGAGTTGGACGGGCGGCGCAGGCCGTCGCTGCCGGTGTCCACGATCAGGTAGGTATCGCTGCCCGGCAGGCTGATGCCGCCGTTCATGATCTGGATGATATCGGTGCCGCTCACCGAGCTCTGGACCTGGAAGTCCTGGAAGCCCATGGCCACTTCTTGGCTGTCGGAGGGAAACTCGCGGACAAACTCATACTGGCCGTTAGCGGTGTAGCTGGGCGGAGAGGCCGGGCCATCTGGAAAGTCCATGGTGCCGTCGAATCGGACCACCTGATGCTCCGCGCCAAGCACCGTCTCCTCGGAAAACTCGCCCATGATCAGGCGCACCAAAGTGCCTTGCGCGTCGTACTCGAACGTCACCACGCCGTCGGTAAGTGAAGAAAAGCCGGGGCCGAAATCTTCGCTGCAAGCGTTGTAGGTGATGCGTGAAGCGCGCTGATTCCCATCGGTCTCCACCAAAACGTCGCCACCACTGAAGCACGGGCCAGTGGTCGCCTGGTTGGCCAGCACGGGACCGTAATTGATGATCTTTGGTGCCGCGAAAAAGCTCTCGGTGGACTGTTCCAGCGCCGCTGGCGCGCTGGTTTCGGTAACGGTGGGTTCTCCCGGCGCCGGGTCCGGCCGGTAGTTGTCGTCTTCACAGGCGGTGAGCAATACGGACGCGCACAGCACGGCAGGCACACCCCAGCCGATCGCCGGAGTGCGACAATAAGAATAAAGTCTCATTTTTCCCTATCCCAAGGCAATTTTTTATTAATTTCTGTATTTTTTGAGCAATAAAAGCTCTCAAAAGAAGGTTAGCCGCGAAAGAGCCAAAAGAGAACCGAATTTTTGTGGATACAGGAATGCCGCCGGTGCCGCTCGGGGTGCCGCTCGGGGTCGGACCTCGGCAAGTCATTGAATTAATTGAGTTAGATGAGCTTTATGGCGGGTATTTTGGGGCTTGGAAGGCTTTTGGGCTGTCGTGCAAGCAGCCTAAGGCCTGTGAATCTATCCGTTATATGAGGTTTTTTCTTATAAATCAGCGGGTTGTGGTGGTCCGACCCGGTCAGGTGCCCGGTCAGGTGCCGGCCAGGGCGAGGGAGCGGCCGCCGTCCACGGCCAGGATCTGGCCGGTGACGTAGGGGGCGTCCAGGGCCAGCCAGGTGACGGCGCCGGCGATGTCTTGCGGGTCGCCGGCCCGTTTCAGGGCGCTGGCCTTGAGCACGGCGTCCTGGTCGGCGCCGCCCTGTTCCGGCCACAGGATCGGGCCCGGGGCCACGCCGTTGACGCGCACCGCCGGGCCCAGGTCGCGGGCCAGGCTTTTGGTCATCATCACCAGGCCGGCCTTGGCCATGCAGTAGAGCGGGTGGTCGGCGAGGGGTTTGTCCGCGTAGACGTCCACCAGGTTGAGAATGGCGCCCTGGCCGGAGCGGGCCAGGTCGTCGGCCAGGGCCTGGCTGAGCAGGAAGGGGGCGCGCAGGTTGCTGTGGATCAGCGCGTCCCAGTCCTGGTCG
The DNA here is from genome assembly GCF_005938655.1 of Alloalcanivorax gelatiniphagus. Taxonomy (GTDB): domain Bacteria; phylum Pseudomonadota; class Gammaproteobacteria; order Pseudomonadales; family Alcanivoracaceae; genus Alloalcanivorax; species Alloalcanivorax gelatiniphagus. Next base: position 52,444 of record NZ_VCQT01000001.1, read on the forward strand.
GTGGCTTCGGCCAGGGGGGTGGGGTAGAAGCTGGAGGCGTTGTTGATCAGCAGGTCCAGGCCGCCGAAGCACTGGCGGGCTTCGCTGGCCAGCCGGCGTACCGCCACCGGGTCGCTCAGGTCCGCCCGCAGGCAGGCAGCGCTGTCCGGTCTGTCGGCGTTGAGTTCCGCCGCCAGGGCGAGGGCCTCGGTTTGGCTGTCCCGGTAGTGGATCACCACCCGGCAGCCTCGGGCGTGCAGGGCGCGCACGATGGCGGCGCCGATGCGTCGGGCGCCGCCGGTGACCAGCGCTATGGCTGTCATCGTTGGAGAAACTCCTTTTTGTATTCCTTGATGGTCTTGAGGCGCTTTTCGTCCAGGGCATGGCCCAGGGCCTGGCCCGCCAGGCCCGCTTCGCGCAGGCCGGTGACGTCCACCTTGCGCACCGCCTCGGCCACGCCGGCCAGGTACTCGCCCTGGGGAAAGGGCGCCCTGGGGTCGGCGGCGCAGGTGCGCGCGTCCGCTTCGCAGGCGGACAGGAAAAATTTCAGCCGCCGGGGGCGGCGCAGCACGTCGAGATTGTGCAGCATTTCCCAGACGTCGGCGGGGCGCAGTTTCAGGGCGCGCTGGGCGCGCCGTTGCCAGCGCACCATGGTGACGGCGGCGTCGGCCAGCTCCCGGGACACTCGCAGGCGCTCGGACATTTCCCGGGCCAGCTGTTCGCCGCGCCGTTCGTGGCCTTTGTGTTCGGGCCAGCCGTCCGGTGGCGTCTCCGCCTTACCCAGATCGTGGCAAAGCAGGGCGTAACGGGACGTCAACGGCAGCTTCTGGCGGGCGGCCTGGGCCAGGCAGCGGTATTGGTGGGTGAGCACGTCCACGGTGGGGTGGTGGTCCGGGCACTGGGGCACGCCGTCCAGGTGCGCCAGCTCGGGAAACAGTTCCGCCAGGGCGCCGCAATCGTGCAGGGTCTGGAAAAAGGCCTGCGGGGATTTTTCCATCAGGGCGCGGTTGGTTTCCTTCCAGACCCGTTCGGCGGGCAGGTGGGCCAGTTCGCCGCTGATGGTGATGCGGGTCATCAGCTCCAGGGTTTCCTCGGCGACCCGGAAGCCCATCCAGCGGTAGCGGGCGGCCAGCCGGGCCACTCGCAGCACCCGCAGCGGGTCCTCGGTGAAGGCCGGTGACACATGGCGCAGCAGGCGGGCCTTGAGGTCGCGCTTGCCGCCGAACGGATCGATGATCTTGCCGTCGGCGGTGCGGGCCATGGCGTTGACGGTCAGGTCCCGGCGGATCAGGTCCTGTTCCAGGGTCACGTCCGGCTCCGCGTGGAACAGGAAGCCGGTGTAGCCGTGGCCGCTCTTGCGCTCGGTGCGCGCCAGCGCGTATTCCTCCCGGGTTTCCGGGTGCAGGAATACGGGGAAATCCTTGCCCACCGGCTTGAAGCCCTGATCGATGAGCTGCTGTGGGGTGGCACCCACCACGACCCAGTCTCGTTCCTTGACCGGCAGGCCCAGCAGTTCGTCACGAACCGCCCCGCCTACTAAATAAATATCCATTTGTTGTCACTCACCCTTTGCAGCAGAATATCTCGCGAGCCGCGGTGCTGTACAAGCCCGCGGCTTTTTTTATGGGTTGTCGTTACAAGCGCATTGTCCCCGGCCATGCGGACCTTCACAAGCTCGCCGGACGGGCTGCACCCTACGCAAGGATTGACATGAATACCTTGGCCGCCTATCTCATCGTGATTGCCGTTTGGGCGACCACGCCATTGGGCATCAAATGGAGTGGCGAAGCGCTGCCGGCGTTCGCCGCCGCCGGCGGGCGGATGGCATTGGCGGCGCTGCTCGGGGTGCTGTGGCTGATGGTGCGCGGCCAGGGGTTGCCGCTGCATCGGCGCGCCCTGTCCAGCTACGGGGCGGCGCTGCCGGGGATTTTCGGGGCCATGGGCTGCAGCTACATGGCGGCGCGGGATCTGCCCTCCGGGTTGCTTTCGGTGGTGTTCGGCATGGCGCCGCTGATCTCCGGGGTGATGTTGCTGGCGGTGCGCGGCGGCGCCCGCTTCAACGGCTGGCACTGGATGGCCTGCCTGCTGGGGCTGGTGGGGCTGGGGCTGGTGTTCGGCGACAGCCTGGCGGCGCTGTTCGGCGGCGGCGCGGCGTTGGAGGGGCGTGGCCGGGGGATGCTGTGGATTCTGGCGGCGGTGAGCCTGTTCGCCCTGTCCGGCATCGTGGTGCAGCGGGTCGGTGCCGGCCTGGCGCCGATGCAGCAGACCGTGGGCGGGCTGATCGGCTCGCTGCCGCTGTACGGTCTGGCCATGCTGATCACCGGGCAGGGGCTGCAGTGGAGCGGCGACCTGCGCGGCCTGGGGGCCATCGTCTATCTGGCGGTGTTCGGTTCCCTGGTGGGGTTCTACTGCTATTTCCTGGTGTTGAGCCGGTTGCCGGCGGCCACGGTGGCGCTGGTCACCCTGATCACGCCGGTGCTGGCCCTGTCGTTGGGGGCCTGGCTCAATGACGAACAGCTCGGGCCACGGGTGCTGGCGGGGGCGGCGGTGATCGTCGCCGCCCTGGGGTTGTATCTGTTTGGCGACCGGCGGGTACGGCGGCAGGTCGTTTCCGCCACAGTCGGTGACGGATAAGATCATTGTATGGTGCCCGGCGGCTGGGTAGGGTCGAGCAACAACATGGGAGAGAGACCTTCATGAAAACGCGTCTTACCGAATTGCTGGGTACCCGTTACCCGATCATCCAGGGTGGCATGCAGAACGTGGGCTACGCGGAGCTGGCCTCCGCGGTGTCCAACGCCGGCGCCCTGGGCGTCATTACCGGCCTGACCCAGCCCACGCCGGAGGACCTGGCCCGGGAAATCGCCCGCTGCCAGGAGATGACCGACCAGCCGTTTGGCGTCAACCTGACCTTGCTGCCGACCATCAAGCCGGTGCCCTACGAGGAATACGCCCGCGCCATCGTCGAGTCCGGGGTAAAAATCGTGGAAACCGCCGGGCGCAGCCCGGAGCCGTTCATGGCGCTGTTCAACGAGCACGGCGTCAAGGTGATCCATAAGTGCACCTCGGTGCGCCATTCCCTGAAAGCCCAGAGCCTGGGCTGCGCGGCGGTGTCCGTGGACGGTTTCGAGTGCGCCGGCCACCCCGGCGAGGACGATGTGACCAACCTGGTGCTGCTGCCCGCCGCCGCCAAGGTGCTGGATATTCCCATGGTCGCTTCCGGTGGCATCGGCACCGGCGCGCAGATGGCCGCTTGCCTGGCCCTGGGCGCCGACGGCATCAACATGGGCACCCGCTTCATGGCCACCAAGGAAGCGCCCATCCACGAGAACATCAAGCGCGCCATCGTCGAGGGCTCCGAGCGCGACACGGCGCTGGTTTACCGGCCCCTGCGCAACACCGCCCGGGTCTACAAGAACAAGGTGGCGGAGCGGGTCAACGAGATCGAGCGCGAAGCCGGCAAGGACATGAAGTTCGAGCTGATCAGCGACATGGTGGCCGGCGCCAAGGGTAAGGTGGCGCTCAAGGAGGGGGATGTGGACTACGGCATCTGGACCAGCGGCATGGTGCAGGGCCTGATTGATTCCATTCCTTCCTGCGAGGAGCTGGTGGCCTCGATCATCGAGGAGTGTAATCAGACTATTCGGCAGCGGTTGGTGGGTCTGCTCGATTAGACTTATCGCGGCTGAAGCCGCTCCTACAAGGACGTGGGGGCGCGGATCGCCGCCCGGCCGCTTGGCATCGCTCCTACGGCGATCGGCAACGCTTGTAGGAGCGGCTTCAGCCGCGATCAGGTTTAGCCACGCCCCCGCGGGAACACCACCAGGTGTTCCAGATCCAGCCGCACCGCCACGCTGGTGCCCGGCCCATGGGCGTGGTGGCTGGGCGCCAGGCACGGCAGCCGTTGTCCGTTTTCCAGTTCCAGGGTGTAGAGCATGCGCGCGCCCCGGAACAGGCATTCCACCACCCGCGCCCGGCGCGGGCCCCCGTCGTCGATCACCAGATCGTCCGGGCGGACCAGCACATCCACATCCGCGCCCGCTGCCAGCCCCGCCGGCAGCGGCCCGCGTAGCGGGCCCAGGGCGGTTTCCACGCTGTCCGGGTCGCGCACCCGGCCGGGCATCAGCACGCCGCCACCGATAAAGTCCGCCACCGTGCGGTCCGCCGGCTGGTGGTAGACCCGGTAGGGACTGTCCCATTGCAGCAAACGTCCGCCGTGCATCACCCCCAACTGATCGGCCAGGGCGAACGCCTCGTTCTGGTCGTGGGTGACGAACAGGGCGGTGATGCCCTCGCGCAACAGGATCTGCCGCACTTCGCGGCTGATCTGCTCGCGCAGTTCCGCGTCCAGGGCCGAGAAGGGTTCATCCAGCAGCAGCAGGCGCGGCTTGGGCGCCAGGGCCCGGGCCAGGGCCACGCGCTGCTGCTGGCCGCCGGACAGTTGATGGGGGTAGCGGTCGCCCAGGCCGGGCAGGCCCACCAGCGCCAGCAGCTCCGCCACCCGGGCGCGGCGTGCCGCCGGCGGTTGGTGGTTGAGGCCAAAGGCGATGTTGTCGGTGACGTTGAGGTGCGGAAACAGGGCGATGTCCTGGAACACCATGCCCACCCGCCGCTGCTCCGCCGGCATCTGCTGATGCGCATCGGCCACGGTTTCGTCGCCGAGCATCACCCGGCCGGAGGCCGGCGCCAGGAAGCCGGCGATCAGTCGCAGCAGGGAGGTCTTGCCGCAGCCCGACGGCCCGATCAGGCAGCCGATGCGGCCCTGGTCCAGGGTCAGGCTGACCCGGTCCAGCACCGGCTGGTGGTCGAAGCGCAGGGAAAGACGGTCCAGAGTCAGCATAGCCAAGCGATCATCCCGACGGGGCGTGGGGTACGCGCATGGAACGGGTCAGCAGCACCACCGGCGCCACCCCGGCCAGCAGAATGGCCAGCGCCGGCAGGGCGGCGTCCGCCAGTTGCTCGTCGGAGGCCAGTTCGAAGGCGCGCACCGCCAGCGTATTGGTGTTGAAGGGTCGGAGTACCAGCGCCGCCGGGAGTTCCTTGAGGGTATCCACGAACACCAGCAAGGCGCTGGTGGCCAGCGGCACCCGCAGCAGTGGCAGATGCACCCGGCGCAGCAGCGCGGCGGGGCGGGCGCCCAGGGAGCGGGCGGCGCTGTCCAGGTTCGGCGACAGGTTCTGCAAGCCGGCGTCCAGGCCCTGCACCGGGATGGTCAGAAAGCGCACCGTGCAGGCGAAGATCACCGCGAACAGGGTGCCGGAAAACAGCAGCCCCGGGGTCGGCAGCCCCAGGGCGGCCAGTCCGTCGTTAAGGCCCCGGTCCACGGTGGCCAGCACCATCACCACACCCACCGCCAACACCGTGCCCGGCACCGCGTAGCCGAACCCGGCCAGCCTGGCGGCGGCCCGCCGGGGGCGGTCGGCGCGCAGCCGCCGGGCCCAGATCAGCAGCAGCCCGAGGGTGGTGGCGGCGATCGCCGTGGCGCCGGCAATCAGCAGGCTGGTGCCGAGCAGCGCCAGGAAATCCGGGGCCAGCAGGTCGCGCCAGCGGGGCAGGCTCCAGAGCAGCAGTTGCAGCATCGGCAGTATGAATCCCAGCAGGATGGGCAGCCACAGCAGGGCGGCCAGCAGGCTGCCCGGGCCGCGGGCCAGGGTGCGGGGCGGCGCCGGCTCGCCGTTGCCGGCGATGCGCCGCTGCTGGCGGGCGTGCCGCTCCAGCCACAGCAGCACCACCATGGCCAGCAGCAGCACCCCGGCCAGCTGCGCCGCCGCCAGCCGGTCGCCGAGGCCGAACCAGGTGCGGTAGATGCCGGTGCTCAGGGTGGGCACGCCGAAATAGGCCACGGTGCCGTAGTCCGCCAGGGTTTCCATCAGCACCAGGGCCAGGCCGGCGACGATGGCCGGCCGCGCCAGGGGCAGGGCGACCCGGAAGAAGCGCCGCCAGGGGCCGGCGCCCAGGGTGCGCGCCACTTCCTGGGCCAGCGCCGCCTGGCCGATAAAGGCGGCCCGCGCCATCAGGTACACATAGGGGTAGAGCACCAGGGTGAACATGGCCACCGCCCCGGCGGGGCCGCGAATGTCCGGCAGCGGCACCGACAGGGCCTGTTGCAGGGCGCCTTCGCTGGCCAGCAGGCCGGTCCAGGTGTAGGCGATCAGATAGGCCGGGCAGGCCAGGGGCAGCAGCAGCGCCCACTCCAGCAGGCGGTGGCCGGGAAAGCGCAGCCGCGCCATCGCCCAGGCCGACCCCACGCCGATCACCAGGGTGCCCAGGCCGGTGCCCAGGGCCAGCAGCAGCGACATCCAGACATAGCCGGGCAGCACCGTGGCGCGCAGGTGCGGCCAGTTGGGCGACGGGCCGGCCAGCCAGCTGCCGGCCACCACCAGCACCGGCGCGGCCAGCACCAGCGCCAGGGCCAGCAGCAGCCAGGAGCGCCCGCCGGCGCCCGCGCGGGCGAGCAAGCGTCGGCGTCCTATTTCCAGCCTGCCTGATCCATCACCTTGACGGCGTCGGCGTTCAACTCACCGAGCTTCACCAGGGGCAGGTCGTCCTGCTTGAAGTCGCCCCAGCTTTGCAGCAGCTCGCTGGTGGCCACGCCCGGGCGCACCGGGTATTCGTGGTTGGTTTCCGCATACCAGCGCTGGGACTCGTCGCTGACCAGGAATTCCAGCAGCTTTTGCGCGTTGTCGGGGTTGGGGGCGTTGGCGGTGATGCCGGCGCCGGAGATGTTGATGTGGATGCCACGGCCGTCCTGGTTGGGCCAGAACACCCGCACCCGGTGGGCGATGTCCCGGGTTTCCGCGTCCTGGTCGGCCTGCATCATGCCCAGGTAGTAGGTGTTGACCACCGCCAGGTCGCAGTCGCCGGCGGCCACCGCCTTGATCTGGTCGCGGTCGCCGCCCACCGGGTCCCGGGCCATATTGGCCACCAGGCCCTCGGCCCATTGGCGGGTGGCCGGTTCGCCGTCGTGGGCGATCAGGCTGGCCACCAGGGATTGGTTGTAGATGTTGTCCGAGGAGCGGATGCAGATGCGCCCGGCCCATTGCGGGTCGGCCAGGGCTTCATAGGTGGACAGGTTGGCCGGGTCCACCCGATCCGGGGCATAGACGATCACCCGGCCGCGCACGGACAGGCCGAACCAGCGGCCTTCCGGCTCACGCAGGGCCGACGGCACCTGGCGGTCCAGTTCATCGCTGCTGGTCGTGGCCAGCAGCCCCTCCTGCTGGGCCCGGTACAGGCGCCCGGCGTCCACCGTGATCAGCAGGTCCGCGGGGCTGTGTTCGCCCTCCGCCTTCAGGCGTTCCACCAGGGCATCGGCGCTGCCGGTGATCAGGTTGACGGTGATGCCGGTCTGTTCGGAAAACCGGTCCAGAAGCGGTTTGATCAGCGCTTCCTTGCGGGCGGAGTAGACGTTCACTTCGTCGGTTTGGGTGCCGCAACCGGTGGTGATCAGGGTGGCGGTGAGCAGGGCAACGAGCAGGCCAAGGCGGCGCATGGGAAAAGGCTCCAGGCAGAAAAACACGCGCCGGATACAATCATTAATGAGAATATTTATCAATCAAGGCACCGGACGTATTTGTCCGGTGCCGGGGCGCCGCCGGTCAGCCGCCGGGCATGGACAGCCGCTCCACCACGGTGCCGTTGTCGATGCTCTCCAGGTGCACATCAAAGCCCCACAGGCGGTGCAGGTGGCGCAGTACCTCGCGGCCGCTGTCCGGGTCCAGGGGGCGATGGTGCTGGCGGATGTGTTGCAGGGTCAGGGAGCGGTCGCCGCGCACGTCCGCGTGGTAGACCTGGATATTGGGCTCCTGGATGCTCAGGTTGTACTGCTCGGAGAGCCGGTTGCGGATCAGCTGGTAGCCGCGCTCGTCATGGATGGCGTCGATCTCTATGTAGTCCCGTTCGGCGTCGTCGAACAGGCTGAACAGTTTGAACTCCCGAATCAGCCGGGGTGACAGGAACTGCTGGATAAAGCTCTCGTCCTTGAAGCTTTCCATGGCGAACTTGAGGGTTTTCAGCCAGTCGCTGCCGGCGATGTCCGGAAACCAGTGCCGGTCTTCCTCGGTGGGGTGCTCGCAGATACGCCGGATGTCGGTGAACATGGCGAACCCCAGCGCATAGGGGTTGATGCCGGAGTAGTACCTGGCATCGAACGGCGGTTGATAGACCACCTGGCTGTGGTTCTGCAGAAACTCCAGCATGAAGCCGTCGCCGACCTGGCCGCTGTCGTACAGGTCGTGGAGCAGGGTGTAGTGCCAGAAGGTGGCCCAGCCCTCGTTCATCACCTTGGTCTGGCGTTGCGGGTAGAAGTACTGGGCCATCTTGCGCACGATGCGCAGGATTTCCCGCTGCCAGGGTTCCAGTAGCGGCGCGTTCTTCTCCAGGAAATAGAGCAGGTTTTCCTGGGGCTCCGCCGGAAAACGGGAATTGGGCTCCCGGCGTTGCATCGCCGGCTGCAGTTCCGGAAAGGTCTTCCACAGCTCCGAGACCTGGCGCTGCAGAATCTCCTCGCGCTCCCGCTGGCGCTGCCGTTCCCGCTGGGCGGAAATCGGCGTGGGCCTTTTGTAGCGATCCACGCCGTAGTTCATCAGTGCGTGGCAGGAATCCAGGGTCTCCTCCACGGCGGCGACCCCATGGCGCTGCTCGCACTCGGCGATGTAATGGCGGGCGAACACCAGGTAGTCGATGATCGCCGAGGCATCGGTCCAGGTCTTGAACAGGTAGTTGCCCTTGAAGAAGGAGTTATGGCCGTAGCTGGCGTGGGCGATCACCAGCGCCTGCATGGTGATGGTGTTTTCCTCCATCAGGTAGGCGATGCAGGGGTTGGAGTTGATCACGATCTCGTAGGCGAGACCCATCTGGCCGCGCCGGTAGCGGCCTTCCACCTCCACGAACTGCTTGCCGAACGACCAGTGGTGGTAGCCCACCGGCATGCCCACGGAGGAATAGGCGTCCATCATCTGTTCCGAGGAGATCACCTCGATCTGGTTGGGATAGGTGTCCAGGCCGTACTTGCCGTGGGCCAGTTCGGCGATGGCCTGGTCGTAGCGGGCCAGGGTTTCGAAGTCCCAGTCCGAGCCGGTGGACAACAGCTTGCTTTCGGTCACCGTCATGCCGCCTCCATCCTTTTCTTGAACAGGCGCCGGAACACCGGGTAGATGTCGCCGGGATCATCCAGCTGGGCCATGGCGAAGCTGTCGCCGTGCCGGTCCTGGATCTGCTGGTACTGCTCCCAGAGCGCCTGGTGGCTGCGCGGCATTACCTCCACATAGGAGAAATGCTGCAGGCGTGGCAACAGCTCCTTTTCCAGCAGCTGGGCGCAGGACGGGGAGTCATCGTTCCAGTTGTCACCGTCGGAGGCCTGGGCCGCGTAGAGGTTCCATTCGTCCACCGGGTAGCGCTGCTTGATGATGTCCAGGGTCAGCTTAAGCGCGCTGGAAACGATGGTGCCGCCGGTTTCCCGGGAGTAGAAGAACTCCTCCTCGGTCACTTCCTTGGCACTGGTGTGGTGGCGGATAAACACCACCTCGGTGTGCTCGTAGTTCCGTTGCAGAAACAGGTAGAGCAGCAGAAAGAAGCGCTTGGCCAGGTCCTTCATGTCCTGATTCATGGAGCCGGACACATCCATGATGCAGAACATCACCGCCCGGCTCACCGGCGTGGGCACCTTGACGTGGTGGTTGTAGCGCAGGTCCACCTCGTCCAGAAACGGAATGCGTTCCAGCCGCCGCCGCAGCCGGGCGATCTGTTCCTCCAGTTCCGCCAGCCGCTGGTGGCGCTCCGGCGACTGGTCCTGATTCAGCAGTTCGTCCCGTTCCGCCTGGAGCGTGCGCAGCCGTTTGCGGCTGGCCGCCGACAGCGCCCGGCGGCGCATGGACGCCTGGCGCATGGAACGCACGATATTGATCTTGGCGGGCAGGCCATGGCTGACGATGCCGCCATGGCGGCGCTGAAAGCTGCGGGTGCCCTGCAGGTGGCGTTTCACCAGATTGGGCAGGGCCAGGTCCTCGAACAGAAAGTTGAGGAATTCGCGCTGATCGATTTCGAAGGCGAACTCGTCCTCGCCTTCGCCGGAGTCGCCGGCCTGCTGGCCGCCGGCACCGCCCTGGCCACCGGCCGGCTTCTTGATGCGGTCGCCCTGCTGGAATTCCTTGTTGCCCGGATGCACCACATTGCGCCGCCCGCCACCGCCGTGATGGAAACTGGGTTCGGACATGTCCTTGCGCGGAATGGAAATGCGCTCGCCCTGTTCCATATCGGTGATCGAGCGCCGGCCCACGGCGTCGTTCACCGCTTCGCGGATATGCCGGCGATAGCGCTCCAGAAACCGCTGCCGGTTCACCGTGCTCTTGTGCTTGCCGTTAAGACGCCGGTCGATGATGTAGCTCATGGGCTTCCTCCGGAAGCAGTTGCAAGTTGAAAGTTTCAAGTTGCAACGCGCTATAGGTTTGTCAGCGGCTTTTCCGCGCGGGCCGCGAATCCGGGTTGTGCGCGGGCACGGCCGTTAAGATCCCCGGCACCCGCCCTCGTTGTAACTTGTAACTTGTCCCTTTCAACTGAATCTATTGGGCCTTGCGTACGCGCAGGTACCATTCGGAAAGCAGGCGAACCTGTTTCTCCGTGTAGCCCCGGTCCATCATCCGCTTGACGAAGTTGTCGTGCTTGCGGCGGTCGTCGTCGCTGCCTTTCGGGTTGAAGGAAATCACTGGCAGCAGGTCCTCGGTGTTGGAGAACATTTTCTTCTCGATCACGTCGCGCAGCTTCTGATAGCTCATCCAGCTGGGGTTGCGGCCGGCGTTGTTGGCGCGGGCGCGCAGCACGAAGTTGACCACCTCGTTGCGGAAGTCCTTGGGATTGGAAATGCCCGCCGGCTTCTCGATTTTCTCCAGCTCCTCGTTGAGGGCCTGGCGGTCAAAGATCTCGCCGGTGTCCGGGTCCCGGAATTCCTGATCCTGAATCCAGAAATCCGCGTACATCACGTAGCGGTCGAAGATGTTCTGGCCGTATTCGGAGTAGGACTCCAGATAGGCGGTCTGGATCTCCTTGCCGATGAACTCCACATAGTGGGGAACCAGATATTCCTTGATAAAGCGGCGGTACTGGTCCTGGCGTTCCTGGGCATATTGCTCCTGCTCGATGCGCTGTTCGAGCACGTGCATCAGGTGCACCGGGTTGGCGGCCACCTCGGTGTGGTCGAAGTTGAACACCTTGGAAAGAATCTTGAAGGCGAAGCGGGTGGAGAGCCCGTCCATGCCTTCGTCCACCCCGGCCATGTCCCGGTATTCCTGGATCGACTTGGCGCGCGGGTCGATGTCCTTCAGGTTCTCGCCGTCGTAGATGCGCATCTTCGAGTAGATGCTGGAGTTTTCCGGCTCCTTGAGCCGGGTCAGCACCGAGAACTGGGCCAGCATGCGCAGGGTGTCCGGCGCGCAATGGGCGTTACGCAGGCTGGAGTTGCGCAGCAGCTTGTCGTAGATCTGCTGTTCCTCGGTGACACGCAGGCAATAGGGCACCTTGACGATATAGACCCGGTCGATAAAGGCTTCGTTGTTCTTGTTGTTTCTGAAGGTTTGCCACTCCGCTTCGTTGGAGTGCGCCAGTACGATGCCGTCGAAGGGAATCGCGCCCATGTGCTCGGTGCCGTTGTAGTTGCCCTCCTGGGTCGCAGTGAGCAACGGGTGCAGCACCTTGATCGGCGCCTTGAACATTTCCACGAATTCCAGTAGCCCCTGGTTGGCCCGGCACAGGCCACCGGAGAAGGCGTAGGCGTCCGGGTCTTCCTGGGCGAAGTCCTCCAGTTTGCGGATGTCCACCTTGCCCACCAGGGAGGAAATATCCTGGTTGTTCTCGTCGCCGGGCTCGGTCTTGGCCACCGCCACCTGGTCGAGAATCGAGGGGTAGCGTTTAACCACGCGGAACTGACCGAGATCGCCGCCGAATTCCTTGAGCCGTTTCACTGCCCAGGGCGACATGATGGTGTTCACGTAGCGGCGGGGAATGCCGTATTCCTCTTCCAGGATCGGGCCGTCTTCTTCCGGATCAAAAAGACCCAGCGGCGATTCATTCACCGGCGAGTCCTTGATCGCGTAGAAAGGAATTTTCTGCATCAGTGCTTTCAGTTTTTCCGCCAGCGACGATTTACCGCCGCCCACCGGGCCCAGCAGGTAGAGAATCTGTTTGCGTTCTTCCAGCCCCTGGGCGGCGTGGCGGTAGTAGCTGACGATGTTCTCGATCACATCCTCCAGCCCGTAGAACTCGCTGAATGCCGGATACCGCCGAATCATCTTGTTGGAGAAAATCCGCGACAGGCGCGGGTCCTTGGCGGTATCCACCAGCTCCGGTTCACCGATCGCCATCAGCATGCGCTCGGCGGCCGAGGCGTATACACCGGGGTCGGTCTTGCACAGGGCGAGGTAATCCTCCAGGGACATTTCATCTTCCTGGGCGGCATCGAACCGGGCCTGATAGTGGCGGAGAATACTCATGCCTTACTCCCTCCTGACGATGGGGAATCGGTGGAATCAAACGGATGCCATGCCAGTTCCGTTCCAACTTTACGGCGGGTGTCGAGAAAAAACGGGACGGCGGAAAGAATTAAAGCGGGGCCCCACCACCGGGCGGTGGCCATTAACAGGGCGATCAGAGTCCGCGCATAATTCATCGGATGCTCCCGGCAGCCGTCCGCGGACGGCGGCGTGGTGACGGGGTCGAGCAATGCGGGTGGATTCAAAACCCGAGACTGTTTTGAATCACTCTGGTTCTAGCATGGCGCTAAAACGAAGGCCAAGTCAAAAGCAAAAAAAGAACGGAGGCGTGAAGAAAAAGTGTGTGGGGATAGGATCGGATAAGCGGTGCGAAACGGCGGCCGAACGACCGCCGCGATCAGCAATCGCAGCGGAAGCGGGCGTCGTCGTCCAGGCGCAGGGCGGTCAGGCAGCCGCCCCAGACGCAGCCGGTGTCCAGGGCCTCCACGCCGGCCACGCCGCTGCGGCCCTCGAGCGCCGCCCAGTGGCCGAACAGCACGCGGCAGCCGGTGTCCAGGCGGTCCGGGTGTTCGAACCAGGGCACGAAACCGGCCGGGGGCTGGTCGGCCTCGCCCTTGGTGGTCAGATCCAGGTCGCCCTGGCGGTCGACGAAGCGCATGCGCGTGAAATAATTAGTGATCACCCGCCAGCGGGTGGGGCCGGTCAGGTCGTCGCGCCAGCCCGCCGGATCGTTGCCGTACATCTGACTGAAAAAAATGTCGGCGCTTTGCGGATCGGCCAGTACCCCGGCGATTTCGGCGGCCCGTTGACGGGCCTGCTCCAGGGTCCATAGCGGCGGCAGGCCGGCGTGGGCCATCACCGCGTCGAATTCAGGTACTTCCACCAGCAGGGGCTGGCCGCGCAGCCAGCCAAGCAGGGTGTCCCGGTCCGCGGCGTCCAGGATCGGCGCCAGGGTGTCCTTGCTTTTCGGCCGGGCATGGCCATGGGCCAACGCCAGCAAATGCAGATCGTGATTGCCCAGCACCACCCGCACGTTGTCGCGCAGTTCATACACCCGGCGCAGGGTGCCCAGGGAGTCCGGGCCCCGGTTCACCAGGTCGCCGGCCAGCAGCAGCTGGTCCCGGTCCGGGTTGAAGCCGATGGTGTCGAGCAGTGCCTCGAAGGGGCTCAGGCAACCCTGCAGGTCGCCGATGGCGAAGGTACTCATGGCGGCTCCCGTCGCTCAGTGCAGGGCCCGGGGCACCGCCAGGGTGAAGGCGGGGACCTCGGCGTCGAAGCAGGTGCCGTCCTCGGCCAGCATCTGGTAGCTGCCGTGCATGGTGCCCACCTCGGTCTCCAGCACCGCGCCGCTGGAGTACTGGTAGAACTGGCCGGGCGCGATGCTGGGCTGCTCGCCCACCACGCCCTCGCCGTGCACTTCCCTGGTGCGCTCCTCGCCGTCGGTGATCACCCAGTGGCGGGTCAGCAGCCGGGCGGTTTGCTGGCCCCGGTTGTGCATGGTGATGTGGTAGGCGAACACCCAGCGCTGGTTGTCCGCGTCGCTCTGGTCGGGCAGGTATTCCACTTGTACGGACACCTGAATCCGATGGCGGTTATCTTGCGCGGCCGTCATGGGCGGGCTCCTTTTGATTCCGGTACGTTGCCGGCGGCGCTGGCATTGGCCAGGGCCACGTAATCGGCCACCGTCAGGTGGTCCGGGCGCAGGCCCGCATCGATGCCGGTGGTGGCGAACACGCTTACATCGATCAGGCTTTTCAGGCTGTTGCGGATCGCCTTGCGGCGCTGACTGAACGCCTGAGCCACCAGCCGCGCCAGCCAGGCCGGGTCGTCGGCGGGCCAGGGCGGGGCGCGGTAGGGTGTCAGGCGTACCACCGCGGAGTCCACCTTCGGCGGTGGCCGGAAGGCCCCCGGTGGCACGAAGAACAGGTAATCCGCCTGGCAATGATACTGCACCATCACCGAAAGACGCCCGTAATCCTTGCCGCCGGGGGCGGCGGTGAGCCGGTCCACCACTTCCTTTTGCAGCATGAAGGTCATGTCGGCGATGGCGCCGGCCTGGTCCAGCAGATGGAAAATCAGCGGCGTGGAGATGTTGTAGGGCAGGTTGCCCACCACCCGCAGCGGGCGGCCGTCGGCCAGGGCGGCGAAGTCGAAGCGCAGGGCGTCGCTTTCGTGGATGGTGATCCGTTCCGGGGCGATGCGCTCGTGCAGCAGGGCAATCAGGTCCCGGTCCAGTTCCACCACCTGCAGATGGTCCACCTCGTCCAGCAGCGGGTAGGTGAGGGCGCCCTGGCCGGGGCCGATTTCCACCAGGGACTGGCCGTCGGCGGGGGCCACGCTGCGCACCAGCCGCTCGATGATGGCCGGGTCATGCAGAAAGTGCTGACCGAAGCGTTTGCGGGCGCGATGGGTACTCATGAAACGGACTCCGACGGGGCGGCCCGGCGCGCCAGTTGCGCCGCCAGGCGGGTGGCGGCCAGCAGGCTGCCGGCCCGGGCGCGGCCGGTGCCGGCCAGATCGAAGGCGGTGCCATGGTCCACCGAAGTGCGGATGAACGGCAGGCCCAGGGTCAGGTTCACCGCTTCGCCGAAGCCGGCGTATTTGAGCACCGGCAGGCCCTGGTCGTGGTACATGGCGAGCACCGCGTCGTGCTGCTCCAGCAGGGCCGGCTGGAAGGCGGTGTCCGCCGGCACCGGGCCGGTCAAGTCGAAGCCTTGGCCGCGCAGGCGCTCCAGGGTGGGGATGATGATGTCCAGCTCCTCGCGGCCCAGGTGGCCGCCCTCACCGGCGTGGGGGTTGAGCCCCAGCACCAGGATGCGTGGCCGTGGCAGGGCGAATTTGCCGCGCAGGTCGTCGCGCAGAATGGTCAGCACCCGGGTCAGGCCGGCCTCGGTGATCGCCGCCGGTACCTTGGCCAGGGGCAGGTGGGTGGTGGCCAGGGCGACGCGCAGGTCACCGGCGGCCAGCATCATCACCACCCGGTCCACGCCGGCCCGCTCGGCCAGAAATTCGGTGTGTCCGGTGAAGGCCGGGTCGGCGCCGTCACAGATCACGTTCTTGGCCACCGGGGCGGTGACCATGGCGGAGAAGGTGCCGTCCAGGCAGCCGTCGGCGGCCAGCCTGAGCATGGCCAGGGTGCCGGCGCCGGTGGCCGGGTCCGGCCGGCCGGCTTGCACCCGGGCACCGGCCGGGCAGTGCCAGAGAGCGGCGCCGTCGCCAAGGGGATGCTCCGGGGACCAGTCCGGCAGGTCCACGGCGAGGCCCAGGGCGCCGGCCCGGGCGCTGAGCACGTCCCGGTCGCCGAGGATCACCAGCGGCGCCGGCAGGGGGCCGGCGGCCAGACTCAGGGCCAGGTCCGGGCCGATGCCCGCCGGGTCGCCGCTGGTCAGGGCCAGGGGGCGGATCATGATTCCGGGTTCAGGCGGATGTCCACATAGGCCTCCGCGCGCTGCTCCTGCAGCCAGGTTTGCAGCTCTTCGTCGAAGCGCCGTTTCTGCAGCGCCTGGCGGGCCTGCAGATCCCGGTAGCGGTCGCTCATGTCGGTCTCGCGGATGTCTTCCACCTGCAGGAAGTGCCAGCCGAACTGGGTCTGGAAGGTGGGCGACAGCTGCCCCTTGGGGGTTTCCTGCATCATCTGCTCGAACTCCGGCACCATTTCACCCGGTGCCACCCAGCCCAGCTCGCCGCCCTGGCGGGCGCTGCCCGGGTCGTCCGAGTCGCGCTCGGCGGCCTCGGCGAAGGTCAGGGCGCCGGAGGCCACCTGGGCGCGCAGCCGGTCGATTTCCTGGCGGGCCTGGGCCTCGGTGGTCAGGGTGTCCGGGCGCACCAGCACATGGCGCACCTTGTACTGGGTGACCAGGCGCTCACCGGCGCCGCCCCGGCGGTCGATCATCTTGAGAATATGGAAGCCGGCGCCGGAGCGCAGCGGCTCACTGATATCGCCTTTTTGCATGTCGATGGCGGCGTCGGCGAACAGGCTCGGCCATTGGGCCGCCTCGCGCCAGCCCAGGTCGCCGCCTTCCAGGGCTTCCGGGCCGTCGGATTCGGCCACCGCGGTTTCCGCGAAGTCGGCGCCGCCGCGCAGGCGGCGCACCAGGTCGTCGGCCTTCTGCTTGGCCGCGCGCACCTGGTCCGGGCTGGCGCCGCCGGGCACCTTGACCAGGATATGGCCCAGGTGGAAGTCGGCCTGGAACATGCGCTTGCCGGTTTCCGATTGCAGGAAACGCTCCACTTCCCGGTCGGTGACGCGGATCCGCGATGCCACGCTGCGCTGCTGAAGCCGGGAGATCACCATTTCGTTGCGAATCTGTTCGCGGAACTGGGGCCAGTCGTAGCCTTCACCGCGCAGCCGCTCGGAGAACTGCTGCAGGGACATGTTGTTCTGGCGGGCGATGCCTTCCAGGGCCTGGTTGAGCGTGGCGTCGTCCACGCGGATGCCGGCGCGCTCGGCCATTTGCAGCTGCACCCGCTCCAGGATCATGCGGTCAAGCACCTGCTCGCGCATCACCTCTTGCGGCGGCAACGGGCGGTTGTCGGCGCGGAACTGGGCGGCGATGTCGTTGACCCGCGCGTTCAGTTCGCTGTCCATGATCACGCCGTCGTTGACCACCGCCACGATGCGGTCCAGCGGTTGCATCTGTGCCTGGGCCGCCTGGGTTACCTGGGTCATCAACAGCGCGCCCAGCAACCAAGCTCCGATCCTACTCATACTCACTCCTGTATCCGGGAATACTGCGTTCCAGCAGGCTGTCCACGCGCCCGCCGAACCCGCCGAGCCCGGTCATTTGAATCTGCATTAATACCGTGGAGTCGCCTTCCAGGGTGCCGTTGCCGTCGTCGTCGACCAGCTCCCGCTGGCTGACCAGCCGGATCTTCCAACAGCAGTTACGCCATTCGGCGCCCGCCAGGGTCTCCAGGGTGCGCTGATTTTCCAGGTCGTACAGCCACCGGCCAATCAGGCGCCAGTTGCGGTGGATCGGCCAGATCGCGGCGACCTCCGATTGCTGAATGTCCTGTTCCGCCAGGTCATGGAAGCCCAGGTTGAGTACCCGGCGCTCCCGGTCGGTGTAGCCCAGCCGCAGGGAAGAGCGCTGGCGCTGGTTGGCGTGGGTATCCCACTGGCCTTCGGAATAGAGGTACCAATCGTGCCCAAAGTTCCAGCGCGCGTCGGCGACCATGGGGGTCTGGTCGGCATCGTCGGGCTGCTGGCCGCGCAATTGCACCTTGCGTTCGCCGGTGTAATAGCCCTGGCCGACCCGCAGGCGCACCTGTTCGCGGCCATCGTCGTTGCGCAGGAAGCGGCTGGTCACGCCCACCGACATCTTTTCCTCGTCGCCGATGCGATCGTAGCCGATGAAGCGATTTTCCCGGAACAGGGTGTTATAGGAAAAGGTCAGTTCGCCAGCGTCGAAGTTGGGCAGGTCGTCCTGATACTGGTAGGCCACCTTGTTGATGAACACCCGCGGTTCCAGCGTCTGGGTGTAGCCCCGGCCGAACAGGCTGGTGTCGCGCTGCAGGAACAGCCCGGAATCCAGGCTGGCGCCCCAGGTGGTCAGGGTCGGGTCGGTGCTCTCGTCGGCGCCGTCCAGCTGATAGCGGGTGTGGTAGACCCGGGCCCGGGGCTCCAGGTAGCCCCAGGGTTGCTTGAGCCGCACCGTCAGCCCCGGAGCCAGGTGCACCCGGGCGCCGGTGGGGTTGCTGCTGGTGTCGTTGTCGGCGCGGTCAAAGGCGGTCACGTCGCTGAGCCACAGGCCGTGCAGGGGACCGTACAGCTTGGGGTCGCCGGACAGCTGCAGCTGCGGCAGACGCCGATAGGGTTCCAGGTTGTCCGGCAGGGTCGGGTCGATGGTCTGCCAGGACTGGATACGCGCCAAGGCCTGCCAGCGGCGGCCGAAATAGCGGGCCTCGCCGAGCCGCGGCAGGTGAGTCTGGGAGCTGACCTCCAGGCCGGTGTCCAGGTCCTTGAAGTAGAAGTCGTCGGACACGTAATTGACGTCGGCGGTGAGCTGCCAGCGGTGCACCGAGCCGTTGTGCCGCCAGGACGCCACTTCCCGGTTCTGGTTGTCGAACTGGCGGTCGCTGAACAGCACGCCATAGCTGACCTGACCCAGGCCCAGGCGGTTCAGGTAGCGGAATTCGGTTTCCAGCCCGCTGCCCCGGCCATCGATATAACGGGGCGCCACGGTGGCGTCCATCTGCGGGTGCAGGTTGATATAGATGGGCTGGGTCACGTCCAGGCCGCCGTTGTCGCTGGTGGCGATGGTGGGGAACAGCAGCCCGCTTTTGCGGCGGTCGTCGATCGGGAAGGTGATCCACGGCAGCCACAGCACCGGCATGCCCTTGACCCGCAGGGTCACGTCGCGGGCCTCGCCCCAGCCCTGGCTGCGGTCCAGGCGGATCTGCCGGCCGTTCAGCTGCCAGCCGTTGGAGCCCGGCGCGCAGGTGGTGTAGCTGCCCTGCTCGATGGTGACGAAATTGTCGACCACGTCGATGTAGTCGGCGGTGCCCCGGGCGCCGGGGCCGAACAGGGAATAGCGCACCTGATCCAGGCTCACCTCGCGGCGGTCGGTCTGGCCGCTCATGCCGTCGGCGAGGAAGGTGAACTGGTCAGTCTCCAGGCGCAGGCCGTTGTTCACCTGGAACTTGCCGCTGGACTGGTCGAGCAGGGCGGACTGGGTGGTGAGCCGGCGGCCCGGTTCCTCGATCAGCACGTCGCCGCCCATTTCAATCAGACCGTCGCGGGTCAGACTGGTGCGGTCGGCGGTGATCACCGTGTCGCTGCGTTCGGCGGGCACGCCCACCCGGGGGTTGTAATAGATGCCGCTGCACCACACCGGAATCGGCCGTTGCAGCACCAGGGGCATGGCGTCCATGGACTCCCGGTCGACCCAGTTAAGGTCGTCATCGGCGCCGGCGAAGCCGGCCAGGATCAGTGCCAGGCCGGGTAAAAACGATGGTTTGGGCAGTGGCATCGGCTGCTCGGAACAGGTAAAAAGGCCGTTTCGGAATCCCCGACCGCGTCCTTGATGACGCGTACCCTGCCGGTGGGGCCGGCGTTGTCGTGGCGGTACGGAGTTTCAGTCGAATCGCGGCAGTGTAATGGATTGAAGGTGGCAATGCAGCCTGAGAACGGTAATCAGGATCACCGGCGCGCGGCGCTGGATCAATGGGTGGGCGCCTGGCTGGGTGCTCCGGTGGCCGGCGAGCCGGCCTCGGCGGACGCCAGCTTTCGTCGCTATTTCCGGTACCGGCACGGCGGGCGCACCCTGGTGGCCATGGACGCGCCGCCGCCGCAGGAGGACTGCCGGCCCTTTATCGACGTGGCCGGCCGGCTCGCCCGCGCCGGTGTGAACGTGCCCGAGGTGCTGCACCAGGACCTGGAGCGGGGCTTTCTGCTGCTCACCGACATGGGCACCGAAACCTGGCTCACGGCGCTGGACGACGGCAACGCGGACGCCTGGTTCGGCGCCGCCCTGGACGCCCTGATCGCCCAGCAGTGCCACGCCGACAGCAGCGGGCTGCCGGTGTACGACCGGGCCCTGCTGCGCCGTGAGCTGGGGCTGTTCAGCGAATGGTACCTGGAGCGCCATCGTGGTCTGGCCCTGGAACAGGCCGACACGGCGCGCCTGGAGGCGCTGTTCGACACCCTGATCGAGTCCGCCCTGGCCCAGCCCCGGGTGTTCGTGCACCGGGACTTCATGCCCCGCAACCTGATGGTCAGCGACCCCAATCCCGGGGTGATCGATTTCCAGGACGCGGTGGGTGGCCCGCTCAGCTACGACCCGATCTGCCTGTTCAAGGACGCCTTCCTGAGCTGGCCGGAGGACCGGGTGCTGGTCTGGCTGCGCCTTTACCATGAGCGGGCCGGCGCCGCCGGCCTGCCGGTGCCGGCGGCCTTTGACGACTGGCTGCGCTGGTGTGACCTGATGGGCGCCCAGCGCCACCTGAAGGTGATCGGCATCTTCGCCCGCATCCGCCACCGGGACGGCAAGCCCAAATACCTGGAGGACGCGCCGCGCTTCTTCGCCTATCTGCGCACCGTTATCACCCGGCGCCCGGAACTGGCCGACCTGGGCCGGCTGCTGGACCAGTGGGGCTGCCCGTGAGCGGCGACCCCACCGCCATGATCCTGGCCGCCGGCTATGGCAAACGGATGCGGCCGCTCACCGACACCACCCCCAAGCCGTTGCTGGAAGCCGGCGGCAAGCCGTTGATCCAGTATCACATCGAGGCCCTGCGCGACGCCGGGGTGGGGCAGATCGTGATCAATACCGGCTGGCTGGGCGAGCAACTGCCGGCGCGGTTCGGCGACGGCGACGCTCTGGGCGTGCGCCTGCACTGGTCCCATGAAGGCACGCCTCTGGAAACCGCCGGCGGCATTCGCCGGGCCCTGCCGCTGCTGGGCGAGGCGCCCTTTATCCTGGTCAATGGGGATATCTGGAGCGACTTCGATTTCCACCGTCTCGGCGCCCTGGACGGGGACGACCTGGCCCATCTGGTGCTGGTGGACAACCCGGCCCACCATCCGCACGGGGATTTCCATTTAACAGCCGGGGGCCGGGTGAGTGATAATGCCGCCCCCCGACTCACCTATCCCGGCATCGCGCGGCTGCATCCGGCGCTGTTTCGAGATCTGGACGACGGCGAACGGCCGCTGGCGCCGCTGTTGCGCGCGGCCATGGCCGCCGGCCGGGTCTCCGGCCAGTACCATGGCGGGCACTGGTGGGACATCGGCACGCCCGAGCGCCTGACCGAGCTGGATCGTTTTCTGGCCGGCCGCCGCCGCTGAGCCACGCACCGAGGACATTTCATGGCCAAGCAAACCCCCTGGATCGCCCCTTCCATTCTCGCCGCCGATTTCGCGCGGCTGGGCGAGGAGTGCGAGGCGGTGCTTGCCGCCGGCGCCGACGTGATCCATTTCGACGTGATGGACAACCATTACGTGCCCAACCTGACCATCGGCCCGATGGTGTGCAAGGCCCTGCGCCAGCACGGCATCACCGCGCCCATCGACGTGCATCTGATGGTCAGCCCGGTGGACGACCTGATCGGCATGTTCGCCGACGCCGGTGCCTCCATGATCACCTTTCACCCGGAAGCCTCCCGGCACGTGGACCGTTCCCTGCAACTGATCCGCGACGCCGGCTGCCAGGCCGGCCTGGTGCTCAACCCGGCCACCGGCCCGGAGTGCCTGGAGTACGTCATGGACAAGCTGGACATGATCCTGCTGATGAGCGTGAACCCGGGCTTCGGCGGCCAGAAGTTCATCCCCGGCACCCTGCAAAAGATCGAGCGGGTGCGCCGGCTGATCGACGACAGCGGCCGTGATATCCGCCTGGAAGTGGACGGCGGTGTGTCCGAGAACAATATCGGAGAAGTGGCCGCCGCCGGCGCCGATACCTTCGTGGCCGGCTCCGCCATCTTCGGCAAGGACGATTACCGGGCGGTGATCGAGGCGATGCGCGCGCGGCTGGTCTGACCCCGACCCGCCGGGGGCTGGTGGGCGGCCGCGTCACGGCGGTATAGTCGGTGAAATTCTATTCCGGAAACCAGGGAGACGCCGTGTCCGGTGTGTCGTATCCCCGCTCCTGGCGAGCCATTCTGATGGTGTTGGTGCTGGCGGCCCTGCTGGGCGGCTGCGCCACCCGTTCCATGGACCACGGGCCCCGGGTGGAAGAACGCGGCGCCGGTGGCGAGCCGCCCCCGCTGCTGCGCGACGATGTGCCCGCCGGCGACGCCTCGCCGGTGCTGCCGTTGCTGCGCGCCCAGGCGGAGCAGTGGCGCGGCGTGCCCTACCGGCTGGGCGGCAACGACCGCCGGGGCGTGGACTGTTCCGCCTTCGTGCAAATCACCTTCCAGTCACAGCTGGGCGTCAACGTGCCTCGCACCACCGATGAACTGGCCCGCGAGGGGCAGCGGGTGGGCCGGGATGAGCTGCAAGCCGGCGACCTGGTGTTCTTCAAGACCGGCTTCCGGCAGCGCCATGTGGGCATCTACATGGGCGGTGACCGCTTCCTGCACGCCTCCACCAGCCGGGGCGTGATGACCTCTTCCCTGAACAACGTCTATTGGCGGCGCCATTACTGGAAGGCGCGCCGCCTGGATCTGGACGAGCTCCCTACGGCGGTGTCGCTTTCGGACGAATCACGGTAGATTACGTCACTGTTTTTTTTCAGTCATCACCGTTTGATTGACCGGGAGAGTACCCATGAGCGCTGATCTCGCGCCCCTGTTTCGTCCTTTTGAATGCAAGTCCCTGAAGCTGCGCAACCGCGTGGCCATGGCCCCCATGACCCGCAGCTTCTCGCCCGGCCAGGTGCCCGGCGAGAACGTGGCCGGCTATTATCGCCGCCGCGCGGAAGGCCAGGTGGGGCTGCTGATCACCGAGGGCACCACCGTCAACCATCCCGGCGCGCCCGGCCATGACGCGGTGCCCGCCTTCCACGGCGAGGCCGCCCTGGCCGGCTGGAAGCGCGTGGTGGAAGCGGTGCACGGCGCCGGCGGCGCCATCATTCCGCAGCTCTGGCACGTGGGCAGCACCCGCCGGCCCGGCGTCGGCGCCGACAAGGACGCCCCCGCCTATTCGCCCTCCGGCCTGTTCAAGACCGGCAAGCCCAACGGCAAGGCCATGGACCAGCAGGACATCGACGACGTGATCCGGGCCTTCGCCGACGGCGCCCGGGACGCCAAGGCGCTGGGCTTCGACGGGGTGGAGCTCCACGGCGCCCACGGTTACCTGCTGGACCAGTTCTTCTGGGAAGGCACCAACCAGCGGGACGACCAGTACGGCGGCTCCCTGGAAAAGCGCGCCCGGTTCGGCGTGGAAGTGGTGCGCGCGGTGCGTGAGGCGGTGGGCGAGGACTTCGCCATCGTGCTGCGCTACTCGCAGTGGAAACAGCAGGATTACGAAGCGCGTCTGGCGCACACCCCGGAGGAGCTGGAGCGTTTTCTGGCGCTGTTCGTGGACGCCGGCGTGGACATCTTCCATGCCTCCACCCGTCGCTTCTGGGTACCGGAATTCGAGGGCTCGGATCTGAATCTGGCGGGCTGGACCAAAAAGCTCACCGGCAAACCGGCCATTTCCGTGGGCAGCGTGGGCCTGGATGACGACTTTATCGGCGCCAATAACCAGGGCATCGGCGGCACCGCCAATCCGAAAGGCATCGAGGAACTGGTGAAGCGCATGGCGGCGGACGAGTTCGACCTGATCGCGGTGGGCCGGGCCCTGCTGCAGGACCCGAACTGGCTGGTGAAAATGCGGGAAGGCCAGACCGACGAAATCGAACCCTTCACCAAGGCGGCGCTGGGCTCCCTGAGCTAGCGCCGTTGCGCGGTCGAACGAGCGCCCCCACGGCCTGAGCCAGCAGCGCTCGTTCGACCGCGATCAATACCGGGCCAGCCCCCTAGGCAACCGACAGAAACGCATCCAACAGCCGGTTCAAGCGCCGGCGGGCGTCGTCGAACAGGGGCAGGTGCGCCAGCATTTCCTCTTCACTTTGCACCCAGGGGCCGCCATCGCGCAGTTCGTCCGCGCATTCGTGGCACAGGGCGCGCACATGGCCCGGCGCCAGCTCCAGATGGAATTGCAGGGCCAGCACCCGGTCGCCATAGCGGAACGCCTGGTTCTCGCAGCCCCAGCTGCGCGCCAGATGCACGGCGCCGTCCGGAATCGAGAAGGTGTCACCGTGCCAGTGCAGCACCGGCGCGCCGTCGTTGAACACCGCGCCGATCGGGTCGGCGCGGCCGGCGTCGGTGCTTTGCACCGGGAACCAGCCGATTTCCCGTTGCGGGTTGCGGGTCACCGGCGCGCCCAGCACCCGGGCGATGATCTGGGCGCCCAGGCACACCCCCAGCACCTTGCGCTGCTGGTCCAGGCAGGCGGCGATCAGCCGTTTCTCATCGGCCAGCCAGGGGAACCGTTGTTCATCGTCGGCGCCCATGGGGCCGCCCATCACGATCAGGGCGTCGAACTGGTCCGGGGCGGGCAACGGGTCGCCGTGGTACAGCCGCGAGCCGCTGACGGTATGGCCCTGGCGTTCCAGCCAGCCGGCAATGGTGCCCAGCTTCTCGAACGGCACATGGGACAGATAGTGGACGCGCATCGGGGGTCAGTTCCTCCCTTCGCCTAATACAGGTATTCCGCTCGCAGCACCGCCAGCAAGGTGCCCTCGCCGTCATAGAGATTGAGGCGCTGGCCTTCCACCTGGAAGCTTGCCACGCGGCTCAGCACCGCCATGAAGTCGTCGGCCACGTTGTCGCCGGTGCAGGCCATTTCCGTGCTGGCCAGGTTCTCAAGAGTAAGCCGCCGGTCCTCGCTTTGATAGCGTCCGCTCAGGCTGTTGCAGCCGGTGTTGCCCTTCACTTCGCCCTGCTGGGCATGGAACACCAGATGGGCCTGGCGGTTCTGGCCCTGCGGCGCCGGCACCGCCCGGCCTTCCACCTGGAGCAGCTTCCAATAGGTGTTGGCCAGGTCGGCGTTGGCGCTGGCCGAACTCAGCGGCAGGGTCACCGGCTCCTGGTCGCCGTCCAGCACGCGCAGCGGCGCCGGCATGGCGAACAGGGTGGCGCCGTCGGCCAGCACCCGGGCGTCCAGGCCGTAGCGGCGGTCGGCGGCCACCCGGGTCTGGTCGAAATAGAGCCGGAACGGCTGGGCCAGATCACCCTCCAGGGCCAGCCGGGTGAGCCGCTGGGTGAGCGGCGCGCCGTCGCCGCCGGACAGGTCGCGCAGGGTCAGCACCAGCACGCCGCTTTCCGGAATGGCCGCGTCCTCCGGCAGGGTGATGCGCCCCTCCACGGTGCCGATATTGGTGGCGTCGCGGCGGTAGTCGCCGGCGAACGGCGAGTCCCCTTCCAGGGTCAGTGACGGGTTGTCCAGGGTGGCGGTCAGGGTCTGGTCGACGATCAGGCCGCCGTTATCCAGGTAGTGCAGCGCCAGGTCGCCCTGGTCGGTTTTTTCCCAGCGCAGGCCACGGCGCGGGCCGCCATTGACCAGATACAGCTGGCCGTCGTCTTCCAGTACCAGGGCGTTCAGGTCGCTGTCGCCGGTCGGCCGCCAGATGCCCGCCAGACCGTCACGGACCTGGGCGGCCGGGGTTTCGGCGGGCAGCTCGGCGGATTCCCCGGGGCCGGCGGCCGGCGGTGCCGGGTCATCGCAGGCGGCGAGCAGAAAGACAAAAGGAACGAGCAACCAGAACGGTCTCATACAGCGGGTCTCCAGAATTCCATAGGGCCACGGAACACAGAGTCCCGCCGGCCCGACAAGTTCAAGGCGAGGGGATACGCACCAGCGGCAGCTGCTCCTGAATCCAGAGCGTGCGTTGCTGCACATAGTCGGTGGTGCCGCGCACATCGTAGTAGCTGGGCCGGGGCAGCAGCACCGCCATCTGCGCGGCCTGGGCCGGCGATAGCTGGTCGGCGTCAACGCCGAAGTAGTGGCGGGCGGCGGCCTGGGCGCCGAACACCCGGTTGCCCCATTGGGCGGTGTTCAGATACAGCTCCAGGATGCGCTGCTTGGACAGGGACAGCTCCAGCATCACCGCGATCAGCGCTTCCTGAATCTTGCGGGTATAGGTTTTTTCCGAACTCAGGAACAGGTTCTTGGCCAGTTGCTGGGTGATGGTGGAACCGCCGGCCACCGGGCGGCCGGCTTCCTCGTTGCGCGCCATGGCATGGCGGATGCCGCGCCAATCGAAGCCGGAGTGCTCCACGAAACGGGCGTCCTCGGAGATCAGCACCGCGCGCTTCAGATCGTCGGCGATCAGATCGTAGTCGCGCCACTGATAGCTCACCTGGCCATGGGCGCGGGCACGCTCCATGAAGGCGGTGTCCTTCGGGTTCTGGCCGCGCAACTGCAGCACCAGCCCCAGGTACCAGAGCTGGGAGGCCAGGGCGGCGATCACCAGCAGACCCAGGACGGAAAGGAAAAAACGCTTCATTGGCCGGATCGTATCCTGCTTCTCGGAGTCCCGATTCTCTCCAAAACCGGCGGCCTTGTCAGGTGGCCGTGTGTATCGGTTTGCCCAGAGCTTCGATGGCGTCACGGTTGTTGACGAACAAATTGGCCTCGCCGAACCGTTCCAGCAGTCCGGTGTGGGCCATCACGTCGCGCACCTGTTTCTTGACGCCGGAGAACGCCAGCCGCACGCCCCGCCCATGCAGGTCGATTTGCAACCGTTCCAGGGTGTCGGCGCCGGTGGCGTCCATGGCGTTCATGGCCGAGGCGCAGATCAGCACCACCCGCAGGTCCGGCTCGTCGCGCAGGCGTTCGCGGATAAAGCGGTCCAGCAGCGGCGCGGTGAGATAGGTAAGCGAGGCGTCCAGCCGCAGCGCCAGCACCCCCGGGGCGATTGGCGGCAGGTCGTGCAGGCGCCG
Organism: Alloalcanivorax gelatiniphagus; assembly: GCF_005938655.1. Taxonomy (GTDB): domain Bacteria; phylum Pseudomonadota; class Gammaproteobacteria; order Pseudomonadales; family Alcanivoracaceae; genus Alloalcanivorax; species Alloalcanivorax gelatiniphagus. Next base: position 79,275 of record NZ_VCQT01000001.1, read on the forward strand.
GTCGCGCAGGGTGCCGGCGGCGTGCACCCCCAGTTCGATCAGGCGCGGGTGGGCGCGCCGGTACAGGAAGAACAGCATCGCCAGCACGAAGCCGGTGAACACGCCCCAATGCAGATAGGGCACCGACACCAGGGTCACCACGAAGGTGGCGATGCCGACCACGCCGTCGTCCACCGAGGCCCGCCACAGCCGCACGAAGGCGGAAGGGGTGATCAGGTTGAACACCGGCACCATGATGATGGCGGCCAGAATGGCGCGGGGCAGGTGCTGCAGGTAGCCGGTCAGGAACAGCAGACACAGCAGGGTGCACAGGGCGGCGAACAGCGCCGACCAGCCGCTGGTGGCGCCCACGTAGCGGTTCAGGGCGGTGCGCGAGAACGAGCCGCTCACCGGGAAGGCGCCGCTCAGGCCGCTGGCCAGCTTGGCCAGGCCCTGGCCCACCAGTTCCTGGTTCTGATCCCACAGGCGGCCGTCCGGGGAAGGCAGGGAACGGGCGCTGGACATGGCCTCGGTAAAGCTGATCAGGGCGATGATCAGCGCCGCCGGCAGCAGCGCCCGGTGTTGTTCCAGGCTCAGGGCATCCGGCCAATGCAGCAGCGGCAGCCCGGCGGGGACCTGGCCGGCCACGGCGCCACCCAGGCTGGCGTAGCCCAGCGAGGCGCTGACCGCGATGCCCAGCACGCACACCACCAGCACCCCGGGCAGGCGCGGCCAGCGCCGCCGTTGCAGAAACAGCAGCAGCATGGCGCCGGGGCCGAACGCCAGGGTCCACAGCCAGGTGATGTCCGGTGCGCTCAGATGGTGCTTCAGCGAATCCAGCGCGGCGCCGGCGCCGCCGCCGTCCAGGCCCAGCAGTGCCGGCACCTGGGACACCAGGATGATCAGCGCCGCCGCATTGAGAAAGCCGGTGATCACCGCGTTGGAGACGAAGTTGGCGATCACTCCCAGCCGCAGGGCGCCGAGCAGGAACTGAATCAGGCCGGCGTAGATCGCCAACCAGATCGCCAGGGTCACCCATTCGCCGCTTTCCGGCGTGGCCATGGGGCTCAGAGCGGCGAAGGTGAGCAGGCTGGTCAGCGCCACCGGCCCCACCGCCAGCAGCGGTGACGAGCCCCACAGAATCCCCACCACGCTGGGCAGCAGGGCGGCATACAGCCCGGTCACCGGCGGCATGCCGGCCAGGGTGGCGTAGGCCAGCGCCTGGGGAATCAGTACCAGCCCCACGGTAACGCCGGCGAACAGGTCCTGGCGCAGGGCGCGGCGGGTGGGACGGGGCCAGCTCAGGAACGGCAGCAGGCGCGTCCAGAGGGTCATCGGCTACTCCGGCGGATCAACCACGAAGCGTCCTTTTTCAGCGCAAGGATTTTCCAGCGGAAAGGAAAGGACGCGAGAAGGGTAAAGAAAGTGGTTATATGTTAATGCCAAAGCGTTATCGTCGCCAGGGGCGGGACGGGCCCCGTCCCGGCCGGTCGGACCCGAATGCCCCTAGGCGTTGGCCCAGAAGCGCTGGTGCAGCGCCGCCGCCTGGTCCTCCAGCAGCGGGCCGATCACCTCCACCGGCCGCTGGCCGGCCTCGAACACCCGCCGGCAGGGCAGGTCCAGGGTGGGGTTTTCCGGATGGTCGCCGGTGAGCGCCTTGAGGCGTTTCTCGGACAGACCATAGACCACCCGGCCGACGCCGGCCCAGTAGGCGGCCCCGGCGCACATGGCGCAGGGCTCCGCCGAGCTGTACAGGGTGCAGCCGGCGAGAAACTCCGGCGACCAGGTGGTGCCGGCGCGGGTCATCAGCACCCGTTCGGCGTGGCCGGTCATGTCGTGGTCGGGCAGAAAGGCGTTTTTCTGTTCCATCAGCACCTCGCCGTCCGGGCCGGCCAGCAGGGCGCCGAACGGGTGGCCGCCGTCCTCCATGGCCTGGCTGGCGATGCGGAAGGTCAGCTGCAGATAGTGTTCATGGTCCAGCGGGCCGGGTGCGCTCGCGGGCATATTATTTCTCCGTTTTGGGCAGGCTCCAGGGGAACACCAGCCGTTGCGTCAGTGACACCAGTTGAAACAGGGCCAGGCTCAGGCTGACCAGCACCACCAGGGCGGCGAACGCCTGGGGCACCTTGAAGAAGGAGGTGGAAAAGGCGATGAAGAAACCCAGGCCGTTTTCCGCCGCCACGAATTCCGCCACCACCGCGCCGATGATCGCCAGCGTCACCGAGATCCGCAGTGCCGAGAAAATATAGGGCACCGCGAACGGCAGCTGGATGTCGCGCACCGCGCGCAGGCGGCTGGCGCCCAGCGAGCGGGACAGCTCCAGCATCGCCGGCGGCGTCGCCTGCAGGCCAGTGACGGTGGACACCACGATGGGGAAGAAGGTGATCAGAAAGGTGATCACCACCCGGGGCGCGTCGCCGGCGCCCAGCACCACCACGATGATCGGCGCCACCGCCACGATGGGGGTGGACTGGATGATCACCAGTTGCGGATACAGGGTGCGCGACAACAGCCGGCTGTTGGCCAGGGCCACCGCCAGGGGAATGCCGATCAGTACCGCCAGGGCATAGCCCTGCAGGCTCACCCGCAGGGTGGCCCAGGTGTGAGTGAGCCAGCTGTCCAGCGGCACCTGTACCGCGCTGAGGGCGATGGCGCTGGGGGTGGGCAGCAAATAGGAAGGCACCGCCAGCAGCCGGCAGGCCAGTTCCCAGATCAGCAGCAGTGCCAGGGCGGCCAGCAGCGGCGCGCCCCGGTCCAGGGCGCCGTACAACCGCCGGTGCCGTTCAGGCCAGGGCGCCGGGGCGGAAGACCTGGGCGCGGATGTGGTTGGCGATGTCATGGAAGCGGGGCTCCGACAGGGTTTGCATCGACCGGGGCCGGGCCAGGCCCACGTCGATGATTTCGCGCACCCGGCCGGGGCGTGCGGACATGACCAGAATACGGTCCGCCAGCAGCAGCGCTTCGGGAATCGAGTGGGTGATGAACAGTACCGTCTTGGGGCGTTCGGTCCAGATGCGCAGCAGTTCGAAACTCATCTCGTCCCGGGTCAGGGCGTCCAGGGCCGAGAACGGCTCGTCCATCAGCAGAATGTCCGGGTCGTGCAGCAGCGCCCGGGCGATGCCCACCCGCTGCTGCATGCCGCCGGACAGTTCGTCCGGGCGTTTGTGGGCGAAGTCGCCCAGGCCGACCATTTCCAGCAGTTGGTCCGCGCGTTCCTTCTCGGCGGCGGTCACCCGTCCGTGTTTGTGCTTCATGGGAAAGGTGATGTTGTCGCGGACCTTGAGCCAGGGCAGCAGGGTGGGCTGCTGGAACACGATGCCCACTTCCTCCCGGGGCCCGGTCACCGGCAGGCCGTAGATTTCCGCCTGGCCGTCGGTGGGCCGGACCAGCCCGGCGATGATCCGCAGCAGGGTGGACTTGCCGCAGCCGGACGGGCCGATCACCGCCACGAACTCGTGGCGGCGAAGGGTGAAGCTCACGTCTTCCAGGGCGGTGACGCGGCTGCCGTCGGAGGAGGTGAACACCTGGCCGACCCGGTCGAAGCGGATCGCCGGGCGTTCGCCGCCGGGCTCCATGCGGGTGGTCATCGGTTCACTCCGGCAGGAAGTCGCGGGTGACCACGTCTTCCGGGTCCAGGGCGTCCTCCGGCAGGTCCTGGGCCTTGGCCACCCAGGTCCAGGTTTCCTTGAGCAGGGCCGGCTCGAAGGCTCCCAGGCCGTCCTTGTCGGCGATCTCGGTGTCGATCAGGCCGGCGGACACTTCGAACTCCTCGGCGGCGATGTCCGCGTCGATGTCCGGCACCATCGCCTTGAGGGCGGCGCCGGCCCGGGCCGGGTCTTCGATGGCCATTTGCAGGGCCTGTTTGTAGACCGCCAGGAACTTCTTCACCAGCGCCGGGTTGTCCTTGATCAGGCGGTCGGAGGCGAAGATCGACAGGCCGTAGCCGTTGAAGCCGTACTCGGACCAGGGCAGCACCTTGACCTTCTTGCCGGCCTCCGAGGCCAGGGCTTCAAAGGCGGGCAGCTTGGTGATCCAGTTGATGGTGCCGTCCACCCGGCCGGTGGCGAACATGGGGCCCATGGCGCCCGGGTCCACCTTCAGCACCTTGACCGCGTCCGGGGCCATGCCATTGGCTTCCAGCACCAGCGGCCAGGTCACGTTGGAGGCCGAGAAGGTGGCGGTGGCCAGGGTCTTGCCGGTCAGGTCCTTGAGGTTCTCGATGCCGGAGCCTTCGGCCACGAACACCGCGTCCGGCTGTTTGGTGTAGATCGACATCACCGCCGTTACCGGAACCCGTGCGCCGGCCTTGGCCTGCATCAGCGCGGACAGGCCGCCGGAGCCCATGTCGCCGGCGCCGGTACCGAGCTTGGAGACCACGTCGCTGGAGCCCCGGCCGGTCATGATTTCCACTTCGATGCCGGCGTCTTCGAACAGACCTTCCTGCACGCCCAGATAGATCACCGCTTTGTCGCCGGCGGGCAGCCAGTCGTTGAGCCAGCGGATTTTTTCGGCGGCCTGGGCACCGGCCGCCAGCGCGCTTACCCCCAAGGCAAACAGAATGGATCGCAGGGCACGAACCTTCATGGCGTCACTCCTCGATAGTGATGTTGTTCAGAAATCGTGGGCTGAATCTGTATACGGAAATGTATGCAATGGCCGTGCCCGTTCAGGCGGAGGCCGGTTCCCGGAAGAAAGCGCCCAGCAGCTCCGCCAGCGCCGCCGGTGCCGACACCTGGGGCGCGTGGCCGGTATCCAGCGACACCACCCGGGCACCGGGCACCAGCGCCTGCATGCGGCGCTGGGCGGCGGGCACCACCGAGCGGTCGCGCAGGGCCTCCACGTACAGGCGCGGCACCCGGCCGAACCGTTCGGCGCTCCATACCGGCACCGCCGCGCGGGCCTTCTCCGGCTGCGGGGTAAGCCGCGCGGCGGCCCGCCGTGCCCGTGGCTCGGGCAGGTCCTGGAAGAAGATGCGCCGGGCCGCTTCCGGCGGCACCCGGCTGGCGCTGCCCGCCGGGTTCCAGAGCAGGTGCGGCACGATGCCGGCGGCGGACGGTTCGTCCGCCTTGACGGCGGCGGTGAGCTCCGCGAAGCCGACCCCGGAGGGCAGCATCATGCCGGCCACGAAGGCCACCCCGGCGATGCGCTCCGGCACCCGCTCCGCCACCCGGGTGGCGGTGACGCCGCCGCCGGAGTGGGCCACCAGGCCCACCGGGCCGGGCAGGGTGTGGAGCAGCGCCAGCACCGTCTGCTCGTAATCCTCCAGGCCCGCGTCCAGGTCGCCGTGGGGGCCGTGGCCGTTGCCCGGCAACTCCACCGGGTGGGGGCGGAAGCCGGCCTGGCGCAGCGGCGCCAGCAGGTCGTCCCAGACCCAGGCGCCGGCCCAGGCACCGTGGATCAGAATCAGGTCGCGGATGGCTTGCTCAGGCGGGTGCATAGGTGCGCCGGTACATTTCCATGATGTGTTGTTCCACCGTCACCGGCGGGTACTTGGGTTGCTCGCCGTCGGCCAGGCAGCCGGGCAGGCAGCGCACTTCGTGGTCCGGGTTGCCGGAGTAGAAGAACGGGATCGAGTAGCGTTCCTTGCCGGAAATGTTCACCACCCGGTGCAGGGTCGAGCGGTACCGGTCGTTGGTCCAGCGGGCGATCATGTCGCCCAGGTTGACCACGTAGGCGCCGGGCACCGGGTCGGCGTGCATCCAGGCGCCACGGGCCTGGTTCCACACCTGCAGCCCGGGATTCTCGTCCTGCAGCAACAGGGTGATGCCGCCGAAATCGGTATGCGCGCCGCAGCCCTTTTCATTGGGCGCCGGGTTGGCGGGCTGGGGCGGGTAGTGCAGCAGCCGCACGATGGCCTGGGGCTGCTGGCAGAAGTCGTCGAAGTAGTGTTCGTCCAGTTCCAGCGACAGCGCCAGGCCGGCCATGATCAACTGGCTGAGCGCGGTCATCTCGCGGTAGTAGGCTTCGATGGCCGGGCGGAAATCTTCCACGCCGTCGGGCCACTGGTTGGGGCCATGGTTAAACTTGCCGGCTTTCACCTTGGGGTCGTCCGGGCCCCGTTCCTCGCCCACGTAGTAGCTTTCCTTGAGGTCCGGCGGAGCGCCGGTTTCCAGGGTCTGACCGCGCAGCGGCTCATAGCCCCGGTTGGCCGGCGACAGCGCCATGTCCACGCGCTTCTTCTGTTCCTGGGGTTGGTGAAAGAAGCGCTGGGCGGCGTCGAACACCCGTGCCTGCAGGGCCGGGTCCACGCCATGATTGCGAATATAGAAAAAACCCTTGTCGGTGCAGGCGGCGCGCAGCGCCAGGCCCACCGCCCGGCGTTCCTCCGGGTCCGGGGAGCGCAGGCCGGATACGTCGATAATGGGCAGGGCACCCTGGGAAACTCGCATCGCTTCGAAATTGGCGTTCATGGTGATTTGCCCTCCGGGCAAGGCTGGCGGTGGTTGATCCGGAGTTCAGTGTGCGCCGCGCCCGCTGTGCGCCAAAGCATCGAATATCGACCACGGTGATGCCGAATCGGCATCGGCATCTGGCCGCTTGAGTCAGGTAGGAGTGGGCAGCAGGGCGGCCTCGGCGACCTCGCGGCGGGCCATTTCGTCGCCCAGCAGGCGGGCGAAGGCGTCCACCGCCACCGGCAGGGCACGGCCGGCGCGGGTATAGATACCCAGGTCGCTGTACACCGGGCCGGCATCGTTGAGCGGCAGGTGCACCAGGCTGGCCTGGTCCAGATCCGCCTCCAGGCCGATGCGGGTCTGGAAGGCGATGCCGATGCCACGGCGGGCCAGCTCCTTGCTCAGTTCCACCGAGCCGGAGCGCACCACGCCCCGGTTTTCGGCGCCGGCCCGGTCCATGGCCGGGCGCATCAGGTGGTGCACGGAAAGGTCCTGCTTGGCCAGCACCAGGGGGTAGGCCATGCAGGTGGCGAGGCTGACTTCGGCGCGCCGGGCCAGGGGATGGTCCGGTGCCACCACGGCGCCGAGCCGGAAGCGCGCCAGGTAGAGCTGGCGCAGCTCGGCGGTGCGCGGCAGAGCGAAGGCCAGGCCGAGGTCGGCGGCGCCGCTGGTGACCGTCTCCGGAATCGCCTGGGAGCCCAGGGTGGCGATGCCGATGGTGATGTTGGGGTAATCCTGGCGCAGGCGGCCGATCACCGTGGGCAGCAGATCGGAGGTGACGCCCTCCACGGTGGCCACTTCCACGTGGCCGGTGCGCAGGCCCTTGAGGGCGTCCAGCTCGGAGCGGGCGCGCTCCGCGTCCTGCAGCACCACGATGGCGTGGCGGGCGAACACCTCTCCGGCGGCGGTGAGCTTGAGGCCGCCGGGCAGGCGCTCGAACAGGGGCACGCCGATTTCGTCCTCCAGCTTGAGGATCTGCCGGTTCACCGCCGACGACGCCACGTGCAGGCGGCGCGCCGCCTCCCGGATCGAGCCGGCGCGCCGCACCGCGTCGAAGTACAACACCGCCGGCGAATGAACGCGCAGCCGGGTGGCCATGTCAGCCGCCGACCAGTTGTCGGGCCAGGCGGTTGTGCTGTTCCACCAGCGTGGGCAGCTCGATGGGGGTGAGCCGGCCCTGGTCCACCACGGTGCGGCCATTGATGATGCTGTAGGCGACCCGGCGCGGCGCCGAGAACAGCAACGAGGCGAGCGGGTCGATCTGGCCGCCGGCGTAGGCGATATCGCTCAGGTCAAAGGCGATCAGGTCGGCGCAGTAGCCCGGCGCCAGCCGGCCGATATTGTCGTCGCGGCCGAGCACCCGGGCGCCGCCCCGGGTGGCCAGCCACAGGGCTTCCCGGGCGCTCATGGCGGTGGGGTCCTGGTGGCGTACCCGTGCCACCAGCATCGCCTGGCGAGCCTCGCCGAGCAGGTCGTTGCCGTCGTTGGAGGCGGTGCCGTCCACGCCCAGGCCCACCTTGACGTCGTGGTCGAGCATCTTGCGGATCGGCGCGATGCCCGAGGCCAGGCGCATGTTGGAGCAGGGGCAGTGGGCCACGCCGGTGCCGGTGCGGCCGAACAGCTTGATGCCGTGGTCGTCCAGGTGCACGCAGTGGGCGTGCCAGACGTCCTCGCCGACCCAGCCGGTTTCCTCGGCGAACTGGGCCGGGGTCATGCCGTAGCGTTCCTGGCTGAACGCCAGGTCCTTGTTGTTCTCGGCGGTGTGGGTGTGCATCAGCACGCCCAGATCCCGGGCCAGCACGGCGCTCTGGCGCATCAGATCCGGGCTTACCGTGAATGGCGAGGACGGCCCCAGGGCAACGCGGATCATGGCGTCGTCGGCGCGGTCGTGGTGGGCTTCCACCACGCGCTGCATTTCCTTGAGCACCGCGTCCTCGTCCTGCTCCACCACGTGATCCGGCGGCAGGCCGCCCTGGCTCTGGCCCAGGGTGATGGCGCCGCGCACGCCGTGGTAGCGCATGCCCAGCCGGTGGGCCGCTTCCAGGTTGTCTTCCAGGCGTGAGCCGTTGACGTAGAAATAGGCGTGGTCCGCCGCCGTGGTGCAGCCGGACAGCATCAATTCCGCCATGGAGGTCTGGGCGGACACCGTCATCATCTCCGGGGTGATGTTGCCCCACACCGGGAACAGGGCGCTGAGCCAGTCGAACAGCTCCGCGTTCTGGGCCGCCGGCAGGGCCCGGGTCAGCGACTGGAACATGTGATGGTGGGTGTTCACCAACCCGGGCATCAGCACATGGCCGCTCAGGTCGATGACCTGGTCGGCGTCAGCGGGCAGCTCGGCGGTGGGGCCCACGGCGGTGATGCGGTTGTCGGTGATCAGCACGGCGCCGTCGGCGATCTCGCGCTGTTCATCGTCCATGGTGGCCACCACGGTGGCGTTCTTCAGCAGCAGGGTACGGGGCATGCGGCGGCTCTCCTCTTGGATTTTGTATACAGTCGGCGGTATGCGGTGCATCCAAGCAGGAGCCGTGCCGGAATCCGCCCTTCAGGCTTCCGGGCGCAGAATGCGCGCCAGGTCGATGGCCGGGTCCGCTTCGTTCAGGTCGAGCAATTCCTCCAGGGCGCACAGATGGCGGTGGGCCAGGGCCGCCGCCTGATCCCCCTTGCCCTGGGAGATCAGCTCCGCCAGCCGGGCATGGTCGTCGCCCAGGAAGCAGGCGCTCATGCCCGGTGATTTGTACAGGGCGATGACGATGGAGGTGCGCAGCACCAGCTCCCGCATCATTTGCCCGAGCACCTGATTGGGGCAGTGCCGGGCCAGAAAACGGTGCACTTCCATGGAGCAGTGCACCCGGTCCTGGTCGCGGCCGCTCTGGTGGGCGCTCTTTTCTTCCTTCACCAGCCGCTTGAGTTCCTGCAGGCGGGTCTTGTTCAGGGTGCCGGCGGTGAGCCGCATCACCTCGCCCTCCACCAGCCGGCGGGCGGCGAAGATCTGGCGGGTTTCGTCCACGCCGGGACGCGCCACCATGGCCATCTGGTTGGGGCGCTGTTCGATAACGTGGTCCGAGGCCAGCCGTGTCAGTGCCTTGCGGATGATGGACCGGCTTACTCCGAACAGCTCGCTGAGCGCCACTTCCGGTAACCGCGAGCCCGGCGGCAGCCGTTGCGTCAGCACCGCCTCGTAGATCGCCTCATAGATGCTCTGGTCGCTGGCCTTGCGGTGGCTGTCCGGCGCGAGGGCCCGGGCGGCGTTGGTGTTGCCGGAATCGGAGTCCGTTGCCATAGATTCAATCTCCCTGGTCGAGCCCGAAATGTATACACCGTATGGCGACGGGGCAACCGACACCGCCGCCGGGGCTCAGGGCCGGTCGGCGGGCTGGTTCAGCCAGCGTTCCAGCAGGGCGCGCTCGTCGTCGGTCATGCCGGTCAGGTTGCCCGGCGGCATGATGTGGGTGCGCACCGCCACCTGGCCGATCTGGTCCCGGTGCTGGCGGACCGCCGCCTCGCTGTCCAGGAGGATGCCCTTGGGCGGCGCGGTGAAGCCGGCGAAGGACGGGGTGGCGGCGTGGCAGGCGGCGCAGCGCTGGCCGACCACGGCGGTGACCGCTTCCATGGGCACCGGCGGCGTGTCGGCGGTGTTGTCGCGCTGTTTGGGCCAGGGTGCGGTGGCCAGGATGATCGCCACCAGACCGGCCAGGCCCAGGGCCAGCAGTCCCCAGTGCCGGCCCGGCAGATGGCGGCGGTTGAAGTAGTGGCGGATCACGATGCCGGCCAGGGCCAGGGCGGTGAGAATCAGCCAGTTCCAGCCGCTGCCGTAGGTGCTCGGGAAGTGGTTGCTGATCATGATGAACAGCACCGGCAGGGTCAGGTAGTTGTTGTGCCGGGAGCGCAGCGCGCCGGCCCGGCCTCTGGCACCGTCCGGTTCGCGGCCGGCTTTCATGGCTTCCACCATGGCGCGCTGGCCGGGAATGATCACGAAGAACACATTGGCCACCATGCAGGTGCCGATGGCCGCGCCCACGTGGATATAGGCACCACGGCCGCTGAACAGCTGGCTCAGCCCCCAGGCCAGCAGCACCAGCAGGCCGAACAGCACCGCCGCCAGCGCCACCGGCCGGCGCCCCAGGGGCGAACGGCACAGGCCGTCGTAGACCAGCCAGCTCAGCGCCAGGGTGGCCAGGCCGATCAGGCTGGCGGTGAGCGGCGATAGGTCCGCCACCGACGGGTCGATCAGGTTGGTGCGCGCGTTCAGGTAATAGACCACCGCCAGCAAAAGAATGCCGCTGATCCAGGTGTAGTAGGCCTCCCACTTGAACCAGTGCAGCCGTTCCGGCAGCCGCGCCGGCGCCACCTGGAATTTCCGCAGGTGGTAGAAGCCACCGCCGTGGATCGCCCACAGGGTGCCCTCCACGCCGTCCGGCTTGTCGCCGTCCCGTTCCAGGTGGTTTTCCAGCCAGTTGAAGTAGAAGGAGGCGCCGATCCAGGCGATGCCCACGGTGATGTGCAGCCAGCGAATCAGCAGATTCGCCCATTCATACAGATGCGCTTCCATCAGCTTCCCCGGTAGGTGCTGTAGCCGTAGGGGGAGAGCAGCAGCGGCACATGGTAGTGGCGGTCCGCGTCGGCGACGCCGAAACGCACCACCACTTCGTCCAGGAAGGCCGGCTCCGGCAGGGTGATGCCCTGGCGGCGGAAGTGCTCGCCGGCCTCGAACACCAGTTGATAGCGGCCCGGGCGCAGGGCCTCGCCCTCCAGCAGCGGCGCCGGGCTGCGGCCGTCGGCATCAGTATTGCATTGGCAAATCAGTGCCGGCGATTCGCCGTCATTCAGCCGCCACAGCTGCAGCGCAAGACCGGCGGCGGGCTGGCCCGAGGCGGTGTCGAGAACATGCGTGGTAAGACGTCCCATTGGCCTTTCCTCGAATTTTGTATATTTCGATGTCGACAATAAAATCACATAAATGTATACATGTGCAATGCAGGCTCACCGATTACCCAGTAGCAAGGAGACAACGCCATGGCCGTGGAGCAACCCGGTAAGGACTATCCCCGGGATTTGATCGGCTACGGGCCGAACCCGCCGGACCCGCGGTGGCCCGGCGGCGCCCGGCTGGCGGTGCAGTTCGTGCTCAACTACGAAGAGGGCGGCGAGAACTGCGTGCTGCATGGCGATGCCGCGTCGGAGTCGTTTCTGTCGGAGATGGTGGGCACGGACGCGCGGCCCGGCGTGCGTCATATGAGCATGGAGTCGCTTTATGAATACGGCAGCCGCGCCGGCGTCTGGCGGTTGTTGCGGTTGTTTCGGCGTTATCGCCTGCCGCTGACCATTTTCGCCGTGGGCATGGCCGCCGAGCGCCACCCGGAGGTGATCCGCGCCATGGTCGGTGAGGGCCATGAAATCTGCAGCCACGGCTATCGCTGGATCGACTATCAGTACGTGCCGGAGGCAGTGGAGGCGGAGCATATTGGCCGGGCCGTGGAGGCCCTGACCCGGGCCGCCGGCACCGCGCCGCTGGGCTGGTACACCGGTCGCACCAGCCCCAACACCCGGCGGCTGGTGGTGGAGCACGGCGGCTTTCTCTACGACGCGGACGATTACAACGACGACCTGCCGTTCTGGACCCCGGTGGGGGAGCAGCGTCATCTGGTGGTGCCCTACACGCTGGACGCCAACGATATGCGCTTCTCATCGCCGGCCGGCTTCAACCATGGTGAACAGTTCTTCCGCTACCTGCGTGACAGCTTTGATTATCTCTACCAGGAAGGCGCCGAGACGCCGCGTATGATGTCCGTGGGGCTGCACTGCCGGTTGGCCGGGCGCCCGGGCCGCGCCGCCGCCCTGGAAAAATTCCTCAAGCATGTGCGCGCCCACCAGGATGTCTGGGTGACGCGCCGCATCGACATCGCGCGCCACTGGATGGAGCACCATGGCTGATACCCGGTTATTGTCGCCGCGCCCCAGCACCCTGGACGAAGACGCCTTCGTGGCCTGCTATGGCGACGTTTATGAACACTCCCCCTGGATTGCCCGGCAGACCCACCGCCAGGGGTTGGGCGAGGAGGACGACAGGCCGGCGGCCCTGGCGGCGCGGCTGGCGGCGGTGTTCGATGCCGCCGACGAGGAAGCGCAATTGAAAGTGCTGCGCGCGCACCCGGACCTGGCCGGCAAGCTGGCGGTGGGCGAGGCGCTCACCGCCGACTCCAGCGCCGAACAGGCCGGCGCCGGTCTGGATCAGTGCACGCCGGAGGAGTTCGAGCGCTTCCAGGCCCTCAATGAGAAATACAAGGCGCGCTTCCGGTTCCCGTTCATTCTGGCGGTGCGCGGCCTGCATCGCCGCGACATCCTGGCGGCCTTCGAGGCGCGGGTGAGCAACGATCCGGAAACGGAACGGGCCACGGCGGTGGCCCAGGTCAATCGCATCGCCGCCCTGCGACTGGCGGCCCGTGTCGGGGTGAATTAGCCCAGCGGCGGCCAGTCGTCGCCGTCTTCTTCCTGCCCCAGGTCCACCGGGCTGCCGCCGATCCAGGTGCGCAGCGGCCGCTCTTCCAGGTCGCGGGCCTCCCCGGCCAGCAATGACTCAAACCAGTGATCGGGTCCGCCCCGGCGGTCCGGCAGCGGCAGCTCCACGAAGTCCGCCCGTTTGCCCGGCGCGAAACTGCCCGCCCGGTCGTCGCGGCCCAGGCATTCGGCGCCGGCCAGGGTGGCGTGGTAGAGCGCTTCGCGGGCGTTGACGTCGACACCGGCGTCGCGGTGCTGGGCAAGAAATCGCTGCATCACATGCAACATGCTGTGGCTGGGGCCGGCACCCACGTCCGAGGCCAGCGCATAGCGGATGCCGTGCCGGCGCACCGCCTGCAGATCCATGCGGCCGCTGTCCAGCGCCTCATTGCTGGACGGGCAATGGGCGATCCAGGCGCCGCGCCGGGCCAGGGTCTCATGCTCCCGGGGGCTGAGATGAATGCAGTGGCCGAGCACCGAGCGCGGCCCGAGCAGGCCGGCCCGGTCGTACACGTCGGTGTAGTCCTGGGCTTCCGGAAACGCTTCGCGGATCTCGCGTACCTCGTTCAGCGATTCCGACAGGTGGGTCTGGATCAGGGCGTTCTCCCGGCGCGCCAGGTCGCCCAGCTCGCGCATCAGTTCGGCGCTGCAATTGAGGGCGAAGCGCGGCGTCACCGCGTAGTGCTCGTGGCCCAGTTTTTTGAGCAGGGGCGCCACCTGGTCGGCGTTGTCCGGGCTGGCCCGGCACAGTGGTTCCGGCGCCGCCTTTTCCATGATCGAGTTGCCGAGCACCCAGTCGCCGATGGCTTCACTGGCGGCGATCTCCAGGGCCCGCACATGGGGGCTGGAGTAGGCCATGCCCAGGGTGGTGCCGGCGCGGGTGGTGTCGTGGAAGAAGGTCTGGGCGTGGCGGCGGGCGAACAGTTCGTTGTCGAACTCTATTTCCTCCGGCCAGATATGGTTGCGCAGCCATTCCATCAGGTCGCTCTGGAAGCGGCCGCGCACATGGTGCTGCACCCAGTGGATGTGCACGTCGACGAAGCCCGGCACCAGCAGACTGTCCAGTTCCAGCATCGCCGAGACTTTCTGCTGGCGAAATTCGCTCATGGGGCCCATGCACAGGATGCGGCCTTCGTGCACCAGCAGGCCGCCGTCACGGTAAAACACCCAATGGTCGGCGCCCACCGGGTTAAGCAGGCTGGCTCGGATCAGCAGGGGCTCGCCCATGTCGACCTCTTCGCGGGGAATGTATACACCTTTTTAGTCTGTCTCCCGTCGGCGGGCAAGTCCCGGTTGCGGCGGGCCGCTGTGGTGCGAAACCGCGCTTCAATGCGCCTTGGCGGTGCGCCCGCCGTTGGCGTGGCAATGGTGGGCGGGGCGGCGGTTGTCGGCCCGGAAGCGTGGCATGGGGCTTGCCTGTATACAGGTTCAGGCTCCAGTTCGGGGCATCGCTGAATGACAGGAGAACCTCATGTCCGAACCGAAACGTGTTTGTGTGATTTGTGATTCCCGCTATGGCACCACTTTGGAGCTGGCCCGCGCGGTGGTTCGCGGCGCCGAGGAGGAGGGGGCGGAGGTGCGTTTGTGCCGGGTGGACATCGAGGAGCCGGAGTACAGCGTCGATCCGGAGCGGGCGGATTTTCAGGCTACTTTGGCGGAGTACCGGGCGTTGCCTCGGGCCAGGGAGGCGGATATGGAGTGGGCGGGGGGGATCGTTTGGGGTTCGCCCACCCGTTATGGGTTGATGAGTACGCCGTTGCGGGCGTTCATGGATGAGGTGGCGCCGTTGTGGCGGCGGGGGGCGTTGATCGGGAAGGTGGGGGCGGCGTTTACGTCCACCGGGGGGATGCATTCGGGGCATGAGATTTGTTTGCTCAATCTTTTGATGCCGTTTTTGCAGCATGGGATGGTGGTGGTGGGGGTGCCGCATAGTGTTCCGGAGTTGGTGCATACGGTTAAGGGTGGGTCGCCGTATGGGGCGTCGGCGGTGACGGGTTTTGATGGGACTCGGGGGGTGGATGATAACGAGCGGGCGATTGCTCGGGCGTTGGGGGCTCGGGTGGCGCGGTTGACGGGGCAGGTTGTGCCGGAGCCAGCGTCCGTGGAGTTGGCGGCCTATGGGGAGTGAGGTGGTGCTCTCCATCCGGTCTCGCGGCTCCGTGGGCACCCCAACGCGCGGTGGCCGTTTTTTGTAGGAGCGGCTTCAGCCGCGATAAGCCCTTCTGGTGCGAGAGCGTTGGTTGCCCGCGCATTGGTTCTCCATCCCGGCCGCCCCGAGACCAGCACCACCCTCCCCGGACACGCCGTGAATACATCCCTGTAGGCTCGCGTTGGCCATCCCTGGCCAACGACGGTCCGGGGAGGGCGGCACCGGCCTCGCGGCTCCGTGGGCACCCCGACGCGCGGGGGAGGTTTTTTGTAGGAGCGGCTTCAGCCGCGATAAGCGCTTCTGATACGAGAGCGTTGGTCGTCCGCGCATTGGTTCTCCATCCAGGCCGCCGCGAGACCAGCACCACCCTCCCCGGACACGCCGTGAATACGTCCCTGTAGGCTCGCGTTGGCCATCCATGGCCAACGACGGCCCGGGGAGGGTGGCACCGGCCTCGCGGCTCCGCGCCTACCCCAACGCGAGGTGCCCGGTTTTGTAGGAGCGGCTTCAGCCGCGATAAGCGTTTCTGGTGCGATTGCGCTTGGCCGGCCCGCGCGTTTGATCCTCCATCCAGACCGCCACGAGACCGGCACCACCCTCCTCGGACACGCCGTGAATACATCCCTGTAGGCTCGCGTTGGCCATCCCTGGCCAACGACGGTCCGGGGAGGGCGGCCCCGGCCTCGCGGCTCCGCGCGTACCCCAACGCGAGGTGGCCGGTTTTTGTAGGAGCGGCTTCAGCCGCGATAAGCCCTTCTGATACGAGGGCGTTGGTTGCCCGCGCATTGGTTCTCCATCCAGGCCGCCACGAGACCAGCACCGCCCTCCCCGGACACGCCGTGAATACGTCCCTGTAGGCTCGCGTTGGCCATCCCTGGCCAACGACGGTCCGGGAAGGGCGGTACCGGCCTCGCGGCTCCGTGGGCACCCCGGCGCGCGGGGGAGGTTTTTTGTAGGAGCGGCTTCAGCCGCGATAAGCGCTTCTGATACGAGAGCGTTGGTCGTCCGCGCATTGGTTCTCCATCCAGGCCGCCACGAGACCGGCACCGCCCTCCCCGGACACGCCGTGAATACGTCCCTGTAGGCTCGCGTTGGCCATCCCTGGCCAACGACGGTCCGGGGAGGGCGGCCCCGGCCTCGCGGCTCCGCGCGTACCCCAACGCGAGGTGGCCGGTTTTGTAGGAGCGGCTTCAGCCGCGATAAGCGCTTCTGATACGAGGGCGTTGGTTGCCCGCGCATTGGTTCTCCATCCAGGCCGCCGCGAGGCCGCCACCGCCCTTCCCGGACACGCCGTGAACCCTTCCCTGGGGGCTCGCGTTGGCCATCCCTGGCCAACGACGGTCCGGGAAGGGCGCCACCCTCGTCGTGGCTTCTGGGGTGGTTGCACTGTTTTGGGGATGAGGTGGTGTCGGTGGGTGGGCACGAAGGTTGCTTGTATACGAAAGGAGAGTACCTAGCGAACGCAAGCAATCTGATGGCAAGCAATTTGATGGAGAGCACCGATGCGCGTGATATCGAAGAGTGGTTTTTCCCGGCGCCTGGGGGCGGCGGTTCTGGCGGTTGTGGGTTTGGCCGGGAGTGGGGGCGCTTGGGCGCTGGATAAGGTGACGTTGGGGACCAGTTGGTATGCCCAGGCGGAGCATGGTGGGTTTTATCAGGCTCAGGCCACCGGGATTTATGAGAAGCATGGGTTGGATGTGACGATCAAGATGGGCGGGCCGCAGGTGAATGGTCTGCAGTTGCTGTTGGCGGGTCAGTACGATTTCACCATGGGTTATCCGTTGCGGAACATCAATGCGGTGGGTGAGGGGTTGCCGGTGGTGAGTGTGGCGGCGTCTTTTCAGAAGGATCCGCAGGGTTTGATCGCCCATCCGCAGGTGAAGGATCTGCAGTCGGTGGGGGATCGCACGGTGCTGATTTCCACGTCGGCCCGTTCTACTTATTGGCCGTGGTTGCAGGCGGAGTATGGGTTCAAGGACAGCCAGGCGAAGCCGTATACGTTCAGTCTGGGGCCGTTCCTGGCGGATAAGGAGCTGGTGCAGCAGGCCTATGTGAGTTCCGAGCCGTTCGCCGCCGAGAAGGGTGGTGTGAAGCCGAATTTCTTCCTGTTCGCGGATTACGGTTACCCGCCCTATGGGGCGACGCTGGAGACCCGCCGGGCGTTGGTGGAGGAGAAGCCGGAGATGGTGCGTCGATTCGTGCAGGCGACCATGGAGGGTTGGAAGAGCTATCTGGAAGATCCGGCGCCGGGGAATGCGTTGATCCAGAAGGACAATCCGGAGATGACCGATGAGCAGCTGGCCTATGGTCTGGCCAAGCTCAAGGAGTACGGGATCATCGCCGGCGGTGATGCCGCTGAGAAGGGTCTGGGTTATATGAGCGATGCCCGTTGGGAGAAGACCTTCGATTTCATGGTGAAGGCCGGTCTGGTGTCCGACGACGTGGACTATAAAGAGGCCTATACCCTGGAATTCCTGCCCGAGGAGCCGGTGCTGCCGTGACCCCAGGGGGCTTTGTGCACGGGATGTTGTGCACAAAGACGGTTCCGGCGCGCCACCTCGGTGCGTCGGTAACCCCGGCGGGGCCGGGGCGAAACCGGCCAGGCCGCATGCCGCAAGGTTTTCGGCGGTTTTGCAAAGCTGGCACAGCCCTTGCCTCGTTTTTCCCATCTGAGTCTGGATACCAAACTGTATACACTTGTGCGGAGCGAACCATGACAAAGGCAGGGGAACAGCGGTTTAAGAAGGTGTGGACGGGGGTTCGTCGGGGGCTGGCCGGGTTGGCCCTGGGGGCTGGCTTGTGGTCGGCGGCGGGCGCCGCGGAGCCGGAGAAGGTGGTGTTCGGCACCAACTGGTTCGCCCAGGCGGAGCATGGCGGTTTCTATCAGGCCAAGGCCACCGGCATCTATGAGAAGTATGGCCTGGACGTGTCCATCGAGATGGGCGGGCCGCAGGTCAACAACGTGCAGTTGCTGCTGGCCGGCAAGCAGAACATCACCATGGGCTACCCGATCCGCAACATTAAGTCCCTGGTGCAGGACCTGCCGGTGGTGACCATCGCCGCACCGTTCCAGAGCGATCCCCAGGCGCTGCTGGCGCATCCGCAGGTGAAATCCCTGGAAGAGATCAAGGGCAAGCCGGTGTATGTGTTCTCCGGCGCCAAGCAGACCTTCTGGCCGTGGCTGGAAGCCAATTACGGCTTCACCGACGACATGATCCGGCCCTACACCTTCAGTGTGCAGCCGTTCCTGGCCGACAAGTCCGTGGTGCAGCAGGGCTATGTGACTTCCGAGCCCTTCGCCATGGAGAAGGGCGGCGTGACGCCGTCGATTTTCCTGTTCGCGGAATACGGTTACCCCCCCTATGCGCAGACCCTGGAAACCACCCGCAAGTGGGTGAAGGAAAAACCGGAGGTGTTGCGTAAGTTCGTTCAGGCGTCCATGGAAGGCTGGAAGAGCTACTTTGAAAATCCGGCGCCGGGCAATGCCCTGATCAAGAAAGACAACCCGGAGATGACCGACGAGCAGATCGCGTTCGGCATCGAGAAAATGAAGGAATACGGTCTGGTCGCCGGCGGCGATGCCAAGACCAAAGGCCTCGGCGTGATGACCGATGCGCGTTGGAAGGCCACCTTCGACTTCATGGCCCAGGCGGGCATGGTGCCCAAGGACCTGGACTACAAGAAAGCCTACACCTTGGAATTCCTGCCCGAGGAGCCGGTACTGCCATGAGTGCCAGCCAGGTTCCGGTGATTGATTTCGCGCCCTTCGTGAATGGCGAGGGGCGTCAGCGGGAGGCGGTGGTCGAGGCCATCGACCGCGCCGCCCGGGAGGTGGGCTTTATGTGCCTGGTGGGTCACGGCCTGCCGGAGCCGCAGTTGCAGGCGCTGTTTCGCGCGCAGCGGGATTTTTTCGCGCTGCCGGAAGCGGTCAAGGCGGAGGCCGCCTTCGCCTACCAAGACACCGATGCCAACACCGGCTATGTGGCGGTGGGCAAGGAGCGGCTGGATGTGAAACGGGCGCCGGATTTGAAGGAAAGTTTTCAGATTCGGGAGCCCGGCCGCTACGGCCAGGTGAACCGTTGGCCGTCCGGCCAGGACGGATTCCGGGCCACGGCGGAGGATTTTTTCGCGGCGGTCTCGGACCTGTCCATGAAAGTGCTGGAGGCGTTCGAGCTGGGGCTGGGCACCGAGCCCGGTTACTTCCGGGAGCGCCACCGCACCCACAGCCAGATTCTGCGGCTGCTGCATTACCCGCCGTTGCCGCCGGAGTTTCAGGCGCAACGCGGCCAGGCCCGGGCCGGCGGCCACACCGACTACGGCAGCGTGACGCTGCTGTTCCAGGACGATGTCGGCGGTCTGGAAGTGCGTGACGCCGACGGTAAGTGGGTGCCGGTGGACCCGGTGCCCGGCGGGGTGGTGATCAACACCGGCGACATCATGGCCCGCTGGACCAACGATGTGTACCGCTCGACCTTGCACCGGGTGCGCCTGCCCGAGCACGCCGGCGGCCGCGCCCGCTATTCAGTGGCGTTTTTCAACGATCCGGACAACGACGCGGAGATCCGTGTGCTGGAGCAGTGTGTCAGCGACGACAACGCCTGTCGCTACCCGCCGATCCTCACCGGCGACTATCTGGTGAACCGGCGCGCCGCGTCCTATTGATTTCCGGCGCGGGTCCGAATGGCGGAGGCCCGCGCCCTGTTCAACCTTCCGCCAGCAAGAGAGGAAAAGCCGGCCTTAAAGAGCGCGAACAGGCTCTCGGCGGGGGCTGCCTCGTCCATAGGAGATGAGCCATGCTAGTAACCCAACAACCCGTCCTGCGCCGCTTTTGGTACCCCGTGATTCCCATGGCGCGACTGAACGACGGCCCGAAACCCTTCCGTTTGCTCAATCAGGATCTGGTGCTGTGGCTGGACAGCCAGGGCAAGCCCCAGGTGGCCGAGGACCGCTGTGCCCACCGCAGCGCCAAGCTGTCCCTGGGCTGGGTGGACGGCGACAACATCGTCTGCCCGTACCACGGCTGGAATTACGACGGCACCGGTGCCTGCAAGAAAATACCGCAAACCCCGGATCGTCCCGCCAGCCGCG
The DNA here is from genome assembly GCF_005938655.1 of Alloalcanivorax gelatiniphagus. Taxonomy (GTDB): domain Bacteria; phylum Pseudomonadota; class Gammaproteobacteria; order Pseudomonadales; family Alcanivoracaceae; genus Alloalcanivorax; species Alloalcanivorax gelatiniphagus. The sequence goes on from NZ_VCQT01000001.1 coordinate 99,381, forward strand.
TCAAGGTGCCGGCGTTCCACGCCGATGAGCGCTACGGTTATGTGTGGGTGTGCCTGGGCGACCCGGTCACCGGTATTCCCGAAATGCCGGAAGCCAAGGAGCCGGGCTACCGCATGTTCCATCAGTTCCATGAGGTGTGGCGCACCGCCGGCCTGCGGCTGATGGAGAACTCCTTCGACAACGCCCATTTCAGCTTCGTGCACCGGGAGAGCTTCGGCCAGTACGACAAGCCGATTCCCGCCGACCTGAACATCGAGGAGGGCGAATACGGTTTCCGCTTTGAAACCAAGGCCCCGGTGAACAATCCGGAATCCCAGAAAAAACTGCTGAAGATGGACAGCGACACCACCGTGCGCCACATGACCAGCAACTGGTACATGCCGTTCGGCCGCCGCCTCAACATCAGCTACCCCAATGGCCTGGTGCATTCCATCGTCACCTACGCCACCCCCATCGACGACGAGCATTCGATGATCTGCCAGTGGGCGTTCCGCAGCGATAGCGAAGAAGACGCCCCGGAAGCGGAAATCATCGCCTTCGATCGCCAGGTCACCGAGGAGGACAAGCGGGTTCTGGAAAGCACCGATTACGACGTGCCCCTGGACACCGCCAGCGGTGAAGAGAAGCACATGCCGTCGGACCAGCCCGGCATGGTGATGCGCAAGATGATGAAGGCGCTGCTGGAACGCTTCGGTGAGAGCGAGGCACGCAGCGACCACGCGCGCATTCCGGTGAAACAGGAGAAGGCCTCGTGAGCGACCTGCTGATCCAGGGCGCGGACGCGGTGATGACCGGCGCGGCGGGCGATGCCGCCCGCGCCGGCGCCGTGGACATCCGTGTCCGTGACGGCGTGATCAAGGAAATGGCCGCCGGGTTGACCCCGGTGGCCGGCGAGGAGGTGCTGGATGCCCGCGGCTGCGTGGTCTATCCGGGCTGGGTGAATACCCACCACCATCTGTTCCAGAGCGTGCTCAAGGCGGTGCCGGAAGGCATCAACGAGCCGCTGTTCGGCTGGCTGGGCGCGGTGCCCTATCCGCGCCTCACCCGCATCCGCGACCGCCACCTGGAGGTGGCGGCGGAAGTGGGGCTGGCGGAACTGCTGCTGTCCGGCACCAGCACCTGCGCCGATCACCATTACATCTATTACGGCGGCCTCGACAGCGAAATGGGCGACGTGCTGTTCGAGGTGGCGGAGCGGCTTGGCATGCGCTTTACCCTTTGCCGGGGCGGCGCCACCGAACAGGGCCGCCATCCGGGTTATCCCAATGACCTGAAGTCGGAAACCCTGGACGCCTACGTGGCCGATGTGGAGCGCCTGGCCGCCCGTTACCACCAGAGCGGCCCGCGTGCCATGCGCCAGGTGGTGATGGCGCCCACCACGCCCACCTTCTCGGTGGACCCGGCGACCCTGCGCGAGCTGGCCCGGGCCGGTCGCGCCCAGGGGCTGCGTCTGCACAGCCATTTGTCGGAGACCTTCAACTACGTGGAGTACTGCCGCGACGTGCACAACATGACGCCGGTGGAATTCTGCGGCGAGAACGAATGGTTGGGCGACGACGTCTGGTTCGCGCACATGGTGCACGTGGCCGACTCCGAACTGCCGATCCTGGCGGAAACCGGCACCGGCATCGCCCATTGTCCGCAAAGCAATTGCCGGCTGGGCAGCGGCATTGCCCGGGTGCCGGAAATGGCCGCCCGGGGCATTCCCATTTCCCTGGCGGTGGATGGCGCCGCCTCCAACGAGGCCGCCGACATGATCCAGGAGGCCCACACCACCTGGATGATCCACCGTGCCCTGGGGGGCGCCGACGCGGTCACCGTGGAAGACGTGATCCACTGGGGCACCTCCGGTGGCGCCCGCATTCTCGGCCTGGACCAGGTCGGCGAACTGGCCCCGGGGCGGGCCGCCGATCTGGCGGTCTACGATCTCAACCAGCCGCGCTATTTCGGCATGCACGACCCGGCTATCGCGCCGGTGGCCGGTGGTGGCAGCGCCACGGTGCGCCATCTGCTGGTGGATGGCCAGGCGCGGGTGCGCGATGGCGCCATCCCGGGTCTGGACCTGGCCGACCTGCGTGCCCGCGCCGCCGAGGTGGTGGCGGAACTTCATTGAAGGACGGGGCCAGCGCCCCGGGGGAATACCCGATGGAAACATTTCAACAATCCAAGGCGCGGCTCACCGACGCCGGTGCCATTCCGGTGATTGACTTCGGACCTTTTCTGCACGGCGATGCGGCGGACCGCAAGGCGGTGGCCCGCGCCATGCGCCAGGCCAGCGCCGACTGGGGTTTTTTCTACCTTTCCAGCCACGGCGTGCCGGCGTCGTTGCTGGACCGTTCCTTCCAGACTTCCGAACGGTTCTTCGCCCGTCCCTACGAAGAGAAAATGGGCGTGGCCTGGCAAAACGCCAGCAGCAACCGGGGCTATGTGGCGGTGCGCCGGGAGCGGCTTGATGCCAGCAAACCCGGCGACCTGAAAGAAGCTTTCAACGCCGGGCCGGAACCCGGGGCGCTCAGCGAGGCGGAACGGCCCTACCGGGAAAATCGCTGGCCGGACCAGCCGGCGGATTTCCGCGCCACCGTGATGGCATTGATGGACGGCTGCGTGGCCGCGTCCAACCGGGTGCTGGAAGCCTTCGCGCTGGCCCTGGATCTGCCCGACGGTTTCTTCGTCGATGCCCATGACCAACTGCACCACACCCTGCGCCTGCTGCACTACCCGCCGCTGCCCCGGGACTACACCCCCCAGGCCGGCGAAAAGCGGGCCGGCGCGCACACCGATTACGGCAGCATCACGCTGCTGTTCCAGCATGGCGTGGCCGGGCTGGAAGTGCGCACCCGCGACGGTGAGTGGATCACCGCGCCGCCGATTCCCGGCACCGTGGTGGTCAACACCGGTGACCTGATGCAGCGCTGGACCAACGACGTGTTCTGCTCCACGCCGCACCGGGTGTCGCCGTTCGTCAGCGGCGATTCGCCGGGCCGTTATTCCATTGCTTTCTTTTGTCATCCGAACCCGGACGCGGAGATCCGCTGCATCGAAAGTTGCGCGGACGAAAACAACCCGCCGCGCTATCCGTCGATCCTGGCCGGTGAGCATCTGATGGCCAAACTGAACGCGACCTACTGATGGCCGCCAGTGACCTGTCGGCGGCGCCGGCGGTGGAGGTGGCGGCGCCACCGCCGGTGACCGTGGGGTTGGGCTGGATCGCGGTGATGATCGCCCTGGCCGGCCTCAACCTGCGGCCGCTGCTCACTTCCTTGGGGGTGAGTCTGGAAGCGGTGCGCATGGACCTGGGGCTGAGCAGCACCGCCGCCGGCCTGCTCGCCGCCGTGCCCACTTTCTGCATGGGCGCGGTGGCGTTGGTGGGCGGCTGGTTGATCGGCCGCCTTGGCAGCGGCCAGGGGCTGCGCGTGGCCTTGCTGCTGGTGGCGGCGGGCTGCCTGGGCCGCTGGGTGGGTTTCAGCCCCACGGTAATGTTCGCCGCCACCCTGGTGGGCGGGCTCGGCATCGCCTGCGGTCAGGTGCTGATCCCGGTGGTGATCAAACAGTATTTCCCGGCCCGGGCGGCCTTGATGATGGGCCTGTTCACCACCGCCATGAACCTGGGCGCGGCCTTGGGCGCCGCCGCCACGCCGGCGCTGATGGACGCCGCCGGCGGCCACTGGCAGCTGGCCCTGGGCATCTGGGCGTTGCCGGCGCTGGTGGCGGCGCTGCTGTGGCCGGTGAACCTGGCGCGGCCCCGGGGCGACAACGCCCGGGCTTTGCCCTGGGCGGATGCCCGCGCCTGGCGCATGGCGCTGTTTCTGGGCACCGGCTCGATTGCCTATATGTCGTTGCTGGCCTGGCTGGTGCCGTTCTATGTGGCCCAGGGCCACAGCCAGGCCCAGGGCGCGGCGCTGCTTACCGTATTCACTGGCGCGCAAATCGCCGCCGCTTTGCTGGTACCGCCGCTGGCCGGCGTCTGGCGGGACCGCCGCCCGGCCATGGCGATCTGCCTGCTGCTGTTGATGGTGGGCATCGCCGGGCTGTGGTGGGCGCCGGCCTCCGGCGGCGTGCCCTGGGCGGTGATCGCGGGCATCGGCCTGGGCGGTTCCTTTCCGCTGGCGCTGACCCTGCCGCTGGATTACGCCGCCACGCCCACCGAGGCCGGCCGTCTGTCGGCGCTGGTGCAGGGCCTGGCCATGCTGATGGGCGCGCTGGGGCCGCTGCTGTTCGGTGCCTTGCGCGACGGCTTCGGGTTTGCCGCGGCCATGCTGTTTCTGTTGTCGGCGGTGGGGGTGTCGTTCCTGCTGGGACTGACCTTCCGGCCGCCACCGCTTCACCCCGCCGAGGAGGACTCTCCATGAACGTCATGGACCATCCCGTGTTTCGCCGCTTCTGGTATCCGGTGATGCCGCTTGATCTGTTGCGCGAAGGCCCGCGCGGTTTCGTGCTGCTGGGCCAGCCGCTGGTGCTGTTTATCGATGACCAGGGCGTGCCGGCGGCGCTGGAGGATCGCTGCTGCCATCGCACCGCGCAGCTGTCCCTGGGCGAGGTGTGCCAGGGGCGGGTGGCCTGTCCGTATCACGGCTGGCAGTACGACCGCAGCGGCCAGTGCGTGCATGTGCCGCAGATGCCGGACCGCGACCCGGGGCCCAAGCGGCGGGTGCGCGCTTTCCATTGTGACGTCCGTTATGGCTATGCCTGGGTGGCGTTGGAAGACCCGATCTTCGAGATTCCCGCCATTCCGGAGGCCGCCGAGCCGGACTTCGAGCTGATCCAGGAATTCTACGAAGAATGGAAGGTGGCCGGGCTGCGGGTGATGGAGAACGAACTGGACATGGCCCACCCCAGCTATGTGCACCTGGGCACCTTCGGCAGCCCGGAGCATCTGGTGGCCAAGGACGCGGAAATCCGCGAGTTCGACGGCGGCTTCCATTACACCGGCCGGCTCGGCGTGACCCAGGCCCACCACGCCCAGCAGGACGGTAACGAGCGTTTTCTGGATTGCTCCTGGTTCGCGCCCTTCGTGTGCCGGCTGCGTATCGACTATGCGGACGGTGGGCCCGCCCATGTGATCGTCAACTGCCAGGTGCCCATCGACCACGGACGCTCCCAGGTGGTGCAGTTCTGTCTGCAGCAGGACCATGGTGAGGGCTTCGACCGGGAGGCGCTGTTGGCCTTCGATCGCAAGGTCACCCTGGAGGACAAGCGGGTGCTGGAAAGCACCGACCCGGATATGCCCCTGGACCCCCGTGGCGAGAAGCACATGGAATCGGATAAGCCGGGCCTGGTGATCCGCCGCATGATGGATCGGTTGATCGCCGACCACGAAGGGGTGGCCTGAGTCCTGCTCCACCCCGAGACGCTTCCCGGCCGGCGAATGGCACCCGTAGGAGCGACTTCAGTCGCGATCACCGACTCGCTTTCCATCGTCATCGCGACTGAAGTCGCTCCTACCCGTGGACTAAGGGTCAACCTCCTGGCTGCTTTGTATACAAAAAACCGCCATCGCGCTTGAATTTTCACCGTCTTCATTCCTGTTCGCCGGGTTGGACGGGGCCTTACGGCCCCGTGCTTCCCGGCTTTTTTTATTTTCGCCGTTGTATTTTTCTCGCGCCTCCTTAGGGCGGGATTTCCTGAATCGCCCCAAAAAAGAGCAGTAGGGGCCTCTAAGGGGGGCTCCTTGCCCTGGTTTTTACGCCTTCTTCACCCACTGGCCGCGCCTTTTCGTGCGTGTCCGCGCGACTGGCACGCATCTTGAAAGTCACTCAGTACCGTGTATGCAAGGCTGGCATTTGCCGGCTCGGTGCACAGGACTGCGGGTGTGGCGTTGCCTGATCGCCACTTCCGGGAGCCGCCGTCGCGGGATGTGTCGGCGTCGCATTTTAAGAGGGTTTCGTGACCGCTCGGGAGGACGGCGCGAATCCGGGGGACACCGGCTGTACCGGTGGCACGAGCACAGGAACGGCGGACGCGATAAAGCGCGTCGCCGACCGACTGCTCCCCACTTTTCAGAGAGGAAAACCTGTGAAACTGAACAGAAAGGTTGCGAAGACTTTGGGGGCCGCCACGCTGTTGGGCGCGAGCGGTATGGCCAGTGCGGACGTCAATGTGGACTTCTACGGTCTGTTCGACGTGTTCGCCGGCAGCCGGGAAACGCCCGGTGCCGCCGACGATTCCAAGGTACTGGACGCCGGTGGTATGACCACGTCCTTCGTGGGTTTCAGCGCCACCGCCGATATCAACGAAAGCACCAGCGCCTTCGTCAAGGCGGAAATGTTCCTGCGCCCGGACACCGGTGACGACGGTCGCTACAACGGTGACGAGTTCTTCGCCCGTGCCGCCCAGGTGGGTTTCAAGGGTGATCTGGGCCAGATCGCTTTCGGCCGGGTTGGCGCGCCCATGTTCCTGCCGGTGATTTTCTCCAACCCGTTCGGTGGTTCCTTCGTGTTCTCGCCGGCGATCCTGCACTCCTACCAGGGCGGCAACTACGGCGCCACCGTGGGTGACTCCGGCTGGAGCAACGGCATCTCCTACGTGTCGCCGAAGATGGGCGGCCTGACCGCCAACCTGGTGTACGCGTTCGGTGAAGAGTCCGGCGAGGATTCCGAAAACAAATTCGGCGGTAACCTGGTGTACCGCGCCGGCGGTCTGATGCTGACCGCGGCGGCCCATACCGTGAAGCAGGGCGCGCTCAACAGCGGCGACAGCCCGGGCTTCGGTGAGCGCGGTGGTCTGGCGGCCATCGGCGGCGGCGTGTTCTCCGTCACCGACCAGGACGCTTACCTGGTGGGCGCCAGCTACGACTTCACAGTGGTCAAGGTGTACGGCATGTACCACAGCCTGGATACCGACACCACCACCGGTGACGTGGACGTGGACACCTACCAGGGTGGCGTCAGCGTGCCCGCCGGCCCGGGCTCCGTGCTGGCCTCCTACGCCAAGTCCGAGTTCGACGGCGAAGTCGACGCCGAGCGCAAGACCTGGACCGTGGGCTACGACTGGGTGATCAACGACCAGCTCGACATCTACGCCAACTACATGCACGACGACATCGATACCCTCGGTGACGGCGACAGCTACGGCGTGGGCACCCGCTTGAAGTTCTGATCGACCGACCGGCCCCGGCGGCGGCGCCCCTCTGCGTCGCCGCCCGGTGGCCGCCCTGATTCCGGAAGAGGCCGAGCCGAACCATGACGGACCGTTTCTCCGACCCCGATTCCGCCCTGCATTCGCTGGGCACCCGCCCCGGCAGCCAGTGGGGCGTCAATGGCGAACTCGCCGATCTCAGCCGTCCGGCGCCCGCGCCCCGGCTGGTGACCCTGTCGGCGCAGCCGAAAACGTTACGCCTGGATCTCAATCGTCTGGCGGTGATCGTGGTGGATATGCAGAACGACTTCTGCACCCCCGGTGGCTGGCTGGACCATATCGGCGTGGACACCACGCCGGCGCGACGCCCGGTGGCGCCGCTGCAAACACTGTTGCCCGCGCTGCGCGCCGCCGCCGTGCCGGTGGTGTGGGTGAACTGGGGCAACCGCAAGGATTTGATGAACATCTCGCCGGCCCTGCGCCATGTCTACAACGGCAGCGGCCAGGACGTGGGCCTGGGCGACCCGGTGCCCGCCTCCGGCGCGCCGGTGCTGGAGAAGGACAGCTGGGGCGCCGCCATCGTCGACGAGCTGACCGTGGCCGACGGCGATGTGCGCGTGGACAAGTTCCGCATGAGCGGCTTCTGGGACACGCCCCTGGATTCCATCCTTCGCAATCTCGGTGTCAGCACCTGCCTGTTCGCCGGCGTCAACGCCGACCAGTGCGTGCTGCACACCCTGGCGGACGCCAACTTCCTCGGCTACGACACAGTGCTGCTGGAAGACTGCACCGCCACCACTTCCCCGGCGTTCTGCTGGGACGCCACGCTCTACAACGCGCGGCAGATCTTCGGGTTTACCGCCTGTTCCCCGGATCTGATCTCCGCCATGGAGGCTCTTTGATGTTGCCGTTCTTTAAACGTCCCGACCAGTTCGAGGCCTTCCGCATCAAGGCGGGGGAAAGCAACCGCCTGGTGGTGATGTTCGATTCCATCAAGGAAAAACTGGATTTCATCGCCTGCGTGGAAATTTTCGACGAGGGCGGCCTGACGCCACCCAACACCCACAAGGCCGCCGACGAATTGTTCTTCGTGCTGGAAGGCGAGGGCCGCGCCCGCTGTGACGACAACTGGGTGGAGCTGCGCAAGGGCGACGCCATGGTGGTGCCCGCCGGCGCCGAGCACGTGGTGGAAAACACCGGCCCGGGCCGCCTCTACACCCTGACCGTGATGGTGCCCGACGAGCACTTCGCCGAACTGATCCGCAACGGCGTACCCGACCAGCTGGATCAGGAAGACCTGCGGGTATTGCAGGGAGTAGGGGCATGACGTCACGGGTCCCGATGCCGGAAACGGTTTCCATGCACACCCGCGACGGGGTGCGGCTGGACGCCGATCTCTATGTGCCGGAGGGCGAGGGCCCGTTCCCGGCCCTGCTGATGCGTCAGCCCTACGGCCGCCGCATCGCTTCCACGGTGACCTACGCCCACCCCTCCTGGTACGCCGAACAGGGCTACCTGGTGGTGATTCAGGATGTGCGCGGGCGGGGCACCTCCGAGGGAAGCTTCGAACCCTTTATCAACGAACAGCAGGACGGCGAGGACACCCTGACCTGGCTGGCGGACCTGCCGCTGTGCAACGGCCGCATCGGCATGTACGGCTTTTCCTATCAGGGCGTCACCCAGCTGTTCGCCGCCGCCAGCGGCCACCCGGCGCTGCAAGCCATCGCGCCGGCCATGACCGGGTTCCGCCTGGAGCGGGACTGGGCCTACGAGGGCGGCGCCTTCCGCCTGCAGAACAGCCTGTCCTGGGCGGCGCAGCTGGGCGCCGAAAGCGACCGCCGCGACGGCAACCATGACCGCTTCGCGCAACGCTACCGGCTGGGCCACGGGCCCGGCGCCGATGAACTGATCGACCCGGCGTCGCCGGCGGTCCGTGAGCGTCTGGAGGGCACCTTCTACGGCGACTGGTTGGATCAGCCCCTGGACAGCGACTACTGGCGGCAACATTCGGTGGCCGGTTGTCTGCCGGTGGTGGACCTGCCGGCGCTGCACGTGGGCGGCTGGTTCGACAGCTTTCTCACCGGCACCCTGGCCACCTTCGATTACCTGCGCGCCGGCGCCGGCCATCAGCGGCTGGTGATCGGCCCCTGGACCCATCTGCCCTGGACTCCGGCGGTGGGCCAGGCATGGCTGGGCGAGGCCGCCCAGTCCCACATCGATGCCCTGCAACTGCGCTGGTTCGATCATTACCTCAAGGGCCAGGACACCGGCGTGGAAGACGACCCGCTGGTGGAGCTCTATGACCTGCGCGCCAACCGCTGGCGCGCCTACGCGGATTACCCGGCGGCTCCCGGCAGCCGGCTGTCGCTGGCCAGCGACGGCAGCGCCGGCTTCAACATCCAAGGCGGCCGTCTCGGCGCCGCCCCGGATGTCGAAGCCACCGTGGACACCCTGATCCACGACCCCTGGCGGCCGGTGCCGGCGGTGGGTGGCCACCTGGCGCCGTCCCCCGGCATGCATGATCGCACCGTGGTGGACGCGCGTCCGGACGTGCTCACCTACACCGGCGCGCCGCTGGCCGCCGATCATCAACTGGCCGGCCCGGTGCGGGTCACTCTGAACGCCGCTGCCGACGCGGACAGCTTCGATCTGTGCGCGGTGCTGTCGGTGGTGGACGCCGATGGCCGCGCCCGCAACCTCACCCAGGGCTATGCCCGCGCCCGGGGCAACGGTCCGGTGGCGGTGGATCTGCGCGGCACCTGCGCCTTGCTGCGTGCCGGCGAACGGCTGCGCCTGAGCGTCAGCGGCGCCTGCTATCCGGCCTACGCCCTTAACGACGGCAGCGGTCGCGCCCCCGGCGCGATCCGCGCCGGCGACCTTCGCATTATCACCCTCAGCGTGAACACCCAGGGGTCCTGGATTGAGCTGCCCGCTCAATCCCTGGCCGTAAAGGAGGAAAACTCGTGACACAGGTGAAAGCAATCCGCCCCGAAGTGGTCGCCGCCGGGCAGGACCCGGACACCACCGGCCCGTCGCCTGGCAACAGCCGCGCCGGCCGCCCCATCGTCGATGTACATGGCGTGGACAAGGTCTACAACAACGGCACCGTGGCCCTCAAGGACGTGGAACTGACCGTCAAGGAAGGGGAGTTCGTCAGCCTGCTAGGCCCCAGTGGCTGCGGCAAATCCACCCTGCTGCGGCTGATGGCCGGCCTCGGCGATGTCACCCGCGGTGAAGTGAAATGGTGGGAGCAGGGCTACGACGTGGTCGGCCAGAAAGGCCGCAAGCTGGCCTTCGTGTTCCAGAACGCCACCCTGATGCCCTGGGCACGGGTGCGCAAGAACGTGCGCCTGCCCCTGGACCTGAACAAGGAAAAGGGCCCGGAAACCGAACAGCGCATCGACCAGGCCTTGGAGATGGTGGGCCTGAACAAGTTCGGCGATGCCTACCCCCGGGAGCTGTCCGGCGGTATGCAGATGCGCGTGTCCATTGCCCGGGCCATGGTCACCGAACCCAACCTGCTGTTGATGGACGAGCCGTTCGGCGCCCTCGACGAAATGACCCGCAACAAACTCAACGACGATCTGCTGCGGCTGTGGAAAGCCAACGGCTGGACCGTGGTGTTCGTGACCCACTCGGTGTACGAGGCGGTGTATCTGTCCAACCGGGTGGTGGTGATGGCGGCGCGGCCGGGCCGGGTGATCGAGGAGGTGCCCATCGAGGCGCCGTACCCGCGTGGCCAGGATTTCCGTGTGTCCACTGAGTTCGCCGGTTACTGCCGGCGTGTGTCCGAAGCGCTGGAAGTCGCCAGCCGCCAGGGTGAGGAGGCCAGCTCATGAAATCGCCGTTACTGGAAAATGAACGCTTCGTGCAGATTGCCGCGCCGGTGTTTGTCGGCGTGGTGTTCCTGTTGCTCTGGGAAGCGGTGGTGCGCGCCACCGACACGCCGGTGTACATCCTGCCCGGCCCGGTGGAAATCGGTAAGGCCTTCGTGGAGGACTGGGGCGTGCTGTTCCACAGTCTTCTGATGACGCTCAAGGTGACGTTGATGGCGTTCATCATCTCGGTGGTGCTGGGCACCGCCGCGTCGCTGCTGTTCGTGCAGAGCCGCTGGATTGAGGTGAGCCTGTTCCCCTACGCGGTATTGATGCAGGTGACGCCGATCGTGGCGATCGCGCCGCTGATCATTATCTGGGTGGACGACACCACCTGGGCGCTCACCGTGTGCGCGGTGATCATCGCCATCTTCCCGATTATTTCCAACACCACCCTGGGCCTGCGCAGCGTCGATCCGAACCTGCTCAGCATGTTCCGCATGTACCGCACCGGTCGGATGCAGCAACTGATCCGGCTGCGCATTCCCAGTGCCCTGCCGTATTTCTTCGGCGGCATGCGCATCAGCACCGGGCTGGCGCTGATCGGCGCGGTGGTGGCCGAGTTCGTGGCCGGCACCGGCGGCACCCAGGCGGGGCTGGCCTATCTGATTCTGCAATCCGGTTACAACCTGAATATTCCCCGCATGTTCGCGGCGCTGGGTCTGATCACCCTCACCGGGATCACCCTGTTCGCCATGATGGTTTGGCTTTCCGACCGGGTGCTGCGCAATTGGCACGAAAGCGCGCTCAAGGTCGAGCATTGAGTGGAGAGTAAAACAATGGAGAGCACGATGACCGACAACGACACCTTGCAACAGCTTTGCGCCGATCTGGACGGCCTGGAAATCAGCACCGAGGACCGTGCCCTGCAGCGTTACTCCAAGGACTTCGCCTGGTTCAGCCCGGTGCTGGTGGAGCAGCTGCGCGGCAAGCAGGCGGAGCTGGTGGTTAAGCCCTCCAGCGAGGAAGAAGTGAAGCGGGTGGCGGCGGCCTGCTCGAAACACGGTATCCCGCTCACCCTGCGCGGCAGCGGCACCGGCAACTACGGCCAGAGCACGCCCCTGCACGGCGGCGTGCTGATGGACATGAGCGGCCTCAACCAGATTCTCTGGATCAAGGACGGGGTGGCCCGGGTCCAGGCCGGCGCCCGCCTGGTGGACATCGACAAGGCCGCCCGCGAACAGGGCTGGGAACTGCGCCTGATGCCCTCCACCTACCGGCTGGCCACCGCCGGCGGCTTTTTCTGCGGCGGCTTCGGCGGCATCGGCTCGATCACCTACGGTTCCATCGGTGACCCGGGCAATGTGCTGGGCGTGCGCGCCCTGAGCATGGCGGAGGAGCCGAAGGCCGAGGAACTGCGCGGTGCCGAGGCCCGCGACCTGTACCACGCCTACGGCGTCAACGGCCTGATCACCGAGCTGGAGTTCGCCCTGGCCCCGGCCCTGGACTGGCAGGAAAATCTGCTCAGCTTTCCGGACTTCATGCAGGCGGTGAAATTCTGCCAGGCCCTGGGCAGCACCTGCGGCACCATGAAAAAACTGCTGACGCTGCTGGCGGACCCGCTGCCGCAAATGTGCGGCCTGGAAGAGCAAATCGCCCCCGGCCATACCGCGGTGGTGGCCATCGTCAACCGGCAGGGCATGGACGCGCTTCATGAACTGCGCGAGAAGTTCGGCGGCGAACTGGTGGAGGAGCAGTCCCACGCGGAAGTGTTCGGCACCACCAAGAGCATGATCGAGCACAGCTGGAACCACACCACCCTGCACATCTTCCGCAAGCACAAGGACATCACCTATCTGCAAAGCGGCTTCCGGCCCTGGGAGAACGTGGAGAAGGTGGAAGAGATGCACCGCCACTTCGGTGACGAGGTGATGCTGCATCTGGAATTCCTGCGTGCGGACGGCGCCGTCACTTGCAGCGGGCTGCAGGTGATCCGCTATTCCAACGAGGAGCGGCTCAACGAGATCATTCAGTTCCATCGGGACAACGGTGTCTTCGTCAGCAACCCGCACACCTACATTCTCGAAGACGGCGGCAAGCTCACCGTGGACCCGGGGCAACTGGCCATGAAACGCCGCCTGGACCCCCAGGGGCTGCTCAACCCCGGCAAGATGCGCACCTGGGACGAGGAGGCCGCGGCATGACCCAGCTCCACGGCGCGGTACCGCCTTCCCGCTTTCTGCCTTACTTCACCGCCCCGGCCATCGAGGCGCTGCCGGACAAGGAAAACACGGTGATCGTGCTGCCCATCGGCGCCATCGAGCAGCACGGCCCGCACTTGCCGGTGTGCACCGACACCGCCATCGCCACGGAACTCACCGGCCGCGCCCTGGCGGCCCTGCCCGCGTCGGTGCCGGCGTTCGCGCTGCCGCCGGTGTGGTGCGGCAAGTCCAATGAGCACATCAATTTTTCCGGCACCGTGATTCTCAAGGCGGAAACGCTGATGCGGATTCTCTGGGACATCGGCGAAAGCGTTTACCGCATGGGCTTTCGCAAGCTGGTGTTGCTCAACGGCCACGGCGGCCAGCCCCAGGTGGTGGAAATCATCGCCCGGGATCTGCGCGCCGAGTACCAGGACTTCTGCCTGTTCCCGGTGTTTTCCTGGGGCGTGCCCCACTGCGCCAGCGAATTTCTTTCCACCAAGGAACTGGAAGAAGGCATCCATGCCGGCCGCTCCGAGACCAGCCTGATGATGGCCCTGGCCGGAGATCATGTGCACCCGGACAAGGCGGTGGGCGAATACCCGCCGCCCCACCAGGGCCTGCTCACCCCGGAAGGCCGTTTCCGTTACGCCTGGCTGACCCATGACCTGAGCAAAAGCGGCGTGGTCGGCGACCCGGCGGGCTCCTGCCCGGAGGAAGGGCGCAAGATGCTCGATTCCCTGATCGAAGGCTGGGTACAAGCCTTCACCGAGATTCACCATTTCCGGATGCCCGGCAACCCCTGACCCTGCAATCGCGGAGGTAGCGATGAAACTCTGGACCCTGACGCGCGCGGCCCTGGCCGGCGCGCTGCTCGGTGGCGCCCTGTCGGCCCAGGCCGAAGCGCTGACGCCGGTGACGGTAAGCACCACCTGGTACGCCCAGGCGGAACACGGTGGGCTCTACGCCGCCAAGGCCATGGGTATTTATGAGCAACACGGCCTGGATGTGACCATCAAGATGGGCGGCCCCCAGGTCAACAACATGCAGCTGCTGCTCGGCGGCGCCACGGATTTCAGCATGAGCTACAGCCTGCAGGCCCTGAACGCGGTCAAGCAGGGCTTGCCGCTGGTGACCGTGGCGGCTTTCTTTCAGAAAGACCCGCAGTCGCTGATGGTCCACGAAGGGCAGGGCTATGACCAGATAGCCGACCTCAAGGGCGCCGGCATCCGCGTGCCCACCGCCGGCCGGGTGGCCTACTGGCCCTGGCTGAAGGCGGAGTACGGTTTCAGCGACGATCAGCTGCGCCCCTACGACTACACCATCGGCCCGTTCATCGCCGACCCCACCATCGCCCAGCAGGGCTACATCACCAACGACGGTTATTTCCTGGCCAAGGAAAACGTGGCCGCCAAGAGCCTGCTGCTGGCGGACGCCGGTTGGGGGGCCTATTCCGCCACCCTGGTGACCACCCGGGAGATGATCGATGACCACCCGGAGGTGGTGCAGGCCATGGTGGACGCCACCGCCGAAGGTTGGGCCGCTTACTTCGAGAATCCGGCGCCGGCCAATGAACTGATCAAGAAGGACAACCCGGAAATGCAGGACGAGCTGATCGCCTATTCAATCGGGGAGATGAAGGAGCAGGGCATTCTGTTGTCGGATGCCGCCAAGGACGGAGCCTACGGCATGATGACCGATCAGCGCTGGCAGTCGTTTTACCAGGACATGGTCGAGGCCGGCACCCTGCCCGAAGGGCTGGATTACCGGAAGGCCTACGACCTGAGCTTTATTCAGGAAACCTGGGAGGACTGATCGTCCTCTTCCCGGGGCGCCCGGCGCTCCAGGTAGTTCTGTGAGGTGCGGTGGGCGCTGAGCACGTGATCGCGGATCTGTTCCGCGGCGTGCTCGCTCTCGCCGCGCACGATGGCCATGACGATGCCGCTGTGCTCGGCGAAGGACGTGGACAGCCGGTCGCCCACGGTGAACTGCACGCGGCGGTAGGCCAGTACCCGGGAGCGGGCGGCCATGGCGGCCTCGAACAGATAACTGTTGTGGCAGCCGCGGAACAGCCGCTCGTGGAAGCGCAGGTTGGCGGCGTCGTAGGCGTCCACGTCCTCGTTGACCACGTGCACATGGCTGTCCAGATGCACCGCCAGCAACTCCTCGCGCTCCGCCCGGCTCATCTTGGTGGCCGCCATGCGCGCGCACACCGCTTCCATCTCCGCCGCGTACTCGAACATTTCGGTCAGCCGCTGGTCGGGGATTTCGATCACGAACACGCCACGCCGGTGCTGGTGCTCCACCAGGCCGGCGGAGGCCATCTCCCGCAGGGCTTCACGCACCGGGGTGCGCGATACGTCGAAACGACGGGCCAGGGCAATCTCGTCAAGGCGGGTGCCCGGTGGCAGGGCGCCACCGAGAATTTCGTCGGACAGTGCCCGGCGGATCTGTTCCGCCAGGGGGCGGTCGGTGTCCACCGCCATCTGCACGGGAGACGACTGTTCGTTCATTATTTTTAGCCCTCATCCATGAACGATACATGGGCGGCCACGACGCGCCAGCCTTCGGGCCGTCGCGCCCACACCTGGCTCTGGCGCCCGGTGCGGGGGTTCCCCGGCCGGGTGAATTCCGTCCAGACCGTGGCCAGATCACGACCGTGGGTCGTGATACAAGTGTTATGCAGGGTACGGGCCAGATTGTTGCCCGGCCGGGCCGCGCGGAACGCCTGTATCTGATCGTAGCCGTACAGGTTTTCGCCGGCGCCGTAGCGCACCACCCTGGAATCCTCCCAGAATAACCGATCCAGCACCGCCACGTCGTTATTGACCAGCGCGTTTTCGTATTCCTCGAAGGCGGCGCGCACTTCCGCCACCACCTCCGGCAAATCCAGTTCCCGGGTCATTGTGATTGCTCCCATTTGACCGCCAGTTCAAGCAACGCCTGATCACTGCCCGGCGGGCCGATCAGCGACAGCCCCACCGGGCCCCGGGCATCGTGCAGCAGCGGCAGGCTCAACTGCGGCAGGCCTGAGGTGCCGGCCACGGCGGTCATGCACAGGGTGCGCAGGCGCACCTGGTCCACCTCCTGGTCGCTGGCGTTGAGGGGAATCGCCGAGGTGGGCGTGGTGGGCAGGCACAGCACGGTGTGTTCCCCAACCAGCTCCCGGACCCGCTGGCGCAGCGCGTCGCAGGCGGCGCGGGCCTCGGCGGCGCGGGCCGGGGTGATGGCGGCGGCGGCGGCGAAGCGCTCACGGACGCCGGGTCCGAATTGCGGATTATGGGTGGTGATCCAGTCGCCGAAATACTGCCAGGCTTCGAACGCCTGGGCCGGGCGGAACGCCTCGAAAAAAGCGTCCAGCGGGCCCACCGAGGCCTCCTGTTCCAAGGTCAGCCCGGCGAAGCCGTCCCCGGTCAGGGCACGCAGCTGCTCCGCCGGCTCGGCGCCGGCCATGTCCAGGGCTTCGCTCAACCAGCGTATCCCGGTGAGCGCCGGGGCGCTGGCCGCTGGCAGCAGCAGGCGGCCCACCGCCGCCATGGTGGCGGCGTCGCGGGCGAACCAGCCCAGCGTGTCGAAGCTCTTGGCCAGGTGGGCGGTGTGGCGGTCGTCCACCAGGCCGTGGGTGGGGCGCAGGCCGTAGATGCCGCAGTAGCTGGCCGGCACCCGCACCGAGCCGCCGGTGTCGCTGCCCAGGGCGAAGTCCACCAGACCGGCGGCCACCACCGAGGCGGAGCCGCTGGAGGAACCGCCGGGAATGCCGTCCGGCACCGCCGGGTTGGGCGGCGTGCCGTAGTGGGCGTTCTGCCCGGCCAGGCTGTAGGTGAGTTCGTCGGTGTGGGTCTTGCCCACCAGCTCGGCGCCGGCGGCCAGCAGGGTGTCCACCAGCGGCGAGGTATGTTCGGCGGGGGAGTGGGTTTGCCGATAAAGAGGATGACCGATGCCGGTGACGGTGCCGGCGATGTCGTACACGTCCTTGACCGCGAAGCGCAGGCCGTCCAACGGCCCCCGGCCGGTGGGCGCAAGCTGTACGGGGTCGAAATCCAGAAAGCCGTTTTCCAGTGTCACGGGAGTCTCCATTGTCGATTACATGCCCGACACCACGGTGCGGGGCAACCACAGGCTGATTTCCGGGAACAGATTCACGATCAGCAGCGCGATCAGCGCCAGCCATACCAGCGGCAGCGCGCCGCGCACCGCTTCCGAGTAGCGCACCTCGCCCAGGCCGCTGGCCACGAACAGGTTCATGCCGAACGGTGGGGTGAACATGCCGATGGCGCAGTTCACGCACAGGATCACGCCCAGATGCACCAGATCGATGCCCACCGTGCGGGCGACGGTGACGATCAGGGGTACCAGGATAATCACGATCGAGTTGGGGTCCAGGAACATGCCGGCGATCAGCACCACCAGGTTGATCAGCAGCAGCAGGGTCCAGGGGTTGTCGCTGAGCGCCAGCAGACCGCTGGCGATGGTTTCGGTGATGCCGCTGGTGGTCAGGTACCAGGAGAACGCCGCCGCCGCCGAAATGATGATCATCACCTGGGCGGTGACCACGGCGCTGTCCACGCATACCTTCCACAGCGACGACAGGTCCAGCTCCCGGTACACGAACAGGCCGACGAAGGCGGCGTAGGCCACCGCCACCGCCGCCGCCTCGGTGGGCGTGAACACGCCGCCGTAGATGCCGCCCAGGATCAGCACCGGAATCGCCAGCCCCCAGGAAGCTTCGCCCAGGGCGGAAAGAAGTTCTTCCAGGCCCGGCCAGGGCTGCGGCTCCAGGCCATCGCGGCGGGCCCGGTAGAAGCAGTAGCCGAAGAACACCGCGCCATAGACCAGGCCGGCGCCCACCCCGGCCATGAACAGGGCGCCGATGGACACCCCGGCCACGGCGCCGTAGACGATCATGAAGATGCTCGGCGGAATAATGATGCCCAGGGCGCCGGTGGCCATCAGCAGCCCGAGGGTGAATTTCTTATCGTAGCCCTGCGCGGTCATGGTCGGCAGCATCATGCGGCCGATGGACACCACGGTGGCCGGGCTGGAGCCGGAAATGGCGCCGAAGAACATGGAGCCGGTAACGGTGGTCATCGCCAGCCCGCCGCGCATGGGACCCACCAGCAGCATGGCCACGCGCAGAATGCGCTGGGACAGGCCGCCGGTGCTCATCAGGTTGCCGGCCAGAATAAACAGGGGAATGGCCATCAGCGGAAAGCTGTCCAGGCCGGAGAACATGCGCTGGATGATCAGCATCAACGGCGTGCCGTTTTCCAGGTGCAGGCCGATGAACACCGCCAGCAGCAGCGCCACGAAGATCGGCAGGCCCACGGTGAGCAGGCCGGATACCATGAAAAAGAAGCTCGCGCCCATATCGTTACCCCGCCAGCACCGGCGCCGGTTCCCGGACCGGCCGCCGGCGCAGTATGCGCACCAGGGATTCCGCCAGGCGGATCAGCATCAGCACGCCGCTAACCGGAATCGCCAGGTAGAACCAGTACATCGGCGCCTCCATGGCCGGTGACACCTGCCCGAAGCGGTACAGGGTCTGGACCATGGCGGTGCCGTACCACACCAGCAACCCGGCCAGCACCGCGCACACCAGGGTGATCAGCAGTTCCAGGACGGTGCGGGCGCGGCCGGGCAGAATCTGGCGCAGCACATCAATGCTGATATGGGCGTCCTTGCGGAACGCCAGCCCGCAGGACAGGAACACCATCCAGATGATGGCATAGCGCACGCTTTCCTCCGCCCAGCTGAAGGAGGTGTTGAACAGGGCGCGGGCGGTGATCTGCACGCACAGCATACCGGCGGCGAACAGGATCAGACTGCCCACCGCCGCCGCCTCCACCTTGGCCAGCCCGCGGCTGAATCGTTGCCACATGATGATGCTCCCCGGCCGCCGTTACTGGCCGGCGCTCAGACGGTCCAGTTCCTGGCGGGTGGCCTGCATCAGGTCCTCGCCGAGAACGCCGCCGAACTCTTCATAGACCGGCTCCATGGCGTCGCGGAAGTCCTGCTTCTGCGCGTCGCTAAGCTCGATCACCTCGGTGCCGCCGGCGGCCTTGATGCCGTCCAGGTAGCCCTGCTCACGGGCAGCGGAACGCTGGCGCTGGTACTGGCCGGCCTCGCGGGCGGCTTTGGTCAGGATCTGCTGCTGCTCCTTGGGCAGGCCGTCGAACCACACCTTGCTGAAGATAAAGGCGGTGCCCAGGTAGCCGTGGTTGGAGAGCATCAGGTAGTCCTGCACCTCGTAGAACTTCATCTGCGAGATCGACACCAGCGGGTTCTCCTGGCAGTCCACCACGCCCTGCTGCAGGGCGGTGTAGGTTTCGGAGAAGGCGATCGGTACCGGGTTGGCGCCCACCGCCTTGTACTGGGCGATCAGCAGCGGGCTCTCCATGACCCGGAACTTGGTGCCTTTCAGGTCGGCGGGCTCGTGCACCGGCTTGTCGCAGGTCATCTGCTTGAAGCCGCTCTCCCAGAAACCGGCGGGCTCGAAGCCGGCGGCGCGCAGGCCGGCCAGCACCTGTTCGCCCACAGGGCCGTCCAGGAATTCATAGGCCACCTCCCGGGAGGGGAACAGGAACGGCAGGTCGATCAGCTGAAGCTGCTTGTTGAAGCCGCTCAGTTTGGCGGTGGGGATGGGTGCCGCCTGCACCGCGCCGAACTGCATTTGCTGGGCCACCTGCACGTCGTCGCCGAGGGCGTTGTTGGCGTAGATCTTGACCTGGATGGCGCCGCCGCTGCGCTCCTCCACCAGTTCCTTGAAGCGCTCGGCCCCTTCCTGCTGGGCACTGTCCTCGGGGAGGTCATGGTGCAATTTGACGACGGTGGCGGCCTGGGCGCCCAGGCCGAGCAGGCACAGGGCCAGCACGGCGAGCGAACGGGTAACACGGATCATGGAGCGTCTCCTGCCAGAGTGGGATAAGGACAGGAAGGACAGAGCAGGCTTTGTGCCAAAATCGTTTTTTCTTATGCAACAATGGGTTAGGTATTTATTGAAGACAATAAAAGTCCCCAAACGGTGCACGGTGCCCCGAATGTATACACAGCAGTCGGGTGGGGGGTGTTGTAGGAGCGGCTGGGCGGCACTCCGCTTTAGCCGCGATTTCCTCGGGAGCCACCTTCATCGCGACTGAAGTCGCTCCTACATCCAAGGCACGGAAGGCACCCACGCAGAGCTGCGCCCCGGCTGGAGCGAGATTTCCCGCCGAAGCGCGATGGACCAAAAAAAGGCGACGACCGGGGGGCCGGGCCGTCGCCGAGGGGGTTGCTCTTTAAGGCGGGGCGGGGGCGTCAGAGTGTCGCTACCACCCCGTCGCTGCGCGGATCACTGGCGCCCTCGATCACGCCATCCGGGTGCCGCACCACGGCGCCGGCATGGCCCATGGTGTCGCTGAAGTCCTGGTCCAGCACTTCCACCTGGTGGCCGGCGTCGCGCAGTTGCTGAACCAGCCGCGCCTCGAAGCGGGCTTCCAGTTTCAGGCTGGTGCTCTCATCGCCCCAGGTGCGGCCCAGCAGCCAGCGCGGCGCGGTGACCGCCTGCTGCAGGGGTTGATCGAACAGGCCATAGCGGCTGAACACCGCCGCCTGGGTTTGCGGCTGGCCTTCGCCACCCATGGTGCCGTAGACCATGGTGCGGCCATCGTCGAAGCGGGCCATGGCCGGGTTCAGGGTGTGGAACGGCTTGCGACCCGGTTTCAGGGCCTGGGGCGCGTCCGGGTCCAGGGAGAAGCTGATGCCCCGGTTCTGCCACAGCACCCCGGATGAGGGCAGCACCACGCCGGAGCCGAACTCCCAGTAGATGCTCTGGATAAAGCTGGCGCTGCGGCCCTCGCGGTCGATGCAGCCCATCCAGATGGTGTCGCCGGGCAGCGCCGGCTGCGGCCAGGGCAGGGCGGTGGCCGGGTCGATGCGGGCGGCCCGTTCGGCCAGGTCGGCGTCGGTGAGGAAATCCGCCGGGTCCACATCCATGTAGGCCGGGTCGGTGCAGTGCCGGTCGCGGATCAGGAACGCCTGCTTGGTGGCTTCCACCAGACCGTGCAGATGGTCGAAGCCCTCGCCCTTGGTAACGCCCAGGCGGTCGAACAGGCCCAGGATCATCAGCGACGCCATGCCCTGGGTGGGCGGCGGCTGGTTGTAGAGGGTGGCGTTGCGCAGCCGGGTGGAGAGCGGTTCCACCACCCGGGCGTGATAGGCGGCCAGGTCCTCGCGGCTCACCGGGCTGCCCACCCGGGCCAGGTCCTCGGCCATGGCCGAGGCCAGTTCGCCGCGATAGAAATCGTCCAGCCCGGCCTTGCCGAGCCGGGCCAGGGTGTCGGCCAGGGCGGCCTGGCGCAGGATGCGACCCTCGGCGGGGGCCTGGCCGTCCACCAGGTAGCTGTCGGCGAAGCCGGGCACGTTCCCCAGCTCCGGCAGCTTGGCGGCGGTGAGGGCGGCCTGGCTCGGGGTCACGGCGATGCCGTCCCGGGCATGGCGGTGGGCGTCTTCCAGCAGCCGGGTCAGCGGCAGGCGGCCGCCCCACTGGCTGGCGATTTCCCCGGCCCGCTGCCAGCCGCTGATGGTGCCGGCCACGGTGAGGGCGGCCAGCGGGCCCCGGGAGGGGATCACGTCGTGGCCGCGGCTGCGGTAGAAGTCCACGTCGGCGGCGGCGGCCGCCGGGCCGCAGGCCTCGATGGCGCGGGGCGCCTGGCCGGGCTCCGCCAGCAGCCAGAAGCCATCGCCACCGATGGCGTTCATGTGCGGGTAGACCACGGCGATGGCGGCGGCGGCGGCGATCATCGCCTCGGCGGCGTTACCGCCCTCGCGGAGAACGTCCCGCCCGGCCTGGGCGGCCAGGTGGTGCGGTGCGACGAAGACGCCGCCCAGGGCGCGTTTGGTGTGCAGCATGTCGTTTCCTCAGAGCAGCCCGTAGAACATCCGCAGGGATGTGATGAACAGGAACAGCGCGAACGCCTGACGCAGGCGGGTGGCGTTGATGGCGTGGGCCAGGCGTGCGCCCACCGGGGCCATCAGCATGGTCATCGGCACGATCAGGATAAAGCCGATCAGGTTCACATAGCCCACCGTGAACGGCGGCCGTCCCGGATCGTCCATGCCGTGCAGCAGAAAACCGATGGCGCCGGGCACGCTGATAAACAGCCCGATGGCGGCGGCGGTGCCCACCGCCTTGTGAATCGGATAGTTGAACAGGGTCAGAATCGGCACCGTCAGGGTGCCGCCGCCGATGCCCATGAGCGTGGAGAAGCCACCGATCACGGTGCCGATCAACTGCTTGAACGGCGTCGGTGGAAGATGATCGGCCAGGGCCACGCCCTTGGTGCGGAACGCCATGTTGGCCGCCACCAGCAGGGCCACGGCGGCGAAGATGGCGGTCAGGGCGGTGCCCCCCAGGTAGCCGCTCAGCCAGGTGCCGATCAGCACGCCGACCACCAGCGCCGGGCCCAGGGTCTTGAGCAGGGAGAAATCCAGGTTGCCCTTGGACGCGTGGGCCCGGGACGACATGATCGAGGTGGGGATGATGGTGGCCAGGGAGGTGCCCACCGCCACGTGCATTTTCACTGATTCGTCCACGCCCAGCAGAGTGAACAGGTGGTAGAGCACCGGCACGATGACGATGCCGCCGCCGACCCCCAGCAGACCGGCCATGACACCGGCGATAACACCGGTGGCGAGCAGGGCAACCACCAGGCCCGCCAACCAGGCGGCGCTGTATTGATCCAGGAATTCCAAGAGGTGACTCCTCTGACTGCGTGTTGTTGTGCCGCCCGGTGGTGCCCGCGAGAGGGCCTTCCCCAGGTTGCGGTGGGCGGTTTTAGGGCTTGGAGCAAGTTACGTGCCGTTCTTGTATACACGGGTTTTGGTAGGAAAGTGAAGGGTTTGGGGGTATTCAGGGGGTGAATGTTGGGGCTTCATAAGATTGATGCACTTTTTTGGTGCGAGTTTTGGGGTGGGTGGGTGGTTTGGGGGCAGGTTGGGGTGGTGGTTCCATCGCGTCTTTTGGCGTTGGCGTTGGGATCGGGGTCGAGCGAGCGGTTCTATGGGTGGGAGGTGGCGGGCCGGCGGCGGGAAGGTGGCCGGATCGCTTTTGGCGATTCGGCCATCCCGGCCTTTGGCCGGGACCGTCCCCGCGGGGCGGGGACGTCCTGCGCGAAGCGGTGCTTCGCTTGTCGAACCCGGACTTGGCTCCTCAGCCAGCCGCCTCCACCAAACACAAAAAAGGCCAGCCCGTAGGGCCAGCCTTTTTTGTGTTTGGTGGAGGCGGCGGGAATCGAACCCGCGTCCGCCAGCAATCCGCCTGTGGATCTACATGTTTAGTCTAGTCTATTGATTTAAGTGGCTGCGGCCCGACCGACAGGGCGCAGTCACCGAGTCCCTAAGAGTTTTAACAGCGCCGTCCGGGACGGACTTTGCCGCGAGCCTGTGTAGCGATGCTCGCCGCACTTCCCCACAGGCTGGGTCGTTTGGCGATAAGCGGGGTTTAAGCCGCTAGTGCGTAAGTATCGTCGTTTGCGATTACTTTAGTATGCCACAAGGGATTTACGAGCATTGTGACCCTACTCGACATGCACCACAGGTTTCTATACCGGCGTCGAAGCCATGTCGCCCCCTGTGATCGGGCTATTGTAGGAGATGGGGGCGGTGTGGGGAAAGGCAAGGGGGCGCTCGGGAGGTAAAAAGTTTCAGGAAAAAGAGCGGGTTACCGGCTTTTTGAATCCTTTGTCCTACAATCGGACCCGTTTGCCATCCAATGGTCATTACTTGTGCGCATTATCAAGCTACAGCGAGCCCCCATTCCGATGACAAAGCCGGCCGCTGATCCCGATCGTTCAAGGCCCTGTGCAGGCATACCCACGGGCCCTCAAAAGGAGCATGAGACTATGAAAGCGATCTTTCGATCAGTCGTGGAAGTTGTCGAGAAAAGCCTGGCGCCGGTCACCGCCCATCCGTTGCTGGCCCGTAGCCTGGGGTTGATCCTCACGGTGGCGTTGTACGCCGGCGGTATCGCGGCGGTGCTGGCGGTGAGCGGGGAGGCGCGGATTCCGGCGTTGCTGTTCGGGGTCTACTTCCTGCCGGCGGTGTTGCGCGCCTGGCTGCAGCTGTACTGGCTGGTGCGGGATGACCTGCGCGGCTGGCGGCGGCGCCATGGGCGTACCGGTAAGGCGTTTTAATTGGCACTGCTGAATCGCGGCTGAAGCCGCTCCTACGACAGCTCTGTAGGAGCGGCTTCAGCCGCGATCAATGTCCGCGCCTCAGTGCTGGCGCAGAATCCGCTGCTTCTGCCGGTTCCAGTCGCGTTCCCGCTCGGTGGCGCGCTTGTCGTGCTTCTGCTTGCCCTTGGCCAGGGCGATGTCCAGCTTCACCAGACCCCGTTTCCAATGCAGGTTCACCGGCACGCAGGTGAAGCCCTCTTTCTGCACGCCGCTGAAGACCTTGGCCAGTTCCTTGCGGTGCAGCAGCAGCTTGCGGCTGCGCTGCGGGTCCGGCACGAAGTGGGTGCTGGCGGTGGGCAGGGGCTCGAAGCGGGAGCCGAACAGAAACGCCTCGCCGTCCTTGAGCAGGATATAGGACTCCGTCAGGTTGCCTTTGCCGGCACGCAGGGATTTCACTTCCCAGCCTTCCAGCGCCAGACCTGCTTCGAAGAACTCTTCCAGGTGATAGTCGAAACGCGCCTTGCGGTTCTGTGCGATGGCGCTGTTGGTCGACGTTTGTTTTTTCGCTTTGCCCATGGGGCGGCGATTATAGAGAGAGCCAGGCGTTAAGGCGAGCGTAGCGCCGGCGAAGTTGTTAAACCTGGTCAATGGCGCCAGCGCGGGTGAGTGTTCACCGACCTCTCTTGAGGGGGCCGGGGAAAATCAAGACAATGGCGGCACTGCGTCGAGGGGTTATCCGATGAACGAAACGAGCAAGCCGGTCCATGGCATGTGGACCAGCCGGTGGGTCTTTATCCTGGCGGCCACCGGCTCCGCGGTGGGGCTGGGCAATATCTGGCGGTTCCCGTACATCACCGGGGAGTACGGCGGCGGTGCTTTCGTGCTGCTGTATCTGGCGTGCATCGCCCTGATCGGCGTGCCGATCATGATCGCCGAGGTGACCCTGGGTCGCCGGGGCGGCCTGAGCCCGATCCATTCCATGGGGCGGCTGGCGGAACAGAGCAAGGTGAGCCGGCGCTGGAAGGGCATCGGCTATCTGGGGGCGCTGTCCGGCTTTCTGATCCTGTCGTTCTATTCGGTGGTGGCCAGCTGGGCGCTGATCTATGTGTGGGAAGCGGTCCGTGGCCTGTTCCAGGGCATGACCGCCCTGCAGTCCCAGGGCAATTTCGAGGCCATGCAGGCCAACCCCTGGCTGATGCTGGGCTCGCACAGCCTGTTCATGGTGCTGACCATGGGCGTGGTGGCGCTGGGCGTGAAGCGCGGCCTGGAGCGGGCGGTGGAAGTGCTGATGCCGCTGCTGTTCGTGCTGCTGCTGGTGCTGATCGGCTACGCCGCCACCACCCCGGGCTTCGCCCAAGGGGTGGCTTTCCTGTTCGCCTTTGATTTCTCCAAGCTGTCCGGTGAGGCGGTGGTGATCGCCCTGGGGCAGGCGTTCTTTACCCTGAGCCTGGGCATGGGCGCGATCATGGCCTACGGCGCCTACATGCCCCGCGAGATCAAGAACAAGAAGACCGGCCGCTCCCGGCCGGTGTCCATCGCCTCCTCGGTGGCCATCATCGCCTTGCTGGACACCCTGGTGGCGCTGGGCGCGGGCCTGGCCATGTTCCCGCTGCTGTTCACCGGCAACCTGGAGCCGGCCCAGGGGCCGGGCATGATGTTCGTGACCCTGCCGCTGGCGTTCGGCCAGATGCCCGGTGGCGTGCTGTTCGGTTCCCTGTTTTTCGTGCTGGTGGTGTGCGCCGCCTGGACCTCCTCGATCTCCCTGGGCGAGCCCATGGTGGCCTGGCTGGTGGAGCGGGGCAAAAGCCGCTGGGCCGCGTCGCTGCTGGTGGGCGGCGCCGCCTGGGTGCTGGGCGTGGGGTCGGTGCTGTCGTTCAACCTGTGGAAGGAGCACACCTTCCTGATGGGCACCTTCTTCGACAATATCGAATTCCTCTCCACCAGCATCCTGCTGCCCTTGGGCGGCCTGTTGATCGCCCTGTTCGCCGGCTGGGTCATGAAAGAGACCCAGGTGCGCAAGGAGCTGGCCATGAAGAGCTTCGCGCTGTACATGGTGTGGCGAGCGCTGGTGCGGATCTTCTCGCCGCTGGCGATGATCGCGGTGATCGCCTATGCCCTGTGGTCCGCCACCCGTGGCTGACACCATCCGCGTGGAAGTGGTCCATGCGCTGCCGGACCGGCAGCGCCTGATCGCCCTGGACGTGGCGCCGGGCACCACCATGCTGGAGGCGGCCCGTCAGTCCGGTATCGCCGGGCAGGTCGAGGGGCTGGTGCTGGAGACGGCGCCGATGGGCATTTTCGGCAAGGCCGAGCCGGAGCCGGCGCGGCGGGTGCTGGAGGACGGGGAGCGGGTGGAGATTTACCGGCCGCTTACCGTGGACCCGAAAGCCGCGCGGCGGGCCCGCGCCGAACGGGCCCGCAAGGGCCGCTGACGGCGGGGCCCGCTTCAGGAGCGGGGCGGTGTTTTCTGGCGGCGTTCCAGGAGCGAGGCAGCGGCTTTATGAGCGCGGCAGCGGCGTTCTAGGAGCGAGGCAGCGGCACCGTGGTCGCTTCCGGGGTGCTCTGCGGTGCCGCCGGGTCCGGCTCGGGGTCGCTGAGCGGCTCCTGATCGACGGTACCGCCGTCGCGGCGACGGTCCTCGGCGCGCAGTTCCAGCTCCCGGTCGCGGCGGCCGGAGGTGCGCTGGCGCACATCAGGCAGGGCCTCGCCCTCATAGCGGCTGTACTGGCCACCTTCGAAATACACCACCACCTGCTGTTCCACGGTTTCCGCCTTGCCGGGCTGATAGCGCAGCAGGTAGAACCAGGTGTCGGCGGTGAAGGGGTCGGTGAGAGTGGGCGGCCCCAACACGAAACGTACCTGTTCCGGGGTCATGCCGGGCTCCAGCTCGGCCAGCATATCCTGGGTGACCACGTTCCCCTGGGGGATATCGACGCGGTACACCCCGGGGAAGCGCAGGGAGCTGCAGCCGGCCAGAAGGGCGGCGAAAAGCAGGGAAACGAGAATGATCCTTGGCATGATGTTTCGACTTGGCATAATGTCCGGGCGATAATACAGACTTGTCTAAGGGGAACAAGGTTCCTCGTGGAATCGAGAATCCCCGCTGGCGGCATACGGAGCAATTATTTTGGATAATCAGGATCTTAGGAAAGCGGGCTTGAAGGTGACCCTGCCGCGGATGAAAATTCTGCAGCAGCTGGAATCCTCCAAGGAACGGCATCTCAGCGCCGAGGACATCTACAAGGCACTGATGGACGCCGGCGAGGACGTGGGTCTGGCCACGGTGTACCGGGTGCTCACCCAGTTCGAACAGGCCGGCATCGTGCTGCGGCACAACTTCGAGGGCGGTTCGGCGGTGTTCGAGCTGGCCGACGAGGAGCACCACGATCACATGGTGTGCATGGAGTCCGGCGAGGTGATCGAGTTCCTGGACGAGGAAATCGAGAAGCGCCAGCACCGCATCGCCGAGGAGCACGGTTACGAGATCGTCGACCACTCCCTGGTGCTGTACGTGCGCCCCAAAGCCGGTAGCAAGTAAAGCCGGTAACAGTAACACCGCTTCACCCCAGCCAGCCTTTGCCACGGCCTCCGCCGTGGCACGCCGCCAGCCAAGCCCTTGATCGTCAGCCCGGCCCGCCCTCGCGGTGCGCCGGGCGCTCGGCGTTGGCGCGCCGGTTCAGGCCACCTGCTGGCCCTTGTCCAGCATTTCCCGGGCGTGGGCGCGGGTGGAGGCGGTGATCTCCACGCCGCCCAGCATCCGCGCCACCTCTTCCACCCGGGCGCCCTGGTCCAGGGGCTGGATGCGGGTGTGGGTGGTGTCCTTGCCCTGCAGCTTGTGAACCTGCCAGTGCTGGTGCCCCTGGGCGGCCACCTGGGGCTGGTGGGTGATGCACAGCACCTGGGCGTGCTCGCCCAGTTCGCGCAGCAGGCGGCCAACGATTTCCGCCACGCCGCCGCCCACGCCCACGTCCACTTCATCGAACACCAGGCTGGGCACGGTCAGGTTGCGTGCGCAGATCACCTGGATCGCCAGGCTCACCCGGGACAGCTCGCCGCCGGAGGCCACCTTGGCCAGCGCTCTTGGCGGCTGCCCCGGGTTGGCGGAGAAGCGGAATTCCACTTCCTCCAGGCCGTCCGGTCCCGGCTTGCCTTCCTCGACCACGGTTTCCAGGCGGGCGGCCTTCATGCCCAGCGCCTTGAGCTGCTTCTGCACCTCCCGGGTCAGGGTGGTGGCGGCGTCCCTGCGCCGGCGGCCCAGGGTCTGGGCCTTTTCCATATAGGCATCGCGGGCGCTCTGCTCGGCGCTGGCCAGGGCTTCCAGGTGTTCGTCGAAATGCTCCAGGGTGTCGGCCTCGCCGGCCAGCTTTTGGTGGTGTTCCACCAGCTCCTCCGGGCGCAGCCGGTGCTTGCGGGCCAGGCTGTAGGCCTGGCCCAGGCGCTCTTCCACCTGGCTCAGGCGCTGCGGGTCCAGGTCCAGCTTCTCCAGGTAGTGGCGCAGATCCTCGGCGGCGGCTTCCACCTGCAGGCGGGCGGATTCCACGGTATCCAGCACCCCGGCCAGGGCGTCGTCGCTGGCGCGGGCCTCTTCCACCCAGTGGCTGACCTGGCCCAGGTGATCGTTGACGGTGCCGTCGTCGCCGTCATAGAGGGCGGTGACCGCCTGCTGGCACAGCCGGATCAGGGCCTCGGCGTTACCCAGCCGCTGCTGTTCCTGCTCAAGTTCCGCCAGTTCCCCCTCGGCCAGGGCCAGGGCGTCCAGTTCCTCCAGCTGAAAACGCAGCAGTTCCTGGCGCTCGGTTTGTTCCCGGGCGCTGGCCAGGGCGTCGTCGTGGGCGCGCCGGGCGCGCTGCCAGTGGCGCCAGGTCTCGCGCACCTCGCCGGCCAGCTCGCCGGCCTCCGCCAGGCTGTCGAGCAGGGCGCGGTGGGTTTCCTTGCGCAGCAGGGCCTGGTGTTCGTGCTGACTGTGGATGCTGATCAGGTGGTCGCCCAGGTCGCGCACCTCGGTGAGCGGCGTGGGCGTGCCATTGATATAGGCCCGCGAGCGGCCATCGGCGCGCACCGTGCGGCGCAGCAGGCATTCGTCGCCGTCGTCCAGCTCCCGCTCGGCGAGCCAGGCGCGGGCGGCGGCGTTGTCGCCGAGATGGAAGGTGGCCAGCACCTCGGCGCGCTCGCAGCCCGGGCGCACCACGGCGCTGTCCGCCCGTTCGCCCAGGGTCAGCGACAGGGCGTCGATAATCACCGATTTGCCGGCGCCGGTTTCGCCGCTGATCACGGTCAGCCCGGATTCCGGTTCCAGCTCTAGCTGGTCCACGGTGGCGAAATGGCGAACACTGAGATGGGTCAGCATGGACTGTCCTTCTGGCCAGTATTGTCGGGATAGTAGGCGATTCCCGGCGCCAGTGTAAGCCCCCGGCGGCGGATCGACGCTGCCGGGTGCGTAATGCGCGGCGGGTGCGTAGACTGAACGCCGCGTTATACTGAAACGTCTTTCCTGGTATTTGAAGCATGGCCCGGCTGGAACTGAACGAACGCAAACAACGATTGTTGATGGCTCTGGTGGAGCGCCACATCCGCCACGGCCAACCCGTGGGCTCGAAAAGCCTGGCGGGCGGGGGCGGCCTGCAGGTCAGCCCGGCGACCATCCGCAATATCATGGCGGAGCTGGAAGAGATGGGGCTGCTCACCAGCCCGCACACCTCCGCCGGACGCATTCCCACCGAGCGCGGCTACCGCCTGTACGTGGACACCCTGCTGGCTTCCACCGCCATGGAAAGCCCGGACAATGCCCGCCTGCGTGACGAACTGCGCCAGCTGCTGGCGCCGGATCAGTCGCCCCAGGCGCTGGTCTCCCAGGCCTCCCGCACCCTGGCCGAGCTGACCCGCATGGCCGGGCTGGTGGCGGTGCCGCGCCGCGAGGTGACCACTCTGCGTCAGGTGGAATTTCTGCCCCTGTCCGGCCAACGGGTGCTGGTGGTGCTGGTGGTGAACCGCTCCGAAGTGCAGAACCGCATCATCCAGACCGGCCGCGAGTACGGCGAGATCGAGCTGCGCCAGGCCGCCAACTACATCAACCACACCTATGCCGGCTGCGACCTGGACAGCATCTGCGAGGGGCTTTTGAGCACCATGGACGCGGACCGCGCCCAGCTTGATGAGCTGATGCAGACCACCGTGGACATCGCCGGCAAGGCCCTGCGGCCGGAGAACAAGGACTCGGACTACGTGGTGTCCGGGGAATCCAATCTGCTCGACAGCGCCGAAGCCGGCGGTATCGAGAAATTGCGCGATCTGTTCGAGGCCTTCAACCGCAAGCGCGACATCCTTCATCTGCTGGAACGCAGCGTCAAAGCCGACGGCGTGCAGATTTTCATCGGCCGGGAGTCCGGCTATCAGCCGTTCGAGGAATACTCCCTGGTGTCCGCGCCCTACAAGGTCGATAACGGCCCCATGGGCGTGCTCGCCGTGGTCGGCCCCACCCGCATGGACTACGAGCGGGTGATCCCCACCGTGGACATCACCGCCCGCATTCTGTCCGCCGCCCTGACCCAGCTGTAACACCGGCGCCAGCGCCGGTTCCCGCCACGGCCCTTGAATCCCGCCGTGCCGTTCCCATATCTTTGCTCGCTTTCCCGCAACCGGGGACTTTGGAGTGGATATGAGCGATCAGGACAAACAAAAGCAGGGCCACGATCAGCCCGAGGTGAACGAACAGGCTCCCCGCGAGGAGCCGGAGATCGTCGAGGAAGACGCCGAGGCGCCCACCGCCGAGCAGGAACTGGCCGAGGCCCGTGAGCGCGTGGCCCGCCTGGAGAAGGCGCTGGCCGAGGCGGATTTGCGCGCCCAGGCGGAAATGCAGAACGTGCGTCGCCGCGCCGAGCGGGACGTGGAGAGCGCCCACAAGTTCGCGCTGGAGAAGTTCGCCGGTGATCTGTTGCCGGTGGCCGACAGCCTGGAACGGGGCCTGTCCACCCTGGACGCGAACGACCCGACCCTGCAGCCCGCCCGCGAGGGGCTGGAACTGACCCTCAAGGTGCTGCTCGATGTGTTCGCCAAGTACAACCTGGAGCAGATCGATCCCCAGGGCCAGCCGTTCAACCCGGAACACCATGAGGCCATGACCATGGTGCCGGCGCCGGACGCGGAGCCCAACAGCGTGATCGAAGTGCTCGAAAAGGGCTATCAGCTCAACGGTCGTCTGATCCGCCCGGCACGGGTGGTGGTCAGCAAGGCCGGCTAGGTGTCGCGGGTCCGGCCCCGGCCGGTTCGCGGCACTCTTGAAAAGCGCAAGCCAGCCGCCATATAGCTGGCAAGTCAATAAGGTTCAGCTGTCCGGGCGGCCTGAA
Source organism: Alloalcanivorax gelatiniphagus (assembly GCF_005938655.1). Classification (GTDB taxonomy): domain Bacteria; phylum Pseudomonadota; class Gammaproteobacteria; order Pseudomonadales; family Alcanivoracaceae; genus Alloalcanivorax; species Alloalcanivorax gelatiniphagus. The sequence goes on from NZ_VCQT01000001.1 coordinate 130,964, forward strand.
GGGGTCCGGACCGTGTGAAGGAGAATGGAACATTATGGGTAAGATCATTGGTATCGACCTTGGCACCACCAACAGCTGTGTCGCTGTCATGGAAGGGGACAAAACCAAGGTAATCGAAAACGCGGAAGGCGCGCGTACCACGCCGTCCATCATCGCCTACACCGAGGACAACGAAATCCTCGTCGGTCAGGCCGCCAAGCGTCAGGCGGTGACCAACCCCACCAACACCCTGTACGCGGTCAAGCGTCTGATCGGCCGTCGTTTTGACGACGACGTGGTGCAGAAGGACATCAAGATGGTGCCCTACAAGATCGCCAAGGCCGACAACGGCGACGCCTGGGTGGAAGTGAAAGGCGAGAAGCAGGCGCCGCCGCAGATTTCCGCGCAGGTCCTCAAGAAAATGAAGAAGACCGCGGAAGACTACCTCGGCGAGGAAGTCACCGAGGCGGTGATCACCGTACCCGCCTACTTCAATGACTCCCAGCGTCAGGCCACCAAGGACGCCGGCCGCATCGCCGGTCTCGAGGTCAAGCGCATCATCAACGAGCCCACCGCCGCGGCCCTGGCCTATGGCCTGGACAAGAAAGGCGGCGACCGCACCATCGCGGTCTACGACCTGGGTGGTGGTACCTTCGACATCTCCATCATCGAGATCGCCGAAGTGGACGGTGAGCATCAGTTCGAGGTGCTGGCCACCAACGGCGACACCTTCCTGGGTGGCGAGGACTTCGACCTGGCGATCATCAACTACCTGGCCGACCAGTTCAAAAAGGACTCCGGCATCGATCTGGGTGGTGACGCCCTGGCCATGCAGCGCCTCAAGGAAGCCGCCGAGAAAGCCAAGATCGAGCTGTCCTCCGCCGAGCAGACCGAGGTCAACCTGCCGTACATCACCGCCGACCAGACCGGTCCCAAGCATTTGGTGGTGAAGCTGACCCGCGCCAAGCTGGAATCCCTGGTTGAGCAGCTGGTGACCCGCTCTTTGGAACCGTGCAAGACCGCGCTCAGCGATGCCGGCGTGAAAGCCGCCGACATCACCGACGTGATCCTGGTGGGCGGTCAGACCCGCATGCCGATGGTGCAGAAGAAAGTGGCCGACTTCTTCGGCAAGGAAGCCCGCAAGGACGTTAACCCGGACGAAGCCGTGGCCATCGGCGCCGCCATTCAGGGCGCGGTGTTGTCCGGCGACGTAAAAGACGTGCTGCTGCTGGACGTGACCCCGCTGACCCTGGGCATCGAGACCATGGGTGGCGTGATGACGCCGCTGATCGAGAAGAACACCACCATCCCGACCAATGCGTCGCAGGTGTTCTCCACCGCCGAGGACAACCAGACCGCGGTGACCGTGCACGTGCTGCAGGGTGAGCGTAAGCAGGCCGGGCAGAACAAGTCCCTGGGTCAGTTCAACCTGGAAGACATTCCGCCGGCACCGCGCGGCGTGCCGCAGATCGAAGTGACCTTCGACATCGACGCCAACGGCATCCTGCACGTGGGCGCCAAGGACAAGGCCACCGGCAAGGAACAGACCATTCAGATCAAGGCGTCTTCCGGCCTGTCCGATGACGAAGTCGATCAGATGGTCAAGGACGCGGAAGCCCACGCCGACGAGGACAAGAAGTTCGAGGAGCTGGTGCAGGCGCGTAACCAGGGCGACCACCTGGTGCACGCCACCCGCAAGACCCTGGAAGAGGCCGGCGACAAGGCCACCGAGGAAGAGAAGGAGGCCATCAACAAGGCCATCGGTGAGCTGGAAGAGGCGCTCAAGGGCAGCGACAAGGACGATATCGAGGCCAAGACCAAGGCGCTCACCGAGGTATCCGGTGCCCTGGCGCAGAAAATGTATGCCGAGGCCCAGCAGGCCAGTGACGGTGCCGCCGACGCCGGCCAGCAGCAGGCCGCCGGTGACGACGTGGTCGACGCCGAGTTCGAGGAAGTCGACGACGATAAGAAGAAGTGATTGAGGCCCCACGCCGGGCGCGTGGCCCTGGACGCTGAAAGGCGACTCCGGGGCCGGCGCCGGGCGTGCGGCGTCAGAGCATATGCATCGCCGGCGGGACACCGCCGGCGTTTCTGCTTCACGGCAAGTTGAATGTCTATGTCCAAACGTGATTATTACGAAGTGCTGGGGGTGGGCAAGGACGCCGGCCCGCAGGACCTGAAAAAAGCCTACCGCCGTCTGGCGATGAAATACCATCCGGACCGCAACCCGGATGACCAGGAGGCGGTGGCCCGATTCAAGGAGGCCAAGGAGGCCTACGAAGTGCTCTCCGATGAGCAGAAGCGGGCCGCCTACGACCAGTTCGGCCACGCCGGCGTCAACGGCCAGGGTGGCTTTGGCGGCGGTGGCGCCGGCGGCTTCGGAGGCGGTGGCTTTGGTGACATCTTCGGCGATATCTTCGGTGACATCTTTGGTGGCGGCGGACGCCGTGGTCCGGCCCGCGGCGCCGACCTGCGCTACACCCTGGAGCTGACCCTGGAGCAGGCGGTACGCGGCTGCGAGGAAAAGATCCGGGTGCCCAGCTGGGACAGCTGTGAAGTGTGCGACGGCAGCGGCGCCCAGGCCGGCGAGCAGCCGATCACCTGCCCGACCTGTAACGGCATGGGCCAGGTGCGCATGCAGCAGGGTTTCTTCACCGTGCAGCAGGCCTGCCCCACCTGTCACGGCGAGGGCCGGGTGGTGGAGAACCCCTGTGGCCACTGCGGCGGCCAGGGCCGGGTACAGACCACCCGCACCCTGTCGGTGAAGATTCCCGCCGGCGTCGATACCGGCGACCGCATCCGTCTGGCCGGCAAGGGCGAGGCGGGCATGAGCGGCGCGCCCCCCGGTGATCTGTATGTGCAGGTGGCGGTCCGTGAGCACGACCTGTTCAAGCGCGACGGCGAGAACCTGCACGTGGAAGTGCCGCTCAGTTTCGTGGACGCGGCCCTGGGCGGCGAGCTGGACGTGCCGACCCTGAATGGCCAGGTGAAGCTGAAAGTGCCGCCGGAAACCCAGACCGGCAAGCTGTTCCGCCTGCGCGGCAAGGGCGTGACCCCGGTACGCGGCGGCCCGCCCGGTGACTTGCTGTGCAAGGTGGTGGTGGAAACCCCGGTCAAGCTGTCCGGCGAGCAGAAAGACCTGCTGCGTGGTTTCCAGGAATCCCTGGAGAAGGGCGGGGAGCGTCACAACCCGCGCCGCACCAGCTGGTTCGAGGGCGTCAAACGCTTCTTCGAGGGGCTTTGAACCCTGATATTTCAACCGCACAACGGGCGACAACCATGAAAGTAGGGATTATCGGCGCCGCCGGGCGCATGGGCCGGATTCTGATGGAGGCCACCCTGGCCAATCCGGACACCGAGCTGACCGCCGCGGTGGACGTGCCCGGCTCCAGCCTGATCGGCGTGGACGCCGGTGAGCTGCTGGGCCAGGCCGCCCTGGGCGTGACCCTGGCGGACGACCTGGAAAAGGTGGTGCGGGACGCGGATGTGTTCATCGACTTCACCGTGCCCGAGGCCACCGTCGGCCATCTGGCGGTGTGCCGGGCCGCCGGTACCCGCCTGGTGATCGGCACCACCGGCCTGGATGACGAGCAGAAGGCGGCCCTGCGCGACGCCAGCGAGGACATCGCCATCTGCTTCGCGCCCAACTATTCCATCGGCGTGAACCTGTGCTTCAAGCTGCTGGAGACCGCCGCCGCCGTGCTCGGCGACGAGGTCGATATCGAGGTGATCGAGGCCCACCACCGGCACAAAATCGATGCGCCCTCCGGTACCGCCCTGCGCATGGGCGAGGTGGTGGCCCAGACCCTGGGCCGGGACCTCAAGGACTGCGCGGTCTACGGCCGCGAGGGCCGCACCGGCGAGCGCGACCGGCGCACCATTGGTTTCGAGACCATCCGCGCCGGCGACATCGTCGGGGACCACACGGTGATGTTCGCCGCCGAGGGCGAGCGGGTGGAAATCACCCACAAGGCCTCCAGCCGCATGTCGTTCGGCCGTGGCGCGGTGCGCGCCGCGCTGTGGCTGGGCGGCCACGAGCGCGGCCTGTACGACATGCAGGACGTGCTGGGGCTGGCCGGCGACAGCGCCGGTTGGGGCCGCTGAGGGTCTGATCGCGGCTGAAGCCGCTCCTGCACTCGCCGTAGGAGCGGCTTCAGCCGCGATTACCCGCGAATCCGAGCGTGCGACGTGACACCAGGGCGGTTACGTCCTAAAATACCGCCTGCCCAAGATGGGCGAGCGGGTGGTCGAGTGAAACCGGGTGTTTTTCCCTCAGAACGCGTTTCCTGAAAGCGAGGTGGAGCAATCCATCTCGCTTTTTTGCGAACCTCGCAAGGGGTTCCGACCCCCGCCACCGATCTCCACAAGTCCCTATCCGCCAGGAGGTTGCGTTGACGGTACCCGCCATACTTGCTCTGGAAGACGGTAGTCTCTTTCGGGGTGTCGCGATTGGCGCCACGGGTGAAACCGTGGGTGAAGTGGTGTTCAACACCGCCATGACCGGCTATCAGGAAATTCTCACCGATCCGTCCTATGCCAAGCAGATCGTGACCCTGACCTATCCGCATATCGGCAATACCGGGGTCAATCCGGAGGACGAGGAGTCCGCGCGTGTCTGGGCCGCCGGCCTGGTGATCCGTGATCTGACGCTGACGGTGAGCAGCTGGCGTGCCAGCCAGTCCCTGCCGGACTACCTCAAGGAGCGTGGCATCGTCGCCATCGCCGACATCGACACCCGCCGCCTGACCCGGATTCTGCGCGACAAAGGCGCGCAGAACGGCTGCATCCTGGCCGGCGAGGACGTGGATGAAGAGAAGGCCCTGGCCGCCGCCCGTGCCTTCCCCGGCCTCAAAGGCATGGACCTGGCGCGGGAAGTGAGCGTGCAGGAACGCTACCAATGGTCCGAAGGGACCTGGGAGCGGGCCACCGGCCACCGCCCGGCGGCGCCGAGCCGCTTCAAGGTGGTGGCCTACGATTACGGCTGCAAGCGCAACATTCTGCGTATGCTCGCCGATCGCGGCTGCGACCTCACCGTGGTGCCGGCACAAACCCCGGCCTCGGAAGTGCTGGCGATGAACCCGGACGGCGTGTTCCTGGCTAATGGCCCCGGAGATCCGGAGCCCTGTGATTACGCCATCGACGCGATCCGCGAGATCGTCGCCACCGGCCTGCCCACCTTCGGCATCTGCCTGGGCCACCAATTGCTGGGGCTGGCCAGCGGCGCGCGCACCATGAAGATGAAGAACGGTCACCATGGCGCCAACCACCCGGTCAAGAACCTGGAAGACGGCACCGTGATGATCACCAGCCAGAACCATGGTTTCGCGGTGGACGCCGACACCCTGCCGGACAACGTCAAGGTGACCCACGTGTCCCTGTTCGACGGCACCCTGCAAGGCATCCACCGTACCGACGTGCCGGCCTTCGGCTTCCAGGGTCACCCGGAAGCCAGCCCGGGCCCGCACGATTGCGCGCCGCTGTTCGACCATTTCATCGAACTGATGGAGGCCCACGGGGCCCGCTGAGAGCGTCCGGCGCCACGGCGCCGGACCCCTGGACAGAATCAACGCCTGACGGTTAGCACCTATGCCCAAGAGAACCGATCTAAAGAGCATCCTCATCATCGGCGCCGGCCCCATCGTTATTGGCCAGGCCTGCGAGTTCGATTACTCCGGCGCCCAGGCCTGCAAGGCCCTGCGCGAGGAAGGCTTCCGGGTGATCCTGGTGAATTCCAACCCGGCCACCATCATGACCGACCCGGCCATGGCGGACGCCACCTACATCGAGCCCATTACCTGGGAAACGGTGGCCAAGATCATCGAGAAGGAGCGCCCGGACGCCCTGCTGCCCACCATGGGCGGGCAGACCGCGCTCAACTGTGCCCTGGATCTGGAGCGCCATGGCGTGCTCGCCAAATTCGGCGTGGAAATGATCGGCGCCAACGCCGACACCATCGACAAGGCCGAGAACCGCGACCGCTTCGACAAGGCGATGCGCAACATCGGCCTGGAATGTCCGCGCGCCAAAGTGGCCCGCACCATGGATCAGGCCTGGGAAATTCAGGCCGAGCTGGGCTTCCCGACCATCATCCGGCCGTCCTTCACCATGGGCGGCTCCGGCGGCGGCGTGGCCTATAACAAGGAAGAGTTCGAGGAAATCTGCGGCCGCGGTTTCGAACTCTCGCCCACCCATGAGCTGCTCATCGACGAGTCGCTGCTGGGCTGGAAGGAATACGAGATGGAGGTCGTTCGCGACAAGAACGACAACTGCATCATCGTCTGCGCCATCGAGAACTTCGATCCGATGGGCGTGCACACCGGCGATTCCATCACCGTGGCCCCGGCGCAAACGCTCACCGACAAGGAATACCAGGTGATGCGCGACGCCTCCCTGGCGGTGCTGCGCGAAATCGGCGTGGAAACCGGCGGCTCCAACGTGCAGTTCGGCATGTGCCCGGACACCGGCCGCATGGTGGTGATCGAGATGAACCCGCGGGTATCGCGGTCCTCGGCGCTGGCCTCCAAGGCCACCGGCTTCCCGATCGCCAAGGTGGCCGCCAAGCTGGCGGTGGGCTACACCCTGGACGAGCTGCAGAACGAGATCACCGGTGGTGCCACCCCGGCGTCCTTCGAGCCGTCCATCGATTACGTGGTCACCAAGATTCCGCGCTTCAACTTCGAGAAGTTCGCCGCCGCCGACCCGGTGCTGACCACCCAGATGAAATCCGTGGGTGAGGTGATGGCCATTGGCCGTAACCTGCAGGAGTCTCTGCAAAAGGCACTGCGCGGTCTGGAAACCGATTCCGTGGGCTTCGACCCGAAGGTGGACCTGGCGGCGCCGGATGCCCGCGAGACCATCGCCCGGCAACTTTCCACCCCCGGTCCGGAGCGCATCTGGATCGTCGGTGACGCCTTCCGCTTCGGCATGACCGTGGACGAAGTGTTCCAGATTTCCCAGATCGACCGCTGGTTCCTGGTGCAGATCGAGGACCTGATCCGCGACGAAGAGGCGGTGGCCGCCGGCACCTTCAGCGACCTGACCAAGAGCCGCCTGTACGGGCTCAAACGCAAGGGCTTCTCCGACGCGCGCCTGGCGCAACTGCTGGGCGTCAAGGAACAGGACGTGCGCAGCCGCCGCCGTGAGCTGGACGTGCAGCCGGTGTTCAAGCGCGTGGATACCTGCGCGGCGGAGTTCTCCACCGCCACCGCCTACATGTACTCCAGCTACGACGAGGAGTGCGAGGCCAACCCGTCCGACCGTGAGAAGATCATGGTGATCGGCGGTGGCCCCAACCGTATCGGCCAGGGCATCGAGTTCGACTACTGCTGCGTGCACGCCGCCTTCGCCATGAAGGACGACGGTTACGAGACCATCATGGTCAACTGCAACCCGGAAACCGTGTCCACCGACTACGACACCTCCGACCGGCTGTACTTCGAGCCGGTGACCCTGGAGGACGTGCTCGCCATCGTCGATATGGAAAAACCCAAGGGCGTGATCGTCCAGTACGGCGGCCAGACGCCGCTGAAGCTGGCCCGCGACCTGCAGGCCGCCGGCGTGCCGATCATCGGCACCAGCCCGGACGCCATCGACGAAGCCGAGGACCGGGAACGGTTCCAGCAGATGGTCAACAAGCTTGGCCTCAAGCAGCCGCCCAACCGCACCGCCCGCTCCATGGAAGAGGGCATCAAGCTGGCCGACGAAATCGGTTACCCGCTGGTGGTGCGGCCCTCCTATGTGCTCGGTGGCCGGGCCATGGAGATCGTTTACAACGATGCGGAACTGCGCAGCTACATGAACAACGCGGTGAGCGTTTCCAACGACTCGCCGGTGCTGCTGGACCGCTTCCTGGACGACGCCATCGAAGTGGACGTGGACGCCATCTGCGACGGTAAACAGGTGGTGATCGGCGGCATCATGCAACACATCGAACAGGCCGGCGTGCACTCCGGTGACTCGGCGTGCTCGCTGCCGCCGTATTCCCTGGACGCCGCCGTGCAGGACGTGATGCGTGAGCAGGCCGCCGCCATGGCTCTGGAGCTGGGCGTGATCGGCCTGATGAACGTGCAGTTCGCGGTCAAGGGCGACGACGTTTATGTGCTGGAAGTGAACCCGCGCGCCTCGCGCACGGTCCCTTATGTTTCCAAGTGCATCGGCGTGTCCCTGGCCAAGGTGGCGGCCCGCTGCATGGCCGGCACCACGCTGGAGGAGCAGGGCTTCACCGAGGAAGTGGCGCCGCGCCATTACTTCGTCAAGGAAGCGGTGTTCCCGTTCGCCAAGTTCCCGAAGGTGGACCCGATCCTCGGCCCGGAAATGAAATCCACCGGCGAGGTGATGGGCGTGGGCGAAACCTTCGCCGAAGCCTTCGGCAAGGCCTCGCTGGGCGCCGGCGAGCGCCTGCCCCAGGGCGGCACCGCCTTTATTTCCGTGCGCGACGCGGACAAGGCGGCGGCGGTGGAAGTGGCCCGGTCGTTGATCGAGCATGGCTTCGAGCTGGTGGCCACCCGTGGCACCGCCGCCCATCTGGCCGAGGCCGGGCTGGCGGTGAAAGCGGTGAACAAGGTGCTGGAAGGCCGCCCGCACATCGTTGATATGATCAAGAACGACCAGGTGAAGCTGATCGTGAACACCACCGAGGGCAAGCAGGCGATTCGGGATTCGTTCGCAATCCGCCGCTCCGCCCTGCAGCACAAGGTGTTCTACACCACCACCATCACCGCGGCCTACGCGGTCTGCCAGGCCATGGCCATCAGCGGTGAGCCGCAGGTGCGCCGGCTGCAGGACCTGCACGCCGAGATGCATTAACCGCGCGTCGCCCCGGGTCGCCCCCGGGGCGGCCCATGGACGATAAAGAGGTTACTTTTATGCAACGCGTTCCCATGACGGTCGCCGGCGCCGATGCCCTGCGCAAGGAACTCGATCAGCTCAAGAAAGTGGATCGGCCGCGTATTTCCGCCGCCATCGCCGAAGCCCGTGAGCACGGCGATCTGAAGGAAAACGCCGAATACCATGCCGCCCGTGAGCAGCAGGGGTTCTGCGAAGGCCGGATTCAGGAAATCGAAGGCAAGCTTTCCAACGCCCAGATCATCGACATCACCGGCATCGAGAACACCGGCAAGGTGATTTTCGGGGTCACGGTGACCATTCTTGACGTGGATACCGACGAAGAGAAGGTCTACCAGATCGTCGGTGACGACGAAGCCAACATCAAGAACGGCAAGCTGAGCGTCAACTCACCCATCGCCCGGGGCCTGATCGGCCGCGAGGAAGGGGATGTGGTGCAGATCGAAACGCCGGGCGGGGTCAAGGAATACGAGGTGGATAAGGTCGAGCATCTCTGACGGGGATCGCGGCTGAAGCCGCTCCTACCAGGTTGTGTAGGAGCGGCTTCAGCCGCGATTCGCTTCAGCCGCGATCCGCCCGGATCACTGATCCTGGGCGCGCAGAATGTTGGACAGCTTCGGATTGGGCTTGGCGGCGGCACGGTAGAGCAGGGCGATATTGCCGATCCGTTGCACCAGCTCGGCACCGCTGCGTTCGCACAGCTCGTCGATCATGCGAGCCCGCTCATCCCGGGTCGGCGCGCTGATCTTCACCTTGATCAGCTCATGATCCTCCAGCCGCGCCTGAAGCTCTTCCACGAAGGTGTCGCTGAGGCCCTTGTCGCCGGACAGCAGCACCGGCTTGAGGTGGTGGCCGATACGGCGCAGGCGTTTCTTGTCCAACGGGCTCAGGGGCATGATCTTCTCCAAAAACGGGGGCGCTATTCTAGACGCCGAAACCCACCGATGCGAGGGGCGCTGATCCATGGCCCGATCAAAAAGCAGCCAGCGCTGGCTCAGGGAGCACTTCGACGACCACTGGGTGGCCAAGGCCCAGGCCGAAGGGTACCGCTCCCGGGCCAGTTTCAAGCTGCTGGAAATCCATGAAAAGGACAAGCTGTTCCGCCCCGGCATACGGGTGCTGGACCTGGGCGCCGCCCCCGGTGGCTGGTCCCAGGTGGCGGCCCGGCTGGTGGGTTCACGGGGCACTGTCGTGGCCAGCGATATTCTGCCCATGGACGCGATCCCGGATGTCACCTTCGTGGAAGGGGATTTCCGGGAAGAAGCGGTCTATGAGCAGATAATTTCATTACTGGGTGAGCAGAAGGTCGACCTTGTAATGTCGGACATGGCCCCCAATATGAGTGGTAACAAGGCCGTGGACCTGCCACGGGCGATGTATCTGGCCGAACTGGCGCTGGATATGGCGGTCAATGTGTTGCAGCCGCGCGGCCAGTTTCTGGTCAAGGTGTTTCAGGGCGAGGGGTTCGAAGAGTATCGACGTACCCTGCAGGGCGCCTTCAAGAAGGTGGTCAGCCGTAAACCGGCGGCCAGCCGGCCGCGCTCCACCGAGGTGTACCAATTGGGGTCACACCTGAAGTAGTGTAGAGTTGCAAGTCTGTCAGTACGCGCTATTGCGCTCAGTAAGTCGAGGTCTCCCTTGAACGACATGACCAAGAATATCGTGCTGTGGCTGGTGATTGCCGGTGTGCTCTATGTAGTCGCCTCCAGCATCAACCCGCAGCCTTCCCAGCAAATGCTGAACTACTCCTCGTTTATCCATAGCGTGGAGAGTGGCAACGTCGATCAGGTCACCATCGGCGACACCCGGATCTCCGGGCAAATGAAGGACGGCAGCCGCTTCGAAACGGTCAAGCCGCCGGCCATGGACACCAACCTGATCCCCACCCTGATCCAGAACAAGGTGCAGGTCACCGGCAAGGAGCCGGAGCGTCAGGGTTTCCTGACCCAGCTGTTCCTGTCCGTGCTGCCGATTCTGCTGATCCTGGCCATCTTCATCTTCTTCATGCGGCAGATGCAGGGCGGCGGCAAGGGCGGCGGTGGCCCGATGACGTTCGGCAAGTCCAAGGCCCGGCTGATGGGCGAGGACCAGATCAAGACCACCTTCGCCGATGTGGCCGGCGTGGAAGAAGCCAAGGAAGAAGTGCAGGAGCTGGTGGAGTTTCTGCGCGACCCGGCCAAATTCCAGCGCCTGGGCGGCAAGATTCCCCGTGGCGTGCTGATGGTGGGCTCACCGGGTACCGGTAAAACCCTGCTCGCCAAGGCCATCGCCGGCGAAGCCAAGGTGCCGTTCTTCAGCATTTCCGGTTCCGACTTCGTGGAAATGTTCGTCGGCGTGGGCGCCTCCCGGGTGCGCGACATGTTCGACCAGGCCAAGAAACACGCCCCCTGCATCATCTTTATCGATGAGATCGACGCGGTGGGCCGCTCCCGGGGCGCCGGTCTCGGCGGCGGTCACGACGAGCGCGAACAGACCCTGAACCAGCTGCTGGTGGAAATGGACGGCTTTGATGCCAACGACGGTATTATCGTGATCGCCGCCACCAACCGCCCGGACGTGCTCGACCCGGCGCTGCTGCGCCCGGGCCGTTTCGACCGCCAGGTGACCGTGCCGCTGCCGGATATCCGTGGCCGCGAGCAGGTGCTCAAGGTGCACATGCGCCCGGTGCCGGTGGCCGAGGACGTGGAGCCCGGTGTGATTGCCCGTGGTACCCCCGGTTTCTCCGGCGCCGATCTGGCCAACCTGGTCAACGAGGCCGCCCTGTTCGCCGCCCGCGCCAACAAGCGCATGGTGAGCATGGAGGATTTCGAGAAGGCCAAGGACAAGATCCTGATGGGCGCGGAACGCCGCTCCATGGTGATGAGCGAGAAAGAGAAGCTGAACACCGCCTATCACGAATCCGGCCACGCCATCGTCGGCCGCCTGGTGCCGGACCACGATCCGGTCTACAAGGTCAGCATCATTCCCCGTGGCCGTGCCCTGGGCGTGACCATGTACCTCCCGGAGGAGGACAAGTACTCCCAGTCCAAGCGCGCCATCGAATCGGCGATCTGTTCGCTGTACGGCGGCCGGCTGGCCGAGGAAATGACCCTGGGCTTCGACGGTGTCACCACCGGTGCCTCCAACGACATCGAGCGCGCCACCAAGATGGCCCGCGCCATGGTCACCAAGTGGGGCCTGAGCGAGAAGATGGGGCCGCTGGCCTATGAGGAAGACGAGGGCGAGGTGTTCCTCGGCAAGCAGATGTCCCAGCGCAAGCACGTGTCCGAGCAGACCTCCGAGGAGATCGACCGGGAAGTGCGCGCCATCATCGACAGCTGCTACTCCCGGGCCAAGACCATTCTCGAAGAGAACCGGGACAAGCTGGACCTGATGGCGGAAGCGCTGATGCAGTACGAAACCATCGACGCTGCGCAGATCGAGGACATCATGTCCGGTCACAAGCCGCGGCCGCCCCGTGACTGGCGCGACCAGGGCCCGGGCAACGGTACCTCCGCGTCCTCGGACAGCGAGGCCGCCGGTGATGCCAAGCCCGGTGACGATGCCATCGGCGGGCCGGCCAACACGCACTGACCGGGTTCCGATGAGCGAAACTGCCAGCCTGAACCGAGGGGCGCGGACACTGAACCTGTCCGCGCCCCTCGTTATGGGGGTCCTGAATGTGACCCCCGATTCCTTTTCCGACGGTGGCCGCTATACCACGCGGGACGCCGCCCTGCGCCAGGCACGACAGCTGCTGGACGAGGGCGCGGCGATCATCGACGTGGGCGGTGAATCCACCCGCCCCGGCGCCACGCCGGTTGCCGAGCAGGAAGAACTGGACCGGGTGGTGCCGGTGGTGGAAGCCCTGAGCCGCGAGCTGGGCGCGCTGGTGTCGGTGGATACCAGCACGCCGGCGGTGATCCGGGAAACCGCCGCCGTCGGCGCCGGCCTGATCAATGACGTGCGCTCCCTGCGCCGCCCCGGCGCCCTGGAGGCGGCGGCGGCCACCGGCCTGCCGGTGTGCGTCATGCATATGGTCGGCGAGCCCGGCAACATGCAGGATAATCCCCGTTACGATGACGTGACCGCCGAGGTGGTGGCGTTTCTGCGTGAGCGGGTGGCGGCCTGCGTGGCCGCCGGCATTCCCCGTGAGCGGCTTCTGGTGGACCCGGGCTTCGGCTTCGCCAAGACCCTGGACCACAATCTGCGCCTGCTGGCGGAACTGGAGCAGCTGCGTGCCCTGGACCTGCCGATCCTGGTGGGCCTGTCGCGCAAGGGCATGATCGGCCAGATTCTCGGGCGCCCGGTGGAAGAACGTCTGCCCGGCTCCCTGGCGGCGGCGGTAATGTGCGTGGAGCGCGGCGCCAGCATCGTGCGCGCCCACGATGTGAAAGCGACCGTGGACGCCGTGCGCCTGACCCACGCGGTGATGAACGAAAAAAAACGCTGACCCCTGGGCCCCGGGCCCGTGCATTCAGCGCAGGAGACAATGGATGAGTCGCAAGTATTTTGGCACCGATGGCATTCGCGGTACCGTCGGGGAACCGCCGATCACACCGGATTTCGTGCTCAAGCTGGGCTGGGCCGCCGGCCGCGTGCTGGCCGCCCATGGCGGCAGCAAGATCCTGATCGGCAAGGACACCCGCATCTCCGGCTACATGTTCGAGTCAGCGCTGGAAGCCGGTATTTCCGCCGCCGGCGTGGATGTGCGCCTGCTGGGCCCGATGCCGACGCCGGCCATCGCTTACCTGACGCGCACCCTGCACGCCCAGGCCGGCATCGTGATTTCCGCCTCCCACAACGCCTACACCGACAACGGCATCAAGTTCTTCGGCGGCGACGGGCGCAAGCTCAACGATCAGATCGAGCTGGAAATCGAACGCATGCTCGACGAGCCGATCTCGGTGGTGGCCACCGACCGGCTCGGCAAGGTACGGCGCATCGACGATGCCCGCGGCCGCTATATCGAATTCTGCAAAAGCACGGCGCCGGGGCTGACCCTGCACGGCCTCAAGATCGTGGTGGACACCGCCAACGGCGCCGCCTACCACATCACCCCGGACGTGCTTGAGGAACTGGGCGCCACGGTGGTGCCCATGGCCAACCAGCCCAACGGTTTCAATATCAACCGCGACTGCGGCTCCACCCGGCCGGAGGCGCTGTGCCAGCGGGTGCTGGACGAGCAGGCCGACCTGGGCCTGGCCCTGGACGGCGATGCGGACCGGCTGATCATGGTGGACGACCGGGGCCAGCTGGTGGACGGTGACCAGCTGCTTTATATCATCGCCCGTGATCGCCGCCTCCACGGCGCCCTGAAGGGCGGGGTGGTGGGCACCCTGATGTCCAACCTGGGCCTGGAGCTGGCCCTGGGCGCCCTGGAGATTCCGTTTGTGCGCGCCAAGGTGGGCGACCGTTATGTAATGGAACAGCTGGACGAGCGCGGCTGGTTGCTGGGCGGTGAAAATTCCGGTCACCTGGTGTGTCTGGACCGGACTTCCACCGGTGACGGCACCGTGGCCGCCCTGCAGGTGCTCGACGCCCTGCGCCGCGAGCAGCGCACGCTCCGCGAAGTGGCCGCCGAAGCGCCGTTATTACCGCAGACGTTGATCAATGTGCGCGGCGCCCGGCGCGACGGCTACCAGGACGACGCCCATCTGCGCGAGGAGCTGGCGGCGGTGGAGCGGGAACTGGGCAAGAACGGTCGGGTGTTGCTGCGCCCCTCCGGCACCGAGCCGCTGGTACGGGTGATGGTGGAAGGCAAGGACGAAGAGCAGGTCACGCGGCTGTGCCAGCGCCTGGCCGACGCCGTGGAAGCGGCGATCGCCTGAGGCGGGCGCGGCCCGATGGCAAGCGCGGACCAATAAAAAGAGGAAGGGTTTGATGACAAGAGCACCGCTGGTGGCGGGGAACTGGAAGATGAACGGGCGCCTGGCCATGGTTCAGGAGCTGGCCACGGCGCTGCGGCCGGCCGTGCCGGAGCGGGTGGAGGTGGCCCTGTGCCCGCCTTATCCCTATCTGCCGGCGCTGGGCGAGGCCCTGGCGGGCTCCGCCCTGGCGCTGGGCGCTCAGGACCTGTGTGACCATGAGGACGGTGCCTTCACCGGCGAGGTGTCGGCGGAAATGCTGCTGGAATTCGGCTGCCGCTTCGTCATCGTCGGCCACTCCGAACGCCGTGAGCACTACGGCGAGGACGACGATCAGGTGGCCAGCAAGTTCCTGCGCGCCCGGCAGGCCGGCCTCACCCCGATCCTGTGCCTGGGCGAAAGCCTGCGCCAGCGGGAAGCGGAGGAGACCGACCAGGTGGTGGTGCGCCAGTTGATGGCGGTGGTCGAGGCGGCGGGCGTGGAGGCGCTGGGCCACGCGGTGCTGGCCTACGAGCCGGTCTGGGCCATCGGTACCGGCCTTACCGCCACCCCGGAACAGGCCCAGGCGGTGCACGCCGGGCTGCGCGCGGCGGTGGCGGATCACGACGCGGACATCGCCGCGCGGCTGCGTATCCTTTACGGCGGCAGTGTAAAGGCGGATAATGCCGCCCCTCTGTTTGCCCAGCCGGATATCGACGGTGGTCTGATCGGCGGGGCTTCCCTGAAAGCAGAAGAATTTATCGCCATTTGTCGGGCGGCAGGTTGATTATGGATATTGTGCTTCATGTGGTGCACGTGCTGGCGGCGTTGGGTCTTATCGGCCTGATCCTGATTCAGCACGGCAAGGGTGCCGACGCCGGCGCCTCGTTTGGTGGTGGTGGTTCGCAGACCGTATTCGGCAGCGCCGGCTCCGCCAATTTCCTGACCCGGTCCACGGCCGTGCTCGCGGTGGTGTTCTTTATCACCAGCCTGGGGCTGGCCTGGATGGCTCGCCAGGAAGTATCCGGTGGTGGCAGCATTCTGCCGGCGCTGGAATCAGTGGATGAGCAGGACGTTCCGGCCATGGATCAGCAGGGCGGCGACGTGCCCGGTGCCGGTGAGGCCCGGGGTGATGTGCCCGCCATGGACTCCGGTGATGCCGGGGACGTGCCCGGTGCGTCGGAATCCGAAAAAGGGTCTTTAGATGTGCCGGCGGCTGAGTTAGAATCCCCGGCCCCGGATGAGACGCCGTCTCAGTCGGAGCAGTAAGCGAGTTCTTTGCCGAAGTGGTGGAATTGGTAGACACGCTATCTTGAGGGGGTAGTGACCTTACGGTCGTGCCGGTTCAAGTCCGGCCTTCGGCACCAAAATGCGGATGGGTTCCTGGCGGAATCCTCTTATGTTTCTCGGCCGGCCTGCCAGCCAGCGCCGAGACGCGGCGGGCGGTATCCCGCCGCTGCGCTGGCGCGGAAAGCGGTGCTTTCCGCCCAGCCTTCGGCACCAAAATTTGGACGGATTCCTGTTAGAATCCGCTTGTGATTTCTGGTCGCGGCAGCGGCCAGCGCCGAGAAGCGGCGGGCCTGGTCCCGTCACTGCGTTGGCGCGGGAAGCGGGGCTTTCCGTGAGACGTTCGGCAACGGAACTGAAAGGGTTTTGTTTTCGTTAAGGTTCGGAAAAATAAATACTTTTTTCTCGAATCGCATTGACAAGACCCGCGCGAATCCTTAGTATTTGCGCTCGATTTCAAGTGCGGGGTGGAGCAGTCTGGTAGCTCGTCGGGCTCATAACCCGAAGGTCGTAGGTTCAAATCCTGCCCCCGCTACCACTTGTCGGAACCGATCCGGTTCTGAACAACAAAAAGCCCCTCTAGAGGGGCTTTTTGCTATACAGCCGGGTCGATAGTGGGAAATGGGCGTTAGGCCCATTTTTTGTTTGTGATGCCGGTAAAGAACACCGGTTATGAAGACCGCGACGCAGAGGTTAGATGTCGAAACGCACCGAGCAACTCAAGGAGCTGTTGGCTCCACTGGTGGAAGACCTGGGTTACACGCTTTGGGGTATCCAGTACCTCCAGGGGCGCGGTGCGGTATTGCGTCTTTTTATTGATCACGAAGACGGCATCAGCGTTGATGATTGCGCGCGAGTGAGCAACGAAGTCAGCGGTCTTCTCGACGTGGAAGATCCGATCCCCGGCGAATACAACCTGGAAGTATCCTCTCCAGGTCTGGATCGCCCACTCTTCGAACTTTCCCAATTTGACCGTTATCAGGGCGAGGACGTGCAACTCACGTTGCTGGCTCCGATCGCGGGCAAGCGTAAAATAACGGCGACCCTGGTTGCCGTGGATGGCGATACGCTGGAGGTGACGCTTGATGGCGAAACCCTGCGTGTTCCCTACAGTCAGGTGGACCGTGCCCGATTGAAGCCCCGCTTCGACTGAGCGCGCCCCGGAGACATAGGTAAAGGCCTGGCCATGAACAAAGAGATCCTGCTGGTAGCGGAAACCGTTTCCAACGAGAAGGGCGTCAGCCGCGATGTGATTTTCGAGGCCATCGAATCGGCCCTGGCGGCGGCGACCAAGAAACGCTTCAAGGAAGAAGACGTGGAAATCCGCGTGGAGATCGACCGCATCAGCGGCGATTACCGCACGTTCCGCGTCTGGCATGTGGTGCCCGACGAAGAGCTGTTCGAATTCGGCCGCCAGCTTACGCTGGACGAAGCCCATGAAGAGAACGAAAGCCTTCAGATCGGCGATATCCACGAACAGGAAATCGAGTCCGAGGCGTTCGGCCGCATCGCCGCCCAGACCGCCAAGCAGGTGATCGTGCAGAAGGTGCGCGAAGCCGAGCGCCGGCAGATCATCGAGGAATACCGGGACCGCATCGGCGAGCTGATCAGCGGCGTGGTGAAAAAATCCAGCCGCGACGCCATCGTGCTCGACCTGGGCGGCAATGCCGAGGCATTGATCACCCGGGAGCATATGATCACCCGCGAGAGCGTGCGCCAGAATGATCGGGTGCGCGCCTATCTGCTGGGCGTCAACGAAGAGAACCGGGGCCCGCAGCTGTTCGCCAGCCGCGCCTGCCCGGAAATGCTCATCGAACTGTTCAAGATCGAGGTGCCGGAGATCGGCGAAGAGCTGATCGAGATCAAGGGCGCCGCCCGTGATCCGGGCTCCCGCGCCAAGATCGCCGTCAAGACCAACGACCAGCGCATCGACCCGGTGGGCGCCTGTGTCGGCATGCGCGGCGCGCGCGTGCAGGCGGTGTCCAACGAGCTGGCCGGTGAGCGTATCGACATCGTTCTGTGGGACGACAACCCGGCGCAGCTGGTGATCAACGCCATGCAGCCGGCGGAAGTGGCGTCCATCGTGGTGGACGAGGAAAGCCACACCATGGACATCGCGGTGGAAGATGAATCGGCGCTGGCCCAGGCCATCGGCCGCAGCGGCCAGAACATCCGTCTCGCCTCCGAGCTGACCGGCTGGGAGCTGAACGTGATGACCATCGATGAAGCGGAGAACAAGCAGCAGCAGGAAGCCGAGCAGGCACTGCAGAGCTTCATCGAGTACCTGGATGTGGACGAAGACATGGCCGCGGTCCTGGTGGAGGAAGGTTTCTCCACCCTGGAGGAAGTGGCCTACGTTCCCACCGAGGAAATGCTCGCCATCGAGGGCTTCGACGAGGATATCGTCGAGGCGCTGCGCCAGCGCGCCAAGGATGCGCTGCTGACTCGGGCCCTGGTGTCCGAGGAGAAATTCGGACAGGCCGAACCCGCTGATGATCTGCTCAATATGGAAGGCATGGATCGTGACCTGGCGGTGGAACTGGCCTCAAAAGGCATCGTCACCATGGAAGACCTTGCCGAACAAGCGGTGGACGACCTGCTCGACATCGAGGGGATGAGTGAAGAGCGCGCGGCTGAATTGATCATGGCCGCCCGCGCCCCCTGGTTTGCAGGCGAGGAAGCCGGCGAGTAATTCTCGCCGGGATTAGCAGGGCGCCACCCAGACGCGGACAGGAGAGTGTTGCTGACATGGCAGAAACGACCGTAAAGAAACTGGCCGATGTGGTAGGTATTCCGGTGGACACGCTGCTCACGCAGATGAAGGAAGCCGGCCTGCCCCACACCGATGCCGGTGAAGGGGTCTCCGATGAACAGAAGCAGCAGCTGCTGGCGCATCTGCGCAAGTCCCATGGTGCCCAGTCTTCGGAACCCAGCAAGATCACCCTGAAACGCCGCTCCACGAGCACCATCAAGACCACCGGCGCGGCGGGCAAGGCCAAGACCGTGAACGTGGAAGTGCGCAAGAAGCGCACCTATGTGAAGCGCGCCGCCGTCGAGGAAGAAGAGCGCCTTGAAGCCGAGCGCAAGGCGGCCGAGGAAGAAGCGGCGCGTCTGGCGGAGGAAGAGGCCAAGCGCAAGGCCGAGGAAGAAGAAGCCAAGCGCAAGGCGGAGGAAGAAGACGCCCTGCGCCGCGAGCAGGAGGCCAAGGCCCGCGCCGAGAAAGAGCGCGCCGCCGAAGAGGAAAAGGCCTCCCAGGAGAAATCCAAGCGCGCCAGTGTGCCCAAGGCCGCCAAGAAAGCGCAGAAGGAAGAAACCGAGGAAGAGCGCAAACAGCGCGAAGCCGAGGAGCGCAAGCAACGCGAAGCCGAGGAAGTACGCCGCAAGCAGGAAGCCGAGCAGCGCAAGAAGGCCGAGGAAGAGGCCGCCCGGCGTACCGCCGAGGAAGCCAAGCGCATTGCCGAAGAGCTGGAAAAGCGCGGTGGCGAAGCCCAGGAACAGCCACGGGAAGAGGAAGAAGACAAGAGTTCCTCCATCGTCCGTGATGCTGTCGAGGCCGGCTACCGCACCGAGGAGCGCCAATCCCGTCGTCGTCGCCGCAAGCCGAAAAGTGCCGGCGTGGCCCACGGCCAGATGAAGAGCTCCATGAACAAACAGCACGGGTTCAAGAGCCCCACGGAGAAAATGGTATACGACGTCGAGATTCCCGAGACCATCACCGTGGCCGAGCTGGCCCAGCGCATGAACATCAAAGCCAAGGAACTGATCAAGGCGATGATGAAGATGGGCGAGATGGCGACTGTGAACCAGTACATCGACCAGGAAACGGCGGTACTGCTCACCGAGGAAATGGGGCATACGCCCAAACTGGTGAAGGGCGAGGAAGAGGCCCTGGAAGACGATCTGGCCACCCTGGCGGACTACAGCGGTATCGACAGCGAGAACCGCGCGCCGGTAGTGACCATCATGGGCCACGTCGACCACGGCAAGACCTCGCTGCTCGACTACATTCGTAAGGCCAAGGTGGCCGCCGGCGAAGCCGGGGGCATTACCCAGCACATCGGCGCGTACCACGTGCCGCATGAGAAGGGCATGATCACCTTCCTGGATACCCCGGGCCACGCGGCGTTCACCGCCATGCGCGCCCGTGGCGCCAAGGCCACCGACATCGTCATCATCGTGGTGGCGGCGGACGACGGCGTGATGCCGCAGACCGAGGAAGCGATCAACCACGCCAAGGCGGCTGGTGTTCCGCTGATTATCGCGATCAACAAGGTCGACAAGGAAGGCGCCGATCCGGACCGGGTCAAGAACGAGCTGGCCACCAAGGACGTGATCCCCGAAGCCTGGGGTGGCGAATACCAGTTCATCAATGTGTCCGCCCATTCCGGCGAAGGCATCGACGACCTGCTCGACGCGATCCTGCTGCAGTCTGAACTGCTGGAACTGAAAGCCCCGGCCACCGGCCCCGCCAGCGGCGTGGTGATCGAGTCCCGGGTCGAGAAGGGCCGCGGTACCGTGGCATCGATCCTGGTGCAGTCCGGCGAACTGAACGTGGGCGACATGCTGCTGGCCGGCGCCCATTACGGCCGGGTACGCGCCCTGGTGGACGAGACCGGCCAACAGGTCAAGAAAGCCGGCCCCTCCATTCCGGTGGAAGTGCTGGGCCTGGACGGCGCGCCGGAAGCCGGTGAGCAGGTTCAGGTGCTGCCCGACGAGAAGAAAGCCCGGGAAGTGGCGGAATTCCGTCAGGAGCGCGACCGCGACGTCAAGCTCAAGCGGCAGCAGGCCTCCAAGCTGGAGAACCTGTTCGAGAACATGGGCAGTGCCGAGGCCAGCCAGGTCAACATCGTGCTCAAGACCGACGTGCGCGGGTCCCTGGAAGCGCTGATCGGTGCGCTCAACGACCTGTCCACCGACGAAGTGAAGGTGAGCCTGGTGTCCGCCGGCGTGGGCGCGATCAACGAGTCCGACGTCAACCTGGCGATGACCAGCGAGGCGGTACTGCTGGGCTTCAACGTGCGCGCCGACTCCAAGGCCAAGCGTCTGTGCGAGCAGGAAGGCATTGACCTGCGCTACTACAGCGTGATCTACGAGCTGATCGACGACGTCAAACAGGCCATGAGCGGTCTGCTGGCACCGGAGAAACGCGAGGAAATCCTGGGCACCGCGGAAGTGCGCGATGTGTTCCGGTCCTCCAAGTTCGGCGCCGTGGCCGGCTGTATGGTGGTGGAGGGGACCCTCTACCGGAACCGGCCGATCCGCGTGCTGCGCGACGACGTGGTGGTGTTCGAAGGCGAGCTGGAATCCCTGCGCCGCTTCAAGGACGACGTTCAGGAAGTTCGCAACGGCATGGAATGTGGTATCGCCGTGAAGAGCTACAACGACGTGAAGGAAGGCGACAAGATCGAGGTGTTCGAAGTGAAGGAGGTGGCGCGCAGCCTGTAGGCGCGCCCAATCATGAGCCGTCACCGTCGCCCCAGCGGTTTCCAGCGTACCGACCGCATCGCCGACCAGATCCAGCGCGAGCTGTCGCGGGTGCTTCAGTTTGAACTGAAGGACCCGCGCATCGGGCTGGTGACGGTGCAGGACGTGACCGTCGCCCGGGACCTGGCCTACGCCGATGTCTACTTCACCCTGCTGGGTGAGGGCGAGGACGCCGGCCGGGAAGCGGAGCAGGTGCTGACCGGCGCCGCCGGTTTCCTGCGCTCTTCGCTGGCCCAGTCGCTGAACACCCGCACCACGCCGCGTCTGCGGTTTCACTACGATAAAACCCCGGAGCGGGCGTCGGAGCTGTCCAAGCTGATCGACGAAGCCCGCGCCGAGGACCGGGAACTGCGCCCGGAAGACGACACCGATAACGATTGATCACGGAGCAAAGACAGTGGGAAAACGGCGCCGTGGAGGTCGTAATCTCAATGGCATTCTGTTGCTCGACAAGAGCCAGGGCGTAACCAGCAACGGTGCCCTGCAGATGGCCAAGAAAATGTTCGCCGCCGCCAAGGCCGGCCATACCGGCAGCCTTGATCCGCTGGCCACCGGCATGCTGCCGATCTGTTTTGGCGAGGCGACCAAGTTCAGCCAGTTTCTGCTGGATGCGGACAAGCGCTACCAGGTTACCGCCCAACTGGGGGTGACCACCGAGACCGGCGACGCCGATGGCGAGGTGCGTGACACCCGCCCGGTGGACGTCAGCGAGGCGCGGGCACTGGAAGCCCTGGACCGGTTCCTGGGCCACATCGAACAGGTGCCCAGCATGTACTCGGCGATCAAGCACAACGGCACGCCGCTCTACAAGCTGGCCCGGGAAGGCATCACCGTGGAGCGCAAGCCACGGGCGGTGACCATCCACGAAATCCTCGGCGCCCGTCTGCTGGACGGCGACCGGCTGGAGTTCGAAGTGGCCTGCTCCAAGGGCACCTACGTGCGCTCCCTGGTGGAGGACGTGGGTGAGGTGCTGGGCTGCGGCGCCCACGTGATCGGCCTGCGGCGGCTTTCCGCCGGGCCCTATCCGGCGGAGCGCATGATGACCCTGGAGCAGCTGGGGAATATCAAGGCGGAGGGCGGCTTCGAGGCGCTCGATGAATACCTCTTGCCTTTATCCACCAGCGTGGCAGACTGGCCGCGCGTCGCCCTGGGCGACAATGCGGCCTATTACCTGCGCCAGGGGCAGCCGGTAATGGCCGGTGACCGGCCGCTGGACGGCTGGGTCAGTATTTATGAAGCTTCCACCGACACCTTCATGGGGGTTGGTGAAGTGCTGGAGGACGGGCGCATCGCGCCGCGTCGTCTGGTTTCCTGAGGACGGCGGCTGTAAATATGCACGGCCGGTCGTGACATCCATTGCATATTGGAGCAATAAAGATGGCTTTGAGCACTGAACAGAAAGCACAGATCCTGAAGGATTTCGGCGTTAAGGAAGGCGACACCGGGTCCCCGGAAGTACAGGTTGCCCTGCTGACCGAGAACATCAACCAGCTGCAGGGTCACTTCAAGGATCACAGCAAGGATCACCATAGCCGCCGCGGCCTGATCCGCATGGTTAACCAGCGCCGCAAGCTGCTGGACTACCTGGCCGGCAAGAACCGCGACCGCTATCTGAAGCTGATCGAACGTCTGGGTCTGCGCCGCTAAGCGAGCCCCCCGACCGCGATACGATGGAAGCTCGGCCCCGGCGCCGGGCTTCTGTTGTTTTGGGCCACCGGAATTTGCCCGCTCCAGGCGTGATGCGGGTCGTGCGGACCGGCCCTAAAAGGCTTCGGTGCCAGCCGGTGCCGGGTTATCATGCCCCGGCAGAAAGGATAGAGACGCAGAGCAAGCGACGAACGAGAGAAGAGACGCGATATGTTCAATACAGTACGCAAGGAAATTCAATACGGCGACCACACCGTGGTGCTGGAGACGGGCCGCATTGCCCGCCAGGCCACCGCCGCCGTGATGGTGACCATCGGTAACACCCAGGTGCTGGTGACCGTGGTTGGCAAGAAAGAAGCGGACCCCGGCAAACCGTTTTTCCCCCTGACCGTGAACTACCAGGAAAAAACCTACTCCACCGGCCGTATCCCGGGTGGCTTCCTCAAGCGTGAGGGCCGGCCCAGCGAGAAGGAAACCCTGACCTGCCGCCTGATCGACCGGCCCATCCGTCCGCTGTTCCCCAACGGCTTCATGAACGAAGTGCAGGTGGTGGCCACGGTGATGTCCTCGGACAAGAACCAGGACCCGGATATCGCCGCCATGATCGGCACCTCCGCCGCCCTGGCGATCTCCGGCATCCCCTTCAGCGGCCCCATCGGCGCCGCCCGGGTGGGCTTCAAGGACGGCTTCTACCTGCTCAACCCGAGCTACACCGAACTGGAATCCTCCAACCTGAACCTGGTAGTGGCCGGCACCGACGCCGCCGTGCTGATGGTGGAATCCGAAGCCGAGGAACTCAGCGAAGACCAGATGCTGGGCGCGGTGCTGTTCGGTCACCAGGAAATGCAGGCGGTGATCAGCGGCATCAAGGAATTCGCCGCCGAAGCCGGCAAGCCGGCCTGGGACTGGCAGGCTCCCCAGGACAACGATGCCCTGAAGAGCGCCATCAAGGCCAAATACGAAGGCTCCCTGGCGGAGGCTTACACCATCACCGAGAAGATGGCCCGCTACCAGAAGGTCGGCGAGCTGCGTGACGCCTGCGTGGCCGAGTTCGCCACCGGCGAGGAAGGCGCGCCGGAAGCCGGTGAGGTGAAGGACCTGTTCGGCAAGATCGAGAAGAGCGTGGTGCGCGAAGCCGTGGTTTCCGGCAAGCCGCGTATCGACGGCCGTGCCCTGAACGCGGTGCGCGCCATCGACTGCCAGGTGGGCGTGCTCAAGAAAACCCACGGTTCCGCCCTGTTCACCCGTGGCGAAACCCAGGCCATCGTCACCGCCACCCTGGGCGGTATGCGCGACGCGCAGCTGATCGATGCCCTGGAAGGTTCCCGCCAGGACCACTTCATGCTGCAGTACAACTTCCCCCCGTACTGCGTGGGCGAAACCGGCATGATCGGCTCTCCCAAGCGGCGTGAGATCGGCCACGGCCGTCTGGCCCGCCGCGGCGTGGAAGCGGTGGTGCCCAACGAGAAGGACTTCCCCTACACCATCCGCGTGGTGTCCGAGATCACCGAGTCCAACGGTTCCTCCTCCATGGCGTCCGTGTGCGGCACCTCCATGGCGCTGATGGACGCTGGTGTGCCGCTGAGCGCGCCGGTGGCCGGTATCGCCATGGGCCTGGTCAAGGAAGAAGACGGCCGCTACGCGGTGCTGTCCGACATCCTCGGTGACGAAGACCACCTGGGCGACATGGACTTCAAGGTGGCCGGCACCGAGCGCGGCGTCACCGCCCTGCAGATGGACATCAAGATCGAGGGCATCACCGAGGAAATCATGGAGAAGGCCCTGGGCCAGGCCCGCGAAGGCCGCCTCCACATCCTCGGCGAAATGAGCAAGGCGATCAGCGAATCGCGCAGCCAGGTGTCCGAGAACGCGCCCACCCTGATCACCCTGAAGATCAACCCGGAGAAAATCCGCGACGTGATCGGCAAGGGCGGCGCCACCATCCGTGCGCTCACCGAAGAAACCAAGTGCACCATCGACATCGAAGACGATGGCAGCGTCAAGATCTACGGTGAAACCCGTGAAGCCGCTGGCGAAGCTCAGCGCCGGGTGGAGGAGATCACCGCCGAGGCCGAGATCGACAAGATCTACGAAGGCAAGGTCATGCGCGTGGTGGACTTCGGTGCTTTCGTGCAGATCATGCCGGGCACCGAAGGCCTGCTGCACATCTCCCAGATCGCCGAGGAGCGGGTGGAGAAGGTCACCGACTACGTCAACGAGGGCGACATCATCAAGGTGAAAGTCCTGGACGTGGATCAACGCGGCCGCATCAAGCTGTCCATGAAGGAAGCCAAGGAAGTTTAAGGGGTATTACATTCCTTTTACATTTGGCTAAAATAAAAAGCCCGCCCGTATCGGCGGGCTTTTTTTTGCCTAATGGAAGGGAATATAAAATGAAAGTAATAACCAGCGCGGTCGCCCTGGCCGTCGCCATTCAAATATCGGGTTGCGCGTCCATCGTTTCTGATTCCTCCTACGCCGTGAGCCTGCAGAGTTCGCCGGAGCGGGCCGAGTACGTGGTAACCAATCAGCGTTCCGGCAAGCGCATCGCCGCCGGCGTCACGCCCTCCATGGTCAGCCTGCCGGCCAAAAACGGGTTTTTCTCCGCGGCGAAATATCAGGTCACCTTTGAACATAATGGGTATAACAGCACCACGGTGCCGCTTAATGCCTCCATGGACGGTTGGTACTGGGGCAATCTGATTTTCGGTGGTCTTCTGGGGGTACTGATTGTGGACCCGGCCACCGGCGCCATGTGGAAACTGGACGACCAGCTGCTGGTCGGGCTGGAGGAAGCGCCGGTTGTCGAGCCGCCGCTGGCTCCGGCGGCGCCGGAGCCGGCCGTGGAAGCGCCGGCCGAGGAAGGGGAGCAGGCCGCCACCCCGGCGGCTGACCAGGTTTCCGTGAACACCGTGACGGCGCCCGCCGCCACCCGCTGATCCTTGCCTGCCCCGGCTTCCACCTTGGGGTGGAAGCCATTGCCCTTGAGATCCTCTCCGCCATAAACATAAGGCAACTTGCCTTACTCTTTATCTCATTATAAGCTTCCTTACCATAAGTTGGCTTACGAATGAGGCCGTGATGAACAAGGACACCACAGTGGGGCTGGGGCTGCATGACGTGGCGCGCATGCTGCGCCGCGACTTCGACCGCCGGGCCCGCGAGCAGGGGCTTACCCGGGCCCGCTGGCAGGTGCTGTGGAACCTGACCCGGCGGGAGGGCATTCACCAGGCCGCCCTGGCCGAAATCCTGGACGTGGCCCCCATTTCCCTGAGCCGCCAGCTGGAAAGGCTGGAAGAGGAAGGGCTGGTGGAGCGGCGGGCCGACCCCACCGACCGGCGCCGCC
Source organism: Alloalcanivorax gelatiniphagus (assembly GCF_005938655.1). Lineage (GTDB taxonomy): Bacteria > Pseudomonadota > Gammaproteobacteria > Pseudomonadales > Alcanivoracaceae > Alloalcanivorax > Alloalcanivorax gelatiniphagus. The sequence continues at coordinate 157,376 of NZ_VCQT01000001.1, forward strand.
GCCGGGTCTACCTCACCGACCGGGCCGCTCCGGCCCTGGCCGGTTTGCGCGAGCTGGCCATGGCCACCCGGCGTCAGGCGCTGGCCGGCATCGGCGCCGACGACATCGAAACCTTCACCCGGGTGCTGGAGCGCATGCGCGCCAATCTGTGCCAGCGCGCCGACCACACCGAGCAGGGGGAATAACCACGTGACCACCACGCAACGCAATCGTCGCCTCGCCATGGGCCTGGGGCTGATCATCGCCCTGGCGGTGGGGCTCTGGCTGGCCCTGGGCGGCGGCCGCTATATCAGCACCGAAAACGCCTATGTGAAGGTGGATATGATTTCGCTCACCGCCGACGTGAGCGGGCCGCTGACGCGGGTGGAGGTGGAGCGCAACCAGGCGGTCAAACAGGGGCAGGTGCTCGCCGAAGTGGACCCGGAGCCGTATCGCATGGCGCTGCAGGAGGCCCGCGCCGACCAGCAAGCGGTGCGCAACCGCATTCTTTCCGAGCGCGCCGACTACGCCCGGCTGCAGGCCCAGCTGGACCAGTCGGAGCGCGATCTGGCCTACCACCAGCGTGAGCTGCAACGCTTCCAGGGTCTGGACCGGGTGGCGGTGTCCCGGTCGCAACTGGACGGCGTGCGCCAGAAGCGTGATCAGGCGCGCTCCGGCAAGGCGGTGATCGAGCAGGAACTGGCCAGCCTCAAGGCGAAGCTGGCCGGTGGCCCCGACGTGGCGGTGGAGGAGCATCCGGACTACCAGGCGGCCACCGCCAAGCTGGACCGGGCCCGCTATGACCTGGCCCACACCCGCATCGTGGCGCCGGCGGACGGCGTTATCGGTGGCGCCACGCCGATGGTCGGCGAGCGGGTCAACGCCGGCGTGCCGGTGTTCACCCTGGCGCGCAGCCATTCCGCCTGGGTGGAAGCCAACCTCAAGGAGACCCAGCTGACCGACGTCCGCGAAGGCCAGAGCGTGGAGGTGGAAGTGGACAGCTATCCGGGGGTGGTGTGGAAGGCCCGGGTGCAGAGCCTGAGCCCGGCCACCGGCTCTGAATACGCCCTGATCCCGCCGCAGAACGCCAGCGGTAACTGGGTCAAGGTGGTGCAGCGGGTACCGGTGAAACTGAGCCTGGAAGACCCGGACGGCAAGCCGCCCCTGCGCGCCGGGATGAGCGCGGAAATCACCATCGACACCGGCGCCTCCCTGTTCGACCGCGCCGGCCAGCCGGACCGCACCGTCGATGCCGCGCATTAACGACCAGCGCCTGGTCACCGCCAGCATCATGCTGGCCACGGTGATGCAGGTGCTCGACACCACCATCGCCAATGTGGCGTTGCCGCATATGCAGGGCAGCCTGTCGGCGAGCACCGACCAGATCACCTGGGTGCTCACGTCCTATATCGTTTCGGCGGCGATCATGACCCCGGCGGTGGGCTTTTTCGCCGGGCGCCTGGGCCGGCGCCGCCTGTTTCTGTGGTCGGTGGCCGGGTTCACGGTGGCCTCCGGGCTGTGCGGGCTGTCCGCCAACCTGGATCAGATGGTGATGTTCCGCATTCTGCAGGGCATCTTCGGCGCCGCCCTGGTGCCGCTGTCCCAGTCGGTCCTGTTGGACACCTACCCGGTGGAGAAACACGGCCAGGCCATGGCGATCTGGGGCATGGGCGTGATGGTGGGGCCGATTCTCGGGCCCACCCTGGGGGGCTGGCTCACCGAGTGGTACAGCTGGCGCTGGGTGTTCTATATCAATCTGCCGTTCGGCCTGCTGGCCTTCGCCGGCATCTGGATCAGCGTGGCGGAAAGCGAAACCCGCAAGGTACGCTTCGACACCCTGGGCTTCGCCTTTCTCGGCCTGGCCATCGGCGCGTTCCAGCTGATGCTGGACCGGGGCGAGCAGGAGAAGTGGTTCGAGAGCTTCGAAATCCAGATCGAGGCGCTGCTGGCGGTGCTCGGCTTCTACCTGTTCGTGGTGCACTCGCTGACCCGGAAAGATCCGTTTATCAATCTGAGCCTGTTCAAGGACCGCAACTTCGTCACCGGCGTGGTGTTTATCTTCGTGGTCGGCATCATTCTGCTCGCCACCATGGCCCTGCTGCCGCCGTTCCTGCAGCAATGGAAGGACTACCCGGCGGTGACCACCGGCCTGGTGCTGGCGCCAAGGGGGCTGGGCTCCATGTTCTCGATGATGCTGGTGGGCCGGCTGATGCGCACCCGGCTGGACCCGCGGGTGCTGGTGGTCACCGGCCTGGTGCTGATCTCCGTGTCGCTGCACCAGATGGCCGGCTTCACCCTGGAAGTCAGCCGTCAGACCCTGGTGTGGACCGGGGTGCTGCAGGGGCTGGGGCTGGGCCTGGTGTTCGTGCCCGCCAGCACGCTTACCTACGCCACCCTGAAACCGGCGCTGCGCACCGAAGGCGCCTCCCTGTTTTCGCTGTCGCGCAACCTGGGCTCCAGCGTGGGCATCTCGATCATGACCGCCATGCTGTCGCGCAATATGTGGATCAACCAGCAGCAGCTCGGTGAGCATATGCACCTGCGGGCCTGGATCGCCCAGGGGCTGCCGATGAAGGATATGGTGGGCGGGGTGCCGGCGGCGGTCTACCAGACATTGATGGCGCAGGCGGCGGAGATCAGTTACATGAACGATTTCCGGCTGCTTATGTGGATCAATATGGCGGCCATCCCGTTGGTGCTGCTGTTGCGTCACCAACAACGCCGTCCCGCGTCGGAGGCGGGCGCGTAGGAGCGGCTTCAGCCGCGATCAACCGGCGGTGCCATCAGCATCGCGACTGAAGTCGCTCCTACACCCGATCCGAATCCCGGTGGCCAGGGACGTATGTAGGAGCGGCTTCAGCCGCGATCAAACGGCGGTGCCATCGGCATCGCGACTGAAGTCGCTCCTACACTCCGATCCGAATCCCGGTGCCCGGGGGCGTATGTAGGAGCGGCTTCAGCCGCGATCAAACGGCGGTGCCACTGGCATCGCGACTGAAGTCGCTCCTACATCCGATCCGGGGCCCGGTGGCCGGGGACGTGTGTAGGAGCGGCTTCAGCCGCGATCAACGGCGGTGCCATCGGCATCGCGACTGAAGTCGCTCCTACACTCCGATCCGGGGCCCGGTGGCCGGGGGGGTATGTAGGAGCGGCTTTAGCCGCGATCAACGGCGGTGCCATCGGCATCGCGACTGAAGCCGCTCCTACACTCCGATCCGGGGCCCGGTGGCTGGGGGCGTGTGTAGGAGCGGCTTCAGCCGCGATCAGCGGCGGTGCCATCGGCATCGCGACTGAAGTCGCTCCTACATTTCCGATCCCGGTTCGGGTCAGTCGTTGCCGTTCTTGCGGGTTTTGATCAGCTCATCCACCACCGCCGGGTCGGCCAGGGTGGAGGTGTCGCCCAGGGAGTCCAGTTCATCGGCGGCGATCTTGCGCAGGATACGGCGCATGATCTTGCCGGAGCGGGTCTTGGGCAGGCCCGGGGCGAAGTGGATCAGGTCGGGCTTGGCGATGGGGCCGATTTCCTGGGTGACCAGTTCGCGCAGCTCGGTGATCAGTTCGTCGCTGCCCTCGGAGCCGCTCATCAGCGACACATAGGCATAGATCCCCTGACCCTTGACCTCGTGCTGGTAGCCCACCACGGCGGCCTCGGAGATGCTCTTGTGCAGCACCAGCGCGGACTCGATCTCGGCGGTGCCCAGCCGGTGGCCGGACACATTGAGCACGTCGTCCACCCGGCCGGTGATCCAGTAGTAGCCGTCCTCGTCCCGGCGGGCGCCGTCGCCGGTGAAGTAGTAGCCCGGGTAGGCGCTGAAGTAGGTGTCGATCATGCGCTGGTGGTCGCCGTAGACGGTGCGGATCTGGCTTGGCCAGCTGGCCTTGATCACCAGGTTACCGGAGGTAGCGCCCTCCAGTTCCTTGCCGTCCGGGTCCATCAGCCCCGGCTGCACGCCGAACATGGGCAGGGTGGCGGAGCCGGGCTTGAGGTCCACGGCGCCGGGCAGCGGGGCGATCATGATGGCGCCGGTTTCGGTCTGCCACCAGGTGTCCACGATCGGGCAGCGCTCCTCGCCCACCACCCGGTAATACCACTCCCAGGCCTCCGGATTGATCGGTTCCCCCACCGTGCCCAGCAGCCGCAGGCTCTTGCGTGAGGTTTGTTTGACCGGGCCGTCGCCCTGGCCCATCAGGGCGCGGATGGCGGTGGGGGCGGTGTAGTAGATGTTCACCTTGTGCTTGTCCACCACCTGCCAGTGGCGGGAGGCGTCCGGGTAGGTGGGCACGCCCTCGAACATCAGGGTGGTGGCGCCGTTGGCCAGGGGGCCGTAGACGATGTAGCTGTGGCCGGTGATCCAGCCCACGTCGGCGGTACACCAGTAGATGTCACCGTCGTGATAGTCGAACACGTATTTGTGGGTCAGCGCCGCCTGCAGCATGTAGCCGGCGGTGCTGTGCAGCACGCCCTTGGGCTTGCCGGTGGAGCCGGAGGTGTAGAGGGTGAACAGCGGGTCCTCGGCCTCCATCCATTCCGGTTCGCACTGGTCGGAGACCTGCTCCATGGCTTCGTGGTACCAGACATCGCGGCCGTCATCCCAGTCCACCTTGTTGCCGGTGCGGCGCACCACCACGCAGGTATGCACGTCATGGCCGCCGTCGTTCATGGCCTTGTCGGTGTTGGCCTTGAGAGGAATCAGTTTGCCGCCGCGCACGCCCTCATCGGCGGTGATCACCGCGCTGGCGCCGGCGTCCTGGATACGGTCCTTGAGCGCTTCCGGCGAGAAGCCGCCGAACACCACCGAGTGGATGGCGCCGATGCGCGCGCAGGCGAGCATGGCATAGGCCGCTTCCGGGATCATCGGCATGTAGATCACCACCCGGTCGCCCTTTTTCACGCCCCGGTCCTTGAGCACGTTGCCCAGCCGGGAGACCTGCTCGAACAGTTCCTGATAGCTGATGCGCTTGTCCTGGCCCGGGTCGTCGCCTTCCCAGATGATGGCGGTCTGGTTGGCGCGCGCCGGCAGGTGCCGGTCCACGCAGTTGTAGCAGGCGTTGAGGGTGGCGCCCTGGAACCAGGCGGCGCGGCCCTCCTTGAAATCCCAGTCGCTGACCGTGTCCCAGCGGGTTTTCCAATCAAGCAGCTCATCGGCGCGGTCGGCCCAGAAGGTGTCCGGGTCACTGACCGATTGCTGATACCAGCGATCGTAGGTTTCCCGATCCATCAGAGTCTGGCGTTTGAACGCCTCCGGTACCGGGTGAATCTTTTGTTCTGACATGGCTGTCTCCTTGATACTGCCCGCTGGTCTGTTGTTATTCCCGTGCGAGACGGGAGCCCGTGGCGCCACGGCAGGGCCGGGCCTTACCGGAAGGCGCATGGCCACGCATTATCCCGCCGTGGCCGCGTCGGCTGAATTCCACCATGGTCTATGACCGTGATGCTTTCCGGCCGGCGCGCGGGCTGATGAAACCTTATTGTCCGGTCCTACTGTAGAGCGGAACAGGGGGCGGTGCACCCTTAAGACCAAAGGCGAATGGCGGGGCGGCGGAGCCGCTGTCAGGCTGGAGCACGGTATAGGGCGAGGCATAAAAAACGCCGGCGCGGGGCCGGCGTTTCATGAGGGCGAAAACGGGGTGGCGGGTCAGGCCACCTGGACCGGAATGGCGTTGCTGGTGCCTTTCACGGCGTTGCCTTCGCCCATGTAAATCAGACGCGGCTTGTAATTGATCAGCTCGGAGCTGGAGTAGTTGGCGTAGGCGCAAATGATCACCCGGTGGCCGGGCTGCGCTTTGTGCGCGGCGGCGCCATTGACGGAGATAATCTTGGAACCCTCTTCGCCACGAATGGCGTAGGTTTCAAAGCGCTCGCCGTTGTCCAGGTTGTAAATCTGGATTTGCTCGTACTCAAGAATGCCGGCCATGTCCATCAACTCGCCGTCGATGGCGCAGGAGCCTTCATACTCGAGTTCCGCGTGGGTCACGCGGGCCTGGTGCAACTTGGCTTTCAGCATGGTGCACTGCATGTCGGGTACCTCTCTGAACAACCCCTGGAACGGCCCCTGGGGCCGGCCTCTGCGAGGGGCCGGCAGTATGCATGAACCCCCGGTCACATACAAGAAAGGGGATACAGCCTGTATGGGGGCCTTTTTGGTAAGCCTTTTCGGTAAAACAGCCTATCAGGACGCCGGCAGCGTCAGCGCCAGATTGTCGATCAATCTGGGCTTGCCAAGCCGGGCGGCGGCGGCGATCACCAGGTCCCGGTCGCCGGCGTCGGCCGGGGCCAGGGTGCGAGCGTTGGCCACGGTCACGTAATCCACCTCGAAGCCCTCCGCGGAGAGGGCGGCGGCGGTGCGCGCCTCCAGCTCCCGGAAGTCCCGTTCACCGGTTTCCAGGGCCCGGCGGGCCTGGTCCAGGTGATGCTGGAGGCGGGGCGCGCGGGCGCGCTCCTGGTCGCTCAGGTAGCCGTTGCGGGAGCTCATCGCCAGGCCGTCCGCGTCACGGGCGATGGGGGCGCCGACGATGCGGATCGGAAACAGCAATTCCTCGGTCATGCGGCGCAGAATCGCCAACTGCTGGAAATCCTTCTCGCCAAACACCGCCACGTCCGGCTGGACGATATGGAACAGCTTGCTCACCACCGTGGCCACGCCTCGGAAATGGCCGGGCCGGTCGGCGCCGCACAGGTAGTCGCCCAGGCCGTCCACGTCCACCCAGGTGTGGTTGGCGCCGAGCGGGTACATCTCGTCCACCGACGGCGCGAACAGCACCTCCACCCCGGCGTCCCGCAGCCGGTCGGCGTCCGCGTCCAGGGTGCGCGGGTAGGCGTCAAAATCCTCGCCGGGGCCGAATTGGGTGGGGTTGACGAACACCGACACCACCACCGCGTCGCAGTGGTCCCGGGCGGTGTGCACCAGGCTCAGGTGGCCGTCGTGGAGATTGCCCATGGTGGGCACCAGGCCGACGCTGAGGCCGTCGCGGCGCCATTGCGCCACCCGCGCCCGCACGTCGGCGACGCTATGCAGGATGTCCATGGTCAGAAACAGTGTTCGTCGGTGGGGAAGCGGCCGCTTTTGACCGCTTCATGGTAGGCGCGGAAGGCACCCGCCACGCCGCCGTCGGATTCCGCCATGAAATCCTTCACGAAGCGCGCCGGGCGCGGGTTCAGGCCCAGCATGTCGTGCAGCACCAGCACCTGGCCGTCGCATTCCGGGGCGGCGCCGATGCCGATCACCGGGGCCTCCACGGCGGCGGTGATTTCCGCGCTCAGGGTGCGCGGCACGCATTCCAGCACGAACAGGGCGGCGCCGGCCCGGTCCAGGGTAAAGGCGGCGTCCAGCAACTCCCGGGCGCCGGCCTCGTCCTTGCCCTGTACCCGGTAGCCGCCGAAGGCGTTCACCGCCTGCGGGGTCAGCCCCAGGTGCGCGCACACCGGCACGCCGTTGCGCTTGAGCACGGTGACCGCCTCGGCCAGCCAGGCGCCGCCTTCCAGCTTGATCACGTTGGCGCCGGCTTGCATCAGGGCGGTGGCCGCGTCCAGGGTGCTCTCCAGGGTGGCGGCGCCCATGAACGGCACATCGGCGATGATCAGGCTGCCCTGATTGCCGCGCGCCACGCATTCGGTGTGGTAGACCATCTGTTCCAGGGTCACCGGCACGGTGCTTTCCTGGCCCTGGATCACATTGCCGAGGGAATCGCCGATCAGCATGGCGTCCACGCCGGCTTCACTGATCAGGCGTGAGAAAGTGGCGTCGTAGGCGGTCAGGACGGAGAATTTTTCGCCGTCGTCCTTGCGTTTCTTGAGGGTGCGGATGGTAACGGGCATGGGTAGCTCCCTGGGGCCGGTTCACGCCGCTGTCGGGTGTTACACCAGCGGGCGGGGATTAAAATAGTGGCGGCCCGTGCGGATGTCCAGCAACTCGCCCACCAGTTGCTGATAGTCCGCTTCGCCGCTGACCAGATCGATTTCGGCGGCGTTGACGATCAGCAGCGGTGCCGCGTCATAGAAGTGGAAGAAGCGGGTGTAGGCGTCGTTGAGGCGGCCCAGGTAGTCCGGGTCGATGCGCTGCTCGATGTCGTGGCCCCGTTTCTGGACCCGCTGGCGCAGCACCCCGGTGGGGGCCTGCAGATAGATCACCAGGTCCGGCGCCGGGGCGTCCAGCAGCATGTGCCGGAACACATTGTCGTAGAGGGCGAATTCGTCCTCGTCCAGGTTCACTTCGGCGAACAGCCGGTTCTTGTCGACCAGAAAGTCCGCCACCTTGGGGCCGGTGAACAGATCCTGCTGCTGCAACTGGCGCAGCTGGTCGGCACGCTGGAACAGGAAGAACAGTTCGGTCTGCAGGGCATAGCGTGCCGGGTCCTGGTAGAAGCGGCCCAGGAACGGGTTGTCCTCGGCCTGCTCCAGCAGGGTGTCGAAGCCGAAGGTGTCCGCCAGCCGGCGGGTCAGGGTGGTCTTGCCGACACCAATGGGGCCTTCCACGGCGATAAAGCGGGGCAGTTCGCCGGTGGCGCGCAGTTTGTTGATGCGTTCAGTCAGCAAACCGGTCCTCCTCCAGACGGTGCAGGCGATGCAGGGGCTGATCGGCCACCGCCGACCAATGGTCCGCCAGGGCGGTGCCATCCGGCAAGCGGCAATCCGGCAGGCGGTCGAGCAGCGGGCGCAGCACGAAGGCGCGGCGGGTCATTTCCGGGTGCGGGATACGCAGGCGCGGCAGGCGCACGCTGGCCTGATCCCACAGCAGAATATCCAGGTCCAGGGTGCGCTCCCCCCAGTGGCGGCGGCGCTGGCGGCCGGCGGCCTGTTCCAGCCCCTGCAGGGCATCGAGCAGCGCCAGCGGGTCCAGATCGGTGTCCAGCAGCGCCACCGCGTTAACGTAGTCGGGCTGGTCCTGGGGGCCCACCGGGGCGGTGCTGTACAGGTCCGAATGGCCCAGCAGGCGGGTCTCCGGCAGCGTCGCCAGGGCGCCCAGGGCGCGGGTCACCTGTTGCTCCGGGTCGTTCAGGTTGCTGCCCAGGCCGATTACCACCACGGGCTTACCCCTGATTGGAGGAGGAGGAACGTCCGCCGCGGCGCCGCCGGCGACGGCGACCGCCCCCGTTGTTGCCGCCGCCGCCATCACCGCCGGCGCCCTGGTTGGGCCCCAGGGCCTGGGTCATGGCGTAGCGTTCCTGCTCGTCGACCTGCTGATAGCGGGTCCACCAGGCGCCCAGGCCGGCACGGATCTCGCCGGCCTGCTCGCGGAGCAGCAGAAAATCGTAGGCGGCGCGGAAGCGCGGGTGCTGCAGCAGGGTGTCCGCCCGTTTGCCGCCCCGGCGGGGCAGCCGTTGCTGCAGGTCCCACATTTCCCGCATCACCGTGGAGAAGCGGCGCGGCACGGCGGTGTGCTGGATCTGCTGATCCAGCGCCCAGCTGGCGGCCTTGTGCAGGGCCGGCGCCGGCGGCACGCCATCGGCCCGGTACTTGTCCAGGCGCGCGGTCACCACCGGCCACAGCAGCACCGCCAGGATAAAGGCGGGGGTCACCGGCTTGTCTTCCGCCAGGCGCGCGTCGGTATTGTCCATGGCCGCCAGAATCATCGCTTCCCAGGTCTCGCCCTGATCGCCTTGCAGGCAGAGGTCGGTCTCCGGGAACAGGAAGGGAAACAGCCCCAGCTCGCGCAGTTCCTGGTAGGAGGCGCGGGCATGGCCGCTGAGGAACAGCTTGAGGACCTCGTCGAACAGCCGTGCCGGCGGCACCTGCAGCAGCAGCTCGGCGAGGCGCGGGATCGGCTCGGCGGTGGCCCGGTCCGGCTCGAAGCCCAGCTTGGCGGCGAAGCGCGCCGCCCGCAGCATGCGCACCGGATCTTCCCGGTAGCGCTGTTCCGGGTCGCCGATCAACCGCAGCACGCCGCGCTCGATGTCCCGGCGGCTCTGCACGAAGTCGTACAGGGCGAAATCGGCGATGTTGTAGTAGAGCGCATTGACGGTGAAATCCCGGCGCAGCGCGTCTTCCTCGATGCTGCCCCAGGCATTGTCACGCAGTACCAGGCCGGTTTCCTCATGGGCCAGGTGCTGGTCGTCGTTCATGTCGTCGCGCTGGAAGGCGCGGAAGGTGGAGACTTCGATGATCTCGCGGCCGAAGCGCACATGCACGATCTGGAAGCGCCGGCCGATGATGCGGCTGCGCTTGAACAGACGATGCACCTCATCCGGCGTGGCGTCGGTGACCACGTCGAAGTCCTTGGGCTGGCGCCCGCACAGCAGGTCTCGCAGGCAGCCGCCCACCAGATAGGCCTCGAAGCCGCCTTTGTGCAACCCGTACAGTACGTTCAGCGCGGCACGGGAAATGTCCTTGCGCGAGATCGTGTGCTGATCGCGGGGAATCACCCGCGCTTCGGGAAGTCGGGGCGAGTCAAAGGAACCTTTGCGCAGGAGTCGGGTCCAGAGGAATAGGAATGGTCTTGAAATGAGAGTCCAAAGGTGCGGAAAAAATGCCGCTGAACGCTCTACGAATCTGGATGCCATTGAGCAAAAAACGTCCTGACGAGATGAAAGGCGGCATGGTAGCACTTTTTCGCCGCCACCGGTCATCCGATATGGAGAAAGGTCTGGAGAGTGAGTTACACTTCCGCTCTGGTGCGCCGGGGCCGAAAAGTAAAAAGGGACCACAACCTTGGTCGTGGTCCCCTATGCGCTGATTCTGTTGTTGTTATTTTTTATTTTGTTTTCTGCCTTGCGCCGTAATCAATTTTCGCTACGGCATGTTATTTCGGCTCAAGCTTTTTTCTTCTTCTTTTCTTGTTCTTATTCTGAGCCTCGTCGCCGTTGTTGTTTTCCTTATGTGGCGTGGGATTCATAGTGCATGGATGGATTTTTCATTGCAACAGCTTGTTAAATCCTTAAAAAACAATGACTTATGGAAATTTTGAAAAATCAGGGTGTAAAGGTGACCGACACCGGTAACGCACTTGTTACCGTGCTGTGTAGTAAGGTAACACTTCTGAGGGGCGGCACGACGCCCCGCCCCTGACCCGCCAGAAGCAAGCACGGAAACCGGAAAAAAAATCCACATCGATGCGAATCATCCGATGGTCAAGCGGCGGGAGGAATGTAAAACCGGCCGGGTTGAAGCCGGCCGGAGGCGGGTGGTCAGCCGGGCAGGCTAGCGGCGGGAGCCCCGTTTCGGGCGCTGGATGCTGAGGCGCTGGCGGCGCTCCCAGAGGCTCTTGCGGCTGATGCCGAGCTTCTGGGCCAGCTCGGTTTCCGTCATGTTGTCCTGGTTCTCCAGCACGAAACGGGTGAAATAGTCTTCCAGGGACAGGTCCTCGGAGGGGTCCAGGCTGGCGCGGCTCTGCCGCTGCGGGGTGCGGTTCGGGTTGAGGCCCAGCTGGGCCGGGCCGATACCGTCTTCCTCGGAGAGGATCACCGCCCGCTCGATCACGTTTTCCAGCTCCCTGACGTTGCCCGGCCAGGCATAGCGCCGCATGGCGGCGAGCGCCTCCTCGGTGAAGAACAGCTCGCCCCGGCGCATTTTCTCGCGGCTGCGGGCCAGCAGGGCCCGGGCCAGCTCCTCCACATCCTCATCGCGCTCGCGCAACGGCGGCAATTCCAGCTCCATTACATTGAGCCGGTAGTAGAGATCGTCGCGGAAACGGCCGTCGCTGACCCGGGCCGGCAATTCGGTCTGGCTGCTGGCGATCACGCGCACGTCCACCCGCCGCGCCGCCAGCGATTCCTGGCGATGGATCTCGCCCTGCTCCAGCAGCGTGAGCAGCCGGCTTTGCGCCTCCGGGGTCAATTCCCCCACCTCATCCAGAAACAGGGTGCCGCCGTCCGCCTCCTCGATGCGGCCGGCCCGTTCCTCGTCGCCGAACAGTTCCTGCAGTTGCAGTGCCTTGGGCAGGGCGGCGCAGTGCACGGTGACCAGCGGCGCGCCGGCACGCTCACTGTGCTCGTGCAGGGCGCGGGCGGTGAGTTCCTTGCCGGTGCCGGCCTCGCCGAGAATCAGCACCGGGGTATGGGTGGGCCCAACCCGGCTGATACGGTGCTTGAGCTCCCGCATCGCCTCGCATTCGCCGATCATGGCGTGCACCGGGTAGCTGCGCTCCAGGTCCCGGCGCAGCACCCGGTTGCCCCGGTTGATACGGCCTTCCTTGAGCACCCGCTCCACCGCCAGCAGCATTTCATCGTGGTCGAACGGTTTGGGGATGTAGTCCACCGCGCCCTGGCGCATGGCGTCCACCGCCGAGCGCAGGCTGGCATAGCTGGTCATGATCAGTACCGGCACCGAACCGGCCATTTCGATCAGCGCGGTGCCCGGCTCACCGGGCAGGCGCAGGTCGCTGATGATCAGGTCGCACTGGCCGAGGCCCTGTTCGCGGGCCTGTTCCACGGACTCCGCTTCCGTCACTGAATGATCGTGGCGCTCCAGCAGTTTACGCAGCGCGCCCCGGATAACGGGTTCATCCTCGACGATCAGGATATGGCTCATGGTGCCGTTCCTTCTTCTTTATGTCGCTGGCGACCGGTCATCGGCGAACGCCGGCAACTCGATCACGAAGCGGGTACCCCGGCCGTTGTCGATGGGGCTTTCCACCCGCACCGTGCCGCGATGGTCCTCGATAATACTGTAAACCAGCGCCAGACCCAGCCCCGTGCCGCGGCCGGGCGGTTTGCTGGTCACGAAAGGTTCGAACAGGGCATCGCGCAGTTCTTCCGGCACCCCGTGGCCCCGATCTTCCACGGTAATGCGCAGATGCTGGTGCTGGCGCTCGCTGCGCACCACGATGGGCTGATCGTCCGGGCTGGCATCGGCGGCGTTGCCGAGCAGGTTGACGAACACCTGCAGCAAACGTTGCGGATCGCCCACCACTTCCTGATCGCCCGGGCACAGATTATCAAATTGCTGGCGCCGATGGTCCGGGTCCAGCAGCAGCAGGGCGATGGCTTCCGCCACGGTGGCGGCCAGATTGACCGGGCCCTGGATGGTGTCGCGCACGCCGCCGGAATGGCTGAAAGTCACCAGCGACTCGACGATGCGGGTGATGCGCCGGGTCTGCTCCACGATCTGCCGGGCGCTGAGGCGCTGCTCGTCCTCGTCGCAATGGCCGTCCAGATTCTGGGCCAGGCAGGCAATGGCGGTCACCGGGTTGCCGATTTCGTGGGCCACGCCGGCGGCCAGCCGGCCGATGGAGGCGAGCCGTTCGTTGTGGGCCAGGTGCGATTCCATCTGGCGCAGCTCGGTGATGTCTTCCAGCACCAGCACCTGGCCGCCGGCCTGCTCGGTGGCGCCGGGGCTGTGAATCCTTGAGCGGTGCAGGCTCAGCCAGCGTGGCTGGCCGTCCACCTCCAGGTGGCGCTGGGGTTCGTGCTCACTGTCGCCCCGGCTGAATTCGGCCAGCAGCTCGCCCCAGGGGGTGGGCAGGTGGCCGAGCCGGGAGCCGATGGTGTCCTCGGCGTCGATGCCGGTGAGGGTTTCCGCCGCCCGGTTCCAGCCGATGATTTCCCCGTCGCCGCCCAGGGAGATCACGCCCATGGGCAGCTCCAGCAGGGTCTGCCGGTGAAAGCGGCGCAGGCTGTCCAGTTCCGCCGCCAGACCGGACAGCTTGTCGCGGTACTGCTCCAGGCGGGTTTCGATAAAGCGGATGTCCTCGGACTCGCCTTCCTGGGGCTGGTAGGGCAGGTTGTCGTCCATCAGCTGGTGCGACACCGAAGGGCCCAGCAGCCCGGACAGATTGGTCTCCAACTGGTCGCGCAGACGGCGCAGCGCGTAGGGTCGGGTTTCCTCCCGGCCCAGGCGCAGGTCGCGCAGTGCCATGTCCACCTCGCGGCCGGCGGTGACCGGGCCCAGCGGGCCGCTCAGCGCGTGCACGAAGTCGTCCACGTCCTTCGCCCCCAGGTCCCAGCGATAGGGCCGGCGCAGGCTGTCCACCGCGCAGGCCTCGGCGGCGGTGCGTTCGGCCCGGGAAGTGGGGGTGATGATCGAGACGATGGCATAGATCAGCCCGTTCAGGCTGAGCGAGGCCACCGCTACCTGATTCCAGTGGGCCATGCCCTGGCGCGGGTGCAGGCCGATCCACTCCAGCGCGGTGCCGGCCTGCCACTGCGGAAAGGTGATCGGGATCAGCAGCGCCAGCAACCACACCGCGAAACCGGCGACGATGCCGGCGAACAGGCCATTGCGGTTGCCGGACGGCCAGAACAGGGTGCCGATCAGGCCGGGCACGAACTGCAGGGCGGCCACGAACGACAGCACGCCCAGCTCCACCGAACTGTGCCCGGGGCCGGCCAGTCGGTAGAAGCCGTAGGCCAGCGCCAGGATGGCGGCGATCAACACGCGCCGGGTCCACAGCAGGTTGCGGTACAGATCGTGGGCGGAGCTGAGCGGGCTGGCCGGCAGCACCAGATGGTTCAGGCTCATGCCGGAGAGCGCCAGGGTGGCGACGATCAGCATGCCACTGGCGCCGGCCAGACCGGCCAGATAGCCGAGCACCGCGCCACCGCCATTGGCGAGCCCCACGCCCAGGGTGAAATAGTCCGGCGAGGTGGGCGCGTTGCTGGCCAGCGCCGCCCACAGGATCACCGGCACGCACAGGGCCATGATCAGGAACAGCAGCGGCAACCCCCAGCTGGCCGACACCAGGGCGCGGGGATTGAGGTTCTCGGTGAACGCCATATGGAACATGTGCGGCATCACCACCGCGGACACGAAGAACGCCATGATCAGGCTGTGCCAGCTGCCGTTTTGCAGCGGCCCGTAAAGCCGCGACAGCATTTCCGGGTGGGCGTCCAGCCACTGGCCCAGCCCGCCTGGGCCGTCGAACACGCCAAACAGCCCCACCAGTGCCACCGCCACGAACGCCAACAGCTTGATCAGGGACTCCATGGCGATCGCCACCACCAGGCCCTCGTGGCGTTCCCGGGCGGTGGCATGGCGGGCGCCGAACAGAATGGCGAACAGGGTAATCAGCAGGCAGAACCACAACGCCACCCAGGCCGGGTCCGGCTCGCCGGTGAGAATCTGGATCGACTCCGCCACCGCTTTGATCTGCATGGACAGCAGTGGCAGCATGCCGACCACCATCATCAGGGTGGTCAGGGCGCCGGCCAGGCGGCTGCGATAACGGAACGCGAACAGGTCCGCCAGGGAGCTGAGCTGATAGGTGGTGGTGAGCCGCAGGATCGGCGCCAGCAGAATCGGCGCCAGCAGGAACACCCCGGAAATACCCAGGAAATAGGCCAGGAAGTTGTAGCCGTAGTCGTGGGCATAGCCCACCGAGCCGTAGATCGCCCAGGCGCTGGCGTACACCCCCAGGGAAAACACGAACACCGCCGGATGGCGCACCAGCCGGGCGGGGATGTAGCCCTTTTCGGTGATCCAGGCGACCAGGAACAGGAACAGCAGGTAGCCGCCGGCGATCAGGATCAGCTCGCTAACGCTATAGGCCATCGACGTCCCGGCTCCGGGTGATCCAGTAACTGAGCGCGATCAGGCCCAGCCATACCAGATAAGGGCGGTACCAGGCGCGCCCGCCTTCGCTCCACCAGTCGATCAACGCCGGGGAGAGCAGGTAGGTACCCAGAATAAAAATGATCAGCAGGCGGTCGGTGTACATGGCGTCTCCCAGGCGGCCAGCATATCAATCCTGTGCCGTGCGTAAACACGCCGGCGGTGGCTGGCGGCGGCCGCTGGGCAGCAGCGCCGGTTGCCAATGGTGCCGGGCCCAGGCCAGCTGCTCGTCCACCCCGGCGCCGGCCAAGCCCGCCGGCGGCGTCAGCCCGACGCAGCCCAGCGCCGCGAACAGGGCGGCGCCCGGGTGTTGCGCATCCAGCGCCGCGGCGCCGGCGGACTTGCTCATCTTGCCGCCGGCCGGGTCCATGATCACCGGCAGGTGGGCATAGCGCGGCGCCGGCGCTTCCAGGCATTCCAGCACCCGCAGTTGGCGCAGGGTGGAGGCCAGCAGATCGCTGCCACGCACCACATCGGTGATGCCCTGGTCGGCGTCGTCCAGGGCGCAGGCCAGCTGATAGGCGAACAGGCCGTCCCGGCGGCGGATCACGAAGGGCCCGCCCTCCCGGGCCAGATCGGCGCACACCCGCCCCTGCACCCGGTCCTGGAAACAGCGCTCTCCTTCCGCCACTGTCAGACGCACCGCCCGGTCCGGGCCCGGCGGCTGTGCCAGACCCGGGCCCGGGTGAATGTTGTCCAGAGCGCGCAGCTGTTTGCGTGACAGGGTGCAGTGGAAGGCATGGCCGCTGGCCAGCAGGCGCGCCACCGCTTGCGCGTAGGCGTCACCGCGCCGGCTTTGGTAAAGCGGCGCGGCGTCCCAGTGAAGGCCGAAACGGTCGAGCTGATCGAGAATGGCGTCCACGGCGCCGGGCTGCTGCCGTGGCGGGTCCAGGTCGTCCACCCGCACCAGCCAGCGCCCGCCGTGGTGGCGGGCGTCCAGCCAACTGGCCAGGGCGGTTACCAGGGAGCCGAAATGCAGTGGCCCCGACGGCGTGGGCGCGAACCGCCCGACGTAATCGCGGCTCACCCCGCCAGTTGTTTTTCCTTGATTTCCGCCAGCTCCTTGCAGTCGATGCAAAGCTCGGCGGTGGGGCGGGCCTCCAGACGGCGGATACCGATTTCCACGCCACAGGCTTCGCAGAAGCCGTAATCGTCCTTGTCGATCTTATCCAGGGCCTTCTCGATCTTCTTGAGCAGCTTGCGCTCCCGGTCGCGGGTGCGCAGCTCCAGGGCGAATTCCTCTTCCTGGGTGGCCCGGTCGGCGGGGTCGGGCAGGTTGGCCACCTCGTCCTGGAGGTGGTGCATGGTACGGTCGGCTTCCTCCATCAATTCCTGGCGCCAGGCCAGAAGAATCTGACGGAAGTGCGCGCGCTGGGCTTCGTTCATGTACTCCTCGCCGTCCTTGGGAACGTACGGCATAAAACCATGAATGAGCGTTTCCGCCTTGCTGGCGGTGGATGGGGATTTGTTCACCTTGGATGTCACCTGATTGGAAGATGGAGAACGGGTTGAAGCCCGGGTCGGGCTTCCTGACGCCGTCCTGGCGGCCCGGGTGGGACGCTGGGGTTCGGTGGTCCGGGCCGCCTTGGCGGCGGGTCGGGTCGCGGCTTTTTTGGGGGCCGCGGCCGAGGTCGGTTTCGCCGGCGAGGTGCTCGCCGGTTTGCGAGTACTGGTGGCGGCCTTGGCGGGCGCCGGGGCTTTCTTGGGCGCGGCCTTCTTCACCGGCGCCTTGGTGGCGGCGGCTTTTTTCGGCGCGGCCTTGGCCGCCGGGGCTTTTTTGCCGGCAGTGGTTTTCGCGGTGGCCTTGGTGGCCGTGGCTTTCTTCACCGCCGGCTTGGCGGCAGGCTTCTTCACGGCGGCTTTCTTGGCGGTAGCTTTCTTCACAGCCGCCTTCTTGGTCACGGCCTTCTTGGCCGTGGATTGATTGGCCGGGGCCTTTTTCACCGTCGCTTTCTTCGCGGTGGTCTTTTTGGCGGCGGCCTTTTTAGCTGCGGCTTTCTTGGCCGGTGCTTTCGCGGCGGCGGCCTTGCTCTTGGCGGCGGTTTTCTTCGCCGGGGTCTTCACGGCGGCTTTGCCGCCGGCGGCGGTGCGGGAGGAAGCGGTGTTGCGAGCGGGAGCGGCTTTTTTGGCGGCGGTCTTGGTCGCGGCCTTCTTCACGGTGGCCTTTTTCGCCGTGGCTTTTTTCGCCGTGGCCTTTTTCGCAGTGCTTTTACCGGAGGACGCGGCCTTGGTGGTTCGGGTTTGCGCCGGCTTGGCCTTGCCTTTCTTGCTGGCCGTGCTTTTTTTGCTTTTGCTTCCGGTGGCCATTTTGATCAACTCCCTTAACATAGTCGCAACTCGCTTCCTGGGCTTCCCCGAACGAGGGCCGGCCTGGCGGGGACGCCCGGCGAGTGCCGCCTCGGGACGGACGATAGTGTAAGCTTCGACCTTACCGTTTTAGTGCGACCTTTGTCACCATTCCGCCAGCGTGCTCACGGAGGGCAGCCGGCGGCGCGGGGCGCGGCGATTATAGCCCACACGGGCAGAACCACCAGCCCTGAAAAAGGCCGAAGCGACGAAGGTATAGCAAAGCTTTTCCCGTGGAAAAAGAGGTTTTTTTTTGACCACTACGAAAACCACCGATTCCGGCGCGCCACTTTCCCTTCTGGCGACCCGGACACCGCCCTTTCATGTGATGGCTCTGCTGGAGCGGGCCCAGGCCCTGCAGGCGGCGGGACGTGACATTCTGCACCTGGAAGTGGGCGAGCCGGACTTCCCGTGCCCGGCCCCGATCATGGCCGCCGCCGGCGACGCCCTGGCGCGGGGCGACACCCGCTACACCCCCGCCGCCGGGCTGCCCGCCCTGCGCGAAGCCATCGCCCTGGATTACCGGCGCCGGCTGGGGGCGCCGGTGACCGCCGACCAGGTGGTGGTGACGCCGGGGGCGTCCGGCGCCCTGCAGCTGGTGATGACGGCGCTGCTCAATCCCGGCGATGAAGCGCTGCTGTGCGATCCGGGCTATCCCTGCAATCGCCAGTTCGTGACCCTGGCCGGTGGCGTGCCGCGCCCGCTGACCCTGGACCCGGCGGAGCAGTTCCGCCTCAGCCACCAGCGGCTGGCCGCCAGTTGGGGCGAGCGCACCCGGCTGGCGATGGTGGCAAGCCCGGACAATCCCACCGGCAACCGGCTGGACACCGCCGAGCTGGCGGCCATGGCACGCTGGTGCGCGGAGCGGCGCGGCACCCTGGTGGTGGACGAAATCTACCAGGGGCTGTGTTACGACGCCCCGGCGGACACGGTGTTGCGCCACGGCGACCAGGCGGTGGTGATCAACAGTTTCAGCAAGTATTTCGGCATGACCGGGTGGCGGCTGGGCTGGCTGGTGGCGCCCCGGGCGCTGGTGCCGGCCATCGAACGGCTGGCGCAGAACTGGTTTCTGGCGCCGGCCACGGTGGCGCAGCACGCGGCGCTGGCGGCGTTCGATGAGGAAACCCTGCTGATCGCGGAACAGCGCCGCCAGCTGCTGGATCGCCGCCGCACCCTGTTGAAGGAAGCGCTGCCGGCGCTGGGGCTGCCGGTGGTGGGCGGCGCCGAGGGCGCCTTCTATCTATATGTGGATGTCAGCGCCCACACCGACGACAGCTTCGCCTTTTGTCAGGACCTGCTGGAGGAGGCCGGGGTGGCGTTGACCCCGGGGCTGGATTTCGGCGCCGACCATCACCCGGAGCGCTACCTGCGGCTGGCCTATACCTGCGATGAAGACCGCCTGCGCGAGGCGCTGCGCCGCCTCGCCGACTACCTGGGGCGCCCGTGAAGTTCGAGCCGCCGCTGCGGGCGGTCACGCTGCTGCGCCGCTACAAGCGCTTTCTCGCCGACGTGCGCTTGCCGGATGGTGAGGAAATCACGGTGCACTGTCCCAACACCGGCTCGATGAAATACTGCGTGCTGCCCGGCGTGGAGCAGGCGGCGCTGATCTCCGACAGCGGCAACGACAAGCGCAAGTATCGTCACACCCTGGAAGCGGTGCGGGTGGCCCACGGCCACTGGGCCGGGGTCAACACCGGGCGCACCAACGCGCTGGTGGCGGAGGCGATCTTGGCCGGGCGGGTGCCGGAGCTGGACCCGGGCGATGGCGTGGAGCGGGAAGTGGTGTTCGGCGACAGCCGCTTCGACCTGGCCCTGGGGGAGCGGGCCGCGCCGCACACCTATATCGAGGTCAAGAACGTGACCCTGGGGCCCGGGCCGGACGATCCGGACCACGGCGACATCCGTTTTCCGGATTCGGTGACCGAGCGGGGGCAGAAACATCTGCGCTCATTGATGGAGGTGGTGCGCGGCGGCGGCCGGGCGGTGCTGTTCTTCTGCGTGCAGCACAGCGGCGCCCGCCGGGCCGGCCCGGCGGACCATATCGATGCCCGTTACGGGGAGCTGCTGCGCGAGGCGGTGGCCGCCGGCGTGGAGGTGCTGGCCTGGCGCACGCGCATGGCGCAGGATTGCTTTGAATTGGACGCCCCGGTGCCGGTGACGCTGGATCGCGGCTGAAGCCGCTCCTACATCACCTCTGTAGGAGCGGCTTCAGCCGCGACCCACCGTCAGCCGATATCTCCCCGGCTCAGCGCATCCAGCTGCTGCTCCAGATCGTTGAGATGGTCCTGCCAATAGCGCGGTGACTCGAACCAGGGGAAGGCGGGCGGGAACGCCGGGTCGTCCCAGCGCTCCGCCAGCCAGGCGCTGTGCCGCAGGATGCGCCGGGTGCGCAGGGGCTCGATCAGGCGGCGCTGCGCCCAGGGAAACGGCAAAAAGGTCTCGTAGCCTTCCGCCAGCACCCGCAGCTGTTGCTGGTTTTCCAGCTCATCCCCGGAGAGCAGCATCCACAGGTCCTGCATGGCCGGGCCGCGCAGGCTGTCGTCCAGGTCCACGAAGTGGGGCATGTCGTCGCGCCAGAGAATATTGCCGGTGTGGCAGTCGCCGTGCACGTTGATGGCGGTCCAGCTTTGGTCGCGCAGGCGTTCCGCCATGGCGTCCAGCAGCGCGGCGGTCACGTCCCGGTAGCGCCCGGCGAAGTTGGGGTCCACCACGTCGCCGTTCACATAGTCCACCGCCTGGCGGCTGTCGGCCAGCACATCGAGCACCGGGCGGGCCTGGAACGGCCGGTCGTTGCCGGCGGCGTGCCAGCGCGCCAGGGTGCGCCCGAGCAGTCGCAGATGGTTGTCGTTGTCCAGTTCCGGGGCGTGGCCGCCCTGGCGGGGAAACACCGCGAAGCGGAAGCCGGCATGGACGAACAGGGTGTCGCCGTCGGCGTTGGCCAGCGGTGCCACCACCGGCAGCTCCTGGTCACGGAGAAAGCCGCTGAAGGAATGTTCCTCGACGATCTGCGCGTCACTCCAGCGGCCCGGCCGGTAGAACTTGGTGACCACCGGATCGGTGTCCTCCAGCCCCACCTGATAGACCCGGTTCTCGAAACTGTTCAGTGCCAGCAAGCGGCCGTCGGTGACGAAGCCGGCGCTGTCCACGGCGTCCAGGATCACGTCCGGGGTCAGATCGTCGAACGGATGATGCCCGGCGCCCTGGTGGTTCATGCGGGGGCTCCCACCGGGCCCACCCAGACGGTGTCGTCGCGCACTTCCACCGGTACCGCGGTGAGCGACTCACCGCTGCACGGCCCGGACAGGCAGTGCCCGTTTTCCGGCTCGAACAGGGCGCCATGGTTGGCGCACACCAGAAAGCGGCCGTCGTCGTCCATGAACTGGTCGGGCATGAAGTTCAGCTCGATGCCCAGGTGCGGGCACCAGTTCAGATAGGCATGGAACTGGCCGTCGAAGCGCACCACCACCACCGACTGGTCGCCCACCTGAAACTCCCGGGCGCTCTCGTGGGGGATTTCCTCCACCCCGCAAACCGGCTGCTGGCCGCTCATTGGCCCAGCACCCGGCGCCGGATCTCCAGATGCGCCTCCGCCGACAGGCGCGGTCCGAATTCGCGGATCAGCCGGGCGCAGGCGGCGCTGGCCAGGCGGCCGGCGGTGGGGAAGTCTTGGCCCTGGGTGAGAGCATAGAGAAAGGCCCCCGCGAACATGTCGCCGGCGCCGTTGGTGTCCAGCGGCTGCACCGGTTCCGCTTCCACCTGATGGGTGTTCTCGCCGTCCCACAGCAGGGCGCCACGGGCACCCAGGGTCATGGCCAGACCGTTGCAAAGCGGCTTGAGCGCTTCCAGGGCAGCTTCCGGGGAATCGGTGCCGGTGAAGCCCAGCGCTTCCGCCTCGTTGCAGAACAGCAGGTCCACGCCGGTGCCGAGCATTTCCACCAGCCCGTCACGGAACAATTGCACCATGGCCGGGTCGGAGAACGTCAGCGAGGTGCGCACGCCGTGTTTCTCCGCCAGTTCGCGCAGGCGCACGGCGGCGGCCCGGCCGCTGTCGGAGCTGACCAGATAGCCTTCCAGGTAAACGTAGCGGGAGGCGGCGATGGCCGCTTCGTCCAGCTCCGACTCGCTGACGGTCTGCGAGATGCCCAGGAAGCTGTTCATGGTGCGTTCCGCGTCCGGGGTGATCATCACCAGGCATTTGCCGGAGGTGCCGGCCTCGCGCTGGTCGCCCATGTTGCTGTCCACGCCGGCGGCGCGCAGGGCGTCCACGAAGAAGGTGCCGGTGTCGTCATCGGCCACCTTG
Organism: Alloalcanivorax gelatiniphagus; assembly: GCF_005938655.1. Lineage (GTDB taxonomy): Bacteria > Pseudomonadota > Gammaproteobacteria > Pseudomonadales > Alcanivoracaceae > Alloalcanivorax > Alloalcanivorax gelatiniphagus. Next base: position 179,482 of record NZ_VCQT01000001.1, read on the forward strand.
CAGGCATAGTAACCACGGCCGCCGAAGTAGCGGGTGGCCACCACGGTGTTGCAGGCGGAGCCGCCGCAGGTATGGTTGTGCGGTTCGGCTTCCCCGGCCAGGGCGTCCAGCAGTTCGCGCTGGCGTGCCTCGTCGACCAGGGTCATCAGTCCCTTACCCAGGTTCATGCGATTGATGAAGTCGTCGCTGACCTCGATTTCGGTATCCACCAGGGCGTTGCCGATGGCGTACACGTCGTATTTTTTCTCCATGGAGGCTCCGAACGGGTTGGCGAAGGCGCCTATTATGGTGACGCCATCTAACAGTGTAAAACCGGAACGCCGTCCATAGGCGGTTCCCACAGGTCTCTCTATACTCCCGCCATGGCGAAGAAAGCGAAAACATCGAAATCATCCAAAAAGCGTAAGGTCTCCCGGCAGCGACGCCGCTGGTGGAGCTGGCGTTTCATCGGCAAGCTGGCGCTGGTGCTGCTGTTATTGGCGGCCGCCGGGCTTGCCTATCTGGACGCCTATGTCCGTGACCGCTTCGACAGCCACGTCTGGCAGCTGCCGGCGCGGGTCTACGCGCGGCCGGTGGAGCTGTACCCCGGACGGGTGCTGTCACGCAACGACATGCTCAAGCTGCTGGAACTGATGCGCTACCGGCGCGCCGCCGGCGCGCCGACACCGGGCAGCTACAGCACCGACGGCAATACCCTGGTGATCCACACCCGCGGCTTCCGCGACAGTGATGGCGGCGAGCAGGCGGAGCGCATCCGGGTGACCCTGGGCGGTGACCGTATCCGTGCTCTCAGTGGCGGCGGTGGCAATGATTCCGTGGCGCGCCTGGAGCCGTTGCAGATCGGCAGCATCCATCCCGGCCACACCGAGGACCGGGTGTTCGTGCCCCTGGACCGGGTGCCGCCGCTGCTGGTGCAGATGCTGATCGCCACCGAGGACCGGGACTTCTACGACCACCACGGTATTTCCCCCCGTGGCCTGGCCCGGGCCATGCTCGCCAATCTCAAGGCCGGCGGGCTGGTGCAGGGCGGCAGTACCCTCACCCAGCAACTGGTGAAGAATTTCTGGCTCACCCAGGATCGCACCCTGGCGCGCAAGCTGGTGGAAATGCCCATGGCGGTGCTGCTGGAGCTGCACTACAGCAAGGAGCAGATCCTCGAGGCCTACCTGAACGAGGTTTATCTCGGCCAGGACGGCAACCGCGCCATCCATGGCATGGGCCTGGGCGCGCAGTTCTACTTCGGCCGTCCCCTGGAAGAGTTGGAGCCGCACCAGCTGGCCACCCTGGTGGCGTTGCTGAAGGGCCCCAGCTACTACGATCCGCGCCGCAACGAGGCCCGCGCCAAGGCACGCCGCAATACGGTGCTGCGGGTGGCCCATGACGAAGGCGCCCTGAGTGACCGGGATTTCCAGCGCTACAAGGAGCGTGGCCTGGAAGTGGTGCCACGGGGCGCCTCGCCGCTGTATGCCTTCCCCGCCTTTATTGATCTGGTGCGCCGGCAACTGGCCCGGGATTACCCGCCGGAGGTGCTCGGCGCCGACGGCCTGCGCATCCATTCCACCCTGGACGTGCTCGCCCAGCTGGCCTCGGAAAGCGCCCTGCGCGAGCACCTCAAGCGCATCGACGGCAGCGGCGACCGGCTCAACGGCTCGGTGGTGGTGGTGGCGCCTTCCCAGGGGGACGTGCTGGCCCTGGTCAGCAGCCGCAAGCCCCGGGACCATGGCTACAACCGGGCCCTGGACGCCAGCCGCCAGATCGGTTCCCTGATCAAGCCGGCGGTGGTGCTCACCGCGCTCAAGCAGCCCAAGCGCTACAGCCTGGCGACCCTGGTTCCGGACCAGCCGATCACCGTGCCCCTGGCCAACGGCAAGACCTGGACACCGCAGAACTTCAGCGGCGAATCCCACGGGCCGGTGCCGCTGCTGGATGTGCTGGTGCATTCCTACAACCAGGGCACCGTCAACCTGGGCATGGACCTGGGCCCCGGCGAGGTGGTGAAAACCCTGGAGCAGCTGGGCGTGCGCCGCAAGATTCCGGCCTATCCGAGTATTTTGCTGGGCAGTATCAATATGACGCCGTTCGAGGTGGCCATGTGGTACCAGCCCCTGGCCACCGGCGGCTTCGCCACGCCGCTGCGCTCGATCACCGATGTGCTGGACAAGAACGGCGACCCGCTGGCGCGCTACCCGGTGGAAACCTCCGAGGTGCTGGACTCCGGCCCCGCCTACCTGACCCAGTGGGCCATGCAGCAGGTGATCAACTCCGGCACCGGCCGGGGCGCCCGCCGGGTGCTGCCCCAGGACCTGCGGGTGGCGGGCAAGACCGGCACCAGCGACCAGTATCGTGACGCCTGGTTCGCCGGTTTCTCCGGCAACCATCTGGCGGTGGTGTGGGTCGGCCGCGACAACAACCAGAGTGCCCAGGTCACCGGTGCCACCGGCGCTTTGCCGGTCTGGAGCCAGGTGATGGCCTCGCTGCCGCAGACCAGCCTGTCGGATACCCCGCCGCCGGGAGTGGAAAACGTGTGGATGGCGCCGTCCGGCGACGAGACCAGCGGCGAGAACTGCAACGACGCCCGTCAGTACCCGATGATGGAAGTCTCGATTCCCACCGCCAGCGACGGTTGCGGGGACAGCGGCCCGGTGCGCAAGGCCGGCAAGGGAGTGGTGGACTGGTTCAAGGGCCTGTTCAACTGACCACCCGCGATGGTAGGAGCGGCTTCAGCCGCGATGCCATTGGCGGGCCGCCTGTTTTTCGAACTCGGCGCGGATCACCTCCGCGCCGTAGCGGTTTTCCAGCCGTTTGACGGTGAAATGGCCCAGCGCCATGTCCTGATAGAAATCGGTGAACAGGGTGTTCAGGGTGGCGCCGGTGGCGGCGCCGATAATGGGCACCGCCTGGGCGGCGATCTTGTTGGTGATCACCACGCCGAAGCGCTCCGCCACCTTTTCGATCAGGCGCCCCAGCCATTTGCCCGCCTGGGTGGAGGTCATCAGTCCGGCGGTGTGGCCGGCGCCCTGGCGGGCGGCGATGTCGGCCAGTTCCCGGGATAGTTGCCCCATGGCCTGGGTGGCGAAGCCACGGGCCATGTAATAGCCGGTTTCGGCGCCGTCGTCCTTGTCGGACGGTCCGCCCATGGCGAACACTTCCACGCAGGCCGCCTGGGTATCCGGGTCATCCAGGTCGAACCCCTCACCCCGGGCCACGTCGGCCACCGCGCGCATCATGATGGTGGTGGAGACCGGCAGTTCCACCAGCAGCGAGGTCAGACCGAAGGCGCCGCCCACCGCGCCGGACGCCGCCGCGTACAGTTTGTGGCGCCGGGTGGAGGCCGGCCGGGGCGTCTTGTCCAGGCTCCACAGGGCGGCGTCCACCGCCCTGCGCAGGGCCACTTCCACCGCTGCGTTAATGCGCGCGGACGCGCCGGCGGGCAGCTTTTTCACCGCGCTCTCCAGCGGTGATCCGATCTGGTGGGAAAGGCGGGCGACCAGGCTGGGCGAGGTCAGCAGCCGGACCGCCCGTTCCAGGTCGGCAAGGTCGTTCGCGCTGAGTGTCATGGCATTCCCGGGGTGCTGAGCGGTTCACAACTGTAGCCGTGGCCACCCGGGAAGAAAAGCGGGAGAATGCCGGCTGTTCACCCTGGAACGAAACACCACGAAAAGGAACGCGATCCATGTCGTCCGTGCTATCGCAAACGATCCCCTTGCCCGCCCTGACCGTGCCGGCGCCGCTGCGCTGGCTGGTGCTGGTGGCCCTGTTGATGTCCGGCTGTACCGCCATGCCCACCGCGGAAACGCCGCGCACGCAAGGGGCGCCGGTGACCGCCGATACCGAACTGTCCGGCTCGCCGGCGCTGGCATTGCTGGAGCGCGCCGGCCAGGCCCGGGAGCAGGGCCGCGATGCCGCCGCCGGGCGCTATCTGGAGCGGGCCCTGACCATGGCCCCCAATTCGTCCTGGCTGTACCGGGAGCTGGCGCTGCTGCGGTTGGAAGAGGGCGATCCCGCCGCCGCCGAAGGGCTGGCCCGCCGCGCCCTGCGGCTGGCGCCGGACAATGACGCCTACCGGGCGGATCTTTGGGAGCTGGTGGCCGCCGCCCGCGCCGAGCTGAACGATCCGGAAGGCGCCGACGCGGCCCGCGCCCGGGCCGAGAAACTGCGCCGGGGCCAGGCATGACACCGGCGGTGAAAGCCGCCGAGAAAGGCGGTGTACGGTTCCGGCTGCACGAGTATCAACACGACCCGCAGGCACAGAGCTACGGCCTGGAAGCCGCCGAACGGCTTGGCCTGCCGGCGGGGCAGGTGTTCAAGACGTTGCTGGCGGACGTGGACGGCCGCACCCAGGTGGCCATGGTGCCGGTGGGCCGCAGCCTGGACCTGAAGGCGCTGGCGCGGGCCGCCGGTGGCAAGAAGGCGGCCATGGCGGACGGCGCCCTGGCGGAGCGGCTCACCGGTTATGTGCTGGGGGGCATCAGCCCGCTGGGGCAGAAGAAGCGGCTGCCGCTGTGGGTGGACGACAGCGCCGGCGGCTACGACACCCTGTATATGAGTGCCGGCCGGCGTGGCCTTGAGATCGAGATGGCGCCGGCGGATCTGCTGGCGCTGACCGGTGGCAGGATGGTGCCGCTGGCCCGTTAGGGGGCGCGGCTGAAGCCGCTCCTACAAGCGATGCGTAGGAGCGGCTTCAGCCGCGAATCCTCAAAGGGCGGCAAAGGCCGCCCGGGCGGCGTCCAGGGTGGCGTCGATGTCGGCGTCGTCGTGGGCGATGGACACGAAGCCCGCTTCAAAGGCGCTGGGCGCCAGATACACACCACGGTCCAGCATGGCGTTGAAGAAGGTGCCGAAGCGCGCCGCGTCGCAGGCCATCACCTCGTCGAAACGGGTGATGCGGGTCTGCTCGGTGAAGTACAGCCCGAACATGCCGCCGGCCCGGGTGGTGTGCAAGCCGACCCCCACTTCCCGGGCGATGGTGGACAGCCCCTCGGTGAGTTTCTCGGTCTTCGCTTCCAGTTCCTCGTAGAAGCCTTCCCGTTGCAGCTGCCGCAGGGTGGCCAGGCCGGCGGCCATGGCCACCGGATTGCCGGACAGGGTGCCGGCCTGGTACACCGGGCCCAGCGGTGACAGGTGTTCCATCACCGCTTTCTTGCCGCCCAGCGCGCCCACCGGCATGCCGCCGCCGATGATCTTGCCCAGGGTGGTCAGGTCCGGGGTCACGCCGTAGAGCGCCTGGGCGCCGCCCCGGGCCACCCGGAAACCGGTCATCACCTCGTCGAAGATCAGCACCGCACCGTACTGGTCGCAGTAGCTACGCAGGGCTTCCAGGAACCCCTGGGTGGGCGGCACGCAGTTCATGTTGCCGGCCACCGGCTCGACGATCACCGCCGCGATTTCCTCGCCACGGGCCTTGAACACTTCCTCCAGGCCGCCGGCGTCGTTGTAGTTCAGCGTCAGGGTGTCGTCGGTGACCGCCTTGGGCACGCCGGGGGAACTGGGGGTGCCCAGGGTCAGCGCGCCGGAGCCCGCCTTCACCAGCAGGCTGTCCACGTGGCCGTGGTAGCAGCCTTCGAATTTGATGATCTTGTCGCGGCCGGTGTAACCGCGCGCCAGGCGGATGGCGGTCATGGTGGCCTCGGTGCCGGAGTTGACCATGCGCACCATGTCCATGGAGGGCACCATTTCGCAGACCAGGTCGGCCATGTCCACTTCGGCGGCGGTGGGGGCGCCGAAGCTGAGGCCGTCGGCCACCGCCCGCAGCACCGCTTCGCGCACCGCTTCATTGTTATGGCCGAGGATCATCGGACCCCAGGAGCCCACGTAGTCCACGTAGCGGTTGTCGTCCTCGTCGTAGAGATAGGGGCCTTCGGCGCGGTGGAAGAACACCGGCGTGCCGCCCACGCCCTTGAACGCGCGCACCGGCGAATTGACGCCCCCGGGGATGTGCTTCTGGGCGCGGCGGAACAATTGTTCGGAATGCGTGCGACTCATGGGGGACTCCTTGACGGGCGTTAGCGGTTGAACAGGCCGGCCAACTGGCGGGCGGCGGCTTCCACGCCGGCGTGGGTGGCGTCGTCGGGATCGGCGAGGCCGAACAGGGCGTGGATCACGGCCACGGCATCGGCGCCGGCCTCGATCAGCAGGCCGGCATTATGCGCATTCACCCCACCGATCGCTACCAGGGGTTGATGAAAGCGGCGCCGGGCCTGGCGCAGGGTATCCAGGTCCGCCGGCGGCGCCTCGGGTTTGGTTTGGGAATCGAAAAAACGGCCCAGGGCCAGATAATCGGCGCCCTCGTCGGCGGCCTTGGCGGCCAGATCCAGGCGGCCATGGCAGGACACCCCGATCAGTTTGTCGCCGCCAAGCAGGCGCCGGGCTTTGTCCACGGCGCCGTCGCTCTGGCCCAGATGCACGCCGTCGGCTTCCACCTCGGCGGCCAGCGCCGGGTCGTCGTTGACGATGAACAGGGCACCGTGATCCTGGCACAGCAGCGCCAGGCGGGCCGCCCGGTGGCGGCGGGTGGCGGTGTCCGCGAGCTTGTCGCGGTACTGCAACATGCTGACGCCGCCGCGCAGGGCCGCCTCGGCGGCGCTGAGCATACTGTCACCGGGGGTCAGTCGCGGGTCGGTGATGGCGTACAGGCCGCGCACGCGGTGGGTGTCGGGATGGCTCATAGCGGCCTCCGGTCGGGAACGTACTGGCCGCCGCCCGGGCGCCAGGCGTGACGCAGGGCCTGGTGCAGCCAGCGTTGTGCTTGCTCGGCGGCCTGCTCCAGGTGGTCGCCCCGTGCCAGCCGGCAGGCCATGGCCGAGGCCAGGGTGCAGCCGGAGCCGTGGTAGACCTCCGGCAGGCGCGGCCAGTCCCAGTGGTGGCGGCGCTCGCCGTCGAACAGATGATTGCTGACCTGGTCGGTGTCGTCGTGGGTGCCGGTGACCAGCACCGCGCGCCCGCAGCGCTCGGCGATCCGCGCCCCGGCCGCCTGCACGCCGGGGACACCGGCCAGCAGCTCGGCCTCGGGCAGGTTGGGCGTGAGCACCGTGGTCAGCGGAGCCAGGCGGGTCAGCATGGCCTCGCCCAGGTCGCCCCGGGCCAGGCTGCCGCCGGCCTCCGCCGCCAACACCGGGTCCAGCACCACCGGCACGCCGGGCAGCCGCGCCAGCAGGTCGGCGATCCATTCCACCATCTCCACCGAGCCGGTCATGCCGATCTTCACCGCCTGGAACTGGTAGTCGGCCAGCAGCGCCTCGGCCTGTTGCTCCAGCAGATCGATGGGGGTCAGCTGGAAGCCGCTCACGTTGCGGCTGTTCTGCACTGTAAGCGCGGTGATCAGGGTGCTGGCGAAGCCGCCCAGGCTGTGCACCGCCTCGATGTCGGCATGGATGCCGGCGCCCCCGGAGGGGTCATGGCCGGCGATCACCAGAATATTGGGTTTCATTGCTACCGCCACTGTCGATGACCGTCACTTTCGATGACCGCCACGGTTGATGAAGAAAGCGCGGCCCCAGCGTCCGGCGCCGGGCGGGCCGCGTCAAGGTCAGAACGGGCGCACCACCACCAGGATCACAATGGCGACCAGCAGCAGTACCGGTATCTCGTTGAACACCCGGTAGAAGCGGTCGCTTTTGGTGTTGGCGTCGGCGGCGAATTTCTTCAGGTAGGCCAGGCACACATGGTGGTAACCGACCAGCAGCACCACCAGCGCCAGCTTGGCGTGCATCCAGCCCTGGGTTTTGTAGTAGTCCCAGTTCAGCGCCAGCATCCAGATGCCCAGCACCAGGGTGGCGATCATCGACGGGTTCATGATGCCCCGGTAGAGCTTGCGCTCCATGATCTTGAAGCGCTCGCGGCTGGGTTGGTCCTCGGCCATGGCGTGGTATACGAACAGCCGGGGCAGATAGAAGATGCCGGCGAACCAGCAGATCACGGCGATGATATGAAAGGCCTTCAGCCACAGCATGGCGCTCTCTCCGGACGGTGGCGCGTCTGTCGCGCCTGTTTACAAGTGAACGGGTCAACGTCATTGGAGTGTTGACCGCTGGACGGGCTATACTACCGGGCCTTTCCCCGCCACCAAAGCGCGGTCGCCCCGGACCGCCCCGACCGGACAAGAGGAGTGCCGTGAGCAAGCCGATGCGTGCCAGCCGTGTGATGCGATACTACCTGTTTCGCACGCGACGTCTGACCCGTAGGCAGCTGGGCACCATGCAAGACTGGAAGATGCGGGTGGTGTTCTGGATCGGCGCTCTGCTGGTCGGTCTGGTCACGGTGAGCTTCGCCTGGGTGGCGGAATACTGCGCCGACCTGTTCTTCCAGATGCAGCGGCAATCGTCCCTGTGGCCCATTCTGATCACGCCCCTGGGCATGTTGCTGGTCACCGCGATCATGCGGCGCACCGGCCCGGAATCCCAGGGCAGTGGTATTCCCCAGGTGCTGGTGGTGCTCAAGCAGCGCTACCACTGGCTGCGTCCCACTTTCCTGTCCCTGCGGGTGATCGTCACCAAGTTCGGGCTCACCTGCCTGGGCCTGTTGTGCGGCGCCAGCATCGGCCGCGAGGGGCCCAGCGTGCAGATCGGCGCCGCCATCATGTATTCGGCGGGCAAGATCGGCCGGCTGCAGCAGAAGTACGTGGACACCTCCTTGATCGTGGCCGGCGGCGCCGCCGGGGTGTCGGCGGCGTTCAACGCGCCCCTGGCGGGGATCGTGTTCGCCATCGAGGAACTGGCCGGCTCCTTCGAGCAGCGCACCAGCGGTACCCTGATTCTGGCGATTCTGCTGTCCGGTGTGGTGGTGCTCTCCATCGCCGGGCACTACAGCTACTTCGGGCATCCGGAAGGCGCCCTGGACCTCACCCATGACTGGCTGGCGGTGGGCGTGGCGGCGCTGGTTTGCGGACTGCTGGGCGGCGCCTTCAGCCGCATGCTGATCGCCGGCAGCCGGTTCCTGTCCCCCTATGCCCGCAACCATCCCTACCGGGTGGTGCTGCTGTGCGCTCTGGTGGTGGTGTTCCTGGGGCTGCTCACCGGCGGCGCCACCTACGGCAGCGGCTATGAACAGGCCCGCCACCTGTTGTCCGGCGAAAGCCAGGGCGACTGGTTCTACCCGCTGGCGAAGATGGGCGCCACCCTGGTGTCCTATTTCACCGGCATGCCCGGCGGGCTGTTCTCGCCCAGCCTGGCCGCCGGGGCCGGCATCGGCAATGTGATCGGCGGTCTGTTCCCCGGCGTTTCCGTGGTGGGGCTGACGCTGGTGGCCATGGCCGCTTTCCTGGCGGCGGTGATCCAGCGCCCGATCACCTCCTTCGTGATCGTCATGGAGCTGACCGGCAACCGCCACGATATCCTGCTGCCGCTGATGGCCGGGGCCTTTCTGGCGGCGGCGGTTTCCAAGATCGTCTGGCTCAAGCCCCTTTACGATTCCCTGGCGGACCGCCTTCAGGAAGGGGAAGGCATGGCCCTGGACCGGGCCCGTGTGGTCAGTACCGAGGGTGGTGACGACAAGCGCTGAGTTGCCCGGTCCGCGAGCGGTGCCTATCATCCTGGTTTCAGAGGAAAGTATGAGAGAGCCCGCGACATGATGCCGTTTCCCCGCCTTCGCTGTTTCCCGCCGGCGCGCCCGCTCTGATGGCGCGCCGTGACCGCCCGCGCGCCGGCGTGGACGATGTGGTGCTGGTGCCGGTCAGTCCGTCCCGGCGCCGGCGCCGGCGGGTATCGTTGCTGATCGCGGCGGTGCTGGCGGTGCTGGCCGCCGCCGGCGGCGGCTTCTGGCTGGGGCAGGGCGGTGCCCTGGACACCGGGCGGCATATTCAGGAACTGCGCGCGGAACTCAAACAGACCCGGGAGAACCTGGCCGAGGCGCGCCAGGATCTGGCCCGCTATCGGGCCGATTCCCAGGTGTCCGACCAGGCCGGCGAACAGTTGCGCCAGGAAATCCGGGCCCTGCGTGACCAGGCGGCGGAATTGGAAGAGGCGGTGGCGTTCTACAAGAACGTGATGTCGCCGGGTTCCGCCGATAATCCCCTGCTGGTGCAGAAGTTCGAAGTGGCGCCCGCCGACGGCGAGCGCCGCTTCCGCTACCGTCTGGTATTGGTACAGACCGGTGATAACCGGGACTACCTGTCCGGCCGGGTGAGCCTGGCGTTGAAGGGGATGCGCGACGGCAAGGCGGAAACCCTGGAAGCCGGGGATTGGCTCGATGACAGCAGTGAATTGAGCTTCAAGTTCCGTTATTTCCAGGAGCTTTCCGGTACTCTGACGGTGCCCGAGGGGTTCGAGGTGAGCGCGCTGGAAGTGACCGCGCGTTCCACCGGTGGCCGGCGTGCGGAGGTAACCCGCAGCCTGCCGTGGTGAAACAAGCGACCGACTATCAGGAGAGAGCAGGTGAGGCGAGACAAGAAGAACAGTGGCCAGCGGAATTTTCGTGACCACACCCTGATCGCGCCCAGTGCCCGCGTCATGGGCGACATCGAATTCAATGGTGGCCTCCACATCCAGGGGGAAGTGGAGGGCAACATCACCGTGGGCAGCGAAGGCGGCCAGCTGGTGATCGGCGAGACCGGCGTGGTGCGCGGCGAGATCCGGGTGCCGCGCATTACCATCAATGGCCGGGTGGAAGGCGACGTCAACGCCACCGAGCACCTGGAACTGGCCAGTAAGGCCCAGGTGGAAGGCAATGTGTTCTACGTCACCATCGAGATGCTGATCGGCGCCCGCGTCAACGGCAAGCTGGTGCGCCTCGATGAAGAGCGCCGCAACCTGCCGGCGCCGGAAAAACCCGGCGACGCCCGGGGCGACGCCTCGCCGGCCACGGACAATTCTTGACTGTAACACTCGGGTATTGGACCATGGCTTTCGTACCAGCATTTCAGGCCGACATGAGCGAATCCAATCCCATCATTCTGACCGAGCGAGCCGCCGCCAAGGTGCGCGAGCTGCGTGACGACGAAGGCAACCCCGACCTCAAGCTGCGGGTGTACATCACCGGCGGCGGTTGCGCGGGGTTTTCCTATGGCTTCACCTTCGACGAGCAGGTCAACGAGGACGACACCGCGGTGAACCGCGAGGACGTGACGCTGCTGGTGGATGCCATGAGCATTCAGTACCTGGACGGGTCCGAGGTGGACTACGAACAGGGGCTGATGGGCTCCCGGTTCATCGTTCACAACCCCAACGCCGCCACCACCTGTGGCTGCGGGTCGTCGTTCTCGGTATAGAGACATGGCCTGGCCGGCCGGTTTTTCGGCGCCGCCGGGAACCGGAGCGGTCACACAACGGTCATCAAAGTATCAGATTACTGTCGTTAACAGCACGGAAGCTGGAGGCATGATGATACAGCGTCCTTCACTACAGCGTATGACCGCCGCCGACGCCCGCGCCATGGGCTGGTTGCTGCGTCAGCCCCGTGCTGCCCATCGGGCGCAGCTGGCCCGTGGCATCTCGCGGCTCGGCGATGGCCCCCTCTACGTGTTCCTGGCGTTGGTTATCTGGTTGCTGGACAGCACCCAGGGGACCCGCTTCGCCCAGGCGGCGGTGATTGCCTACGGCCTGGAAGTGCCGGCCTTCATGCTGCTCAAGCACCTGATCAAACGGCCGCGACCGGCGGATATGGACACCACCCTGTGCGTGTTCCTGAAGCCGGCGGACCGCTTCAGCTTCCCCTCCGGCCACACCGCCGCCGCCTTTGTCATGGCCACGCTGATGGGCGTGTTCTATCCGGTCTGTGCCACGGTGATGCTGGCGTTCGCCGGCCTGGTGGGGCTGTCCCGGGTGTTGCTGGGCGTGCATTACCCTTCCGACATCGCCGCCGGCGCCCTGCTGGGCAGTCTGTGCGCGATGACCGCCATGCTGTTGGTGGGCTGAGCCGCTTCAGTCCGGCAGCGTCAGCCGGCCGAGAACCGCCGGCCGGGTGGCGCCGGTGACCGCCGGCGCATTGCCCGGCACCCGATGCCACCAGGCCCAGGCCAGCCAGGCAAAGGCCGCCGCCTCCACCCAGTCCGGCGCCAGGCCGACCACCGAAGTGGATTCCGCACTCACTCCCAGGCAGCGACTCAAGCGCGCCATCAGATCACCATTGTGGGCGCCGCCGCCACACACCAGCAGACGCTCCGGCGCGAACGCCGCCAGCGCTTCGGCGACGCTGCGGGCGGTCAGCTCCGCCAGCGTGGCCTGAACATCCCGGGGCTCGGCGTCGTCGGCCAGGAAGCCGGCCAGCCAATCCAGATGAAAATACTCGCGGCCGGTGCTCTTCGGCGGCGCCTGTCTGAAATACGGGTCCTGGAGCAGGGCCTCCAGCAGTTCCGGCAGCACCCGCCCGCCGGCCGCCCAGGCGCCGTCGGCGTCATAGCTCCGCCCCTGGTGCCGTTGGTGCCAAAGGTCCAGCAGGGTGTTGGCCGGGCCGGTGTCGAACCCGCCGATCAGCGTGCCCTCCCGCAGCAGGCTGACATTGGCGATACCGCCCAGATTCAGCACCGCCACCCGGGCGTCCGGCGCCGCCAGCAGGTACTCGTGGAAGCGGGGCGCCAGGGGCGCGCCCTGGCCACCCAGCACCATGTCCTTGTTACGGAAATCACTGATCACCGGCAGGCCGGTGGCGGTGGCCAGGGTGTCCGGGCAGCCCAGTTGCAGGCTGAACCCGTCCTGCCCCGGGCGATGGCGAACGGTCTGGCCATGGCAGCCGATGGCGGTGATGGTGTCCGGGTCGATGCCGGCGGCGGCCACCAGTGCCTGAACGGCGGCGGCGTACTCCCGGCCAAGCGCCCGGTGGCAGGGGCCGGCGCGATCGATCTCGTCGGCCCCCGGGCGGGTCAGGGTCTGCAAGGTGTCACGCAGTGCGGCGGGCAGGGGCGCGGAGTGGGTGGCCAGTAGCTCCACCCGGTGGTCGGTGAAGCGGGCCAGGACGGCATCCACGCCGTCCAGGCTGGTGCCGGTCATAAGACCGGCGAACACCGAATCAGAACACATTGCTGCTGGCCAGCGTGGCGGCTTCCGCGAACAGGGTCATCTGGGCGTCCATGCGCTTGGTCTGTACCAGGAACTGGGGCTTCTCGTTGCTGTTCACGCCTTCCGCCTTGGGCAGTTCCACGGTCTGCGGATTGCGGTGCACGCCGTCCACCCGGAACTCATAGTGCAGATGGGGGCCGGTGGCCAGGCCGGACATGCCCACATAGCCGATGGTCTGCCCCTGGGTGACCCGGCTGCCCACGCGCATCCCCTTGGCGAAGCTGCGCATGTGCGCGTACAGGGTGCTGTAGCGTTGGCCATGTTTGAGGATCAGCACATTGCCATAACCGCCCTTGACCCCGGCGAAGATCACCTTGCCGTTGCCGGCGGCCTTGATCGGCGTGCCGCTGGGGGCGGCGTAGTCGATGCCGCGGTGGGCGCGCACCTTGTTGAGAATCGGGTGCTTGCGGCCCAGGTTGAACCGCGAGCTGATGCGCGAGAACGCCACCGGGGTACGGATGAACGCCTTGCGCATGGAGCGCCCCTGGCTGTCGAAGTAGTCGGTGTCGCCGGAGCGGGTTTGGAACCGGTAGGCGGTCAGATGGCGGCCCTGGTTCCAGAACTCCGCCGCCAGAATATTGCCCTCGCCGACTTTCTCGCCGTCCAGATAGAGCTCCTCGTAGAGCACCCGGAAGCGGTCGCCGTTGCGGATGTCGAGCACGAAGTCGATGTCCCAGCCAAAGATGTTGGCCAGCTGCATGGTCAGGTTGTCGCTCATGCCGGCGGCGTGGCCGGCCAGGAACAGGGAATTGTCGATGGTGGCTTCCGCGAACCGGGTGCGGCGCTGATATTGCCGGGTCTCGCTTTCCACCCGCCATTGGCCGTCGTCCTGGAGAATCGCCTTGACGGTCTGCACCCGTGACGGGTGATAGCTCAGAGCGGTCAGTTCGCCCTGGTCGTCCACGGAGATGTTCAGGTGGTCGCCGGGGCGCAGCCTGGCCAGCTCGGCCAGCTTGTCGTCGCCGGTGACCAGGCGGTGTACCTGGGCGGCGGTAACGCCGTGGGCCTGCAGCAGGGTGGAAAGGGTGTCTCCGGACTTGACCTCCAGCTCCACCCAATCGCGCTCCGGTTGTTTCGGCACCGGCTCCGCAGCGGTGACGGCGTGGCCGGGCTCCGGTTGCGGCTGGCTGGTGGCCACCGCCGGTGCCGGCTTCGGCAGCTCCAGAGTGCGGGTGCGTTCGGGGTGGCTCTCTCCGGATTCCGGCGCCAGGGCCATGATCACCACGGTAAGAGCAAGGGCGGCGGAGATGGCAAGGTGGGCACGGGGAAATCGGCGCGCCATGCGGCCGAGGGCGGAAAGTTTCATTCTCATGCTGATCGCTACACTCTGAATTGGCCGCCTTGGGCATTCATGGCGGAGCCTCCGGCCTGGAATTCGCGGGGGAGGTTCCTTGAATTGGAGCAAAGATACCCGCCTTCTACCGGCGCCTTCAAGTGCTACAATAGCCCGCTTTTCCGGGTCCGGAAGCCCCGGCGGTCGGCTTTTCTGACCGTCGCGGGGTGGTCGGGTTCCCCGTTATTCTGGGCTTGCCGCCGGGGCGGTCCGAGGTATTGAGGTAGTTCATGGTCAAGGTCGAAGAGCAAATGGCGCTGCTGTCGCGGGGCGCCGATGAGATCATTCAGGAAGACGAGCTGCGCGAGCGCATCGCCAGTGGCAAACCGTTGCGGGTCAAGGCCGGCTTCGATCCCACCGCGCCGGATCTGCACCTGGGGCATACGGTGCTGATCAACAAGCTGCGCCAGTTTCAGGAGCTGGGGCACCATGTGATGTTCCTGATCGGTGATTTTACCGGCCTGATCGGCGACCCCACCGGTAAAAGCGCCACCCGGCCGCCGCTCACCCCGGAAGAGGTCGGGCGCAACGCGGAAACCTATAAGGAACAGGTGTTCAAGATCCTTGACCCGGATAAGACCGAGGTGGTGTTCAACTCCACCTGGATGAGCGAGCTGGGCGCCGCCGGCATGATCAAACTGGCCAGCCAGTACACGGTGGCGCGCATGCTGGAGCGCGATGACTTCGACAAGCGCTACCGGGCCAACCAGCCGATCGCCGTCCATGAGTTCCTCTATCCGCTGGTGCAGGGTTACGACTCGGTGGCCATGGAGGCGGACGTGGAACTGGGCGGCACCGACCAGAAGTTCAACCTGCTGATGGGGCGCACCCTGCAGAAGGCCCACGGCCAGCGACCGCAGATCTGTCTGACCATGCCGATCCTGGAAGGGCTCGACGGGGTGCAGAAGATGTCCAAGTCGCTGAAGAACTATGTGGGCGTCAGTGACGCGCCCGGCGATATGTACCGCAAGCTGCTGTCGATCCCCGATGCCCTGACCTGGCGTTACTATGAATTGCTCAGCGGGCTTTCCAACGAGGCGCTGGCGGAGCGCCGGGCCGAGGCGGAGCGCCTGGGCAGCCCCCAGGAGGCCAAGAAAGCCTTCGCCCTGGAGATGGTGACCCGGTTCCACGGTGAGGAGGCGGCCCGCGCGGCGCCGTCCTCGGCGGGCAACCTGACTGCCCTGGGTGAGATCCCGGACAATGTGCCGGAAGTGGAGGTGGTGCTGGAGGACGGCGACCAGATTCACGTGGTGCCGTTGCTGCGTCTGGCCGGGCTGGCCCAGAACGGTAAGGCGGCCAAGGACGTGTTCGCCCGTGGCGCGGTCTATGTGGATGGGCACCAGCTTACCGACGAGCGCAACTTCGCCCGGGGCGAGAGCGCGGTGATCCAGGCCGGCAAGAAAAAGATCGCCCGGGTGATTATCAAGTAAACCCAGGCGGGGCGCGGCTTTGCGCCCCTTTCCGGCGGGCGCGGGCTGGACGAAAACTGACCGCTTGAAACGAATTTCAAGAAAAGCTCGAAAAAAGGTTTGACAGGTACGGCCCGATCCGTAGAATGCGCACTCCTCGACGGGGCAACGACGAAACGCTCAGCCCCGCGGCTCTTTAACAACTTCCTCTTATACACATCTCCGAGCCCACGCGACCGACTCCTATCTCGTTTG
>NZ_VCQT01000010.1 GCF_005938655.1 Alloalcanivorax gelatiniphagus
GTAGCTTGCAGCTTGGGGCTTGCAGCTAATTCTGCCCTGTCAGAAGAAATTCCAACAACGCCTTCTGGGCGTGGAGGCGGTTTTCCGCCTGGTCCCAGACCACGGAACGGGGATCGTCCAACATATCGTGGCTGATTTCCTCGCCCCGGTGGGCGGGCAGGCAGTGCATGAACACCGCCTGGGGGGCGGCCAGGTTCATCAGCGCCGGGCTCACCTGGTAGTCGGCGAACTGGCGGGCCCGTTCGGCCTGTTCTTCTTCCTGGCCCATGGAGGCCCACACATCGGTGGACACCAGGTGGGCGCCGACCACCGCCTTGGTGGGGTCCCGTTCCAGGGTCACCCGGTGGCCGAATTCCTCCACCAGGGCGGCCGGCGGGTCGAAGCCCTCCGGGCAGGACACCACCAGCTCGAAGTCGAACTGCTCGGCGGCATTGATGTAGCTGGCGCACATGTTGTTGCCGTCGCCCACCCAGACCACCTTGCGGCCCCGGATCGAGCCCCGGTGTTCCATGTAGGTCTGCATGTCGGCGAGCAGCTGGCAGGGGTGGAACTCGTCGGTGAGGGCATTGATCACCGGCACCCGGGAGTACTCGGCGAACTGCTCCACGGTGTCGTGATCGAAGGTGCGGATCATCACCGCGTCGACCATGCGCGACAGTACCCGGGCGGAATCCTCCACCGGTTCGCCACGGCCCAGCTGGGTGTCCCGGGGCGACAGAAACACACTGGCGCCGCCGAACTGGGTCATGGCCACCTCGAAGGACACCCGCGTGCGGGTGGAGGACTTCTCGAAGATCATGCCCAGGGTTTTGCCGCGCAGCGGCTCATGGAACTGGCCGGTGTGCAGCATGGTTTTCAGCTCCACCGCCCGTTGAATCAGATAACCCAGTTCCTTGGGGGTCAGGTCCATCAAAGTAAGGAAGTGACGGGTGCTCATGGGCGCTCCGAATCACGGGCGAATTCGACCAATACCCGGCTCAGGGTGTCGGCGAGAAAGTCCAGTTCCTGGTCCTCGATCACCAGCGGCGGCAGCAAACGCACCACCGAGCCGGCGGTGACGTTGATCAGCAGGCCGGCCTCGCGGGCGCGGCCCACCAGCTCGCCGGCATCGCGGTCCAGTTGAATGCCGATGATCAGGCCAAGGCCGCGCACTTCGCGGACCATCGGCAGATCGGCCAGGCGCTGGCGCAGGGCGGCGCGCAGCCGCTCGCCCTTGGCGTTGACCGTGGGCACCACGTCGCGCTCCAGGGTCTCCACCACCGCCAGGGCGGTGGCGCAGCCCAGCGGGCTGCCGCCGAAGGTGCTGCCGTGGCTGCCCGGGCCGAACAGCTCGGAGGCGGCGCCGGTGACCAGGCAGGCACCGATGGGAAAGCCGTTGCCCAGGCCCTTGGCGGTGGTCAGCACATCCGGCACCACGCCCTGCTCCAGGCAGGCGAAGTAGGCGCCGGTACGGCCGTTGCCGGTCTGGATTTCGTCCAGCATCAGCAGCCAGCCGTGGCGGTCGCAGCGTTCCCGCAGGCCGCTCAGGAAACCCGGGTCGGGCACCCGCACGCCGCCTTCGCCTTGCACCGGCTCCGCCAGCACCGCCACCACATTGGGGTCCTCGGCGGCGGCGTCCACCGCCGCCAGGTCGTCGTAGGGCAGGGCGCGAAAGCCTTCCACCAGCGGCTCGAAGCCTTCCTTCACCTTGCGGTTGCCGGTGGCGGACAGGGTCGCCAGGGTGCGGCCATGGAAGCTGTTTTCCATCACCAGCACCACCGGGTGCCGGACGCCGCGCTTGCGGGCGTGCAGACGCGCCAGTTTGATCGCCGCCTCATTGGCCTCGGCGCCGGAATTGCCGAAGAACACCTTGTCCATGCCCGCCAGTCGGCACAGGCGCTCGGCCAGAGCTTCCTGGGCCGGAATCCGGTACAGATTGGAGGTGTGCACCAGGCGCGCGGCCTGCTCGGACAGGGCCCGGGTCACCGCCGGGTGGGCGTGGCCCAGATTGCACACGGCGACGCCGGCCACCGCGTCCAGATAACGCTTGCCGGTCTGGTCATAAAGCCATACACCCTCGCCGCGCTCGAAGGCGACCGGCTGCCGGGCATAGGTGGGGATCAGGAACTGCTCGCTCATTGCTTTCTCACCAAACGAAAAACGGCAGCCTTGGCTGCCGGGTGGACTGTGGATAATACTGGTGGACGGCATACGACGCAATTGGTCGGATCGCGGCTAAAGCCGCTCCTACAACACAAACGCCCTTTTCCGCGGGAGCGCCTTCAACCGCGCCCCCACACGGGAAAGCACCACCCGTAGGAGCGGTTTCAACCGCGATCCCACACGGGAAGGCAGCGCCTTCAACCGCGATCCCGACCACGGCCGGCCACCTTGCCGCCGGCCCGCCCTCAGCCACGATTCACCAGGGGAGAATCCATGAACCCGATCCAACTGAGCATCTTCGCCAACCGCCTGGCCGGCATCTGCGACGAGATGGGCGCGTTGCTGCGCGCCAGCGCCCTGTCGCCCAACATCAAGGACCGGCTGGATTTCTCCTGCGCCATCTTCGACGCCGCCGGTGGCCTGTGCGCCCAGGCCGCCCACATTCCGGTGCACCTGGGGTCCATGGCCTACGCCATGGCGGATCTGGTGGAGGGCCGGGAATGGCGGGCCGGCGATCTGCTGGTGGTCAACGATCCCTACCTGGGCGGCACCCATTTGCCGGATGTGACGGTGGTGGCGCCGGTGTTTGTCGACGGGCGCCTGCTGGCCTTCACCGTGACCCGGGCCCACCACGCCAACATCGGCGCCAGCAGCCCGGGCTCCATGCCGGTGTCGCGGACCCTGGACGAGGAGGGCCTGGTGATCGCCCCGCAATGGCTGAAGCGCGCCGGTGACTGGCAGGTGCCGCTGTGCCGGCGGCTGGCCGGGCTGGCGGACGAACCGGGGGCCAGCGAGGCGCCCCTGGAGGTGCCGCGCTTCGCCGACTTCGCCGCCCAGGCCAGCGCCTGCCAGGCCGGTGCCCGGCGGCTGGCGGACCTGATCGCCGAGCGCGGCGCCGACGCCCTGGACCATGCCCTGGTGGCGCTCAACGACTACGGCGAGCGCCGCATGCGCCAGCGTCTGGCGGATCTGGCCGACGGCGTTTACCGGTTCCGCGATGTGATGGACGACGATGGTCAGGGTCAGCGAGACATCCCCATCGCCGTCACCCTCACCGTGGACGGCGACCGGGCGCACCTGGATTTCACCGGCACCGCCGGGCAGGTGGCCGGCAATATCAATTGTCCGCTGTCGGTGGCCGCCGCCGCCGCCTGGTACTGCTTCCGCTGTCTGCTGCCCGACGACGCCCCTTCCTGCGCCGGTCTGTTCCGGCCCATCACCCTGGCCGCCCCGGAGGGCAGCCTGGTCAATGCCCGGCGCCCCGGCGCGGTGGCCGCCGGTAACGTGGAAACCAGCTCGCGCATCGTTGATGTGGTGCTGGGTGCCCTGGCCGGCGCCCTGCCGGAGGCGATCCCGGCGGCTAGCCAGGGCACCATGAACAACCTGGCCATGGGCGAGGGCGGCGAACGGCCCTGGGACTATTACGAGACCATGGCCGGCGGCCAGGGCGCCCATGCCGGCGGCGACGGCCTGTCGGCGGTGCACAGCCATATGACCAACACCCTGAACACCCCCATCGAAAGCTTGGAAGAGCACTACCCGCTGCGGGTGCTGCGCTATGCCCTGCGGCGCGGCAGCGGCGGCGCCGGCCGCCACCGGGGCGGCGACGGCATCGAGCGGGAATTGCAGTTTCTGGCGCCGGCCCGCTTCACCCTGCTTACCGAACGCCGCCACCACCGGCCCTGGGGCCTGGCCGGGGGCGAGCCCGGCGCCGCCGGCGAAAACCGCCTCAACGGCCAGGCGCTGCCGCCCAAGTATTCCGGCCAGGCGGTCGCCGGTGACCGGCTGTGGCTGGCTTCCCCCGGCGGTGGCGGCTACGGCCGGGCCTGAGCGGCCGGTGAGAAGCGTCAAGTGACTATCTGGTAACAAGAATCAGTTTCATTATCTTTCCCGCTGTTTGTGACATTCATTTTGCTCAGCAAGCAGAGACACCATGGGGTAAGGATAATGACGAAATCACATCCCGCGTCGGGGATTCTGTATCGGTTCGCCGGCGCGCCGGTCCTGATGCTGGCCGGCGCGGTGGCCGCCGAAACCCATCGTTTGCCGGCGGTGGAAATCATCGGCTCCTCCAGCGATACCTTCAGCCTGTCCGGTTCCGCCCATGTGCTTACCGAGCAGGATCTGGAACGCAAGGAATACACCGATGTGCATCGCATGCTGCGCGATGTGCCCGGCGTCTATGTGCGGGAGGAGGACGGCTTCGGCCTGCGCCCCAATATCGGCATCCGTGGTACCGGCACCTCCCGCTCGGACCGGGTCTCGATGATGGAAGACGGCATCCTTATGGCCCCCTCCCCCTACGCGGCGCCGGCGGCCTACTATTTCCCCAGCGCCGGGCGGTTCAGCGGCATCGAGGTGCTCAAGGGGCCGGATACCCTGCGCTATGGGCCTTTCACCGTGGGCGGCGCGATCAACTTCCTGTCCACGCCGATCCCCGACGGGCGGGCCGGCCGCATCCAGCTGGAGGCCGGCGAGGACCGCCACCGGCGCGGCCATTTCTGGTACGGCGGCACCGAGGGGCAGTGGGGCTTTTTGCTGGAGACCCACCAGCAGGCCAGCGACGGGTTCAAGGACATTGACCGCTCCAACCGGGGCACCGGCTATGACAAAAGCGACTACGTGGCCAAGCTGCGCTGGACCGCCGCCGCCGACGCCGCCGTGCAACAGGCCTTCGAACTGAAGCTGTCCCATTCCAGCGAGGTCTCCGACGAGGCTTACCTGGGCCTCACCGACCGGGACTTCCGCGCCAATCCCAACCGCCGCTATGGGCTCAGCGAGCGGGACCAGATGGACAACGACCACGACGGCATCGTGCTGCGCCATGACCTGATGATCGGCCCGAGCAGCCGTCTGGAAACCGCCATTTACCACAATAAATTCAACCGCAACTGGTACAAGGTGGCCTCCGCCGGAGGGCAGGGCATCGGTGACCTGATCGATGACGCCAACAACGGCAACGGCGGCGCCCAGGCGATCCTGGATGGCCGTCAGGACGTGGCCGACGTGCGGGTGAAGAACAACAACCGGGAGTACACCGCCGAGGGCATCCAGACCGAGCTGTCCCACGGCTTTGACTGGGCCGGTGTGCGCCACGATATGGTGGCCGGGGTGCGCTTTCACCGGGACGAGGTGGACCGCTACCAGCCGGTGGATACCTTCGATCAGGTCAATGGTGCCCTGGTGCCCACCGGGGTGATCCTGCCCACCGGCGGTGACAACCGGGTGGAGAACGCGGACGCCTGGTCCGCCTGGCTGGTGGACAAGCTGTACCTGGGCGACGTGATCGTCACCGGTTCGCTGCGCTACGAGGATGTGGAAACCGAGGCCAAGCGCTACGCGGACCCGGGCCGGGCGTCGGTGAGCAGCCGGGTCGACAATCAGGTGGACGAGGTGATGGCCGGCCTGGGCGCCACCTGGCTGGTGAGCGATCAGTGGTCCCTGCTGGCCGGCGTGCACCAGGGCTTCGCGCCCCCCGGCGCCTCCTCCGTGGCCGGCACCGATCCGGAGAAAAGCCTCAACTACGAGGTCGGTGCCCGCTACTGGGGCCCCGGGTTCAGCGCCGATATGGTGGCGTTCTACAGCGACTACGAAAACACCGTGAACAACTGCTCCCTGGCGGCGCCGTGCCCCAACGGCAGCACCAGCGGCTCGCAGAGCTTCGGTGAATCCCGGGTGCGCGGCCTGGAACTGGGCATCAACAGCCAGCTGTGGCGGGGCCGGGCGCTGGAGGCGCCGGTACGGCTGGCCTACACCTATACCGACGGTGAGATCAGCGAGGACGCGGACGACGGCAGCGTGATGAGCGGGGACGTGCTGCCCTATCTGCCGGAAAACCAGCTCAGCCTGACCCTGGGGCTGGAACGTCCGGCCCGCTGGGGCGTCTACCTGACCACCGTCTACGTGGACGAGATGTGCATCAATAACGCCTGTGACCGGCCCGGCTCCAGCCGTTTTGACCGCACCGACGATGTGCTGGTGGTGGATCTGGCCGCCTCCTATTATCTGAACAGCGACGTGGAGGTCTACGCCAAGGTGGACAACCTGTTCGACGATCAGGAGATCGTCGCGCGCACCCCGGACGGCGCCCGCCCCAACGCCCCGCGCACCGCCTATATGGGCGTGCGGGTGTCGTTCTGACCGACACGCCTTGAAACCTGAGGGTGGCGTCCCCACCCTCTACGGAATCCGGCGCGGGTGTTATACTCGCGCCCACGATATTCCGTATACAGGTGGTTTATATGGACGATGTGATTACGGTCATCAAGGACCAAATCGCGAAGAACCCGGTGCTTCTGTACATGAAAGGCACCCCCCAGTTTCCCCAGTGTGGTTTCTCCGCCCAGGTGGTGGAAGCCATGACCAACGTGGGCAAGCCGTTCGCCTACGTGAACATTCTGGAAGCGCCGGAGATCCGGCAGAACCTGAAGGAATTCGCCAACTGGCCGACCTTCCCGCAGCTGTGGATCAGCGGCGAGCTGGTGGGCGGTTGCGACATCGTCATGGAAATGTACCGTTCCGGTCAGCTCAAGGAGCTGGTGGAGGGCGCGGCGGTGGAAGGCGACGCCTGAGCGTCCTGTTCACCCGCCCAGCAAAAAGGCGCCTTTCCGGCGCCTTTTTTTGGTTTATCGCGCTCTGGTCGGCAATTTCGCTCCAGCCGGGGCGCGGCTCAGGGCGCGACGCTCTTCCGGGCCCTTATGTAGGAGCGACTTTAGTCGCGATGAAAATGGCGCTGGAGCGGATCGCGGCTAAAGCGGAGTGCCGCCCAGCCGCTCCTACAGCAATCCCCAACCTACGGAGCCGCCACCTCTACCCCCTTAATCCAGGGCGTTGGCCAGGGTGGGCGGCATGGCGCCGGCCGGCGGCGGCGGCCAGCCGCCCAGGTCGCGGAAGCGGTTGACCATGGAACAGAACAGCTCGGCGGTGCGGGTGGCGTCGTACAGCGCAGAATGGGCGTCGCGCTGATTGAAGGGAATGCCCGCCGCCTCGCAGGCCTTGGCCAGCACCGTCTGGCCGTACACCAGGCCGGCCAGGGTGGCGGTGTCGAAACTGGAGAACGGGTGAAACGGATTGCGCTTCACATCGGTGCGCTCCGCCGCCGCGTTCAGGAAGCCCTGGTCGAAGAAGCTGTTGTGCCCCACCAGCACCGCCCGGTTGCAGCCGTGGTTCTTGATCGCCTTGCGTACCGGCGCGAACACGCCCTTGAGGGCGGTGTCCTCGTCCACGGCGCCGCGCAGCGGGTTGTCCGGGTCGATACCGGTGAAATCCAGGGCCGCCTGTTCGATATTGGCGCCGGGAAAGGGGTCCACATGAAAGTGCACCCGGGTCGAGGGTCGCAGATAGCCGCGGGCGTCGATATCCAGCAATACCGCGGCGATTTCCAACAGCGCGTCGTTGCGGGCATCGAAGCCGCCGGTTTCCACATCCACCACCACGGGCAGAAAGCCCCGGAACCGTAGTGCCAGGGAAGGGTGCTTGTCGCTCATGCCATCTCCCATCAAAGCGCGCTCATGCTACCCCATTCCCCGGCGCCGGGACAGGTGACGACGGCGGACCCCGGCGGGTACAATACGCGGCCCCACGGGCCGGGCCGTTCGGCGTGCCCGGGCCCGTGGCTTTCATCAGTGTTTCATGCATCGGTTCTGGAGTGTGGCATGTCGGATATCAACAAGGTGGTGCTGGCCTATTCCGGGGGGCTGGATACCTCGGTAATCGTCAAGTGGTTGCAGGAAACCTACAACTGCGAGGTGGTTACCTTCACCGCCGATATCGGCCAGGGCGAGGAAGTGGAACCCGCCCGTGCCAAGGCCAAGGCCATGGGCGTCAAGGAAATCTACATCGAGGACCTGCGCGAGGAATTCGTGCGTGACTATGTCTACCCGATGTTCCGCGCCAACACTCTCTATGAAGGCGAATACCTGCTGGGCACCTCCATCGCCCGGCCGCTGATCGCCAAGCGGCTGGTGGAGATCGCCGAGGAAACCGGCGCCGACGCCATTTCCCACGGCGCCACCGGCAAGGGCAACGACCAGGTGCGCTTCGAGCTGGGCGCCTACGCCCTGGCCCCGGGCATCCAGGTAATCGCGCCCTGGCGGGAGTGGGACCTGAACTCCCGCGAGAAGCTGATGCAGTTCTGCGAGGACCACCAGATTCCCGTGGATTTCGCCGGCAAGAAGAAAAAATCCCCGTACTCCATGGACGCCAACCTGCTGCACATCTCCTACGAGGGCGGCAACCTGGAAGATCCCTGGTGGGAACCGGAAGAGGACATGTGGCGCTGGAGCGTCAGCCCGGAAGCGGCGCCGGATGCGCCCACCTACATTACCCTGACCTATGAAAAAGGCGACATCGTCGCTATCGACGGCGAGCGCCTGAGCCCCGCCGATGTGCTCAGCAAGCTCAACAAGCTGGCCGGCGATAACGGCATCGGCCGCCTGGACATCGTCGAGAACCGCTACGTGGGCATGAAGTCCCGGGGCTGCTATGAGACCCCCGGTGGCACCATCATGCTGCCGGCCCACCGCGCCATCGAATCGCTGACCCTGGACCGGGAATCCGCTCACCTGAAGGATTCGGTGATGCCCAAGTACGCCGAACTGATCTACAACGGCTACTGGTGGAGCCCGGAGCGCCTGGCGCTGCAGAAGCTGATCGACGCCACCCAGGACAACGTCAATGGCGACGTGCGCATGAAGCTGTACAAGGGCAACGCCACCGTGGTGGGCCGCCAGTCCGATAACGACAGCCTGTTCGACGCCTCCATCGCCACCTTCGAGGACGATGCCGGCGCCTACGACCAGAAAGACGCGGAAGGCTTTATCAAGCTCAACGCCCTGCGTCTGCGTATCGCCGCCAAGAACGGCCGCAAGCTGTCCTGACGCGGCCCTGACGCGGCTTCGCCGCGTCGATGCGGGATTCAGCAGGCCAGGCACGCGCTGTATCCTGAATCCTGTATCGAAGCCGGCTAGCGCCGGCTTCCTTCCCTGTGTAGTCTGCCGGTAAGCCAAATACAGGGAACAGGAATCCCCGGATGAATAAGACCACCGTGGGCTGGCGTGAATGGGCCAGCCTCCCGGACCTGGGTATCAAGGCCATCAAACTGAAAGTGGACACCGGCGCGCGCACCTCCGCGCTGCATGCGTTCGAGGTGGGCAGCTTTCAGCGTGACGGTCAGGAATGGATTCGCTTTCGCATCCATCCATTTCAGGATTCCGATGAGATACGCGAATGCGAAGCGCCGCTGCTGGACCGCCGCGTGGTGTCCGACTCCGGCGGGCACCGGGAGGAACGGCCGGTGATTCGCACCCTGCTCGCTCTGGGCGGGCGCCGCTGGCCGGTGGAGATTACCCTCACCGACCGCGAAACCATGAAATTCCGCATGCTGTTGGGGCGCACCGCCATGGAGCAACTGGTGGTGCATCCCCAGGCGTCCTTTTTACTTGGCGGCAATGAGCGTCAACCATGAAGATTGCGATTCTGTCACGCAACAAGCGTCTCTATTCCACCCGCCGCATGGTGCAGGCGGGGGAAGATCTGGGCCATGAGATGCACGTGATCGACACCCTGCGCTGCTATATGAGCATGGTGTCCCACAAGCCCGAGATTCACTTCAAGGGCGAGGTGCTGGAAGGTTTCGACGCGGTGATTCCCCGGATCGGTGCCTCCATTACCCAGTACGGTACCGCCGTGCTGCGGCAGTTCGAGATGATGGGCGTGTTCCCGGTCAATGAGTCGGTGGCCATTTCCCGCTCCCGGGACAAGCTGCGCTCCCTGCAGCTGCTGTCGCGCAAGGGCGTGGGCCTGCCGGTGACCGGCTTCGCCCACTCCCCGGATGACATTCCCGATCTGATCAGCATGGTCGGCGGCGCGCCGCTGGTGATCAAGATGCTGGAAGGCACCCAGGGCATCGGCGTGGTGCTGGCGGAGACCCGCAAGGCGGCGGAATCGGTGATCGAGGCGTTCATGGGCTTGAACGTGTCGGTGATGGTGCAGGAATACATCAAGGAAGCCGGCGGCGCCGATATCCGCTGCTTCGTGGTGGGCGGCAAGGTGATCGCCGCCATGAAACGCCAGGCCCTGCCCGGCGAATTCCGCTCCAACCTGCACCGTGGCGGCAGCGCCAGCCTGATCCGCATCACCCCGGAAGAACGGGCCACCGCCGTGCGCGCGGCGCGCATCATGGGCCTCAACGTGGCCGGCGTGGACATCCTGCGCTCCAACCACGGGCCCCTGGTGATGGAGGTGAATTCCTCGCCGGGTCTGGAAGGCATCGAGACCGCCACCAATAAAGACGTGGCCGGCATGATGATCAAGTTCATCGAGACCCACGCCCGGCCCAACCGCACCCAGACCAAGGGAGCCAAGGGTTGAGCCGTAACGAAAAAGTGGCGCCGTTCGAGATCAATGGCGTTACCGTGCAGCCGGGCACCCGGGTCAAGGTGGAGCTGCCGCTGGCGCAGCTCTACACCCAGACACCGCTGAACGTCCCCATCCATGTGATTCACGGCCGCCGGCCGGGGCCGGTGCTGCTGGTCAGCGCCGCCATTCACGGCGACGAGCTGAACGGCGTGGAGATCATCCGCCGGCTGCTGCGCCATTCCTCGCTCAAGCGGCTCAACGGCACCCTGCTGGCGGTGCCGGTGGTCAATGTGTTCGGCTTTATTCACAAGACCCGCTACCTGCCGGATCGGCGCGATCTCAACCGCAGCTTCCCGGGCTCGGAAACCGGCAGCCTGGGCGCGCGCATGGCCTGGCAGTTCAAGACCCAGGTGCTGGACCGCGCCACCCACGCGGTGGACCTGCACACCGGCGCCATCCACCGCGCCAACCTGCCGCAGATCCGCGCCGACCTGTCCAACCAGGACACCGCCGCCATGGCCGCCGCCTTCGGCGTGCCGGTGGTGATCAACTCGGTGCTCGGCGAGGGCACCCTGCGCGAGGTGGCCGAGGCCCAGGGCATTCCGGTGATCACCTACGAAGCCGGCGAGGCGCTGCGTTTCGACGAAAGCTGCATTCGCGCCGGGGTCAAAGGCGTGCTCAACGTGATCCATCACCTGGGCATGACCGGCCCGCGCAAGACCCGCGCCCCCCTGGAACCGCACATCGCGCGCTCCTCAAGCTGGGTACGGGCGGAACGGGACGGCGTCTTCCTGCCGCTGGTGGCGCTCGGCGCCTGGCTCAGGAAAGGGCAGCTGATCGGCCGCATCTCCAGCCCCTTCGGCGGTGAGGACGTGGCCATCGAATCCCCCTGCGCGGGCATCCTGGTGGGCCGCAACAACCTGCCCCTGGTCAACGAAGGCGAGGCGCTCTACCACATCGCCCGCTTCGAGGAAGTCCGTGAGGTGGCCCAGAACCTGGAAGTGTTCACGTCGGATATTGAACGGGGCCCCGGCCTCACCGGCGAGCCGCCGATTGCTTAGCAGTTAAAAGTTGAAAGTTAAAAGTTAAAAGGGCGGTTCCGTAACGGCACCGTGCTTCAGCGCGGGCATGTCGATGCAGCCGGCGATGTCGGTCACCGCGTTTCAACTTTGAACTTTTAACTTTGCACTTGTTTCTGGAGTGTCGATGAACCTACCAACCCCCCGCCGCCTCTATCGCGGTTTGCGCAAGATGCTGCGCTTCCTGGCCCGGCCGGCGCGGCGCGGGGGGCGTCGTGGCGGGCGGGTGATCCAGACCTACCGGGGTTACGGGTCGCGGCGGTCGGTGTTTCTGATCGGGCGGGTGTTCCGTCAGCCGGGGCTGGGACTGAACCTTCGGGAAGGGCCGGTGGACGATGTGGTGAACATTGTCCGGCGCACGGTGCGCTGGGGCGTGCGCGACGCCCATCTGACCGTCACCGTGGGCGAGGTCAGCGCCGATGTGACCACCGACCGGGACGGTTATTTCCACGTCACCCTGGACGTGGACGGCGAGCAGGACTGGCCGGATCAGGCGTTCTGGCAGCAGGCGCGGCTGTTGCTGCACCCGGGCCACCGGGACGGCGAGCGGGAGCCGGTGGAAGCCAGCGCCGATATCTATATTCCCCCGGCGGAGCTGGACTGCGCGGTGATCAGCGACATCGACGACACGGTGATCTACACCGGCGTGGCCAGCAAGCTGACCATGATGTACCAGCTGTTCATCCTCAAGGCCCGCCACCGCACCGCCTTTCCCGGCGTGTCCGCCTTCTACCGGGCCCTGTTCCACGGCGACACCGGCGAGCGGCGCCGGCCGATGCTGTACGTGTCCCGGGGGCCCTGGAGCATCTACGACGTGCTCGAGGAGTTCTTTCACCTCAACCGCATTCCCCACGGGCCGATTCTGTTCCTGCGCGAATGGGGCGTGACCCTGCAGCGGCCGCTGCCGATCCGCGCCAAGCACCACAAGGCCATGCTGATCCGGCGCATGCTGTCGATCTACGACCAGGTGCCCTTCGTGCTGATCGGCGACAGCGGCCAGCATGACCCGGAAGTGTACGCGGAACTGGTGGAGGAGTTTCCCCACCGCATCCGCGCCATCTACATCCGCCACGTGCACCGGGGCACCGAACGGGACCGCGCCATCCAGGCCCTGGCCGAACGCGCCGCCGCCCTCGACTGCGATATGGTGCTCGCCAAGGACAGCCTGGAAATGGCCCAGCACGCCTTCCGGCATGGGTATATCGCGCGGGATGGGTTGGAGGAAGTGCGGGAGGACTGCCGGCGCCGGCCGGCCGAGTGAGCTGGGCGGGATCGCGACTGAAGTCGCTCCTACCGCATTCTTGTAGGAGCGACTTCAGTCGCGATCCCCGAAGGCGCTCATCCGCCAAACCCCGCGCCACCACTCAACCACCCACCTTCAACCACGCTCCTCCACCGTCCCCCCAGCCTCCCGCCAGGCCTTAAACCCCCCTTCAATATCACACACCGGCCCGAAACCCATATCCATCAGCTGGGCGGTGGCGAGGGCGGAGCGGTGGCCGAGGGCGCAGAACAGCACGAAGCGCTGGCCGGTGGCGAAGTCGGGTTTGTGGTAGGCGGAGTCCGGGTCCACCCAGAATTCCAGCATGCCACGGGGGGCGTGGAGGGCGCCGGGCAGGGTGCCTTCCCGTTTCAGTTCACGCACGTCGCGGATGTCCACGAAGCGCACCGCCGGGTCCCCGGCCAGGGCCCGGGCCTGGTCGGCGGTGAGCCGGTGGATGCGGGCCTCGGCGTCGGCCACCAGGTCGGCCACCGTTTTGTTCAGGGTCATCAGGGGCTCCTTCAGTGGGCGCGGCCCGGTTTTGTCACCAGGCCGTCGTTGATCAGGGTGGCGGCGATTTCATCCAGGATCGCCGGGTCGTCGATGGTGGAGGGCAGGGGGAAGTCCTCGCCGTTGACCATCTTGCGCAGGGCGGCGCGCAGGGTTTTGCCGGAGCGGGTCTTGGGCAGCCGCTTCACCGTCAGGGCGCGGCGGAAGCGGGCCACGGCGCCCACCTGGTCGCGGATCAGTGCCACCAGTTCCTGCTCCAGCCGATCCGCGCCGATGTCGGCGCCGTCCTTGAGCACCACCAGCCCCACCGGCACCTCGCCGCACAGTTCGTCGTGCATGCCCACCACGGCGGATTCCGCCACCGCCGGATGGGTGGCGATGTGTTCCTCCATGACCCCGGTGGAAAGCCGGTGGCCGGATACGTTAATCACGTCGTCGGTGCGGCCCATGATGTGCACGAAGCCGTCCGCGTCCAGGAAACCACCGTCGCCGGTGTGGTAATAGCCCGGGTAGGTATTCAGGTAGGCGGCCAGGTAGCGGTCGTGGTCGTTCCACAGGGTCTGGGCGCAGCCCGGTGGCAGCGGCAGGCGCAGGGCGATGGCGCCTTCGGTCTCCGCCGGCAGGGGCTCGCCGGTTTCCGGGTCCAGCACCACCACCTCATAGCCGGGCACCGCCCGGTTGGTGGAGCCGGTGCGCACTTCCGCCGGGCCCTGGCGGGTCAGGGGCGCGGTCACCGGCCAGCCGGTTTCGGTTTGCCACCAGTGGTCGTAGACCGGCCGGCCGGTGAGTTCGCTGAGCCACTGGTAGGTGGGGGAGTCCAGTTTTTCGCCGGCCACGAACAGATGCTTGAGGCTGGACAGGTCGTGGCGCCGGAACAGGGCGCCGTCCGGGTCTTCCTTGCGGATCGCCCGGAACGCGGTGGGCGCGGCGAACAGGCCGTTGACGCCGTGCTCCGCCACCACCCGCCAGTAGGCGCCGGCGTCCGGGGTGCGCACCGGTTTGCCCTCGTAGAGCACCGTGGTGCAGCCGCCGAGCAGCGGCGCGTAGACGATGAACGAGTGGCCCACCACCCAGCCCACGTCGGAGCAGCCCCACCACACCTCGCCGGGTTGCATGCCGTAGATTTCCCGCAGCGCATAGAGCTGGGCCACCGCGTGGCCGCCGTTGTCGCGCACGATGCCCTTGGGTTTACCGGTGGTGCCGGAGGTGTACATGATGTAGAGCGGGTCGCTGGCGGACACCGGTACCGGCTCCGCCGGCGGGCTGCCGTCCACCACCGCGTGCCAGTCCTCGAAGCCCAGGGCCCGCAGGTCCGCCGGGCCCTGTTCGCGCTGCAGCACCAGCACGTGCTCGACCCGGTGGCTGGCCTTGTCCAGGGCGCCGCGCACCAGCGCGGTGTAGTCGATCACCCGGTCGATTTCGATGCCGCAGGAGGCGGTGAGGATCACCTTGGGTTTGGCGTCGTCCACGCGGATCGCCAGTTCGTGGGCGGCGAAGCCGCCGAACACCACCGAATGCACCGCGCCGATGCGCGCGCAGGCGAGCATGGCGATGGCCGCTTCCGGCACCATCGGCAAATAGATCACCACCCCGTCGCCCCGGCCCACGCCCAGGCGGGTGAGGGCGCCGGCCAGTTCCGCCACCCGGTCGCGCAGTTCGCTGAAGGTGAAGCGCTGGACCGTGCCGGTCACCGGGGAATCGTAAATCAGCGCGGTCTGGTCGCCGCGCCCCTGCTCGATCTGGTGGTCCAGGGCCAGGTAGCTGGTGTTGAGCAGCCCGTCGCCGAACCAGCGGTGGGTGCCGTCCTCCAGGGTCTCCAGGGTCCGTTCCGGGGCCTGGTACCAGGCCAGGCCACGGGCCTGTTCCGCCCAGAACGCGGCCGGGTCCCGGCACGCCTGCTCATAGGCACTGCGATCACTCATGTCCCGCTCCTTGCATTGTTGTTGTTCGGCCTTGTTTTTATGGGGCCTTTCTCAATCCAAACACCCTTCAATGGGTCATGCCAGTAGACCATAGTCGGCCCGCCGGTGAGAGGGTATGCTTGCCGCCCGGTTCACATTCCGAGAGCTTCCCCATGCCCCGATCCGCCGCCGCGCCGGCCAATTCCACCGGCCGTATCCTGTTCGCCAGCCTGGCCGGCACCACCATCGAGTTCTTCGATTTCTATATTTACGCCACCGCCGCGGTGCTGGTGTTTCCGCCGCTGTTCTTCCCCGGCGCCGACCCGGCGGCGGGGATGCTGCAGTCCCTGGCCACCTTCGCCATCGCGTTCTTCGCGCGGCCGTTGGGCTCGGCGCTGTTCGGTCATTTCGGTGACCGGCTGGGGCGCAAGGTCACCCTGGTGGCGGCCCTGCTGACCATGGGGGTGTCCACGGTGGCCATCGGCTTGCTGCCCACCTACGCGCAGATCGGCGTAATGGCGCCGCTGCTGCTGGCGCTGTGCCGGTTCGGCCAGGGTCTGGGGCTGGGCGGTGAGTGGGGCGGGGCGGTGCTGCTCGCCACCGAGAACGCGCCGCCGGGCAAACGGGCCTGGTTCGGCATGTTCCCGCAGTTGGGGGCGCCACTGGGCTTTCTGCTGTCCGGCGGCTGTTTTCTGATTCTCACCGAGGTGCTCAACGACCAGCAGTTCTTCGCCTGGGGCTGGCGCATTCCGTTCCTGCTCAGCGCGTTGCTGGTGCTGGTGGGGCTGTACGTGCGGTTGAAGATCGAGGAAACGCCGGTGTTCCGCCATGCCCTGGACACCCAGGAGCAGGTCAAGGTGCCGATGGCGCGGGTGATCACCCATCACACCCGGGCGCTGGTGCTGGGCACGGTGGTGGCCATCGCCACCTTCGTGCTGTTTTACCTGACCACGGTGTTCGCGCTGACCTGGGGCACCACCGCCCTGGGCTATTCCCGGGAAACCTTCCTGATCATCCAGCTGCTGGCGATTCTGTGCTTCGCCGCCACCATCCCCTTCGCCGCCCTGTTCGCCGACCGCCATGGCCGGCGCCGCACCCTGATCTGGGTGACCGTGGCCATCGCCGTGTTCGGGCTGCTGTTCGAGCCGCTGTTCGGGAGTGGTTCGCTGGTGGGGGTGCTGCTGTTCCTGGCCCTGGGGTTGGGGCTGATGGGCATGACCTACGGGCCGCTGGGCACGGTGCTGTCGGAGTATTTCCCGACCCGGGTGCGTTACACCGGTGTGTCCCTGTCGTTCAATCTGGCGGGGATTTTCGGCGCTTCCCTGGCGCCCTATATCGCCACCGCCCTGGCCAACCGGTTCGGGTTGCAAGCGGTGGGCTATTACCTGGCCGGGGCGGCCCTGCTGACGCTGCTGGCGTTGCTCGCCACCCGGGAGACCCGGGACCAGGATTATCGGCGTTGATCGCGGCTGAAGCCGCTCCTACGGTGTTTGTGCTGTAGGAGCGGCTTCAGCCGCGATATCCCCTATCGGGACGCGTTGCCGTTACCGGAAGGACGACGGCGGCGGCGCTGGCCGTCGCTGGAGCCAGGGCGGGCGCCCTGGCTGTTGCGGGCTTCGCCGCCCTTGTTGCCGTCGGCGCTGGCGCGGCTTTGACCACCACGGCCACCGCCATTGCCACGGCCGCCGCCGGCACTCTCGCCACGGGCACCATTGCCGCCACGGCTGTTACCACCGCGACCTCCGCCGTTGCCACCACGGCCGCCACCGCCGTTGCCGCCACGACCACCGCCGCCACCGTTGCCGCCGCCACCACGGCGACCGCCGCCGTTGCCACGGCCACCCATGGGCGGCGCGCGGCCGGGGCCGGTGGTGGGCAGCGGTTCGCCGGGTTCGAAGCCGGCCAGGTCACGCCGTTCCAGCGGCTGGCCGATCAGCTTCTCGATGTCGAACAGCAGCTTGCTTTCGTCGGCGCTGACCAGGGACACGGCCTGGCCGCTGGCACCGGCGCGGCCGGTACGGCCGATACGGTGCACATAGTCCTCGGGCACATTGGGCAGGTCGAAGTTGACCACTTGGGGCAGTTGTTCGATGTCCAGGCCACGGGCGGCGATGTCGGTGGCCACCAGGGCGCGCACGCTGCCGTCCTTGAAGTCCGCCAGGGCCCGGGTGCGGGCGCTCTGGCTCTTGTTGCCGTGGATCGCCGCCGCCTGGATGCCGTCGCCGACCAGCTGTTTGGCAAGCCGGTTGGCGCCGTGCTTGGTGCGCGTGAAGACCAGCACCTGGAACCAGTTTTCGTCGGTGACCAGATGGCTGAGCGCCGCCGCCTTGCGGGTCTGATCCACCGGCACCACCCACTGGCGCACCCGTTCCGCGGTGCTGTTGCGCGGGCTCACGTCCACTTCCACCGGATCGTTCACCAGGGTCTTGGCCAGGGCACGGATGTCGTTGGAGAAGGTGGCGGAGAACATCAGCGTCTGGCGCTTGGCGGGCAGCAGCCGGAGCACCTTGCGGATGTCATGGATAAAGCCCATGTCGAGCATTCGGTCGGCTTCGTCCAGCACCAGGATTTCCAGGTTATCGAACCGCACCGCGCCCTGCTGCTGCAGGTCCAGCAGCCGCCCGGGGGTGGCCACCAGCACATCCAGCCCGCCTTTCAGGCGGTCGATCTGCGGGTTGATGCCAACGCCGCCGAACACCACCGCCGAGCGCACCTTCAGATGGCGGCCGTATTCGCTGACGCTTTCGCCCACCTGGGCGGCCAGTTCACGGGTCGGCGTCAGTACCAGGGCGCGGGCCTGGCGCGGCGCGCGGCGGCCACCCTCCAGGCGTTGCAGCATGGGCAGGGTAAAGCCGGCGGTCTTGCCGGTGCCGGTCTGGGCGGCGGCCATCACGTCACGACCTTCCAGCACGGCGGGGATCGCCTGGGCCTGGATCGGTGACGGCTGGCTGTAGCCCTGTTCCGTAACAGCACGCAACAGGGGTTCGGATAAACCGAGAGAAGCAAAATCCATAGGGAGGGGTATTCCGAAATACTCGAGGGGGAGGAAAGGCGATGCAGCCTAACGGATTGTGGCGCGGAGTTCGAGGGATATTTCTGGCGGGGAACGGGGAGATCGCGGCTGAAGCCGCTCCTACGGGCCTTTCGGTGGCTGTAGGAGCGACTTCAGTCGCGATAGCGGGATCACGACCTTAACGGTTAATCAGGGCCAGCTCCGCATCCTGTTGCAGCACCACCCACCAGCGGCGGCCATGATCGGCGTCGAAGCCCACCAGCGGCTGGTCGTCACAGGTGGCGGGGCGGTTCGGCGCGCTGCTCAGTACGCCGGCGTCGAAGGGTTGTTGCACCACGCATTCCGCGCTGGCGATGGCCCGCCAGCCGTCGCCGGTATGCCAGCCCAGGGTCAGCGCCGCCGGGTCCCGGCCCTGCGCCGCGTCGAAGGTGAGGGCGTAGGCGTCGGACATGGCACTGGCCAGGTCCCAGCTTTTGCTGGCGGTGGCCGGCAGGGTGTGCGGTTGCTTGGCGGAGCCGTCCGGCTGGCTGCCCGGCAGGCCGGTGTCCGCTTCCAGGTCCTTGGTGGCGCCGTAGGCGCTGGAGTAGGTGCCGGTCTGGTTCTGGGTGCCGCTGACGATCAGCACGTCGGAGGCGGTGTCGCCGTTGGCGGCTTGCCAGTTCATGGTGACCAGTTCCTTCAGGTCGATGGTGGTTTCCGGAATGTCGAGCACATGGTCGTCATCGGGGTTGGGTACCACCCGGTTTTCCGCGTTCAGGTTCGGCGTCCAGGGTTGGTTCATCTGGAACAGAAACTGATAGGACAGGCGGGCCAGCTCGATAACGGAATTGGCGCGGCTGTAGCCGGGTATCACTTCCAGGTCGCGGGTGCGGCTGTCCACCCGGTTAAAGGTGTCGTTGGTGCCCGCCACCATGCGCGCCACGCTGCCGTCGTGGGCCTTGCAGTCGTTGCTCACGTAGCTGCTGTCCAGGTACATCACCGGGCGCGTGCCCTCGGGGATGGAGTTCGGGTAGACGATGCGCTCGCAGCGGTTCTTGGTGCGCGAGAAGCGGTCCAGCAGTTTCCACTGCGGGTTGGCCAGCTCTTTCTCGCCGTCCTCGTTGGCGCCGATGGTGTGCTCGGTGTACCAGGATTCATAGTCCACCCGGTCGCCGTCGAAGCTCAGCACCGAGGCGTTGGCGTCAAAGGCGGTGGAGCCCTTGCCCCTGGTGTTCATCTTCTGCGACACGATGCGCTGCACCAGCTCGCGCTCGCCGTAGCGGAATTCGTAGCCCTTGTAGGAGGCGTTGCCGGACATGATCTGCATGTACTGGGGCAGACGGTAGTTGCCGTCGTCCTCGGTCCAGGAGGTCGGGTCCACCCAGATCGGCGCGGTGATCACCGAGCGCTGGTACATATGTTCGTGGCCCTGCACCCAGATCACATCGTGTTTGGAGAAGAACGCGCGGATGTCGTCCCACTTGTTCATCAGGTGATTGTCGCCGGCCACGCCGTCGACGATCATCTCCCGGGTTTCGCCGTACTTGGCGCCGATCAGGCCATCGTGGCTGGCGATCACCAGGTGATCGAATTCACCCTCGTGGGCGGTCACTTCCTGTTTGATCCAGTCGAAGGCGATCGGCAGGTTGTAGTACTTGAGCAGGAAGATCATCACGTTGCCGCGCATCACGTAATAGTTCAGATACTGGGCGCCGGCCATGTGCACCGCATCATCGGGGATGTAGTGCTTCATGTTTTCGATCCATTCCACGGAATAGGCGTAGCTGTCCTCGTGGTTGCCCATCAATGGCAGAAACTCGATGCCGGCGTCCCGGTAGCTTTGCGCCACCGAGGTCCATTGCTGGAATTCCCGGGTGGTGCCATGGTCGGTGAGGTCGCCCACCGGAATCACGATGTTGGCGCCCAGCTCCATTTCCTTGTCGAGTACCGCCTTCATCGGATGCACGGACACGTTGTCGCCGCCACCCTGGGTATCGGGCAGCAGGCCGATGCGCACCGCGCTGCGTTGCGCCGGCGGCGTGCCGCCGCTGTCCGCCGAGTCGGCGCTGGAATTGGACGAATCGCCGCCACAGGCGGCCAAGGCCAGCGCCATAACAATGGCGGCAGCCCCATAAAATGAGCTCTTCATTGTGTGTTCCCCAGTAAACCCTAGACAGGAAGAAAGGGCGCATGGGCGCCCCGAAAGCGGTTACAGCTTGGCGGGGCAGTGCGTCGGTTCGATAACCGGCAAATGAATTTTATTTGAAGGCAACCCATGTTATGAAAGGCGTCCTTGACGTCTTCCGTGAGGAGTGATCATGAAGCTGCAACCCTGGGAATTCATCGAACGCAAGGGCCGCGAGGCGATTGCCATGCTCACCGCCTACACCTGCCCGGTGGCGCGGGCCCTGGAACGGGCCGGCATTCCGGTGATTCTGGTGGGCGACACCGTGGGCATGGTGGAGATGGGCTTCGACAGCACCCGCCAGGTGACCCTGGAGCATATGGAGTACCACATCGGCGCGGTGCGCCGGGGCGCGCCGGACACCCACATCGTCGGTGACCTGCCCTACCGCACCGACCGGGACCCGGACACCGCCCTGGCCAGCGCCCGCCGGCTGGTGGCCGCCGGCGCCGACAGCGTCAAGCTGGAAGGGGACAAATACCAGGTGATCCGCCATCTGGTGGGCAACGGCATTCCGGTGTGCGGCCACACCGGCCTGCTGCCGCAAACCGCCAAGGGCTTCGCCAAGGTGGGCCGCGGCGAGGCGGAAGCACAACGGATTCGTGAAGAGGCGAAGGGCATCGAGGAGGCCGGTGCCTTCATGATGGTGATGGAGCACATTCCCTACGAGCTGGCCGGGGTGATTACCGGGGAGCGCGCCATTCCCACCATCGGCATTGGCGCCGGCCCGGAGTGCGACGGCCAGGTGCTGGTGATCAACGACGCCCTGGGGCTGGGCGATTACTGGCCGCCGTTCTCCAAACAGTACGCCCACGCCAGCGACACCATTCTGAAAGTGGCCCGGGACTTCGCCGGGGAAGTGGCATCGCGGGCGTTTCCCGACAACATCATCAGAATGACCGGCACCGGCCACCAATAGGGGCGCTTCCCTAGCGCCCACTCTCCCGTCCGTGCCAGATGCGCAGAACGATCACCGCGCTGGGATGGACGGAATAGCGCACCACATAATGGCCGAACACCATATCGCGGATCGATTGCGGGTCCGGCGCCAGCGGGACCGGGCCGCCAAGGTGGGGAACGTCGGGCAGCAGGCGGATTTTCTCCACCAGCTCGGCGGCGACCCGGGCCGCCGCCGAAGGGTCGTGGGTCTCGATGAACGCCCTGAGGCGTTTTAAGTCTTCAATGGCTACGTCCGTGTAAACCAGTTTCATTACTTGTTCCCCGCGTCGGGTGCCTCCCGCTCGTTCTCCGTGCCCCAGCTTTGCAGCCAGGCATGCACCTCATCGGCCCCGGCCACCTTCCCGTTGGCCGCCGATTCCATGGCCTCCAGGGTCTGCCGCCAGCGCTCCTGCTCACGCTGTTCCTTTTCAATGTACTCGGCCACCGCCTGATTGATGACCCAGCCCTTGCTGCGTTGCAGTCGCTGGGCGATGGCTTCCAGGCGCTGCTCAATGTCGGTCTGCAAGCGAACCGTGGTGACACTCATGGGTAAGCCCTCGGCTTCGTTGACTACAATGTAATACAGCATAGCCGGCCGATAGGGGAAAGCAAAAGGTTCATCGCGCTCCATCCGGGGCGCGGCTCTGCATGGGTAGGAGCGACCGGGCGGCGTTCCGCTGAAAATGGCACCGGGTTGATCGCGACTGAAGCGGAACGCCGCCCGGTCGCTCCTACAGCGGACTCCCCGCGCTGTAGGAGCGACTTCAGTCGCGATCAAAAGCCCTAGGAATGGGCCAGAATCGCCCGGCGCACGCAGTGCAGCACGCCGGTGGGGTAGTCGTCGCTGAGGAATTCGCGCACCTGGCGGTAGCTGAAGGTGTCGTCGCCCAGGTTGGGCTGGGCCAGCAGGGCGTCCTGGATGATGCCCAGTTCCGCCGGGGGCAGGCCCAGGGCCTGTTCCAGCTCCAGCCGGCCTTCCGCCACCAGCTCCGCCAGGGCCCGGTACACCTCCGCCTCGCCCAGTCCCTGGCGGCGGGCAATGGCGTCCGGGGTCATGCCGGCGGCGGCCAGGGCCAGCAGTTCGTCCTGGTCGCCGTCCGGCCGGCGGCGCGGGTCGCGCACTTCGGAAGCCTCGCCACTGCCTTCGTTGAGCACCGCCAGGAAGGCGTCGCCGTAGGCGTCCAGCTTGCGGTCGCCGACGCCGCTGACGGCGGCCATTTCATGGCGGTCCCGGGGGCGCAGGGCAAGCATGTCCATCAGGGTGGCGTCGTGGAAGATCACATAGGGCGGCACCCCGGCCTCGTCGGCCAGCCGTTTGCGGCAGGCACGCAGCGCTTCCCAAAGGGTGCGGTCGGTGTCCGCCACCTGGGGCTTGTCGCGGCGGGTGCGCTCGGTGGCCTTGGCGGTGTCCTTGCGCAGGTGCAGCACCTGCTCGCCGCGCAGGTAGGGGCGGCAGGTTTCGGTGAGCTTGAGCGCGCCATAGCCTTCCGCGTCCACCGCCAGCAGACCCCGGGCCACCAGCTGCCGGTAGATGGCGCGCCACTGGCCGGCGGAGAACTCGCCGCCGATGTTCCAGGTGGACACATGGTCGTGGCCGGCGGAGGCCACCTTGTCGCTGCGGTTGCCGGTGAGCACGTCCACCAGATGGTTGACGCCGAAGCGCTGGCCGGTGCGGTACACACAGCTCAGCGCCATCTGCGCCGCCTTGGTGGCGTCGAAGGTCTTGGGCGGGTTCAGGCAGGTGTCGCAGTTGCCGCAGGGTTTTTCCAGTTCCTCGCCGAAGTAGTGCAGCAGTGCCTGGCGGCGGCAGTGGGTCACCTCGCAGAGGCCGAGCATGGCTTCCAGCCGCTGGTTCTCGTGGCGTTTGAACTGCTCGCCGCCCTCCGATTGCGCCTGCATCTGTTTATGGCGGATGGCGTCTTCCAGGCCGTAGGCCATCCAGGCGGTGGCCGGATTGCCGTCGCGGCCGGCGCGGCCGGTTTCCTGGTAATAGGCCTCGATGCTCTTGGGCATGTCCAGGTGCGCCACGAAGCGCACGTCCGGCTTGTCGATGCCCATGCCGAAGGCCACCGTGGCCACCATCACCAGGCTCTCCTCACGCAGGAAGCGCTGCTGGTGCAGGGCCCGGGTGCGGCCGTCCAGGCCGGCGTGGTAGGGCAGGGCGGCGATGCCCTGCTGATTCAGCCAGTCGGCGGTCTGGTCCACCTTGTTGCGTGACAGGCAATAGACGATGCCGGCGTCGCCGTCGTGTTCGGTGCGCAGCAGCCGCAGCAGCTGGCGGCGGGCGCCGTCCTTGCGTTCGATCCGGTACTGAATGTTGGGCCGGTCGAAACTGGAGACGAAATGGCGCGCCTCGGTCAGGTCCAGCCGTTCGGCGATCTCGGCGCGGGTGCGCGGGTCGGCGGTGGCGGTGAGGGCGATGCGCGGCACCTGGGGAAATTCCCGGTGCAGCAGCGACAACTGCAGGTAGTCGCTGCGGAAATCATGGCCCCACTGGCTTACGCAGTGGGCCTCGTCGATGGCGAACAACGCCAGCGGCGATTGGTGCAGCAGCTCCAGGGTGCGCGGCTGGATCAGCCGCTCCGGCGCCACGTACAGCAGGTCCAGCTCGCCGCGCCGCACCTGTTCCTGGAGGGCGAAGCTCTGCTCGCCGGTGAGCGTGGAGTTGAGGAAGGCGGCGCGCACGCCCAGGGCATTGAGGGCATCCACCTGATCCTGCATCAGCGCGATCAGCGGGCTCACCACCACGCCCACGCCGTCCCGTACCAGCGACGGAATCTGATAACACAGCGACTTGCCGCCGCCGGTGGGCATCAGCACCAGGGCATCGCCGCCACCGGTGACGGTGTCGATAATGGCGGCCTGCTCGCCGCGAAATTCGTGGTAGCCGAAGACGTGCTGTAAAACGGAGAGGGGATCGCGTTGCATGGCGGCGAGTATACCCGCCCGCCGCGGGCCTGACATCCGCGGGACACGAAGACGGGCTAATCTCCTACACCAGGACGGGCATTTTGGAACCGCGTATGTGGATGGTCTTTCGGGAGTTTCTGTGGCTGGGCTGCGTCAGCTTCGGCGGGCCGGCGGCCCACGTGGGGTATTTCCATCGCCGTTTTGTCGCCACCCTGGGCTGGCTGGACGAGGCCGCCTTCGCCCGCCTGATGGCACTTAGCCAGTTCCTGCCCGGGCCCGCCTCCAGCCAGCTGGGCTTCGCCATTGGCCGCCACCAGGCCGGCCTGGCCGGCGCCGTGGCCGCCTTTGTCGGCTTCACCCTGCCGTCGTTTCTGCTGATGCTGGCACTGGCTCTGTACGCCACCCACCTGCCCGGGGCGGTGCTGGCGGGACTGGTCCAGGGGCTCAAATGGCTGGCGGTGGTGGTGGTGGCCGATGCCGTGCTGACCCTGGGCGGCAAGTTCTGCCAGGACCGCCTGACCCCTTGCCCTGGCGTTGCTCACCGCCGCCCCCCCTGTGGCTATGGCCGGGCATTGCCCCCCGCCGGGGGGGGCGGCGGCGGGGGGCCCGGGCCCCGGCCGCGCCCGCGCGGCGGCGGGTTGCGGGGGGGCGGGGACGCGCCGAGCCCGCCGGACCGGGGGCCGCCCCCGCGGATCCGCTCGGCGCTGGCCGGCGGGCTGGGGGAGACCCGCCGGGACCGGTCCCTG
>NZ_VCQT01000011.1 GCF_005938655.1 Alloalcanivorax gelatiniphagus
CCCGAGGGGGATCGCGGCTGAAGCGGAGTGCCGCCCAGCCGCTCCTACTCGAAGATGGGCTCTACGAAGCCGCCGCCTATACCCACCCTGGTTCATCGTTGTTGGTACCCGTAACGGTTTCGCTACCTCGAAGCGGAGCTGTGTGGGTGCCTTCCGGGACCCTTTTTGGCAGGGATGCCAAAAACGGGAGCGCCCATGGACGGCTTGAGCGTTCCCGGAAAGGCACCCCGCTACCCCCACGCGCCCCTCTGGAGGGAACCACCAACCAACCCCGACCAAACCACCCCAGACCCCGACCCGCCGCTTGCCCCCATACTCGGAATTATGATTCAATTCTTTAAAAATCGGAATCAGGATTCCATTCATGGCCTATCGAGAAACCGCCCAGGTAAAAGCCCGTAAGGCGGCTCAGCGTGACCATCTGCTCGCCACCGCCGAGAGCCTGGTCCGGGAGGGCGGGTTCACCGCCATGACCATGCAGGCGGTGGCGGAGCGGGCCGGGGTGGGGGTGGGCACGCTGTACCGCTACTTCGATAACAAGGCGACCCTGGCCGCCGCCGTGTTCGAGGCCGCCACCGCCCGGGAAGTGGCGGCGGTGGATCAGGCGCTGGGCCGGGACGGGGCCGCCGCCGAGCGGTTGGAGCGGGCGCTGCGGGTGTTTGCCCGGCGGGCGCTGGCGGCGCCCCGGCTGGCCTGGGCGCTGATCGCCGAGCCGGTGGAGCCGGAGGTGGATGCCGCCCGGTTGCGCTACCGGGCCGCCTACGCGGATCTCTACAAGCGGGTGCTGGACGACGGCGTGGCCCGGGGCGAGCTGCCGCCCCAGTCCACCGCCCTGGGCGCCGCCGCTCTGGTGGGTGCCATCGCCGAGGCCCTGGTGGGCCCGCTGTCGGCGCCGCTGGCCGACGCCGGCCTGCCGGATCAGTTGACCGCCTTCGCGCTGCGCGCGGTGGGCGCCGATACCGGGGGCCGGGCATGAAGAACCCGCTCAAGATGCTGTTTTCCGGAGCCGCCGGCCTGCGCCGGGGGCTGTTGCTGTACGGGCCCTTTCTGGGCGCCGGGGTGCGCGTGGACGAGCTGAGCCGGGACTTCCGGCGGGTGCGGGTGTCCATGGGCATGCACTGGTACAACCGCAACTATGTGGGCACCCACTTCGGCGGCAGCCTGTACAGCATGACCGATCCCTTCTACATGCTGATGCTGATGAACAACCTGGGCCGCGACTATGTGGTTTGGGACAAGAGCGCCAGCATCGACTTCGTGCGCCCGGGCAAAGGCCGGGTGTTCGCCGAGTTCGAGCTCACCGACGCCATGCTCGATGAGGTCAAGGCCGCCACCGCCGGCGGCGGCAAGTATCTGCCCACCTGGCCGGTGACGGTTCG
Organism: Alloalcanivorax gelatiniphagus; assembly: GCF_005938655.1. Lineage (GTDB taxonomy): Bacteria > Pseudomonadota > Gammaproteobacteria > Pseudomonadales > Alcanivoracaceae > Alloalcanivorax > Alloalcanivorax gelatiniphagus. The sequence continues at coordinate 1,380 of NZ_VCQT01000011.1, forward strand.
CGATGGCGACGGCAACACCGTGGCCGAGGTGAGCAAAACCCTGTACGTAAGACGCAAGCGCGCGTGACGCGCCGGAGGATGGAACCATGAACGCCAAGCACGAGGAGCTTAACGTGGACGCCCTGGCCAGCACCCATGAGGTGTTCAACCAGGCGCCGCCGCTGGAAAACTACGACGCCTTCGCCGGCGACACCGCGCTCAAGGACGCGGTGCTGCGCGAGGGCGGCGACTGGGCGCTGGACGATCTCAGCCGCTATGGCCGCGAGACCACCCGGCCGGAGGTGATCGAATGGGGCTACCAGGCCAACGCCAGCAAGCCGGAATTCGAGCCCCACGACCGTTACGGGCACCGCATCGACCGGGTCAATTACCACCCGGCCTATCACAACCTGATGAACATGGCCCTGCGCGAGGGGCTGCATTCCTCGCCCTGGACCGACCCGGGCCCCGGCGCCCACGTGGTACGCGCCGCCAAATACTATATGCACGCCCAGGTGGAAGGTGGCCACGGCTGCCCGATCACCATGACCTTCGCCGCCGTGCCCAGCCTCAAGCTGACCCCCTCCATCGCCGAGCGCTGGCTGTCCAAGGTCACCGCCCGGGACTATGACCCGCGCAATGTGAGCCACCAGGACAAGCAGGCGCTCACCATCGGCATGGGCATGACCGAGAAGCAGGGCGGCTCCGATGTGCGCGCCAACACCACCCACGCCTACCCGGTGGCGGCCGAAGGCCCCGGCGAACTGTACGAACTGGTGGGCCATAAGTGGTTCATGTCCGCGCCCATGTGCGACGCCTTCCTGATGCTGGCCCAGGCCCCCGGCGGCCTGAGCTGCTTCCTGGTGCCGCGCTGGCGGGAGGACGGCAGCAAGAACCCGCTGCAGGTGCAACGCCTGAAGAACAAGGTGGGCAACGTCTCCAACGCCTCCTCCGAAGTGGAGCTGCGCGGCGCCCACGGCTGGATGGTGGGCGAGGAAGGCCGTGGCGTGCCGGCGATCATCGAGATGGTGGCCATGACCCGCTTCGACTGCATGATCGGTTCGTCATCCAGCCAGCGCCAGGTGATGGCCCAGGCGGTGCACCATGTGGCGCACCGGGCCGCCTTCGGCGAAACCCTGCTGGACCAGCCGCTGATGCGCAACGTGATCGCCGACCTGCAGCTGGAAGTGGAAGGCTCCGTGGCGATGACCTGGCGCATGGCCCGGGCCCTGGATAACCAGGACGACGAGCACGAGAAACTGTTCGCGCGCCTCGGCGCGGCGGTGGGCAAATACTGGATCTGCAAGCGCACCCCGCACCACGCCTACGAGAGCATGGAATGCCTGGGCGGCAACGGCGTCACCGAGAACTTTATTCTCGCCCGGCTCTACCGGGACGCGCCGATCAACGCCATCTGGGAAGGCTCCGGCAATGTGCAGGCGCTGGACCTGCTGCGCGCCATGGGTAAGAGCCCCAAGGTGCTGGACGCCTGGTTCGCCGAACTGGCCGGCGCCCAGGGCCGCAACCCGGTGCTCGACAGGGCGGTCAACGACCTGCGCAAGGAACTGGGCGACCAAGACGCCCTCACCTGGCGGGCCCGGGACCTGGTCGACCGCATGGCGCTGACCATGCAAGCCGCGCAACTGGTCAAAGCCGGCAACGACGCGGTCAGCGACGCCTTCATCACCGCCCGCCTGGACAACGGCCACACCCGTAACTACGGCAGCCTGCCCCGGGGCCTGGACACGGACACGCTAATCCACCGCGCCAACCCGTTGGAAGCCTGACGCCATCGCGGCTGAAGCCGCTCCTACAGGGGGCCTTCGTATACAGGGCTCCGTAGGAGCGGCTTTAGCCGCGATCCGGGCGGCCGCAAGCCGTGCTGTCGAGGGGCCAGTTGAAAGTTCAAAGTTAAAAGTTCAAAAGTCGGGGCTGAGGGCCACTCCGGCGGCCTTCGGCCGGCAGGGTTTTGGTCTGGCTTGTAGCTTGTAGCCTGCAGCTTGAAGCCGCCCGGTCGCGGGCACGACCTCGCCGGCTCCCCACCCCCACCCGCGTTTCAACTTTTAACTTTGAACTTTCAACTGGCCCCTCGACGGCACGGCCTGCCAGCGGCTTGCAGCCCCTAAAGCTTCAACATCTCCGCGATTTCGAACCACATCGCCCGGTAGGCTTGGGCGGCGGGGGTGTAGGGGGCGATTTCGCCGACCGGGGCGCGGTGGTCGCCCATTTGTTCCACATGGGTGGCGTAGGGGACCCAGGTTTTCAGGCCGTTTTTCATTTCCGGGGGGCGTTTGACCAGCATCTGCACGTGCAGGTCCCGGCGGCGGTCCACCATGTTGAAGAACGGCACCACCCGCAGGTGTTTGTATTTCTTGTCGGCCAGCCAGTCCAGCACCTGCTGGAAGGCGCGCAGGGACAGGTGGGTGGGAATCACCGGCACGAACAGGTAATCCGCCGCCGCGAAGATGCTTTCCGCCAGCGGGCTGAGGGTGGGCGGGCAGTCCAGCACCACCAGTTCGTAGGATTCGCCGAACGGCGCGATCAGTTCCTTGAGGCGGTTCCGGGCGCCGCCGCCTTCCACCAGTTTGACGTCGGCGTTGCGCATGCTCAGGTCGGCGGGGATCACTTCCAGATTGGGCCAGCGGGTCTCCCGTTTGAAACGGCTCACCGGCTGCCGGCCCTTGAGCAGGCCGCCGGCCTTGTAGCCCGCTTCCCGGTCGTCCACGCCGAGATAGAAACTGGCGGCCCCCTGGGGGTCCAGATCCCAGACCAGGGTACGGTGCTTCCAGCGGGCCGCGTGCCAGGCCATGTTGACGGCCGTGGTGGTCTTGCCCACACCCCCTTTCAGATTATAGAAGGCGATGGTCTTCATGAGGTCGTATCCGGTAGCCGCGGTCGGCCTCCGAGGCTAGCATGAAACGTGGGTCATCTCACCGGGCGCCGCCTTGTGATCGCCGCCGCCAGCCGGTTTAATAGCCGCTTCAGGGAAGCCCATCCAGTTGGCGCGGGAGAGCGGGGTGTCCGTCAACAAACGTTACCAGGTCTATATCAGCACCACCTATCCGGACATGCAGTCCGCCCGCCAGGCACTGATGCTGCCGATGCTGGATCTGGGGCTGATGCCCATAGGCATGGATATGCATAGCAGCGAAAGTCATAACCTGATGCCGGTGGTGCAGCGCATGATCGACGACAGCGACTACTTCGTGATCCTGCTCGGCGGCCGCTACGGCACGCTGTCCCCCCTGGGCCTCAGCTACACCCACCGGGAATACATCTTCGCCGCCACCAAGCGCAAACCGGTGGTGAGCTTTATCCACGACGACCCGCTCAACCTGCCGCCGGACGTGCGCGAGCCCTCCCGGGAAGGCCAGGTGCGCCGCGACGACTTCGCCCGGCTGCTGGAGAACAAGACCCTCAGTTTCCGCTGGCGCGACGAGAGCGAACTGGCCGCCCGGGTGGCCAAGGTGATGCCCGATGTGATGCGCCAGTACCCGGCGCCGGGCTGGATGCAGGCCGGCGCCATGGCCGGCGCCGGTGACACTCGCAACCAGGTCCTGGTGCGGCGGGTGGCGGAGCTGGAGAAAGAGCGGGAGGAATGGCTGGCCGCCCAGCGCGCGCCGCTGCGCGGCCTGGCCCGGGGCGCCGACCCGCTGTCCCTGGAGTATTCCTGCAACGTCTATGAGGGCGGCGACTGCAAGATGACCATGGCCAGCTGCGAACTGGACTGGGACCGGGTGTTCGCCTGCGTGGCGCCGCTGATGCTCAACCCGGTATCGGAACCGGTGATGCAAAAAGCCCTGGAAGACTACGTGGCGCGCCGCGCCCTGCAGGACGTCACCGGCGACTTCCCCAAGGCCCACGCCGTGCGCAACGTGGTACTGGCCGGCCACGCCTTCAACCAGGTCAAGATCCACCTGCGCACCCTCGGCCTGATCACCAAAACCTCCGAAACCGACAGCCGTGGCATGCCGTTGTGGCGTCTTACCGCCCAGGGGGACAGTACGATGAGTCAGGTTATTGCTCAGAGGCGGTAGAGGGGGAAGGGGAGGGCGGCTTCAAGCTTCAGGCTGTAGGCTACAAGTCGCAAGCTGGCCCGGGGGGGCTGCGAGGTTGTGCCAATGGCTGGGCGGTTGAAAGTTTAAAGTTAAAAGTTGAAAGGCCGTGGCGGAGAGGCTCTGCCGCGGCCTTCGGCCGGCAGGGTTTTGGTTTGGCTTGCGGCTTGTAGCTTGCGGCTTGAAGCCGCGCGGTCGCGGGCACGGCCTCGCAGCCCCCTGTGCCCCCACCCGCGTTTTAACTTTTAACTTGTAACTTTCAACTGGCCCTTTCCCGGCACAACCTCCCAGCTCCCCCGGGCCAGCTTGCAGCCTGCAGCTTGAAGCTTGAAGCCGCCCCCCCCTATCCCTTCAGCTTTTCCGTCAGAAACTCCACGATCCCATCCATCGGGACTTCCGTGTTGTCCGCGTCGGCGCGGCCTTTGTATTCCAGGACGCCGTTGTCCATGCCGCGTTCGGCGATGACCACGCGGTGGGGGATGCCGAGCAGTTCGCTGTCCGCCAGTTTGACGCCCAGGCGTTCTTTTTCGCGGTCGTCGAACAGCACTTCCATGCCGGCGTCGGTGAGCTGTTGGTAGAGTTGCTCGGCCAGTTCCCGTTCACGGGGGCTCTTCTTGATGTTGACCGGTACCAGGGCCACCTGGAAGGGGGCGAGGGCCGCCGGCCAGATGATGCCTTTGTCGTCGTGGTTCTGCTCGATGGCGGCGGCCACCACCCGGCTTACGCCGATGCCGTAGCAGCCCATGGGCATGATCACGGCCTTGCCGTTTTCATCCAGGACCTTGGCGCCAAGGGCTTCGGAGTATTTGGTGCCGAGCTGGAAGATATGGCCCACTTCGATGCCGCGCTTGATGGTCAGGGTGCCCTTGCCGTCCGGGCTGGGGTCGCCTTCCACCACCTTGCGCAGGTCCGCCACCGCCGGCAGCGCCACGTCGCGCTCCCAGTTGATGTTGAAGTAGTGCTTGCCGTCCTGGTTGGCGCCGGCGGCGAAGTCGCTCATCACCGCCACGCTGCGATCCACCACGCAGGGCAGGGTCAGACCCACCGGGCCCAGGGAGCCGGGGCCGGCGCCCACGGCGGCACGGATCTCTTCCTCGGAGGCGAATTCCAGCGGCGCGGCCACCGCGTCCAGCTTCTCCGCCTTGATATCGTTCAGCTCGTGGTCGCCGCGCACCAGCAACGCCACCAGGCCACCTTCCTCGCCTTTCACCATCAGCGTTTTGACGGTTTTCTCGATGGGCAGCTGGAACTGGCTCACCAGGTCCTCGATGGTGCGTGCCTTGGGGGTATCCACGGTTTCCATAGCGGCGCCGGGGGCGGGGCGCTCCACCGTCGGCGCCAGCGCCTCGGCCAGCTCCACGTTGGCGGCGTAGTCGGACTGGTCGGAGAAGGCGATGTCGTCCTCGCCGGATTCCGCCAGCACGTGGAATTCGTGGCTGGCGGCGCCGCCGATGGCGCCGGTGTCCGCTTCCACCGGGCGATAGTCCAGACCCAGACGGTCGAAGATGGCGCAGTAGGCGCGGTGCATCACCTGATAGGTCTCGTCCAGGGAGGCCATGTCGATATGGAAGGAGTAGGCGTCCTTCATGATGAACTCCCGGGAGCGCATCATGCCGAAGCGCGGCCGGATCTCGTCACGGAACTTGGTCTGCACCTGGTAGAAGTTGGCCGGCAACTGCTTGTAGCTGTGCAGCTCGTTGCGGGCCAGATCGGTGATCACTTCTTCATGGGTGGGCCCCAGGCAGAAGGGATTGCCGTGGCGGTCGTTGAAGCGGAGCAGCTCCGGGCCGTAGTCATCGGCGCGGCCGGATTCCTGCCACAATTCCAGCGGCTGCACCGCCGGCATCAGCACCTCCTGGGCCCCGGCCCGGTCCATCTCCTCGCGGACAATACGCTCCACCTTGCGCAGTACGCGCAAACCGGATGGCAGCCAGGTGTACAACCCGGAAGCCAGTTTGCGAACCATGCCGGCGCGCAGCATCAACCGGTGGCTGATCACCACGGCGTCGGAGGGAGTTTCCTTGACGGTACCTAGCAGGTATTGGGAGGTGCGCATGGGTGAAGCGAATCCGTGTCTGTGGGTGAAAACCAAACCGGCATTCTAGAGCAGCTGCAGGCGGCAGGCTACAAGCTGCAGGCAGGCCGTGTGCCGGGGTGGGGATGGTGCCGGTCAGGGTGGAGTTGAAAGTTGAAAGTTGAAAGTTGAAACGCGGGTGGGGGCGCGGGAGACGGACAGGCCGTGCCCGCGACCGGGGCGGCTGCAAGCCGCAAGCTACAAGCCGCAAGCCAAACCAAAACCCTGCCGGCCAAAGGCCGCCGCAGGGTCTCTCCGCCTGGACCTTTCAACTTTCAACTTTTAACTTTGAACTTTAAACCGGCCAGCTATTGGCACAACCTCCCCGCCCCACCACCCTTGCTTGCGGCTGCAGCTTCAGCTTGACGCTTGCCGCCCCGCTGGAATCGCGTAGGTGCCGGTGACGTGAGCCACCATCGCCTCCACGCCGTCGCTGTAAATGCGTACTTCCAGCACCGCCGAGCGGCGGCCCAGCCGGATGATCTCGGCGTCGCCGATCAGGTCGGCGGGGGCCGGTTTGTTGAGGAAGTTGATGTTTAGATTCTGGGTCACGGCCATTTCCTGACCGTCCAGATTGGCCAGGATCGCCGCGTACATGGCGGCGTCCGCCAGACTCATCAGCGTGGGCCCGGAAACCGTGCCACCGGGCCGCACCATGGACGGATCGAACCGGTAGCGGACCCGGGCGCGGTTCTCATCCACGCTCTCCACCACCACCCCCTGCTCCGCCGCCGCCGGCAACCCACCACGAATCAACGCTTCCACTTGTTTGGCCGTCAGCATGGTTCTGTTCCTGCTCTCTCCCCGAAACGAACCCGGAACATAAGGCGGCAGGCTGCAAGCTGCAAGCAAGGGTGGTGGAGGGGCGGGGAGGCAGTGCAAATAGCTGGCCGGTTTAAAGTTCAAAGTTAAAAGTTGAAAGGTCCAGGCGGAAAGGCCCTGCCGCGGCCTATGGCCGGCAGGGTTAGGCTTGCGACTTGTAGCTTGCGGCTTGCGGCCGCCCCGGTCGCGGGCACGGCCTGTCCGTCTCCCGGGCCCCCACCCGCGTTTCAACTTTCAACTTTCAACTTTAAACTTTCAACTCCACCCTGACCGGCACCACCCCTCCCCGAAGCGCAGCTTGCAGCCCCTACCGAAGCTCCCGCTCCCAAATCAAATCGATGGCCTGTTCCTTGCTGCTGGACTGGGCTTCCAGATGCAGGGTGCGGGTCAGGGTATAGCGCAGCATCACCGTGGAGATGGCGTCGAACAGGCCCACCGCGTAGGTGAGGTAGAGGCGGTCGGAGAGCCGTTTGCCGAGCATCAGGGCGGCGTCGTCGGATTCCCAGTCGCTGCCGATGGAGATTTCGTCCAGGCCCAGGGTGTCGCCGATTTTGCGGGTCACGCCGGCGCCTTTTTGCAGGCCGTAAAGAGCCAGCGCCTGGGCCACCTTGGCGCCGTCGCTGTCGGAGCCGCTGTTCAGGGATTGCCCGGTGATCAGGTAGGACATGGCCTGGCTTTCTTCCAGGGCCGGGTCGGAGAAGATGCGCGCTTCCGGTTGCTGCAGGGTGCCGGACAGCTGCACCCCGACCACCTGGTTTTCGCTGGGGATGCGGCGAATGGCGCGGATATCCAGGGCCGGGTTGTCCGGGGCGCCCTGGAACAGCAGGCGGCCGTTCTCGATGGCCAGGTTCTGGCCATAGGCCCGGTAGCGGCCCTCCACGATCACCAGTTCGCCGTCCAGCTGGGCGGGCTGGCCCGGTTGCTGGCTGACGCGCAGGTTGCCGTTCAGGGTGGCGGTGAGACCAAAGCCCTCGAAACGCACCTTGTCGCCCAGGGTGACGCCCACCGCCATGGCCAGCGGCAGGCCCTGGCTGGATTCCGCGCGGGCGTCCACCAGTACCTGATCGTCGCTGACGGTGATGGCGCTTTCCGGCAGTTCCCGGGGTTTCAGGTCGGCTTCGGGGATGTCCAGGTTGCCGGTCAGGCGCAGGGTGTCGCCGTCCCCTTCCAGCTTCAGATCCGGCGACACATAGACCACCGCGTCTTCCCGGTTGGCCACCCGCAGGCGCTGGCCGGTGACGGTGAGCGACACCGCCAGGGGCGATTGGGTGGGGGCCCAGCGGCCGTCCAGCCGCAGGGTGCCGTCGCCGAGCCCGGCCTGGCCTTCCAGGCGCAGGGCGCCGGCGGGGTCGCCGCGCACGCTCAGGCGCAGGTTTTCGGCGGTGATGCCCAGGTCCGGCACGGTGACGCTGCCGTCCTCCAGGGCCAGTTCGCCGCCCACCGCCGGGTGCGCCAGGCTGCCGCCCAGGGCCAGATCGCCGCCCAGCCGGCCGGACACCTGGCCGACCCGGGGGATCAGCGGCGCCAGGTCCGCCAGGCTGGGCACGTCCACGCGGATCTCGCCCTGCAGCGGCGCTTCGGCGCTGAGGCCATTGGCCACCCGGGCGTGCAGTTCGCCTTGCCCGGCGACCACCAGGTCCAGTTGGTTTTCCAGCCGGTCATTGTCCAGGGTGCCGGTCAGCCGCGCCTCGCTGAGGCGGAAGGTGCTGGGCTCTTCCAGGGTGGTCAGGGTCAGCTCGGTGCCGTCCAGGGCCAGGTGCCATTGGCCGGCGGGGGCGTTCACGGTGCCGCTTATTTGGGCCTCGGCGTCGACACTGCCTTTCAGGGTGATGCTTTCGCCGAGCCAGGGTTCGGCCAGCGCCAGCGGCAGTGCCTTCACCGTGGCCTGGCCGTCCAGATCGCCGCCCCGGTGGCTGCCCGCCAGGCACAGGCTGCCGCCGGCATCGCCGGCCAGGCACAGGGATTCCAGGCTTTGCCGGTCGGCGCTCAGCTCAAAGGGCGCCGGTTGCCGCAGTTCCCAGACCCCGGCGCGGGGCTCGCTGAGGCGCCACTGGCGGATTTCGCCGCGCCAGCGCTGGGCCGCGTCCAGGTCGGCGTTGAGGGCCAGTCGGGTGTCCGCGTCGCCGGCGGCGGCGGTGACCACCAGCCGGTGATCCTGGCGGCTGCCTTGCAGGTCCAGGCTCAGGGCGTCCACCCGGGTGACGCCGGCCTGGCCCAGGGTCTGGCCTTGCAGGGTCAGGCTCATGGGCCCGTCGCCGGTGCTGAGATTCTGGAAGCGCGCCTCCAGGCTGGCCAGGCGCCATTCCCCGTAGCCCAGGTTCCGGCCCCGGGCGTTGCCGCTCAAACGGGGTGTTTTCAGGGCGCCGCGTAGCTGCCAGTCGGCGTTCAGGTTGCCGGCGGCGGGGCCGTACCAGCGGCTCAGGCTGGCCACGGAAACGCTGCCGTCCAGGTTCCACTGCTCGCCGACCCGGCCCCGGGCCCGCAGCCGGTCGCCGCCCCAGCGGCCGTCCAGGGTCACCGACAGCTCGCCTCCGGCGGGTTGCCCGGCGCGGCCGGTGAGGGTCAGCGGCGTGCCCTTGAGGCGGCCTTCCAGACGCAGCGGATCGGCCTGCAGGCTCCAGTCCTCGGCGCCGCGCCAGTGGCCCCGGGTGCGGGTGTCCAGGGCCAGGTCGGCGGGCCAGTCCGGGGCCACCACGGCGGGGTTCAGGTGGCGGCCCCGGGCGTCCAGGTCCCAGGCCAGGCCGTCGGCGTAATCCAGTTGCCCGCTCAGGATCAGGGTCTGGGCACCGCTGGTCATCGCCAGCCGGCTCAGCACCAGCCGTTGCAGGCCGGCCTGGCCGGCCAGCTCAAGATGGATCGGGTGGCCGTCGGCGGTGAGGTCGGCGCTGCCGTCCACCTCCACCGCCCGCAGGTCACCCCGGGTGGTGAGCCGGCCGGCGCCCAGGGCCACCGGCACCGGCGTGGCCACCGGCAGATCCTGGGCCGGCCAGCTGTGGGTCAGATCCAGCTGCACCTGGCCGTCCCGGTAGCCCACCTCGCCCTCCGAGGCGAGCCGCGCCGGGGCGCTGAGTTGATGGGTCAGATGCAGCTGCTCCGGGGTGCCGCTCAGGGTCAGGTGGCCGGCGGCACTGTCCAAAGGTGAAGAGTCCGGGGGCGCGGCGTCCTCCGTGGCCGGCGGGCTGTCACCGGCCCGGGCCGGGCGCCGCCAGTCCAGCTCGCCGTCCAGCTGATAGGGCTGCTTCAGTTCGCCGTTCAGGGCCAGGGTGAGGCGGGTATCACTGACGCTCAGTGCCAGTTCGGGCAGCGCCAGCTTGTCGCGGGCGGCCAGGTCGTCGCCGCGCAGGTCCTCGATCACCAGCGGCGATTCGCCGGTCAGGGTGAAGCGCCCCAGGCGCAGTTCATCCACCGCCACGCCCAGGGGCAGGGCCAGGCTTTCCGGCAGGGTGAACGGCGGCGCCTCGGGGTCGGCGGGCTCGCCGGCGGGCAGGGTCAGGGTCACCGCCCGGGCGCGCAGATGACTCAGCCGCAGCCAGCCGTACCAGAGCTGGCGGGGGGCGGCTTCCAGGTCCAGCCCTTCGATGTCCACCGCCAGGGTCTGGTCGTTGTCGCCCTGGCGATAGCTCAGCCGCTCCACGGTGACGCCGTTGAGCAGGTTGCCGCGCCAGTTTTCCACGGTGAGTTCGCCGGGCAGATAGGGCCGCGCCCGTTCCAGCAGCCACAGGTTGCCGGCGCCGGTGCCGAGCAGGCCGAACAGGGCGCCCAGCAGCAACAGGGGCAGCAGCACCAGCAGGATCAGCAGGGTGCGTTTGATCCAGGCGCCGCGCTTCACAGGTCCGGCCCCATGCTCAGGTGCAGACGCCAATCCCGGTTTTCCTCCACGCCCCGGGCCAGGTCCACCCGGATCGGCCCCAGCGGCGAGCGCCAGCGCACCCCGAAGCCGGCGCTGCGCTCGATCTCGTAGTCGTCGAAATCATTGAAGGCGTTGCCGGCATCGCCGAACACCGCCACGCTCCAGTTTTGCGTGACCGGGTAATCGTATTCCACGCTGCCCACCAGCAGATGGCGGCCGCCGATCACTTCGCCGTCGTCGTTCTTGGGGCCCAGGGATTCGTAGGCGAAGCCGCGCACGCTGGAATCGCCGCCGGCGAAAAAGCGCAGCGAGGCGGGCAGCTCGGTGACGTCGGAAACATCGGTGAAACCGAACTCGCCCCGGGTGATAAAACGCCCCTTGAACACCGGCAGCACCAGTTTTCCCCACAGGTCGTACTGGGTGAAGGTGGCCGACGAGGACAGCGCCTTGTGGGCACCGCGTACCTTGCCGCCCAACCGCCAGCCGAAACGGGGGTAGATCGGGTCGTCGGATTTCACCCGGCTGAGCTGGAAGCCGGGAATCACCAGTTCCGCCTGATCCACCTGATCCGCCACTTGATAGGTTTCGCGCAGGTACTCCACCGACGGCGTGGCCACCCAGCCGGATTTCAACTTGACGATGTAATCGGCGCCGACGCTGACTTGCTCGCTGTCGGTGGTGTCGGTGGTCTCGTTGACGTAGCTGGTGCGCAGTTCCAGTTTTTCGTTGAGCGGGTCGCTGAGCGGAATGGTGTAACCGGCGCCCACCCCCTGGCGCACGCCGGACAGTTCGGTTTCCGCCCGGGCTTTATGGCCGGCGGCGTTGACGCGCCGGTTCTCGATGCCGAGCCGCACCCGGGGGCCGGTGTCGGTGCTGACGCCGACGCCGGCCAGCAGCGCCCATTTATTGCGCGGGTTGAAGTGCAGGGTGATGTCGATGGTCTTGTCGGCCCGGTCCGGTTCGCCGCGCTCCACCCGCACGGCGCTGAAATAGCCGGTGCCCAGGTAGGTTTGCTGCGCGGCCAGCAGGCGCTCGTTGCTGAACGGCTCGCCGGCGGCGAAGCCCAGGTAGGCGCGCACCAGGCTCTCCTTGAGCTGGGTGTCGCCGGCCAGTTCCACCTGGCCGAACCGGTACCGGGGGCCGCTGTCCACATGCAGCACCACCAGGGCCCGGTGCTGGTCGCGGTCCACCTCCAGCCGGTGCTCGGTGAGCGCGCCCTCGGCGTAGCCGCGATTGATCAGCAGCTGCTGCAGCGTGCGTTTCAGCGATTCGTAACGGTCATGGCGCAGGCGCTGTCCCTGGCGCAGGGCGCTGTTGTCCACCGCCTTCTGAAAGGCCGGGTCGTCGGCGGCTTCGCCGGTAATGCGGATGTCCGGGGTGGCAAGCAGGGTGGGCGGCCCGGGAACGATGTTCAGCGTCAGACGGAAGCAGCGGTCGTCGTCGGCATTGCGCCAGCGCGGCGTCAGGGTGGGCTGGTAAAAGCCCAGCGCCTGCAGGCCGCGCAGCGCGTCATCGCGGACCTGGCGGCGGATCAGGGTCTGTTGGCCGGGGCCCGGCCGGCACGGGTAGCGGCTCACATCCACCATGGTGCGCACATTGGCGGCCACGCCTTCGGGCAGCTCGCCTTCGACGGTCAGTTCCGGCTGCTCGTCGGCCCGGGACGGGCTGGTCAGGGCCAGGCTCAGCAAGGCGCCGAGAGCCATCAGGATTAACAGGCTGTTACTGCTCATGACCGCCTTTCCGGGTCCCGGTGCATTGGCAAGGAATAGAACCCCGCATTGTCCGCAAGCCGGTCCGTCCGAGGCAACCCCTAAACGCCCGGCGCGACGATGAAAGGTCAGTCTTGCTGGAAATGCGTGGGGCTGGGCCGCTTCTTCAGGCGTCGTTGCAGGGTGCGCCGGTGAATGCCCAGCGCCTGCGCGGCCCGGGAGATATTGCCCTGGTGGGCGTCAAGAACCCGTTGGATGTGTTCCCACTCCAGCCGTTGCAGGGACGGCGGCGCTTCCGGCAGCGCCCCGGGCTCGCCCGGGTCCCGCTCCAGGGCATCGAGGATATCGCCGGCGCTGGCCGGCTTGGTGAGATAGTTGCGGGCGCCGCGCCGGGTGGCGGCGACGGCGGCGGCGATGCTGCCATAGCCGGTCAGCACGATCACCCGGCACTCCGGGAAACGGGCCAGCAGCGGTGCGATCAGATCAAGACCGTTGTCGGCGCCCAGGTTCTGGTCGAGCACCGCCGCCTCCAGGGCCGGCAGGGTATCCAGCAGCGCCCGGGCGGCGGCCAGATCGGCGGCCCAGTGCACCTGGCAGCCGTGGCGGGCCAGGGCACGCCGGGTCTGACTGGCCAGCAGCTCGTCGTCTTCCAACAGTAGCAGGGAGGCGGGGACGGTCACGTGGGCGGACTCCATTCAATGCGCGCCTGGCTCCACTGGTGGTGAAAGTCCAGCCGCAGGGTGGCATCCAGGGATTCCAGCGTGGCCTCCACCAGGGCCAGGCCCACGCCCAGGCCTTCCCGCTCGGTGGGGCCCTGGTGGCGCGGACCGTCGTCGCTGACCTGCAGCACCAGCCGGCGCCCGTCCTCTTCAAGACGCACCACCAGCTGCTCGGCGCCGGCGTCGATGGCGTTGTAGCCCAGGTTGGCCAGCACCCGGAACCAATCCGGAGCCGGCTCCAGGGTCCGCGCCGGGTCGCCTTCCACGGTCAGCGACAGGGTCGGCTGCAGGTGTCGCAGATGCAAGCGCAGCCGCTCGCACAGGGTGCCATAGTCGCAGCGCGGCGGCAGTTCCGCGTCGGTCTGGCGCAGCCGCCCGGCCACGCGCCGGGCCAGCGCCTCGATCTGCGCCAGGTCCTCGCGGGTGGCCTCCGGCAGGCCCGGTTCCTGGCGGGCGTTGTCGGCCAGCATCACCAGGCTGCTCAGCGGCGTGTTCAGTTCATGGGCCTGGTGGGCCAGGGTGGCGGCCACCTGGTAGAGCCGTTCCCGGCGGCCGGCCAGCTCCATCAGCCGTTCCTGCTGGCGCTGCTGGTCCCGGGTCAGCGACTGGATCACCTGGCCCAGCAACGTCAGCACCCCGGCCAGGGCCACGAACACCACGCCCATGCCGATGCCGTGGGTGTGGCTCAGTTCCCGGCTCAGTGCGTGCAGGGTGGAGTGCGGGTCCGGCGCGCTGTGCCACAGCCCCACCAGCAGATAGCCGGCCAGGGTCAGCACCAGCAGCCCCCAGGCCGCCCGGGGCGGCTGGGTCAGGGCGGTGAGCAACAGCGGCACCAATAAATAAAAGGAGAGAGGATTGGCGGCACCGCCCAGCTGCTGCACCAGAATCAGCACCGCCAGCAGATCCAGGGTCAGCTCCACCCCCAGCAGCGTCCGCTGCAGGGAAGGCCGGGCATTGAGCGAACACACCGCCACCAGGCTGGGCACCAGCAACACCGCCAGCCCGGCCAGCACATTGGCCGGCGGCAACAGCTCCGGCGAAAACCGGCGCAGGGTCAGCAACGCCAGCGCCAGGCTCAGCACCAGCAAGCTGCGCAGGGCGATCAAACGCCGGCGCCAGACACGATGAACGTTGGGGAGGGGACTCATGGGGGGCGATTGTAGCGCGACCAAGCGCGGAAGGATGCGGCGTTTTGTCGCAGCCCCCCACACCCGGATGACACCGGGGCGACATCCGGACGACACCCGGGCACCCCGAAGCGCGGGCATGGCCCTGCCGCCTGATCGGCGTTGCCCCGCGTTTCAACTTTTAACTTGCAACTTGCAACTTGCAACCGACCTTCACTCGCACGGCCGCTCCGCCATCCTGCCCAAGCCCGCCGCTGTCACCGAGGCCTGGCGGTACCTTCCAAAAACTCCTGCACCAGGGCAGGGATCTTCGGGTGGTCGAAGACGCGGGTGTCGGTGAGGTCGAAGCCGGCGGCGGCCAGGGTCTCGGCGGTGGGGCGGTCGAGCTGGCAGCCGCAGGCCAGGTGGCGCCATACCGGGTTGATGCGCTGTTGCCAGCGGTGTATCCGCGGGCGCTGGCTGGCGATGTGCTCGAGCACCAGCAGTTGGCCGTGGTCGGCGAGCACGCGGCGCATCTCGCGGGCGGCGCGGGCCGGGTCGGGGATGGTGCAGAGCACCAGGCAGGCCACCACGGTGTCGAAGTAGCCGTCCGGATAGGGCAGCTGGTGGGCGTCGCCTTGCAGCAACTGAAAACGCTCCGGTGACGCCGCCTGATCGCGGGCGCGACCGGCCCTCGCCAGCAGGGTGGCGTCCGGTTCCAGGCCGTGGACTTCGCTGGCGTCGTCGCCGTAGAGCGGCAGGTTGGCGCCGTTGCCGACGCCGATTTCCAGTACCCGGCCATGGGCGCGGCGGATCAGGCGCTGGCGGTCCCGGTACAGGGCACGGGTGGCGCGGTCCAGCAGCGGTGGGAAGATCCGTTCGCTATAAAAGCCCATGGCGCCGCCGCTATCAGCCGCCGGCCCGTTCGAGGATGGCCACGAACGGCTCGCTCTTGCCGTGGCCGCGCACGATTTGCAGCAGGGTGTGGCCTTCCCGGTCGGTGGCGCGGATGTCGCGGCCCTGTTCCTGGAAAAACGCCACGAAACGCTCGAAATCCTCGGCGCGCAGGGCCCGGTAGGCCTTGAGCAGTACGTGGAAGTCCGGGTTTTCGCCTTCCTCGGGGGGGAAGTCGAGGAACACCTTGATCTGCTCATCGGTCATGGGTTCGCCGATGACTTTCTGTTTGTCCTTGCGTTCAGCCATGGAAGTGCCTTTGCTCCAGCCTGCGGGTCGGGCGCCGATTATAGGGGCGCTGGGGGCGGAATGACACCGGCGGTGGTGGAACGGGACGGTCAGGCGGGAAGGGCGGTGGGAGAGGGCGGCAGGTGCTCCGGGCCGGCGCGGAGCCGGCCCGGGGACCGGATTAAAGTGCCATATCCTTGAGCTTCTTGAGCGGACGAACCTTGACCACGGTACGCGCCGGCTTGGCGGCGAAGGTGGTTTCCGCGCCGGTGAAAGGGTTGATGCCCTTGCGTGCCTTGGTGGCGGGTTTCTTCTGGGTCACGGCCTTGAACAGACCCGGCAGGGTAAACTGGCCGGCGCCGCGCTTCTTCAGGTGGCCTTCCATGATGTCGGTCAGCTCGTCGAACACGGCGTTGACGTCTTTCTTGGTCAGGCCGGTGCTCTCACTGATCTGGGTGATGATCTGGGACTTGGTCATCGGCTCGGTGATGGCCTTGACCTTGCGCGTGGCGGGTGCCGCTGCGGCTTTCTTCGCCGTCGCCTTTTTCTTTGCAGCCATAGGATCTCTTACCCCTTGGGTTGGTGACTTGTGATGGTAATTTCGGTGCGCATCCAGTTATATGCCAAGCAAAACCCCTGTACAAGGCGTGGAAGGCCTATTTTTTGTGTGTTTCAGCACGAATTGAGGCCCGCGCACGGGGTTAGCAGGGCCAACCGCGAATCGCTATACTAGCCGCCTTTTCAGCCACCCCCCTGACGACGCGCCGGGGTGGTCTCTTCGGATACAACGACGGACAGTGGAAATGCGTAGCCATTATTGCGGTGATTTGCGGGCCTCCCACGACGGGGAAACGGTACGGTTGTGTGGTTGGGTACACCGCCGCCGCGACCACGGCGGGGTGATCTTTCTGGACGTGCGCGACCGCACCGGCCTGGTGCAGGTGGTGTTCGATCCGGACACCGAGGACGCCTTCGCCCTGGCCGACAAGGTACGCGGCGAGTACGTGCTGCAACTGGAAGGGCGCGTGCGGCTGCGCGACGAGGCGGTACGCAACCCGCGCATGTCCACCGGCGACATCGAAGTGCTGGGCAAGAGCGTGACCATCCTCAACGAGGCGCAGACGCCGCCGTTCGAGCTGGACGAGTACTCCGCCGCCGGCGAGGAAGTGCGCCTCAAGTACCGCTACCTGGATCTGCGCCGTCCCGAGGCGCTGCAGCGCTTCCAGTTCCGCTCGCGGCTCACCCACGCCGTGCGTGCCCACCTGGAAGGCCAGGGCTTCATGGACGTGGAAACCCCGATCCTGACCCGCGCCACCCCGGAAGGCGCCCGCGACTATCTGGTGCCCAGCCGCACCCACGCCGGCAGCTTCTTCGCGCTGCCCCAGTCGCCGCAGCTGTTCAAACAGTTGCTGATGGTGGCCGGTTTCGACCGCTACTATCAGATCGCCAAGTGCTTCCGTGACGAGGACCTGCGCGCCGACCGCCAGCCGGAATTCACCCAGATCGACCTGGAAGCGTCCTTCGTCGAGGAAGAGGACATCATGGCGATCACCGAGGCCATGGTGAAAAGCGTATTCAAGGACATGCTCGACGTGGAGCTGCCGGAATTCCCGCGCATGACCTACGAAGAGGCCATGCACCGCTACGGTTCCGACAAGCCGGACCTGCGCGTGCCCATGGAGCTGATCGACATCGCCGACCTGATGGACGGGGTGGAGTTCAAGGTGTTCGCCGGCCCGGCCAAGGACCCGAAAGGCCGGGTGGTGGCCATGAACGTGCCCGGCGGTGGCGATCTGAGCCGCAAGGAAATCGACGAATACACCAAGTTCGTGGGCATCTACGGCGCCCGCGGCCTGGCCTATATCAAGGTCAACGATCTGGATGCCGGCACCGAAGGTCTGCAATCGCCGATCCTCAAGTTCCTTACCGAGGACGCGATCCAGGGCATCCTGAAGCGCACCGGCGCCGCCAACGGCGACCTGATCTTCTTCGGCGCCGACAAGGCCAAGGTGGTCAACGAGGCGATCGGCGCGCTGCGCGTCAAGGTCGGCCACGAGCGCGGCCTGGCCAAGGGCGACTGGGCACCGCTGTGGGTGGTGGACTTCCCCATGTTCGAGGAGGATGAGGGCCGTTACTACGCGCTGCACCATCCCTTCACCATGCCCAAGTGCGACCCCGAGGAGCTGAAGAGCAACCCGGAAGGCGCCCTGTCCCGGGCCTACGACATGGTGCTTAACGGCACCGAACTGGGCGGCGGTTCCATCCGTATCCACCGCCCGGACATGCAGCGGGCGGTGTTCGAGGCGCTGGGCATCAGCGACCAGGAGGCGGACGAGAAGTTCGGCTTCCTGCTGGACGGCCTCAAATACGGCGCGCCGCCCCACGGCGGCCTGGCCTTCGGCCTGGACCGCATGGTGATGCTGATGACCGGCGGCGATTCCATCCGCGACGTGATCGCCTTCCCGAAAACCCAGACCGCCGCCTGCCTGATGACCGACGCCCCGTCGCCGGTGGATAATCAGCAGCTTCGGGAAGTGGGTATTCAGGTTCGTAAAGACGACAAATAAATAGGAGCGTCCATGGCAGGTCATAGTAAATGGGCCAATATCAAGCACCGTAAAGCGGCTCAAGACGCCAAGCGGGGCAAGATCTTCACCAAGCTGATCCGCGAGATCACCGTGGCCGCCCGTATGGGCGGCGCCGAGATCAACGACAACCCGCGCCTGCGCGCGGCGGTCGATAAGGCGCTTGGCAATAACATGACCAAGGACACCATCGACCGGGCCATCAAGCGCGGCGTGGGCGGCGACGACGGCGCCAACATGGAGGAGATCACCTACGAGGGCTACGGCAAGAACGGCGTGGCGGTGCTGGTGGAAACCATGACCGACAACGTCAACCGCACCGTCTCCGAGGTGCGCCACGCCTTCTCCAAATTCGGCGGCAACCTGGGCACCAGCGGCTCGGTGGCCTTCCTCTTCACAAAACGCGGTGAGCTGTTGTTCGAGCCCGGCGTGGACGAAGAAAAGCTGATGGAAGCGGCCCTGGAGGCCGGCGCCGAGGACGTGGAAGAAAACGAGGACGGCAGCTACCTGGTGATCACCGCCCCGGACCGCAGCTTCGGTGACGTGGGTGACGCCCTCAAGGCGGCGGGCCTGGAAGCGGTGGACGCGGAAGTGACCATGAGCCCCTCCACCCGCGCCGACATGGACGCCGACACCGCCGAGACGGTGGGCAAGATGATCGATCTGTTGGAAGACCTGGACGACGTGCAGAACGTCTACACCAACGCCAACTGGCCGGACGAGGAATAATCTCTTCGCGACTGAAGTCGCTCCTACGGTAAGAATGCCACCGTAGGAGCGACTTCAGTCGCGATAACCACCCGGCCCACTCCCACTGGACATACGAACAGCAGGCAGGTTAGATAGACCTGCCTTTTTCATATATAAGCCACAGGCGCACCATGACCATTCTGATGGGCATCGACCCCGGCTCGCGGCACACCGGCTATGGCGTGATCAGCCAGGTGGGCAATCGCACCACGGTGGTGGATTTCGGCACCATTAACACCACCGGTGCCGAGATGGCGCCGAGGCTGGGGGAGATCTTCGCCGGCCTGCGCGAGGTGCTTGCCCTGCATCGGCCAGACGAGGTGGGCATCGAGAAGGTGTTCATGGCCCGCAATCCGGATTCCGCCCTGAAACTCGGCCAGGCCCGTGGCGCCGCCATCACCGCGGTGGTGCAGGACGGTGTGCCGGTGTTCGAGTATTCCGCCCGCCAGGTCAAACAGGCGGTGGTGGGGCGGGGCGGCGCCGAGAAGGTACAGGTGGCGGAAATGGTGCGTCATTTATTGAAGCTGGATAAACGGCCGCAGGCGGACGCCGCCGACGCCCTGGCCATCGCCCTGTGTCACGCGCACATGCGCGTGTCGCTGGCGCGGCTGGGTGGCGCCTCCGCGGTGCGGCGTGGACGGGTACGATGATCGGACAACTGAAAGGCACACTGGTGGAAAAGCGGCCCCCCCGGCTGTTGTTGGACGTGGGCGGCGTGGGCTACGAAGTGGAAGCGCCGATGACGGTGTTCTACGACCTGCCGGACACCGGCGCCGAACTGCTGCTGCACACCCATTTCGTGGTCCGCGAGGACGCCCAGCTGCTGTTCGGTTTCGCCAGCCGCTACGAGCGCGAGCTGTTCCGCAGCCTGATCAAGGTCAACGGCGTGGGCCCGAAGATGGGGCTGGCGATTCTCTCCGGCATCGAGGCCGACCGGCTGGCCGCCTGCATCCGCGATCAGGACACCACCTCCCTGGTCAAGGTGCCGGGCATCGGCAAGAAAACCGCCGAACGGCTGGTGATCGAGATGTCCGACCGGCTCGACAAGCTGGACGGCGCGCCGGCGGCACTGCCCGGCCGGGTGGCCCTGGACGTCGCCCCGGACGCCCGCGCCGACGCGGTGGCGGCGCTGGAGGCGCTGGGCTACCGCAATAAGGAAGCCGCCGCCGCCGTGGCACGGGCCGCCGAGCAGGGCGACGACAGCAGCGAAGAGCTGATTCGCCGCGCCCTGCGAACTCTGGCAAGGTAACCGACCATGGACAATGAGCGTCTGATCACCGCCGGTGCCGCCGACCCGCGCGAAGAACAGCAGGACCGCGCCATCCGTCCGGCCAGCCTGGCGGACTACCGGGGCCAGCCCAAGGTGCGCGAGCGCCTGGAGATTTTCATCGACGCCGCCCGGGGCCGTGGCGAGGCGCTCGACCACACCCTGATTTTCGGCCCGCCGGGGCTGGGCAAGACCACCCTGGCGCACATCATCGCCCGGGAAATGGGCTCGGAGCTGAAATCCACCTCCGGCCCGGTGCTGGAAAAGGCCGGTGACCTGGCCGCCATCCTCACCAACCTGGAGGAGGGCGACGTGCTGTTCGTGGACGAGATCCACCGCCTGTCGCCGGTGGTGGAGGAAATCCTCTATCCGGCCATGGAGGATTATCAGCTCGACATCATGATCGGCGAGGGCCCGGCGGCCCGTTCCATCAAACTGGACCTGCCGCCGTTCACCCTGGTGGGCGCCACCACCCGCGCCGGCCTGCTCACCGCCCCCCTGCGTGATCGCTTCGGCATCGTTCAGCGCCTGGAATTCTACGGCGTGGAGGATCTCTCCGGCATCGTCACCCGTTCCTGTCGCATTCTCGACATCCCCATCGACGAGGATGGCGCCCGGGAAGTGGCGCGCCGCGCCCGGGGCACGCCCCGTATCGCCAACCGCCTGCTGCGCCGGGTGCGCGACTACGCCCAGGTGAAGAGCGACGGGCGCGTCACCGGCCCGGTGGCGGAGCTTGCCCTGGACATGCTGGAGGTGGACAGCCACGGCCTGGACGGCACCGACCGGCGCCTGCTCAATATGATGATGCACAAATTCGACGGCGGCCCGGTGGGCCTGGACTCCCTGGCGGCGGCGCTCAACGAGGACGCCGGCACCCTGGAAGAGGTGGTGGAGCCGTACCTGATCCAGCAGGGCTTTATCCAGCGCACCCCCCGCGGACGCCTGGTGACCAACCATGCCTGGCGGCATTTCGGCCTGTCCCGCCCGGCCCGAGACGACGATTTGTTTAAATGAGTGAAAAATCTTCTCGAACTTCGGAATTTGCCCTACCGGTCCGCGTCTACATCGAAGACACTGACGCCGGTGGAATCGTCTACTACGTGAACTACCTGAAGTTCATGGAAAGGGCGAGGACCGAGTACCTTCGCTCGCTGGGCTATCAGCACTACGGCCTGGCGAAAGAGAACTACCAGTTTGTCGTGCATTCCTGCCAGGTTCGCTACCGCAAGCCCGGCCGGATCGACGACGACCTGAGGGTAAGTGCCCGTTTGACGAACCTGGGCCGTGCCACCCTGATGTTCGCCCAGCAAGTGACCCGCGACGGGGAACTTCTTTGCGAAGCGGAGATCAAGGTGGCCTGTGTCAGCGCCGACGGCATCAAGCCGACGGCCTTGCCGGCGCCCTTGTTTGCAATGTTCAAGGCTCAAGTCGAGGAGTTGGGGTAAATGGGTGAATCGTCGTCCAGCATGTCGATCCTGTCGCTGGTCACCAATGCGGGCCCTGTGGTTCAGGTCGTCATGCTGGTGCTGCTGCTGGCGTCGTTGATGTCCTGGTACATGATCGTCAACCGCTACCGGATACTGGGCCGCGCCCGCCGGGCGGACAAGGCGTTCGAGGAAAAATTCTGGTCCGGTGAGGACCTCTCCAGCCTTTATAACCAGGTGCGCAAGCAACCCAACCCGGATTCCGCCAGCGAAGCCGTGTTCCGCGCCGGTTTCCAGGAGTTCGTGCGGCTGTCCAAGTCCACCCGTGGGCCGGACGCCATCATGGAAGGCGCCCAGCGCTCCATGCGGGTGGCCCTGCAACGGGAACAGTCGCGCCTGACCAAGCACCTGCCGTTTCTCGCCACGGTGGGTTCCACCAGCCCCTATATCGGCCTGTTCGGCACCGTCTGGGGCATCATGAATTCGTTCCGCGCCCTGGCCAACGTGACCCAGGCCACCCTCAGCGTGGTGGCCCCGGGTATCGCCGAGGCGCTGGTGGCCACCGCCATGGGCCTGTTCGCGGCGATTCCGGCGGTGATGGCCTACAACCGGTTCGCGTCCCAGTCCGAATCCCTGTTGGGTGACTGCGAGATGTTCGCCGAGGAGTTTTCCTCGGTGCTGCATCGCCAGGCCCATGGCCGCGACGCTTGAGCCACGGAGGCCCGCTTATGAGTGGTATACGGGTTCGCAAGCCGCGCAAGATGATGGCCGACATCAACGTGGTGCCCTACATCGACGTGATGCTGGTGCTGCTGGTGATCTTCATGGCCACCGCGCCGATGATGACCCAGGGGGTGTCCGTGGACCTGCCCCAGGCGGACAGCGCGCCGATCCTCAACAACGAGGAGCCGGTGATGATCACGGTGCGTGCCGACGGCAGCTACCACATCAACGTGGGCGAGGACGGCGGGCAAACCGCCTCCAGCCTGGAGACGGTGAAAGGCCATGTGCTGACCATCCGCAAGCAGAAGCCGAAAACCCTGTTTCTGGTGGAAGGTGACCAGAATGTGGCCTACGGCAAGGTGGTGGTGCTGATGTCCGAGCTGCAGCGCGCCGGGGTGACCAACGTGGGTCTGGTCACGGAGCCGCCGGGGCGTTCATGAGTGATCGCGGGGTTGCCGCCGGCTTTTCGGCGCTGTTGCACCTGGTGGTGCTGGGCCTGATGGTCTTTACCTGGTCCTCGGCCCCGGAATTGCGCCGGCCGCCGGAGATTCCGCCCCATGTGATGGCCACGGTGATGGAGGAGACCCGTCGGGCTCCGGACGCCAACACCACGCCGGCCCGGGAAGAACGGGACCAGCAGGCAACGCCGAAAAAAGCGCCGGAACCTAAACCGGAAGCCAAGCCCAAGCCCAAGCCGGAACCGAAGCCTAAACCGGAGCCGAAGCCCAAGCCGGAACCTAAGCCGGAACCGAAGCCGAAGCCCAAACCGGAGCCCAAGCCCGAACCCAAGCCGCAGCCCAAACCCGAGCCCAAGCCGCAGCCGAAGCCCGAGCCCAAGCCTGAGCCGAAGAAAGCCGAACCCAAAAAGGCCGAACCGGAAAAAACCGAGCCGGCGCCGAAGTTCGAGCAGCCCAGCATGGAGGAGTTGATGGCGGAGGAAGAGCTGGAAATGGCGCGCAAGAAGCGCGACCAGGTTGCCGAGAACCCGGGCTCCGGCCCGGCGGACAGCGACGTGACCGAGGAAACCTCCAGCTACGTGGACGCCGTCCGCAACGCCATCCATCAGCGCTGGCGGATCCCCGGCAACTACCGCAACCGCAACGACCTGAGCGTTCAGGTGCGCATCCAGGTGATTCCTGGCGGCGAGGTGGTCAATGTGCAGGTGGCCAAGTCCAGCGGTTACCCGACCTTCGACGATTCGCTGGTCAACGCCGTCAAGCTGGCCAGCCCGTTGCCGGTGCCGGACGGCAAGCAGTTTGAGCAGTTCCGTACTTTCGTGATCGTATTCAGCCCCGGGGATGTACAATGATGCGAATTATCAACGTCCGATCCACCTTCGCCCGCGTCGCCGCCGCCATGGCCCTGACCATGCTGGCCTTGAGTGCGCGGGCGGAATTGATGATCCAGATCACCGAGGGCCGCGTGGACGCGGTGCCCATCGCGGTGGTGCCGTTCGCCGGCGCCTCCGACGCGCCGGAGAACATTTCCGATATCGTGCGCGCCGACCTGCACCGCAGCGGCCAGTTCAAGACCCTGGAGCCGGGCGACATGCTCAGCCGGCCGACCAGCGCCGACCAGCTCAGCTTCCGCGACTTCCGCGTGCTCAATCAGGAGTACGTGGTGGTCGGCAGCATGCAGAAAACCGACTCCGGCGCTTACGAGGTGCGTTACGGCCTCTACGACGTGACCCGCGAAAAACAGCTGATGACCGAGAGCTACCGGCCGCCGGAGTCGCAGCTGCGGGACGTGGCCCATGCCATTTCCGACCGCATCTACGAGGAACTCACCGGCATCCAGGGGGCGTTTTCCACCAAGATTCTGTACGTCACCTTCAACCGGGGCACCCAGAATCCCTACCAGCTGCAGTACGCCGACGCCGATGGGGCCCGGGTACGCACCATCGTGCGCAGCAAGGAGCCGATCATGAGCCCGTCCTGGTCACCGGATGGCTCCAAGATCGCCTATGTGTCGTTCGAGAAGGACGGCCTGCCGAAGATTTACGTGCACGACCTGGCCAGCGCCCAGCGCCGGGTGGTGGCCCAGTACAAGGGCATCAACGGCGCGCCGGCCTGGTCCCCGGACGGCCAGCGGCTGGCGGTGACCCTGTCCAAGGGCGGTAACCCGGACATCTACAGCCTGGATCTGAACAGCGGTGCCCTGGAGCAGCTCACCGACCACTACGGCATCGACACCGAGCCGCGCTGGATGCCCGACGGCGAGCACCTGGTGTTCACCTCCAGCCGCTCCGGCGGGCCGCAAATCTACGAACTGGACATCAATGACAAATCCACCCGCCGGGTGTCGTTCGAGGGGGCCTACAACGCCCGCCCGGACGTGACTCCCGACGGTCGGTATCTGGTTTATGTACACCGGCGGAACGGTTCGTTCCATGTCGGTGTGCAGGACCTCCAGCGCGGTACGTTCGATATCGTCACAAAGACGGATATGGATGAATCGCCCAGTGTTGCGCCCAATGGAAGTATGATAATTTACGGGACGCAATACCGGGGTACGGGGGTCCTGCAAGCCGTGTCCATCGACGGGAGAGTGAAGGTGGAGCTTCCGTCGAAGGAAGGGGAAGTCAGGGAACCGGCCTGGTCGCCGTTCCTCTGAACGGATCTCAGAGTTCCAACACAGGAAATCAATAGGAGTTTTCGTATGCGTTCGTTCATTAAACCGTTTCTTGCCGTGATTCTTGCAGGTCTGCTGGCTGCGTGTTCCAGCACGCCTACCGAGGAAGATACCTCTTCCACGGACACCATGGGTCAGAACACTCAAACCACGCCGACCACTCCGGTCGAGCGTCCGAAGCCGTCCAAGCCGGAAACCAGCTCCATTCCGCTGACCGCGGAGAACTTCCACAACCATCCGTCCAACTACGATGGCACCACCGACACCCGGGTGATCTACTTTGCCTTCGACAGCAACACCGTACCGGCGGCCGCGTTTGAAAGCCTGCGCGCCCACGCCAAGTACCTGAAGCAAAACCCGAACGCCAAGGTGCGCCTGGAAGGTCACGCCGACGAGCGCGGTACCCGTGAGTACAACGTGGCTCTGTCCGAGCGTCGTGCCGAAGCCGTTCAGAAGTTCCTGCGCGTGCAGGGCGTGAGCGCTTCCCAGCTGGAAACCGTTGCTTACGGCGAAGAGAAGCCCGCCGCTTTCGGTCACACCGAAATGGACTGGGCTAAAAACCGTCGCGTGGTTCTGAACTACACCGCCGGCCGTCCGTAACCGATGATGATGTTCAAGCAGGTATTCAAACACGCCGCCCTGGCGTTCCTGCTTGCCGGTCCGGTGGTCTGTGCCCAGGCGCAGACCACCGGGCCCCTGGTCGTCGAGGAGCGTGGCTCCTCCGGCGGCCCGGGTTCGGCGAACCCGTCCACCGCCAACGGCGGTGACGACGGGCTCTACGTGCTGATGCAGCAGATCGAGCAATACCAGAAGCAGATCCAGAGCCTGCAAGGTCAGGTGGAGGAACTGCGTCACGATCTGGATCGGCTCAAGGCCGCCGAACGCGAGCGTTACCTGGATCTGGATACCCGTATCAACGCCCTGGTCGATCAGACCAAGAACGCACCTCAAACCGATGCCGAAGCCGGCGACGATGGTGGCAAGAACAACGCCCCCGCCGACCCGGAAGCGGATCGCGCCGCCTACACAGCGGCCCGTGGCAAGCTGCTCGAACGAGACTTCGACGCCGCCGCCACCGCCTTCGAAAACTATCTCAAGGATTTCCCCCAGGGGCAGTTTCGTGCCCACGCCCACTTCTGGTTGGGCGAGGTCTACAGCAATCAGAAGAAGCCCCAACTGGACAAGGCCCGCCAGCAATTTCAGACCGTGGTGGACGAATACCCCAACCACAGTCGCGCGCCGACCAGCCTCTACAAGCTGGCCAGCCTGCAGGCCCAGGCCGGTAACACCCCGGAAGCCAAGGTGACCCTGCACAAGCTGATCAAGCAGTTCCCGGACGCCTCCGAAGCGGAGATGGCCGAGGCCATGCTCAAACAGCTCAACAGTCAGTGAAACCCTATCGCGGCTAAAGCCGCTCCTACAGTGAATCCGTAGGCCCGTAGGAGCGACTTCAGTCGCGATCCCCCCCAAGGTCGCGATCCCCCCAACCTATCATTTCCCCCCCACAGGCCCTAGAATCCACCCCCCAGTCCCCAAGCCCGGAATCACCGTGGAACTGCGCGTCACCGAAATCTTCCATTCCCTGCAGGGTGAAGCCCGCACCGTGGGCCGGCCCACCGTGTTCGTGCGCCTCACCGGCTGCCCGCAGCGCTGTGTCTGGTGCGACACCGAATACGCCTTCCAGGGCGGCGAAAAGCACACCCTGGGCGCCATTCTCGACCAGGTGGCCGGCCACGGCGCCGGCTTTGTCACCGTCACCGGCGGCGAACCCCTGGCCCAGCCCAACTGCCTGCCGCTGCTCACCGCCCTGTGCGACCGGGGCTATGAAGTGAGCCTGGAGACTGGTGGCGCCATGGACATCGCGCCGGTGGACGAACGGGTCTCGGTGGTCATGGACCTGAAGGCGCCGGGCTCCGGCGAGCAGCACAACAACCGCCTGGAGAACATCGCCCACCTGCGCCCCCACCACCAGGTGAAGTTCGTGCTCGCCGACCGCCGGGATTATGATTGGGCACGATTCATGCTCGACCAGCACAACCTGGCGGCGCGGGTCTCCGACGTATTGTTCTCGCCGGTGCACGGCCAGCTGAGCGGCGCCGACCTGGCCGACTGGATCGTCGCCGACCGGTTGCCGGTGCGCTTCCAGCTGCAGCTGCACAAGCTGCTCTGGAACGACGCCCGGGGCCGCTGAGGCGCGCCGGTACCTGTAGGCGCGGCCGGGCGGCGAACCGCTTCAGCCGCGATCAAACCGCCACTGATCGTGCCTGAAACGCAACGCTACCCGCCGCTTCCGGTGCACGGTAAGCCGTCGAACCGACCAATATGAGGAGAACCAACATGAACACCGCCGTGGTGCTGCTTTCCGGTGGCCTGGACTCCGCCACCTGCCTGGCCATCGCCCGTGACCAGGGCTACCGCTGCCACACCATCGCCTTCGACTACGGCCAGCGCACCCGCTCGGAGCTGGACGCCGCGGTCCGGGTCTCCCAGGCCCTGGGCGCCGAATCCCACCGGGTCATCGAACTGGGCCTGGGCACCATCGGCGGCTCGGCGCTCACCGACCACGCCATCGAGGTGCCGGAGGAGGGCGGTGACGGCATCCCGGTGACCTATGTGCCGGCCCGCAACACCGTGTTCCTGTCCCTGTCCCTGGGCCTGGCCGAGGTGGTGGACGCCAGCGCCATCTACATCGGCGTCAACGCCGTGGACTACTCCGGCTACCCGGACTGCCGCCCCGAGTTCATCGACGCCTTCCAGACCCTGGCCGGTCTGGCCACCAAGGCCGGCGTGGAAGGCCACCCCATCGAGATCGCCACGCCCCTGATGCGCCTCTCCAAGGCCGACATCATCCGCCGGGGCACCGAACTGGGGCTGGACTACGGCCTCACCGTGTCCTGCTACCAGGCCGATGAGGCCGGCCGCGCCTGCGGACGCTGCGACAGCTGCCGCCTGCGCCGCCAGGGCTTCGAGCAGGCATTGGTCAAAGATCCAACGATCTATCGCTGATCGATAAAAAATTCCGCCTCAACCCTTGTCATGGGGAAATAAATCCGTATTATTTGCGCCTCGTTCGACGGGTCGTTAGCTCAGTTGGTAGAGCAGTTGGCTTTTAACCAATTGGTCGATGGTTCGAGCCCATCACGACCCACCAAACCTTAAAAGGCCCGCTATACAGCGGGCCTTTTTTTGTCTGCGCCATCCCCCCTTTGAAACCCCGAACCGAACCCGATCACGCGGCCGGGATCGCCCCCGGTGCCAGCGTTATCGCGACTGAAGTCGCTCCTACCCCGGGGGCCTGGAAGGCCCGCAGCGCCGCTCCGAGGTAGCGCACCGCCACCGAAGATTGCTGTAGGAGCGGCTTCAGCCGCGATCAAGCCCGGCGCCATTGTTATCGCGACTGAAGTCGCTCCTACCCGGGGGCCTGGAAGGCCCGAACAGCTCCGCCTTGAGGTAGCGCACCGCCACCGAAGATTGCTGTAGGAGCGGCTTCAGCCGCGATCAAGCCCGGCGCCATCGCCATCGCGACTGAAGTCGCTCCTACCCCGGGGCCCGGAAGGCCCATACAGCTCCGCTCCGAGGTAGCGCACCGCCGCCGAAGATTTCTGTAGGAGCGGCTTCAGCCGCGATCAGCCCGGCGCCATTGTTATCGCGACTGAAGTCGCTCCTACGCCGGGGGCGGGAGGATGGCTGTCACGGACGGCAGGGCAAAAAAAAGGTTCATCGCGGATTCCCGGGAAAGGCGGCTTTGATCTTGAGGAAGAAGTAGTCGCTGTCCCGG
>NZ_VCQT01000012.1 GCF_005938655.1 Alloalcanivorax gelatiniphagus
CGCGAAATACGGGGCGGTTCACATTACAGGCGAGATTTTATTGAAGCCTGTATTTCCTATGCTGATAGCTTGCGGGTAAGGGAACGCCCAGATGTTACGTCTATGGGTAAGAAGGTGCTAGAAGACTGCGGTAAACTAAAGGCAATACGAGATCATATCTGCGATTGGGTCTTATTGGAGAGCGAAGTTTGCGATGAGCGGGAATTCTCAGAGACGTTAGTGGAGGTGCTTGAAAAACTGAGAGAGTTAAAATCTAGGCCGCCGGAGATAAATAGTTGGAATGATTCGTGGTTTGAGGCTCACTCGATATTTGTTTACGAAACGTTCCTATATATAGTTGCCGCCTTAATAAGAACCGGAGCTTATGGTGTCTTGCATGAGGTTTTTACTTCTCATTACCTGAGGCCGTCTTCAGATAACCACGGAGGGGGAAATTTTGAAAGATTTGACTGTTTCTACGGGTATTCAGAGACACTACAAGTATTAGCCCCAGAAGGACGAAAGCTGCATGCGCCAGCCGCTGAATTGGTGAAGCGCCAAGCGGATCGTGAGGATATTCCCTTTGCAGACATTATGCAGGCAGAGCTGATGGTTCTCTTGATGTCCTTTATCACAATAGAAACTCGTTGGTATCCACAGACCTTACATTATTCTTCTTACAGCAAAGGGTATCCGTTTTTTGTTCGAGCAGCACAGCATAAAAACTTTATCAAACTTTCTATCGTCACCGGCATAACTTCTGCTGATGAGCTAAGAGAAAAAGTTAAAGAAGGCCATCAGCGACTGGGAACGGATAGGTGGTATAACTTTCATTTTGAAAGGAATTTTTGGTCATCCATGAACATGGATCAACTGGATACACTTAAATGAGCTAACAAGGCGTTACACCGGGCGATGTACTTCCCCCGCTTTAGTGGACACCTTCTCCTAACAAGAGGAGGTGGGCAATGCCCAGATATAAGCATCCGAGGAAGACCTGGCAGTACTCGGCGGATTTCAAGGTGAAGGCTGTCGAACTGAGCCATCAAGAAGGCATTGAGGTCCAGCAGGTCGCTGCAGGTCTGGATATCCAGCCGTTTATGCTTTCACGGTGGCGTAAGGAGTACCGCGAAGGCAGAATCAGGCCAGATGGTCGAAAACGTGTGGATGTGATGAAAGAGAAGAAAGCGCTACCGGCTGAGGAGTTAAAAGAGCTGGATAGGCTGAAGCGAGATAATGCGCGCCTGAAGAAGGAGAACGACCTTCTAAAAAAGTGGCAACGGTATCTGGCGGATCAACATCAGAAAGGTTTGGATTCATCCAAGCCCACGGACGAGAACTAGGTGTCAGATACCTTTGCCGCTGGTTGGGCGTCTCACGAAGTGGCTATTACGCTTGGTGTAAGCGTGGGGAGTCGCAGCAGTCTCGGGCGAACCGCTACTTGCTGAAGGAGGTGCGGCGAATACACCGCGCCACCCGAGGCGTCTATGGTAGCCCAAGAGTGCATCAGGCCTTGCGCCGTGAGGGCATCAGCGTTGGTCGTAAACGTGTGGAAAGGCTGATGCGCGAGGCGTCGCTGATCGGACGTGCTGGCAGGATATACCGCCGAATCCCTGGCATTGAGCGCTTTTATGAGCGCCACAGGAATATCCGGCTGAATCAGCCGGCGCCGACGGGGCTGAATCAGCAATGGGTGGCGGATCTCACCTACATCCGGGTTGGAAATGAGTGGCGATACCTGGCGGCTGTACTCGATGCGTATTCGCGAAAGGTAATCGGCTGGTCTTTGGGTAGCAGGAAGACAGCGGACTTGACTTTGCGAGCGTTACGTCACGCATTGCGGGTAAGGAAGCCCAAGCCAGGGTTGATCTTCCACACGGACCGAGGCGTGGAATACGGGGCGTATCTGATCCAGAACGAGTTGGGCAGACACGGAATCCGCCCGAGCATGAATCGGCCCAACCACTGCACGGACAATGCGCATATGGAGTCGTTTTTCCACAGCCTGAAGGCGGAAGTCATTCACGGCGTATCGTTCAAAAGCGAGCAGGAACTGAGGGTGGTCCTGAGCGGTTACATCAACCAATTCTATAATCAGAAACGGTTACACTCTAGCATTGGGTATATGGCGCCGGCAGAATACGAGAGAATGGCAGCGTGAAACGAAGCGTGTCCATTTTATCGGGGGAAGATCAGTTGTATTCGCCGGACCTCCCGGCCATTACGTCCCGGATTTCGGGCACAAAAAAGCCGCAATGCTTCCGGGGTGCGGCTTTGCCCGCCTGTTGGAGTTTCTAGGCTCCTGAATCCAGTGTACCTTCGTGTAATGTACTGTCAATATGGCCAGTGCGAATGGTTGCGCTGAGGAGGTCGTGTGAGTGACATCGTCATTTTCGAGGAGGGCGCCGGTCCGGTGGAGGTTCGCCTGGAGGGCGAGACCCTGTGGGCGACGCAAGGCCAGATGGCCGAGCTTTTTGATACCTCCACGGACAATATCGGCCTGCACCTTAAAAACGTCTACGCGGAGGCCGAGTTGGACGAGGCGGCAACCACCGAGGATTTCTCGGTAGTTCGTCAGGAGGGCAAGCGCCAGGTCCGGCGGCGGCTCAAGCACTACAACCTGGATGCGGTGATATCCGTCGGCTACCGGGTCAGTTCCCGGCGTGCCACGCGCTTCCGCCAATGGGCCACCCACGTCCTCCGCGAACACCTGACCCAGGGCTACAGCCTCAACGAGCACCGTCTGGCCCGGCAGGGCCTCGCCGAGCTGGAGCAGGCCGTGGAGCTGCTCGGCCAGACCTTGACCCGGCAAGAACTGGTCTCCGACATCGGTCAGGAAGTGGTCGGTTTGATCCTCGGCTATGCGCGCACCTGGCGCTTGCTCCAGGACTATGATGAAGGCGAGCTGGGCGTGCCTGCCGGGGCCCGCCCGGCTCGCGGTGTGCTGGGCGTGGATGAAGCTCGCCGTGCCCTGGATGCCCTGGCCGGCGAGCTGCGCGATAGGGGTGAAGCGAGCGATCTTTTCGCCCGGGACCGGGGTGATGGCCTGGCCTCTATCCTCGGGAATCTGGAACAAAGCATGTTCGGCGAGCCCCTCTACGGCACCCGCGAGGAACGCGCCGCGCACCTGTTGTATTTCGTGATCAAGAACCACCCCTTCTCGGACGGCAACAAGCGCTCCGGCGCCTTCCTGTTCCTGCTCTACCTGCGCCAGGAAGGCATGCGCCTGACCTTGAACGAACAGGGCCTGACCGCTCTGACGCTGCTGATCGCCGAAAGCGACCCCAAGGCGAAGGATTTGATGGCCCGACTCGTCATGAACCTGATCGCGGACGATGTCGGCGGTGCGAACGGAGATGAGGCGAGTACTGAATAAGCGCCGTCCCCTCGCTGCACCTACCCTGTGAGTTTCTGGAGATCGAATCTCGAGGATTGGTAGGGGCACTTACGACAACTCGTCCAAGCCATCGGCGGTGATTGAGCGTGGATGATCTGAACCGGACAGACAGTAAGGGCCTACTTATAGGGATGCCGGCGGGAGAGCGCCGGCGGCCTTTTGATTTTTGAAAGAAAGAATTCGTCAAGGTATCAGGAAGGCACTGCTCGCTGAGTTTGTATGTGGCTGACTTTTCTGGTTTTATTTTGCGTTAGGGGAATTCAGCAAAAGTGATATGACGCTGGCGCGTTCATTGAGTATTCGAGCCGGCGTCCCAATACCTGTTAGAAAGAGGGTATTTCCGGAATGTCTATGAACTATGAGGAAGCCGAGCAAGAGGCCGCATATGCTGAATTTGTGGCTTCGCTAGCAGAAGAACTTTACGACGAGCATCGGGGTCAAGCGATTGAAGAGTTCATAACTGAAAGGCTTAAGTCATACTATGAACGTAACCCTTCCATCGCCGTCAATGCGCTGAGGTTTCTAGAAACTTCGAAATGCCTATTAGACAAGGAGCCAACGGCCTCGCTTCTCTATTCGTCGATCTCCACGGAAGTGATTTTAAAAACCGTTATCCTTAAACCGATTGTTTCCGGATTGGTGCACAGTGAGTCGATTTCGGAGCTGGTCGCAAATGTTTTGACTAAACAGACTGGGGTAGATCGGTTTAAGGATCTGATATTTAAAATATTGGAAGAGTACGTTGAGATCAATGAGGGCGCCGCAAAGTACAGTCGTGCCGAGTCAGAGATGTCCCTGTGGAAAGAGAGGGAGTTAGTTCAAAAAACTCGGAACGCTGTTGCTCATCGAGCAGAGTTTTGTAGTGTGGCCGATGCTCAACGTTCACTGGCCGTAGCAAATGAATTTTATTCACTTACGGAGCAACTTATCGCTGCACTCGGTTTCCACTTCGATGGCGCTGGCGAGATCCGATTTGGCGATCTCGGGCAACAGACTTTTTTCTAACAATCGGCTGCACAGCGACCGATTTCCCGCTGCTTCGCAGCTCCAGACCGGCGCGTGAGCCGGACGTTAGGCCGTACAATATGCCGTGTTTCGACCTGCCAAGTACTTTGAACGCTATATGGGTAAGCATTGTCGGATTCCTTAACTCGTCTTTCATTAGTGCCTCACTATCCGCACTCGCTGGTGCTGGCCTTGGCGTCTGGGGGGCGCAAAAACTCGCAGAGCGATCTGCAAAAGCCAAAGAGCTGTTGGAAGCGTTACGACAAGCGAACGCGATAGTCGTTCTAGCATCCACAATCACGAATCAGGCACTAGCGTTAAAGAGGCAGCAAGTAAAGCCACTATCTGACCAGTACTTCAAGGATCGTGATGTCGCCGAGGCCCTACGGGGCAATTTGGCAGGTGGTGCGCAGGCCGAGCCAACCACCTTTCAAGTTCAACTTACAAAAATCACTCCGCTAACGATTCCAATCGAAACGCTCAAGAGCCTAACGTTCTCCGCCCATCTCATGCCAGGTCGGGCACTAGCACTGGTATCGATGGTCGAGCAATTCATTACTGAGCTCACGCATGCGATCGAAACCAGATCTGATATGATAGATGCGTTCCATAAGTCCAGTCTCCCCTCGCATATTCTTTGCTTCGACTACTATGGGTTGAGGCGATCGGACGGGAATACAAACGCCATGTATCACGACATCATGGTTGCTGTTTGTCAGTACACAAATGACGTCGCATTTTTCAGTGCGGAGCTCGCCGAGGAACTTCAGACTCACGCTTCGCGCATTCGCGAAAAGCTGCTGAAGATTCGCCGTGAGGTTCCAGAAGTCAACTCCGTGGACTTTTCTGGCGCTCATCAATCAGGGCTCATGCCATCACGCGCCGACTATGAATCTTGGCTGTCAGGCTTTAATTCGCAGGACTGAGGCGCGCGGTCTAACAATTCTTCCAAACGGACGCTCAAAAAAGCAGCGCGCCGCTTAACTCAGCTGGAGCAGGCCGTGGAGCTGCTCGGCCAGACCCTGACCCGGCAGGAACTGGTCTCCGACATCGGTCAGGAAGTGGTCGGTCTGATCCTCGGCTATGCGCGCACCTGGCGCCTGCTCCAGGACTATGACGAAGGCGCGCTGGGCGTGCCTGCCGGCGCCCGCCCGGCCCGTGGTGTGTTGGGCGTGGATGAAGCTTGCCGCGCCCTGGATGCCCTGGCCGGCGAACTGCGCGATAGGGGAGAAGCGAGTGACCTTTTTACACGGGACCGGGATGACGGCCTGGCCTCTATCCTCGGGAACCTGGAACAAAGCATGTTCGGCGAGCCCCTCTACGGCACCCGCGAGGAACGCGCCGCGCACCTGTTGTATTTCGTGATCAAGAACCACCCCTTCTCGGACGGCAACAAGCGCTCCGGCGCCTTCCTGTTTCTGCTCTATCTGCGCCAGGAAGGCATGCGCCTGACCTTGAACGAGCAGGGCCTGACCGCCCTGACGTTGCTGATCGCCGAAAGCGACCCGAAGGCCAAGGATCTGATGGCTCGGCTCGTCATGAACCTGATTGCGGACGATAATAGGGCTTAGCAGCCTTTGGTATCATTCTGCCCGCTGTCCAGCGGACCGGGCTTTCAATTTCAATCGGGTTGAGTGATGAATATCGAAATTGTAAAGAAAGCGGATCATGGAAAGCTGATAGAGATCTGGGAGGCATCGGTCAGAGCCACCCATGACTTTTTGGCGGAAGATGACCTGCAGGAATTAAAGCCGCTGATTCTGGAGCAGTACTTTGACGCCGTTGATTTAAGGTGTGCCAAAGACGGCGATGACGAGATCCAGGGCTTCTGCGGCGTCCATGACGGCAGTATCGAGATGCTGTTTATCTCACCCGATGCCCGAGGGAAAGGCGTTGGGGCGTTGTTGGCGGCACACGCTATCAACGAGCAGGGCGCGTCAAAGGTCGACGTGAATGAGCAGAATGAGCAGGCGCTGGGTTTCTACCGGCATATAGGCTTTAAAGTCACGAGCCGTTCCCCGCTGGACGGGCAGGGCAAGCCCTACCCACTGTTGCATATGGAGTTATAAAAGGCTTTTGCGGCGCTTCAGTCGATCCGAATGGTATTCAAAAAAAGCAAAACGTCTTGGGCTGCCAGGCTCAGGGCGCATCCACCATAAAAACCCCTTTCCCCGGTGACGGCACCCCTTTTGGATCGTTGAACGCCTCCGGCAGCGCCTCAAGCGGCTGGCTGCCGCTGACGATGGTCGGGGTGTCCGGGTCGGCGAAGACCTTGGCCAGGTACGCCAGCTGTTCGGCGTCCTCCTTGAACAGCACCCAGCGGTAGCGGATGCCGGCGCGACGTGCCGCCAGGCGTTTCTTGAGGTAGATCCCGCCGCTGGTGGCGAGGCCGCCCACCACGCCCTTGTTGGTGACCGAGCTGAGCAGGGGATTGGTGGTGTTCACGTAGGCGCGGCCGGGGCTGTTCCGTTGGCGCAGCCCATCCAGCAGCGGGTCTTTGCGGTGGGTGTCGTCGGGGGCGGCGAAGTTGAGAATGATGTCCGCGTTGATGGCGGCCATGGCCGCCGGGTCGCGGTAGTCCACGGTCTGGTCGGCGCCCAGGCGCCGTACCCAGTCCTGATTGCGCTGGGAGGCCACGGCGGTGATGGTGGCGCCCCAGCGCCGGGCCAGCACCAGGGCGATGGAGCCCACGCCGCCGCTGGCGCCGTTGATGCATAGATTCTTGCCCCGGGCGTTGTCGGCGGAGAGGCCGGCCGCGGCCAGCGCCTGCAAGGCGGTGAGCCCGGCGTAGCCCAGGCCGGCGGCGGTGGCGTCGCTGAGGCTGTCCTCGATGGGCGCCACGCATTTCCGGGGCAAATTAAAGACCGCCGCATAGGTGCCGCCGGTTCGTGGCGAGGCGGCCACCAGCACGCGTTGCCCGGGCCGCAGGTCGGTGACGCCCTGGCCCACGTCGACCACCCGCGCCACCGCGTCCCGCCCCGGGATCAGTGGCACTTGCCGCTTGGTATTGAGCAGCGGCGCGCCGTAGCCCTTGGCCACCAGCGGATCGATGGGGTTGATGGAGGTGCCGATCAGTTCCAGACGCACCTGATTTTTGCTGGGCGCCGGCGGCGCCGGGATATCCGCCGGGCGCAGGGTGCCGGTGTTGTGATCGACGATAGTGAAAGCCTTCATCTTTTCTCCTTTGCGGGCCGGGTCTCGCGTTGGCCGTAAACGGATCTCGGTCAGACCCCGTCCTTGATCGTATGACGTTGCGTGCCCAGGTCCAGCACCTGGTCGCGGCTGGTGATGGTGGATTCCACCACATCGCCGGCCTGCAGATACTGCCGGCGGCGCTTTTGGGATTTTATAAAAAGCTGCCATTTCTTTGACTCGGGCAGCAAGGCGGCCACTTTGGTCACCGCCGGGCTGGGCAGGCCCAGGGCGCAGCCGGCGGGCGTGCCGGTCATCAGCACGTCGCCGGGGGCGAAGTTGTGAATCAGCGAATACTCGCTGAGGGTTTCGGCGGGCTTGAACACCAGGTTGGCGGTGCTGTCCTGCTGCCGGGTTTCGCCGTTCACCGTGAGCTTCAGCTGCATCTCGTCCAGGTAATGCATCTCGCTTTTTTCCAGCAGGCACAGCACCGGCCCCAGCGGGCAGAAGGTGCGGTAGCTCTTGCCCTTGTGGAACTGCATCTGTGGAATCTGCACGTCCCGGGCGGACACGTCGTTGCCAATACAAATGCCCGCCACGAATTCGTGCAGGTTGTCGGCGGTGACGTCCACCGGCTGGTGGGTCTGTTTGCCCAGCACCAGGGTCAGCTCCACCTCGTAATCCAGCAGCCGCACGTGGGCGGGTTTGACGATCTCGCCTCCGGGGCCGGTGATCGACCCCGAGGATTTGGTGAAGAACATGTTGAAGCTCTTGTCGTCCGGGTCCATGCCGGAGTCGATCATGTGCTGGCGGTAATTGGCGCCCTGGCAGAGCACCTTGGCCTCGTTGGTGATCGGCGATAAAAGCGTGGTGCTCTCTAGTGGCAGCTCGGCGCCATCGCCGGCCGCCGCCCGGATTGCCTCGTGGCCCTGTTCGATCAGCGCGGCGGTGGTGGTGCAGGGCAGATCCAGGGGCGTAATGCGCGTGCCTTCCAGCAGGCCCCAGCGGGGCTGGTCCTGGTGTTGGAAGCGGACAAGGTGCAGTGCCATGTTCTTTTCTCCTATCAGCCAAACAGTTTGGCGAGGGTGATCAGTTTTTTCACCGACAGGTCCGGGCTGCGGCGCAGATTGCGCGTCAGCGCCCGCAGGGCCGTCGGCGACA
Organism: Alloalcanivorax gelatiniphagus; assembly: GCF_005938655.1. Classification (GTDB taxonomy): domain Bacteria; phylum Pseudomonadota; class Gammaproteobacteria; order Pseudomonadales; family Alcanivoracaceae; genus Alloalcanivorax; species Alloalcanivorax gelatiniphagus. Next base: position 8,675 of record NZ_VCQT01000012.1, read on the forward strand.
GTTTGGGCTTGGTGAAGCTGGCCGGCATCGGCTGGCCCCACTGGGACATGGCTTCCCGGCTCACCGGATGCACGCCCATGGGCAGCTCGGCGGTGAACACATCGCCATCGCAATAGTGCTCATGCTTGGCGGCCCAGGGGTCCTCCCAGTAATCGAAAATCTGGCTGCCGAGAACGTGCCGGCCAATGCCCCAGGCGTGGGTCCAGCCGGCCGCCTTGAGCACCCGCTGGCCCATGCCCACCGCGTCGGTGTCCATCACCTCGTAGGCGCTGTGGCTGTACAGCGGCATGAAGCCCTGGGCCATGGCAATGGTGTGGTGATCCGCCGGGGTGTCGCCCAGATTCAGACGCAGGAACACCACCGCCGGCGAGCCGTCCGGCAGCACCTGCACATCGCTGGGAATCAGCCCGAAGTGTTGCGTGTACCAGCCGCAGGTGGCCTGAAAGTCCGCCACCTCCAGCACCACATGGCCGAGACGCATCACCTCCGGCGGCGCCACCGGCGGGCGCTGGGTATCGTTCACCCGGGGCTGTTGCTCGGGGAAGTTGATCGGCAGTGCCTCCCGGTGGGGCAGGGGCGCCGCCGGCGTTTGCCCGTGGATCGCTTCCACCGTGAAGCCGGACGGGTCGGTCAGGCGCACCCGATCGCCGCCGCCGGGGTAGTCCACCGGCGCGATCGCCGACGCGCCGGGCAGCTGGCTCAGCCGGTCCAGGTCCTGGCGGTCGCTCACCTCAAAACCGATGCCGATAAAACCCGCGTCACCCCCCTTGGTCACCCGGTAACAGAACGGCTCCGGGCCGGTGCCACGCAGGTAGAGCGCCTCCGCCGAACGCGACACCGTGTGCAGGCCAAAGTCGTTCAGGAAGCGCTCCGCCTTTTTCAGATCGGGACGCTCGAACAGCAGGTAGGCCAGCTTGCGGGCCTTCACCGTCGGCGCCGGATGCCGGGCCGGTTGGGGCGTGGTCAGTGTGGCCATGGCGGTTACCTCGTCCAGGTTTGTTTCGGCGTGGGCGTCTTCCTGGCGCGCAAGGTCTGGCGCGCGGCCGCTACCGCATTGTGAAAGCCCGAGCTCAGCAGCTTGCGAGGATCGGCCCGTTCCGCCTGCAACCGGGCGGCGCGCTCCCGGGGTTCCTGCTCCGGCAGGATGCGCGGGAAGGCGGCGCCACGGAGCGGGCCGCCCGCTACCGAGTCGTGCTTGTAATGAATCGGCATCCGTTTGCTCGACGGCGCATAGACCACGTCGTCGCCGGTCCAGCGCAGCGCCAGCGCGCGCCGGCGGCGAGTGCGTGACGCATTGCCGTAGGAACCGTGCAGGGTCAGCGGGTGGAACGCCAGAATGTCCCCCGGCTCCATATCCCAGTCCACCAGATCGTACTGGTCCGGGTTGGCGTTGATGTCCGGGATATCTTCCATGTCGTCGTCGATGAGGCTGGCCACATAGTCCGGCGAAATGGCTTTAAAGCGCTGCGGCCAGCGGTGCGAGCCGCGCACGTAGAGCAGGCCGCTGTTGTCCCGGTTCACCGGGTCGCAGGGAATCCAGAACGAACAAATCTGCTCGCCGCGAATCGGCCAGAAGCTCAGATCCTGGTGCCAGGGCGTGGGCGCGTCGGTGCCCGGCTCCTTGACGAACATCTGGTCGTAGAAAAAGCGCACTTCTTCGGCGCCCATCAACTGCCGGGCCAGGTGCGCGCAGGGGCTGTAATAGATCAGGTCGCGCAGAATATCGATGCGCTTCCACAGGAAGATATCCATCTGGTAGCCCTCCACCTTGCGCGACATAAAGCGGCCCAGCAGGGAGCTCTCCCGGCGGGCCTGCTCGATGCCGGCTTCCGCCATGGCTATCCAGTTTGGCTCCAAAGCCTGCTTCAGCATCACCACGCCGTCTTCCTGAAACGCGCGGATCTCCTCCGCCGTCAGGTCGCGTTTGGGCTGGGCCGCGAAGGTCATCATGCACCTCGTCCGTTGTTGTCATTGATAGCGAGCGGCTTGCCGACTCGATTAATTGAGATTAGATTCAATATTGAAATGGATGTCAATAAAAGATACAAAGACCGCTTTCCAGGGTGGATCACCGGCCGCACGGCCGGGCCGCCCGTCTTTTGCGAATGGGTGAGATGGCGATGACGAACAACAAAGAGGCTCTGCCCCGGACCACGGACGTACTGGTGATTGGCTATGGGCCGGTGGGCGCCGCGCTGTGCGCGCTGCTGGGGCGCTACGGCGTGACCACCCTGGTGGTGGACAAGGTGGCGGAGGTGATGCTGGCGCCCCGCGCCATCGCCCTGGACAACGAAGCCCTGCGCATCCTGCAAATGGCCGGCCTCGGCGAAGACGCCTTCGACCGCATCGCCATCCCGGAAGTGAAAATGCACTGCCCCTACCTGGGCGAATTCGGCCGCGCCAACACCTCCGGCACCCTCGACGGCCACCCCAAGCTGGTGACCTTCTACCAGCCGGACCTGGAGCGGGCCCTGCGGCGGCAGGTGGAAGCGTACCCCAACGTCACCTTCCGCCACGGCTATGAGCTGGTGGACCTGAGCCAGTCCGACACCGGCGTCACCGCCCACCTGAAGGACGCTGACGGCCACCGCCACCAAGTCAGCGCCCGCTACCTGGTGGGCGCGGACGGCGCCAGCTCCGCCGTCCGTGGGCTGATCGGCCAGGATTTCCAGGGCGAGACCTACCCGGAAGACTGGCTGATCGTCGACGCCAAGGCCCGCGAAGGCAAAGCCATCGACCACGTGGAATTCCTCTGCGACACCGCCCGGCCCACCCCGCACATGCCCGCCCCCGGCGGCCGCGAACGCTGGGAATTCATGCTCCTGCCCGGCGAAACCCACGAGGACATGGAGCGCCCGGAAAAAGTCGCCGAACTGCTGGCCCCCTGGATCGCCCCCGAGGACCTGGTGGTGGAACGCAAAGCGGTGTACCGCTTCCACGCCCGCTGCTGCACCACCTTCCAGCAGGGGCGGGTGTTTCTCGCCGGCGACGCCGCCCACATCACCCCGCCCTTCGTCGGCCAGGGCCTGGTGGCCGGCCTGCGCGACGTGGCCAACCTGGGCTGGAAGCTGGCCTGGGTGGTCCACGGCCAGGCCGCCCCGGCCCTGCTCGCCAGCTACGACAAGGAACGCCGCCCCCACGCCAAGAAGATGATTGGCCTGGCCAAACTGATGGGCAGCCTGGTGATGCCCCGCAGCCGCTTCAAAGCCATCACCGTGCACGGCGCCATGCGCCTGGGCCGCCTGGTGCCCCGGCTGCGCCGCCAGCTCGAAGAACTGGAAATCAAACCGCCCAACCGCTTCAACAAAGGCTTCCTGATCAAAGGCCGGGGCCGCAAGGGCGTCACCCGCGGTGCCACCCTGGCCCAGGGCCTGGTCCGCCAGGACGGCCAGATCCGCCCCAGCGACGACGTGCTCGGCGACCACTTCACCCTGATCGGCTTCGGCGTCGACCCCGGCCAATCCCTGGACGACGACACCCGCGCCCGCTGGCAAGCCCACGGCGGCGCCTTCCTGCAGATCGGCCTGCGCGGCCAGCACCCGGCCAACCTCACCCCCTTCGCCGAGGACCTCTCCGACTGCCTGGCCAACGGCCCCTCCCGGGGCACCCTGGTGGTATGCCGCCCGGACCGCGTCATCCTCCACGACGGCCCCGCCCGCCACGCCAACCGCATCGTCGACGAATGCCTCCAAGCACTCACGGCGGCGTCCACAAGTTCACAATGAAGGGGTCTCAATATTGAGGTTTTCCCAGTATCATGGCCCCACCCAAGCCCACGGTTGGAACGGACACATGGCCAAAAACACCACGCCCGGCACCCGTAAAACCCCAGCCAACACCCTCACCCGGGGCCACAAAAAGAAAGCCCGCACCCGGCAACAACTGCTCGACGCCGCCCTGCGCATCTACGCCCGCGCCGGCGTCGGTGACCTCGCCCTCAACACCCTCGCCGACGAAGCCGGCGTCTCCAACGGCACCGTCTACAACTACTTCCGCTCCCGCGAACAAGTCCTCGAAGCCGTCGGCCTGGAACTCGCCGTCCAACTCTCCGAACAGATCCTCACCGTCAGCGAAGCCGTCGACAGCGGCGCCGAACGCCTCAGCATCGCCGTGCGCACCTTCATGAACAAAGCCCGCACTGACCCCGACTGGACCCGCGCCCTCATTACCGTGGTCCGCTACGCCGAAGGAATGCGCTCCGCCCTCGCCACCTACCTCCGCGCCGACCTCCAAGCCGGCCGCCGCCAAGGCGACTTCCACTACGCCCACGAAGAAATGGCCATGAGCATGGTCATCTCCGCCACCCTGGGCGCCATGAACCTGCTGGTGGAAGACGGCGAGGTGGAGCATGCAGACCGTATTGCCGCGGAGATGGTGTTGCAGGCATTGGGGGTGCCGGCGGAGGAGGCTAAGCGGATTGCTGGGTTGCCGTTGCCGGGGGAGGCAGGCTAGACGGCCTTGTCGCAGCGTGGGTAGTTGACCTGCGATTTATCTGGTTTGGGTAATTAGTAAGGGCTTACTTAAAAGGCCGTTGGCGCTTGGGCGTTGGCGGCCTTTTTGTTTTTTGGGGAGAGATGATTGGCCGAGATGTCAGGAAGAGCGCGGTTTGAAGCGTTTGTAAGTGGCTGACTTTTCTGGTTTTATTTTGGGCGAGGGAAACCCAAGAATAATGATATTACGCAGGCGCGTTCATTGGATATTCGCGCTGGCGTCTTAATGCCTGTTAGCTATGACAAGAAGAGGCTGTGGTGGTCGAGTACAAGGTCAATTACGTAATAAGCCCGAAGCAGTTCATTGACGTGCTGAACCGATCTACTCTAGCCGAACGACGCCCGGCTGACGACCGGGAATGCGTGGAGGGCATGCTCAGGCACGGCAACTTAACTGTAACTGCCTGGGACGCAGATAAACTCATCGGCATTGCGCGTTCGGTCACTGACTTCCACTATGCCTGCTATCTTTCCGATCTTGCCGTAGATGTCGCCTACCAGCATGTCGGCATCGGCAGGGGGCTTATCCATCGAACGCAACGGGAGTTGGGTACGCGCTGCAAAATCAGGCTCATCAGTGCGCCTGCGGCGATGGATTACTACCCAAAGCTAGGATTTGTTCGAAATCAGCAGTGTTGGGAGCTGGCGCCCTCGGCCACGCAGGCCGATCTCGGCGCAGCAGCTAACACGTCGGCGGAGCCGACGGGTTAAAGCCCGCAGCTCACCTCTACGTTATGTGCCGATACTGAGGTCATTATGAGCTTTGTCATCGCAGATAAAGACTGGTATCGGGATCAGGGCATCACCGAGTCTCTGTGTATGCATTAAGTTTGTTCCGGCCCTTCGGGTCTCCACCGGACGGACTAAAGGCCGCTGCTTATGCTGGCGTCAGACATATAAGGAAATTTCATTAATGTTCGATGTTGAAGAATATATTATTAAAGAATTTATCCGGGAATTCGCGAATAGAGGTGTGCGTATAGATGGACACTCTATTAGGAATGCTAAAAAGCAGTTCGATATCGATGCGGTTGAACGATACATTATAGAAGACATCGACGCAGCTTCTAGAAAAAACCGATACAATCGAGCTCTTCAGTACCGCGAAATAGATAGGATTACAAATTCCCACAAGAAAAAAATTAGGGAAATTGTAAAACAATATGTGTATATAATTTCCAGCCATAGATCGATTGCTGGGGGAGGTGTGAGTCCTCCCATAATCACGGAGTCCAATGCTAGGCGGGCTAAAACAGAATTAAAGGCATCCAGGCAAGCTGGCTGTGATATCTACCCATGCTGAGCGGCTGCATATGACAGATGATGAATACAAAATAAAGGCTACAGATTACTTAACTGAATCCCTGAAAACATTAGTTACTATATGTGCCATATTTATTGGTGGGCTAATTGCCTTTCAAAGTGGGAAGGCGGTAACGAATAAATCATTTTATTGGGCTGTTGGTTTATTTTCCGCCTCTGCATTTGTCTCGGTATTGAATATAAATTCGATTATAAACAAGGTCTATAGATCGAATTATTTGGCAATTCAGACGACTGAGACAAAATTACTGTCGTTCTTTTCGTTGCTGTTGTTCGTTACAGGTGTTGCGCTGTCCGCAGTATATATGTCTAATGATAATTCCGAATTAAAAATTACTCGTGTAGGCGCCAAGCTAGTTATGGATAAGCACGAACTTATGATCGGCAAAGATTTTATCGGCGTCATTAATTTCAATGACGATGGCAATGTTGTAACTATTGATGCAAAAGCAGCTAACAAAAGAAAGTAAGCAGGACAAATCTCCTGGTCGTTGCTGTTGGCCGCTCAAAGCGTTGGCGCGCTTCGCGCCGGAAACCGGGCTTCGACGTTGTGAGCTAAGGAGGCGATAGTGCCAGCAAGACCAGAGACGCGCTCTTTTCAGAGATTTAGGGGTAGGATTCACGATCTAAAACAGCATGTCCAAACTGTGGACATCGCAATGGTTAATGCCTACAAAATGATGAAGGCAGAACCTGACAAGAATAAGAAAATTTCAGAGGCTTTGGGGTACTCGTCAAGGAAATACACGGAGCTGAACCACCCAATTCGCGTTAACCCACGCATTCTAAACCACTCAAAGTCTTGTACGCATCAATACACCATTATCATTCTTCATACCCATTTTTCTGAGTACGTTAAGGGGCTCCTCTCAGAAATATACCACAATAACCCTTTGAGAGTGGTTGGTGGCCATGGAGGCAATATCCCGTACAAGAAAATTGTTGAGCTTGGCAGTATCGATGCAATCAACCGTGAAATGATAGAGTCTGTATTCAGAAAGTTGGAAAACCAACGAAGCACACAGAAACTTTTGGACGATATTTTGAGCAAAGGGAATGCTGCTGTTGATGATGATGTTAAGCGTAGAGCTATGGCTTATTTAGAGATGCGGCACCTTCTAATTCATTCTTTCGGAATAGCAGATGGGGACTTCGTGAGAAAATATAGCGGGATGGTGCCGGCTGTGGTAGGGGAGAAACTTCCGATGGGTTATCCACTGGTTGAATCAGCGATAAACGCTGTGAGAGAACTCTGCAAGCAAGTGGATGCAGCTATGCTATCGGGCGGTTATGTTGTCAGTCGAAATGGCACATAAAAATTCGCGGCGCGCGGACGTACTGATGTGCGTCGGTCCGCTCTGGCGTTAGGAAAAAAAGAGAAAACTATGACCGAAGAAGAATCGAAGTTATCGGCCGCTCCAGAGGCGCCGGTCGAGGCAGAGGAGGAAATAGATGTTTCTCCTTTCCTAGACTATTTACAGAGCTCTCAGGGGCATGAAATAGCATCACGGCTAGTAGGGATAATCGAAGAAGTTAAGAAGGTTACTCTAGATAAGAATTTCTCCCACGCAAAATTCAACCGCTGGATGGAAGCCGGAGTCATCGTCGTGGTAATTGGCTCGGTTGTCCTGCTAAGCGTTATGGACAAGCTAAACCCAACAGTGGGAATGCTGCTGGGCTCTGTTGTTGGCTACTTCTTTGGTAGGCACAAGAATGCCTGACTAGGTGGTGCTGGCCGGCGCTACACGACTTGCATGGCTTACGCTGCGCTTGCAGCTTGGCTGGAGGGCTGTCTGGCTGCATGATGTATTCAGTGGCGAAGGCCTGTGCTGTTTCCAGTGAGGGAATGGCCGCTCCTCAAATGCCTCGCGCAATGCCTGGCACGGGCTGGGCGCGCCGTTGACCGGTGGGTGACATGGTCATGGCGTTGCCGTGCGCGAAAAGCGGATATCGATGATGCTCATGGATTTGGCGACCAGGCAGCCTGCCAAGCTGAAAACTGCGAAGGTTTGATCCGGTACCGGGCAAAGTTGCCGGCGTGCAGGCTCAGCACCTCATTCTCGGCCACTTCCCGGAACCGCTGCCGGTCCTCTTGCGGAATATGCTGTTCCGCCCATTGAACAATGCGGTTGAACGCGGTTTTCCTATCCAGCCGTTCAAGCACGATATTCTGGACCACTTCCTGCAATGCCGAACGATACTTCAGCCGGAACGGGTCGGGTTCGCCGAGCGATTGTCTGACGGCGGTGTAATGCGACGCCGACCGCTCATAAGCCCAGACGAAGACGTCCTTGAGCAGGTCGATCCGGTTCAGTTCATACACGCCGAGCATCGCTTCGGTGTAGATATCAGCGGGCACCTCCGTGAAGGAGAGGGGAATCAAATTGGCTCTGATGAACGGTATGTTCGCCGCCAGCCGGGAAACGCGCTTGTTCACGTCATCGAACGGCTGCAGATACGGCAACTGAACCATGATAAAGAACGCCTGCTCGAAGGGATCGGCGATGGCGCTGGCCGTCGCCAGGATCTGATCAAAATAGTCTTCAATCAGTTGTGGCACTTCGAGGGGGTGGAACACGGACTTCTCAATGCCAACCGCGATTCGGCGCAAGCGACCGGTTGCCTCCGGGTCGGGCAGCAGGTTGTTGGCCAGCAATGCATGAAGGTTCAGGATCGTATAACGGTTGAAGCCGATCTCCTCCGCCGAACCCACAAGAAATTCGATGGCGTCCTTGTGGTTCAGGATCATCTGCGACTCGACGTGCTCCTTACCCGCTGTCTCTTCCCCGAAAGCGATCAGTCGTTTCGTATCAAGCAGAGAGTACGTGTTCCCCTCCAGGCGGCTGGAGTTCCACGAAAGGTCGATCAGCAGGCGGTTCAGAATCTGTTTCGCATAGGTGCCTGCGGGCCGGGGCCCCGAGGGCGGCGTGCCGATTTCCCGAAGATGCGCGCGCTCGGCGGGTGCAAGATACGCCGTATGGTTGGGCCGGTACTGGTCAAGGAAGCGGTGTTGATACCCTGCCGGCTTGCGTGACCGAAGCGGCTTGCGCAAGGCATTTTGGATCTCAGCGGCCTGGCGGGAGACGGGTATAGCGCCCGCCGCTTCCTCGTAGGAAGGTTCCCGAACGCTGCTGCCTGTTCTGGGCTCGGTATCCGCAGGGAAGTATCGGACCCACCGCTTTTCCCCGGTCTTGATGAGCCGGCCCGCGTCCACCAGGTGTTTTAAACGGTACTGAAGCGTGCGCCGGGGCAACGATTGCTCAAGAGCGTCCAGGACGGCTTGAAGGCCGACACCCTCGGGGTGGGCGGAGACCACCGCCTCAATGTCCTGTAGCTCTTTTTCGGGTATAGATTTCGCCATGGTTGGTATGTTGCGCATTGAGGGTTATGCGCAAGTAAAGCACGCCTATACACAGCTATCAATGCTATGCGCAGTTAATGTTGCGCATAGACTTAAGGCCGTTCTAAGATTTGGATTTATTCTAATAAGTACTCAAATATGATATTGAATTGAACTTTGATGCTCGTATATAAAGTATAGACGATGACCTCAGTCCCCAAAGGTTCCGGCAGTCCGCCCGCGATGCCACCGCCCGTGGCGCGCGCACTGCGCCAGCTCGGCCATGACCTGTCGGTGGCCCGTCGTACGCGCCGCTGGACGCAGCAGGACCTGGCCCAGCGGATGGGCACATCGGTGAGCACGGTCCGGCGCATGGAAGACGGCAATCCGGGCACCGCCCTGCACACCTTCCTGCGCGCCCTGCACGTGCTCGGTCGCCTTGAGGACATGGTCAGGATTATGGCGCTGGACCAGGACGCCCTGGGCCTGGAATTGATGCAGCAGCAGTTGCCTCAACGGGTGCGGTCAGCCGGTGGCAAGAAGGCAAAGGCGAGACCATCCGGAGCCCCGGCGGAAGACGGTCAGGCCACCCCCGACGATGACGAGCTCAAAGGCTTTTGAGGGCGCCTGAACAAGCACCCTGCCTGCCGCCGCCGGTCGGAAGACGGAATTGATCCGGCGCAAAAGGCTTGGTGTGACCTTGTCATACTTTTTGAGGCTCAGGAGTACCCACTATGAGCATGCACCGGAAACCATCCCCCCTGACCGAACAACAGAACGGTTGGGTAAAGAGCCGGATCGAAAGCGGCCAGTTCGGCGATGACAGTGAGTACATTCGCCATCTCATCCGGCAGGACCAGCAAGCCCAGGAACGGCTTGCCAGGCTGAGGCAGGCCCTGGTTGAGGGCGAAGCAAGCGGCGAGCCCAAACCTGCCGATATGGCGGCGATCAAGGCGGCTGGCCGTAAGCGGATGAAAGCGCCGGAGTAGTGCCGACGCCGCCCTGCGCATCTACGCCCGCGCCGGCATCGGCGACCTCGCCCTCAACACCCTCGCCGACGAAGCCGGCGTCTCCAACGGCACCGTCTACAACTACTTCCGCTCCCGCGAACAAGTCCTCGAAGCCGTCGGCCTGGAACTCGCCGTCCAACTCTCCGAACAGATCCTCACCGTCAGCGAAGCCGTCGACAACGGCACCGAACGCCTCAGCATCGCCGTGCGCACCTTCATGAACAAAGCCCGCACCGACCCCGACTGGACCCGCGCCTTCATCACCGTCGTCCGCTACGCCGAAGGCATGCGCTCCGCCCTCGCCACCTACCTCCGCGCCGACCTCCAAGCGGGCCGCCGCCAAAGCGACTTCCACTACGCCCCCGAAGAAATGGGCATGAGGATGGTCGTTCCCGCCACGCTGGGCGCCATGAACCTGCTCGTGGAAGACGGCGAGGTGGAACACGCCGACCGTATTGCGGCGGAGATGGTGCTGCAGGCGTTGGGGGTGTCGCGGGAGGAGGCTGGGCGGATTGCTGGGTTGGCGTTGCCGGGGGAGGCCAGCTAGATAGCCTCGCCGCTCTGTGGGAGAGGCTGACCTGCGGTTTATCTGATTTGGGTAATTAGTGAGGGCTTACTTAAAAGGCTGTTGGCGCTTGCGCGTTGGCGGCCTTTTTGTTTTTGGCGGCAGATGATTGGCCGAGATGCCAGGAAGGTGGTGGTTTGAAGCGTTTGTCAGTGGGTGATTTTTCTGGTCTTATTTTGTGCTAGGGGAATCAAGAAAAGAGATATGACGCCGGCTCGTGCATTGGATATTCGAGCCGGCGTCCTAATGCCCGTTGGGTCAAGCAAAGAAATCACCTCAAGAAGGACTACCTCGTGAATAAGACAAAGCTAGAACTGATCGACATTGCTAGGGCGAGCGCCAATTTGGAGGTCGACAGTTCAAAATACACAAAGCTCGAATTGGTTGACGTTGCACGAGCCCTCCAGGGCGCATGTACTCTACGTTTGTATAACTGCCAGTCGAAAAAAAAGCTGGAACTAATAGACATTGCCCGAGCCGCGCCCGGAAAAGTGACCTTCTCGTGAGCGCGGCGTGGCCCTACCATCACTTCCACCCGACGTCCCTGCCGCCGCTTCGAGCCGTCAGGGCCGCGGGTGAAGTGGGGCGTTAACCAAGGATATTATATAGTGCGAAATTGGTTGAAAACCGTTCTTTTTGTATCCGCCTTTTCTCCAGCGCTTTTGGTGGTGGCTGCGGTTCGCGTCTACTCAATCGGCAGTTTTGACGTTCTCTCGATTCAGCTCACTATCGTGTCCCTGATAGGCACCGTTCTGCCGTTACTAATACTATATTTGGTAGGCAAGGAGGCCCAGAAAGAAAATTTTTCAGCGAAGAAGGTGGAATCGGCAGATTACTTTCTTCTTGTCTTCTTAGCCAGTTATGCTGCGCCCGTTGTTATGAAAATGGCGGAAATTAGTTTTTTCACGGCGTCAATTGTTGTTGCGGTAATATTTGTAGTCGCGTGGTTCGTGTCAAATATTCCGTCGCACCCCATGCTTTACCTAGTTAAGTTCAGATTTTACAAGGTTGAATCGAGTGAAGGGATGGTATACATGCTGATTACTCGGAGAACAATTAGAAGCCCCAAAGATATCAAGCAAATCACCAAGATTTCCGATGGAATGATTATGGAGTAATTTATGGCCTTAAGCCTTTTTGCCTTAACTAGCAACCCATCAAGCAGGATTGTAAAATTCGATATTTCAGCGCCTGTTCAGGTTGAGCTAACAGAGTACCTAAAAGAACAAGAGCAGCAGTTTGATGAAGCTCAAGAAGAAATAGAATTTGACGGAAAATATAAGCCTGAATCAGACGAGATATTGTGTATTAATGGGTATGACGATATTGATGGACTTGAGGGTGCGATAAGGGCGCCCCTAGGAGTCGAGCCGGTTAATCCAGATGAAGATTTCTTTCTTGAGATAAAGGCACTGTTCACTGGGTATGAGACCGAATCGGGTACTATCAAAATACTTCTTCAGAACTTTGACCGAAGAAAGATAATATCAACAAACGGTTTGTCGATATTTCATGCAAACAACGTTTACAAAAAGATTGAGGGGATAGGAATCACGGTAGACCACAAGCTTACAGCGACCCTGGAAGCCGGAAAATTAAAGTTCTACAGTTTCCACACCACGCGCCAGATGTTCGATTTAAGTGAATACTATAAGGTAGCGACTGATGACGATGTTTTTGAATTCTTGCAGGTCGATCAGATTCAATCGGTGGATTCTCATGGGTTCCTAGACATGGCTGATTCATGGGTCCGAAGGAAGATTTCTTTGATTCAACAAAGTGGTATTTTGCAAAATGTTCCTCTTCATGAGATGAGAGCTGCGGCAATAGATTTCAATATTCCGTTTGAGACAATAGATGAAGGCGGATCTGAAGTGATAGGTATTCCTGACAATAAATCCGATTTAAAAAAGCTACTAAGATTTCTTGATGAGGACTACTACAAATCACCGCTTTCGAAAACCAACTTCGTGACCAATTCTAAGCAGCTAGTTACTGAACAATAAGAAGGGTTAACAAGCAATGCACCCGACAAGCGGGTGATCGGGGCGTTAGGGGTTTATGGAAATTCTTGAATTCATTCTTGGGGTTATTGAAGCAACTGCGTGGCCCGCAGTAGTGCTCGTGGCGGTTTTCTTTCTGAGGAAACACCTTGCTTCAATTCTACTGACTCTCACCAAGCTACGTTACAAAGACCTAGAGTTGGATTTTGGGCGCGAACTCAGGGAGCTTGGTCAACAAGCAGAAGAGGCCCATCTTGTCACTGAGAAAAAGCGAGAGAGTCGCGGTGGCCCAAAAGAGCCGACTGAGTTGCTTGATGAAGCCGAACAGCTAGCTGAGGAATTTCCAGAGCCTGCAGTCGCAGTGGCGTGGTCCGCGGTTGAAAGTGCTTTAATTGAGGCGGCCGAGTCCCATGCGGATTCTGATCAGCATCGTGAATTTTCACCTAGTAGGAATATCAAATTTCTGGCTGACAGAAATATTTTAGACAGGCGCACCTTGGAGGTACTACACGGGATGCAGCGGCTTCGAAATGTTGCGATCCATGAGCGTTGGAACGCTTTTGGTGGAGTTTCTACGCGTGAAGCTTACGACTTTATACGGCTGGCACGGGGAATCTGCGGAAAGTTGATCCCTAACCAATAGTGCCAGTTCGTCCTGGGCCTATTGGCCCTCCACCGGACGCCATTTTCTCCGCTTCGCTGCAAAGAGGTCGCCGCTGAACAAACGCGTAAAGGCGCGCAGGCTGATCATGCGCCTTGTCGGCTACAGCTTTGGTTTGGAACGATTCAGCAAAGCCGATTTGATTGCTTCCGCTCCCTTCCGATAACACACCACCGCAAGTAGCTCCGAATCAACCCAAACGCCCCAATAGCGGCTCCCACGATAGTGCCCGATCTCAATGTCTGGCTTGCGCTTCTTCATGATGCTTCCTCTTTCTGCTTGGTTAGCCATTGGTTTCATCCAGAAAGGCACAGGCCCACTGTTCCGCATGACTGCGGCCTAATAAAGCAAGTCTTTTGGCATCCCGAAGCGTCCTGTCTTCCGGGTCGAAGGCATCCAATCGGTTCGCGAGTGCCGAGAAAAGCGCCTCCAAATAGTTAAACTGCTCAACAGCCAAACTTGCCATGTCGCATACTTCGGTCCGCTCCACATCGTACGGCTTGGTCATCTCCGCCTCCTTCCATTACTCTCCTTAAATCGACCCATCCAGTAGAGCGCAGACCACGAATTATGGTCTACAGCCGATAAGTAGCACTTTCCCGTTTTGTTGAGACAACCATGATCATCTCCTCCACCCACGATTACCGCCTCGCCGCCAAACGCCGCCTGCCGCCGTTCCTGTTCCACTACATCGACGGGGGCGCGTACGACGAGCACACCCTGGCGCGCAATGTGGCGGATCTGCGCGATCTGGCGTTGCGTCAGCGGGTGTTGAAAGAGGTGGGGGAGGTGGATTTGTCGGCGCGGTTGTTCGGGGAGGCGGTGAGCCTGCCGGTGGCGTTGGCGCCGGTGGGGCTCACTGGGATGTACGCGCGGCGGGGCGAGGTGCAGGCGGCGCGGGCGGCGGCGTCGCGGGGCGTGCCGTTTACGTTGTCGTCGGTGTCGGTGTGTCCCATTGAGGAGGTGCAGCCGGCCATCACGCGGCCGATGTGGTTCCAGCTGTATGTGCTGCGCGACCGCGGGTTCATGAAGAACGCGCTGGAGCGGGCCTGGGCGGCGGGGGGGCGGACCTTGGTGTTCACGGTGGATATGCCGGTGCCGGGGGCGCGCTATCGCGATCGGCATTCGGGGATGTCCGGGCCGTTCGCGGCCTGGCGGCGGATGCTGCAGGCGGTGACGCACCCGCGCTGGGCGTGGGACGTGGGCCTGCGCGGGCGGCCCCACGATCTGGGCAATGTGTCGGCCTATCTGGGCCACCGCATCCAACTGGAGGATTACATCGGCTGGCTGGGCGAGAACTTCGATCCGTCCATCGGCTGGCGGGATCTGGAATGGATTCGGGAGTATTGGCAGGGCGCCATGGTGCTCAAGGGCATTCTCGACCCGGAGGACGCCTGCGAGGCGGTGCGGTTCGGCGCGGACGGCATCGTCGTCTCCAACCACGGCGGGCGCCAGCTTGATGGCGTGCTGTCCTCGGCCCGGGCCTTGCCGGCCATCGCCGACGCGGTGCAGGGCGACCTGACGATCCTGGCGGATTCCGGCGTTCGCTCCGGCCTGGACGTGGTGCGCCTGCTCGCCCTGGGCGCGGACGGCGTGCTGCTCGGACGCGCCTTCGTCTACGCCCTCGCCGCCGCCGGCGAGCAGGGCGTGGCCCATGTGCTGGACCTGATCGCCAGCGAGATGAAGGTGGCGATGACGCTCACCGGAGCGCGGGCGGTTGGGGAGATTTCGAGGGAGAGTTTGAATTGGTCTTCCTTGTATCCTTGACAAGAGAAAGGCGAAGCAATATCAATGTCCCGTGTCCCGGAAACCGGGACTGAGACGGGGCAAATCAGATGAAAAGTCAAGATATTGGTCTGCTGCTGAAGCTGTCAATTTTACAAAAATACGGTGCTCCCGGTGACGATGGTGGCAAGCGAGCGCGTAAAGCTTGGCCCGATGGTTGGCAAGATTGGGAGACGGAGACCGGTAACGAAGCTTGGATACAGCTCGATTATGTAGGGCCTCTTAAGGATGAGGCACTAAACCAAATTTTGACCGTTCGTGGGTTGTCGCACCAAACGGGGATCAGCAAAACACAAGTCAGCCTGTCTCTTAAACGGTGTGTGGAAGTCGGGTTGGCGAAGTTTAGCCGGAAAGATGATCTGCCAATGGCGAATACTCGAGGTTTATTGGAATTCATTGCTTACGGCTTGCGCTATGTTTTCCCTGCTTCTCCAAAAGAGCTAACGCGTGGAATTGGTACGTCTTATGCGGCCCCCGTTCTGGCCGGGCAGCTCATGAGTGCGGGAGAGTTCGATCCAGTCTGGGCTGATCCTGAGGGCAATAGAAAGGGGCTTAGTGTCGAGCCACTATATAAGGGTGCTATATATGCAGCCAAAATTGACCCTCATATGTATGCGGCGCTTGCATTAGTTGACGCGATTCGTATGGGTAATCCTCGTGAAGCGAACTTGGCGATGAAAATTCTCGAAGATCGAATAGGTTAGTGAATTATGAGAACAATGGCCATACAAAAGAAAATGCTAGAAATGGTGGCTCAAGCTCTGGGGGATGACTTATTAAAGCAGGTTACATTCGTTGGAGGATGTACCACTGGACTGCTGCTTACCGATGAATTTGCTAAAGAAAGAGTAAGAAACACCAACGATGTGGATTTAATTTTCCATGTTATGGGCTATGTTGGATATCTTGATTTGCAGAATCAGTTAAGAAGCCAGGGTTTTAGTGTGGGGGAGCCCGACCCTAGTGAAAATATGCCTATATGTGCTATGAAAATTGGAAATTTGAGGGTCGACTTTATGCCAGATGATGCGTCCATATTGGGGTTTACTAATCGGTGGTATAAAGACGCAATAAAAAGCGCATCTGATTATAATTTAAATAGCAAATTAAATATAAGGCTTGTTAGCCCAGTTTACTTCTTGGCGACAAAGATCGAGGCTTATAAGGGGCGAGGAGGTAATGATCCTTTGACCAGTCGAGATATTGAAGATCTTTTAAATATTGTGGATGGTCGTGAGGAGATCATTGAAGAAATTCGCGCTTCGGAAGTCGCTGTCAGGGAGTATATATCTTCGGAGCTTGGCAAGCTTATGGATAGTGACGGCTTCGAATGGGCAATTTCTAGTCAGGCTAATGGGGAGGAAGAAGAAAAGGTATTATATGGGAAGCTGAAAAAAATAATAAATTTAAATGGAAGTTGAGTTTTATGGAAATCATATGGGGAAGCCGTAAGGGAAATATGCGAAATAGGAATAACGATGCTGCGGCTTTGTGGCTTACATCTGAGGGTATGGCAGCTTGTGTTGTCGATGGTGCTAAAAAATCTGAATCAAGTGGTGGTTTGGAGCGAAAGAATTTATCTTGCTATTGGGCTGAATCTCTTGTGGATGAAATTCGCCTGCTAGGAGCGGGCTGTAGTAATCGGGAAATTCATAACCTTCTTGTTAGGCTGCACAGCGGTCTCCGTCCTGCATATATAAAAGATATTGCTAGTTATCAACTGCTTATAATTGACAGTGAGGGCTGCTTGCGTGTTTTTCATGTTGGTGATTGTCGTCTAGGAGTTGGTGGCACGAATGGCATAAGCTGGATAACAAACCCTCATCGTCTAATCGATGAACTGCCAAATATCTTCGGGTTGAGCCAATTTGATATTGATAGTGCCACGTCATGCTTGGTTCGCTCACTAAATGCTCGGAGGTTTGTCGCTCCGGATGTCGTGAGTATAAATTTTGTTTGTGATAGGCCTCTTCTTCTGGGGACAGATGGATATTGGTATGAGGTGTTTTCAAGGCAGATTGCTCAATGTGATGCCGACGATGACTCTAGCTACCTAATAATAAATCCTTCTTTGGGGAAATTTGAGAGTTGGACTGTTCGGAATCTAAGTGACAGCCCAAATTTTTATTTGAACTACCGGGCAACGCCTTAATTTTTTCTCTTTAATTCCCCTGTTATTCCGTGGTTTTCTCGACATCCGATCCGTCCATCGGCTGGCGGGATCTGGCGTGGATTCGGGAGTATTGGCAGGGCGCCATGGTGCTCAAGGGCATTCTCGACCCGGAGGACGCCCGCGAGGCGGTGCGGTTCGGCGCGGACGGCATCGTGGTGTCCAACCACGGCGGGCGCCAGCTCGATGGCGTGCTTGTCCTCGGCCCGGGCCCTGCCGGCCATCGCCGATGCGGTGCAGGGCGACCTGACGATCCTGGCGGATTCCGGCGTCCGCTCCGGCCTGGACGTGGTGCGCCTGCTCGCTGGGCGCGCACGGCGTGCTGCTCGGCCGCGCCTTTGTCTACGCCCTTGCCGCCGCCGGCGAGCAGGGCGTGGCCCATGTGCTGGACCTGATCGCCAGCGAGATGAAGGTGGCGATGATGCCCAGAGGGGCCAAGGTGATTTGAAAGGCACCGAAGGTGGGGTTGTTGCAGGCTTACTGTCCGCCTTCACTGGTTGTGCTTGTGGGGAGCCTGATCCCTTTCTTGGCCGTCTGAAAGCGCACAGGTTTTTGGGGTACCCGTTGACGGAGGCGCCTCGGCCGACTCACCGTTTTCGCCGGGGTCTTGAGCCTTGGAGTTTTGCGCGGGTAGTGATTGGTGATGCTGACTGATCGCGTACTCCAGTAGCTTGATCACTTGTCCGCTGCGTTCGGTTCGGCTGAGAACCATGGTTCCCAAAAGGTAGAAGCAGCAGGCGAGGATCAGGGGAGCCCACAGGAGCAGATTGCCGTCTTTGTCCAGGAGTGTTGATGCCGCCATGGACGCAGCGACCAGGGCAGGAAAGAGGCCGACCTTGCGAATTTCGCCCGCCATGAGGGTGACGCGCCCGCTCGCCGATTCCCAATGATGGCGGTATTGGCTCAGGGCGTACTCCAACGTGGCTCTATCGAAGGTTTGCAGCTGTTTGACGAAGGTCGCGTCTGCGGACAGGTCCATTTCAAGGCGTGCGAGGATGGGAGATGTACGTCTCTTTTGAAATCTGAAAATGAGATAAGCTGTGTGGATCAAGGCAGTAATCGCATACAGTGCCGCTATAAGCACGCTGAAAAGATAAAATTGGTCAACGAGTTTTGGTATTTTTCCATCTGGGGTGTTGCCTACATACCAATATCCTACCGCGAGCAGGACGGTGAGGATCATGCTGCCAGCGAAGGCCGTAAGAAGTATGTTTTCGATTTGCTCTGCCCGCCTCGAAAAATCCGGCACTCGCGGTTTTCTTGAGCAGAGCGTCATCTCCATGAGCAATTTCAGCAAGGCCTCGAGTCGCTCTTGTTCTAGCATGTGTCGTTTTCCTTGTGGAAGGCGCCTAATCAAAAATCGACGGCGACAAAACCGTCGCCTTCGCCAGGTACTCGATATCCCCGGCCTCCATCCCCGCCGCTGAAAACAACGCCTTCCAGTGTTTCTCCACCACCTGCTTCATGGCGTCGACGCATTCGGCGGCTTCCCGTTCGCTCAGGCCAAACCGCTCCGCTTGGCTGAGGGCGTTGTGGAGCGTGGCCGCGCGGCCCTGGTGGCCGACGGTCATGGCCAGGTCCGCCGAGTAGCCCAGCCGGGGCTGGGGGCAGATGTCGTAGCCGGGTGTCAGGTCGAGGGCGGCGCCGTCCCAGAAGCAGGCGTGGTTGCGGGCGTGGTCGTCGGTGTTGCCGATCAGGATGTTGAAGACCATGCGGCGGAAGAGCTCCCGGCCGTCCTGTTCGAAGTCCCGGGCGTATTGGCGCAGCACGTCGGCCAGTTCCAGGTAGCTGGCTTCGCCGGTGCGGACGGCGTATTCGTCCAGGTCGAGCAGGGTCATGGCGCTGAGCATGTGGCGGCGGGTGGGGGCGCCGTTCGTGTTGGTATCGCGGTCGAAGCGGCGGACCAGCAGCACGTCCTTGCCGGAGACGCCGAGAACCCGGGTGTCCGCCACGGTCAGGCCGGCTTTGGCGGCGAGCCGCATGGCGCCGTGCTCGGCGGCGATCATGTTGAGGGTGTCCCGGCTTGAGCTGAATTTGGCGACCAGCCAGGATTTCCCCCGCCGGAACAGCACCTTGGGCCGGGCGCCGCCGATGCTGGTGCCGTGGTTCAGGGCGGCGTCCAGGTCGTCATCCAGTTCCTGGCCGCGTTCCATCCGGTCCGCCGCTTCCAGGGCGTCCGCCAGCGGGCGGATTGGCTTGGCGCGGGGTTTATAGGTGTCCGGTCTGTCGGTGGCGTCCAGGGCGCCGATGCGGTCGGCGCCGGCGCCGAGGAGATAATCAATCTCCCCGAGCTCGCCTTCTAGGTGGTAAGGGGCCTGGCCGGTGGGGTCGAGGGTTTTGGCGATTTCCCGCTGGATGATGCGCCGGCCCCAGGCGTCCGGTGCCGCGTCGCGCACGGCGCCGCTGAGCTCATGGTCGAGGACGTAGGGCTCGCCGGTGAGCTCGCCCAACGGGCGGCCGGGGATTGAGAGCGGGATGGCATCCGGCCGGGCGAGATAGCTTTTGCCGTAGCGGAACACGTATTCGGCGCCGTCCCAGGCCACCACGCCGCATACCACCGGTTCCACCTGCCCGGGCGGAAACAGCCAGAGGTAGGCGCGATCAGAAATCATTGTCGACGTCCTGAGGCCGGAACCGGCGCCGGCTGGCGGGGCGGCGCGCGCCTGCGCGGCCCTCGGCGACCCGGTAATACCCCGTGGGGGCGGCGTGCCCGGGTTGCGGCAGGGTCGCCAGCAGGGGCAGGTCAAGCAGCCACAGGGCCGCCACCACCAGGCCGACGTCGACCTTCGGGTCGCCTTTTTCCAGGGCGCTCACGTGCCGCCGGTCCACCTTGCCCAGGCGCGCACCCAGGTCGGTCTGGGACCAGCCGCGCGCCTTGCGGGCCTCGGCGATCAGGGCGCCGGTGTCGCGCAGGGCATCGAGGATCTGCGCCTTTTGATAAACGGGAGAATCGACTGTCCGGGGCATTTTGATCACTAAACCGTACAAAGTGGCGTTAAATGTACGCTATGGTGTTCTTTCGGATGCGTCAAGATTAACTCCATGCTTTGTGTACTTATAAGAGTACATGAGGCTCTGTTTTGTACGTTTTAGTGATCAAGAAATAAAGAGCTGGCCCCGGACTCAGATGGCCCACAAATCCGGGCTTCCACCGCGAAGCCAGGCCGTTAGGAGTCTGGCCCGAGAAAGCACACAACCATTGTGCCTCGGCCCTTTCGCTGCTCCGCCAATACGGGCACTATGAAAAAAATGACTCTTTGTTCCGGTTTGTTGCCGCGATCCGTCTGGGGTTGCGCAGCCACCGGTGCCTTGGCTACCGGTTGGCGATGTTGTTGATTGGCGCGTCCCGCTGGAATAAAAAAGAAGATCACATGAAAAAAGCATACTGTTTCGCCATCCCGTTTGTGCGTTACGCCGCCCTGTGTTTGCCCCTGGCCCTGCTGGCCGCCTGTGGGGGCAATGACCATAACGCCACGGGTGGCGCTCCGCCGGACACCGACCGGCCGGTGACCCATGCCTATCGGGAGCTGTTGAACCTGACGTCCTACGACGTGGGGCTTTATCGGTTCGACGTGGACGGCTCCGCCGAACTGGTTAAGGACATGGACCATACCGGCGTGGTGGACGCGGTGATGTTGGGCGAGCTGAACGGGATCACCTATTTCAGCGCCAGCACGGATACCGAGGGGCGGGAGCTGTGGCGGACCGACGGCACCCGCGATGGTACCTATATCGTTCAGGATCTGGCCCCGGGCACCGCCAGTGGCCTGCCGGGCGGCGGCGGCATCGTCTATAACCGTGCCCTTTACTTCAGCGCCGTCAGCCCGGCTTACCCGGGCACCGGCCTGTGGAAGCTGGAGGATGGGCAGGACAGCCCGGAATTCGTGACCAATACGCGCAGCGCGAGCACCGACGACGCCGACCCGTCCGAGTTTCTGGCGTATGACGGTCAGTTGCTCTTCTACGCGCTCAAGGACGATGGCGCGGGCGGCACCGACCACAAGATACTGATCGGCACCGGCAAGGCGGAGAATCACGAATTGATCGATCCGGCCGTGGCCTCGCAGGACGGCTTCAATACCGACTCTGCCTTGCTCTTCCAAGGCGATCTTTACTTCCAGGCCAGCGCCGGCTCCTATGGCAGTGGCGGTTTGGGCAACGTTCTCTACAAGAGTGATGGCACGCCCGAGGGCACGCAGGTCCTGGCGGACATCAACGAGACCGGCGATCTGGACAGCGACGCGCGGATTGGCAAGATGGTTAGCATCGGCAGCGATTTCGTTTTCCCGGCCAACGACGCCGCCGACGACAACAGCAACAGCTCACACGACAATATGGAAATCTGGGCCAGCGACGGCACCCCGGCCGGCACGCGGATGATCAAGAACCTGCATCCCGGTTCGACCACCATAAGCAGCCTGGTCAGCAACGGTGTCACGGCGTATTTCGTGGCGCGGCCGGAGGGCTCCGGCACCTGTGAAATCTGGCGAACCCAGGGCACCGCGGAGAGCACGCAAATGATCGGCGTTTATACGGATTCGGCGGACCTCTACGCCCACGGGGATCGGGTCCTCGCGGTCACAAGGGCCTCCGGCGAGGAATACCTTGTTTCGCTGATCAACGGCGCCACTCATGAGCTGACCGCCTTGCGGTCTTTCCCGGGCGTGGTGGACTACGCCTTCTCCCTGGGCGCCCGCGATTTCGTATTGGCCGACAGCGACCCGGATGGTTGGAAAGAGTTGTGGGTGTACAACGGGGACGATCAAACCTTTACCCAGGTGAAGGTGGCCGATGATGCCGCGATTGGTGTCAATGCGCATTGATTCGGTCGCATAGCACGCCGCGCTGGTGGCGCTGACCGGCACGACCATACCCATCACTTCGAGGGCATGACCGCCGAGCCCGATTGGTCTCTGCTTTATATTGGCCTTGAGGTCTGCCCGCCAACCCCTAATGCGAAGAAACAAACTCCGCGCCCTCATGGGCCGGCGGTAGCGCGAAGCTGTCGCGCAGGCGTTGGGCTTCCCGGGCCGGGGGCAGGCCGAACAGGCGCTTGAATTCGCGGTTGAATTGCGAGGGGCTTTCGTAGCCCACGGCGTGGCTGGCGGCGCTGGCGGTGATGCCCTGGCGCACCATCAGCAGCCGCGCCTGGTGCAGCCGGGTGGATTTCACGTATTGCATGGGGGCCATGCCGGTGATGGCTTTGAAGTGGCTGTGAAAGCTGGGCACGCTCATGCCGGCGTCGCGGGCCAGTTCAGAGAGGTTGAGCGGCTGGGCGTGGCAGGCGTGGATGCGCCGCAGTGCGTCCCGGATTTGCGCGAACCGGCCTTGCAGGGTCAGCGCCGCCCGCAGGGTCTGGCCCTGCGGGCCGGTGAGCACGCGAAAGTACAGTTCCCGCACCAGCGCCGGGCCGAGCACGGCGGCTTCGAGAGGATCGTTCAGCGCTTGCAGAAAACGGTGTAATGAGTCGGTGAGCGCCGGGTCCAGGGGGCTGGACATCATGCTTTGCGGGGCGGCGGTGGGCGCTGGGCCGCCCTGGCGGTCGATTTGGATCATCACGTCCGCCGCCACCTGAAAATCCAGATGCATGTACACCGCCAGCAGGGGCTGTTCCGGCGCGGCATCGGTTTCCATCACGAAGGGCACCGGCACGGAGACCGCCAGGTAGTGCCGAGCGTCGTAGGTATAGACCTGGTCCCGGAAATAGCCGCGCTTGCGGCCCTGGCCGACGATCACGATGCCGGGGTCGTAGAGCACCGGGGTGCGCGCCAGGGGCCGGTCCGAGCGCAGCACGCGCACGTCCGGCAGGGCGGTCAGGTTGTAGCCTTCCTGGGGGGCGAGGGCGGCGAGCAGTTCCACCAGGGTGGTACGGGCCGGGGTGTTGGAGGGATTCACGGTGGTGGAGGCTCGGTGGCGCGGCTGAGGTATTTATAAGAATAGGCAATAAAAGGAGAAGATGGGAGCGTTTCCAGGTGGCGCCGGGAGAATAGTATGCACTCTTCCGTGACGATTGGAGTGTATCGAGATGGCTGTTTCCAAAACCCTTTTGATTACCGGTGTGAGCAGCGGCTTTGGCCGGGCGCTGGCGGAACAGGCCCTGGCCGATGGCCACCGGGTGGTGGGCACCGTGCGCAACGCCGAGGCAAAGCGGGCCTTCGAGGCGCTCGACGCCGGCCGCGCCTTCGGGCGTCTTCTCGATGTGACCGACTTCGGGGCCATCGAGGGCGTGATCGCCGAGGTGGAAGAGAGTGTCGGCGAGATCGACGTGCTGGTGAACAACGCCGGTTACGGTCAGGAAGGCGTGCTGGAGGAGTCGCCGCTGGACGCCATGCGCCGGCAGTTCGACGTTAACGTGTTCGGGGCGGTGGCGATGACCCGGGCGGTGCTGCCCTACATGCGCCGCCGTCGCCGCGGGCACATTCTCAATATCACCTCCATGGGCGGCTATATCACTATGCCCGGCATCGCCTATTACTGTGGCAGCAAGTTCGCCCTGGAAGGGATTTCCGAAGTGCTCGGTAAGGAGGTGGCGCCGTTCGGTATGTTCGTGACGGCGGTGGCGCCGGGCTCCTTCCGCACCGATTGGGCCGGCCGTTCCATGGTCCGCACACCCCGCTCGATCGCGGATTACGACGCCCTGTTCGATCCGATCCGCGAAGCGCGGCAGGCAAAAAGCGGCCAGCAGCTCGGCGATCCGGTGAAGGCGGCCCGCGCCATGCTGGCGGTGATCGACAGCGAGGCGCCGCCGGCCCATCTGCTGCTGGGCAGTGACGCGCTGGGTCTGGTACGCGACAAGCTCACCGCCCTGGCCGCCGAGATTGATCAATGGGAGGCGTTGAGCCGGTCCACGGATGGGTAGGCCCGGGGGGCCACAGGCCGCCGGTCAGTGGGCGGCGCCGTCGTCCTCGTCCGGCCGGGCGCGGCGGAGGCGTTCCTGCTCTTCCTCGAAGGCGGCTTTGATTTCGGCGAGCACGTCTTCCACGTTGGCGGCCTGGCCTGAGTCCTGGAATTCGCCGGTGAGGGGCGTGTCCGGGTGCAGCTCGCCGGCTTCGTAGAGCGCCCAGATTTCCTCGCCGTAGCGGCTGTTGAGCAGGGCCGGGGCGAATTGGCCGTAGTAGCGGGTCATGTTGTGGACGTCGCGCAGCAGGAAGGCCTTGGCGTGGTTGTTGGCGGCGGCGTTGACCGCCTGGGGCAGGTCGATGACCACCGGGCCGTAGGCGTCCAGCAGCACGTTGAATTCGGACAGGTCGCCGTGGACCAGGCCGGCGCACAGCATGCGCACCACGTAGCGCATCATCTGGGCGTGGTCTTCCAGGGCCTGCTCCTCGGAGGGCACCACATCGCACAGCCGGGGCGCCACGTCACCCTGGTCGTCGGTGATCAGCTCCATCAGCAGCACCCCTTCGAGCATGTCGTAGGGGCGCGGCACGCGCACGTCGGCGGCGGCCAAGCGGCGCAGGGCATCCACCTCGGCGGTCTGCCAGATTTTCTCCTGCTGGTCGCGGCCGAAGCGGGAGCCCTTCTCCATGGCGCGGGCGCGGCGGGTGCTGCGCACCTTGCGCCCTTCCTGGTAGTGCACCGCCTGTTTGAAGCCCCGTTGGGCGGCTTCTTTATAAACCTTGGCGCATTGCACTTTGTCGCCGCAGCGCACCACGTAGATGTCGGCTTCCTTGCCGCTCATCAGGCGGCTGATCACTTCGTCCACCAGGCCGTCGTCGACCAGGGGCTGTATGCGTTTCGGCGTTTTCATGCCGCCCGTTATACGCTATTCGCCGGGCCCCGGCATCCATGGGCTGGTGGCTCATACCGGATCGGTGATCTCCCCCTTTTGTTTGGCCAGCAAAAACAGCACCACCGCGGCCACCGCGCCGATGGCGTCGCTCCACAGGCCCGGATAGATCAGCGCCAGGGCGCCGGCCAGGGCGAGCACCCGCCAGGGTGGGGTCAGGGGCCTTCGCAGGTAGCCTTCCACGGCCACCGCCAGCAGTAGCACGCCGATCACGCTGGTGACGATCACCCAGAGGGTATTGGCCAGGGTGGCGTCGATCATCAGCATGCTGTGGGCGAACACGAACATGTACGGCACCAGGAAGCCGGCGATGGCCAGTTTCATGGCCTGAAAGCCGGTGGCGTTGGGCGAGCCGCCGCTGATGCCGGCGGCGGCGTAGGCGGCCAGGGCCACCGGCGGTGTCAGGTTGGCGAAGATGCCGAAGTAGAACACGAACATGTGGGCCACGAAGATGGCCGTGTCGTTGCTGCCGGCCAGCTCCCGGAACAGGGGCAGGTTGAGCAGGATCGGTGCCGCCATGGTGCTGGTGATGATGTAGGTGGGGATGCTGGGCAGCCCCATGCCGAGCACGATGGAAGCGATCATGGTGAGCAGCAGGGTGACCAGCAGTTGCAGGGTCGGGAACGGGATTGATTGGCCCAGCTGCACCACCGCGTCGGCGGCGTCCAGGGCGATGCCGGTGAGGGTGGCCACGCCCACCACGATGCCCACCGCGCCGCAGGCCAGGGCCACCGGGATGGAGTTGCGCACGCCGGTGGTCATGGCGTCGCGGCAGTCGGTCAGGTTGATCTTCTCGGCTTCCAGGCCGAGCCGGGCGCGGATCGCGTTCACCGCCACCGGTAGGGCGATCACCGCGAACAGGCTCCAGCGGCTGGCCGGCATGTTGGGCATGGAGTGGGACAGGGCCAGGGCGCGCAGTTGCGGCTCGAAAATCAGCAGCGCCAGCAGCACGCTCAAGCCGATGGTGACCTTGCGGGTACCGCAGATCAGCACGGTGGCGGCGATCGACCAGAAGGCGGCGAAGAACGGCGCGCGGCCTTCGAACAGCAACCACAGCAGCACCGCCATGGGCACCAGCAGGTGGCCGCGCTTGAGCAGGACTTCGCGGATCGGCGTGAGCTGGGAGCGGGGAATACCTTCCAGGCCGTTGCGCATGGCGCGCAGGTGCACCTGGAACAGCACGCCCAGGTAAAACAGCAGCGCCGGGATGATGCCGGCCAGGATCACCTGGGTGTACGGCACCGACAGCACCTCCGCCATGATAAAGGCGGCTGCGCCCATGATCGGCGGCAGGATCTGGCCGCCGACGCTGGCGGAGGCTTCCACGGCGCCGGCGAAGTTGGGCTTGTAGCCGGTGCGTTTCATCAACGGAATGGTGAAGGCGCCGGTGGTGACCACGTTGGCGATGGCGGAGCCGTTGATGGAACCCAGCAGGCCGCTGGCCAGCACCGCCACCTTGGCGGGGCCGCCCCGGGTGTGGCCGGCCACCGCCAGGGCCAGGTCGTTGAACAGCTGGCCCAGGCCGGATTTCACCAGGAAGGCGCCGAACAGAATAAACAGGATGATGTAGCTGGCGGACACGGCGATGGCGGTGCCCAGCAGCCCTTCGGTGATGAACACCAGGTGCGACATGATCTGCCGGCCGGTGGCCAGCACGATGGTCTGGTTGAGTTCCGGGTAGAACGACAGCTTGGCGTAGAAGCCGTAGATCAGAAACAGCACGCCCAGCAGGGTCAGGCCCCAGCCGGTGACCCGGCGGGTGGCGTCCAGCACCATCAGGATCGCCACCGCGCCGACGATCATATCGGTGGTGTTCACGCGCCCGCCGGAGGCGATCACCCGGTCCGCCACCACCAACATGTAAATGCCGATGCCAAAGGCGGTGGCGGCCAGCAGCAGGTCGATCCAGGGCACCCGGTCACGGACGCCTTTCTTGGTGATCGGGTAAAGAATGAACGTCAGCGCCAGCAGGGTGTAAAGGTGGATGCTGCGCTGGGCCACGTCCACCAGCGGCCCGGAGAACGAGGTGTAAAGATGGAACGCCGCCAACAGCACGCACACCGTGGTGACGAACACCACCGTCCAGCGCGGCAGGGCGTCGCGCACCACGCTCTCGCGGTCGTACTTTTCCAGAGCTTCCTTCACTGACGGGTCGGTCTCGTCCGGTACCGAGGAGGGCGAGGAGGTCGGCTTCATGGGGTTCTCCAGTGTCTTCCCACGGCCCGCAGCAGGGCGGGCAACATCGTTAACAGGGGGGCATCCCGGGTGGTGAAGGTCAGAATCGGCGGCGTGCCGGGGCCGGTCAGCGCCAGGGTCCAGCCCCGGTAGCGCAGGCGGTAGTGCTCCGCGGCGGCGGCCTGCACGTGGAGCGGGTCCACCGGTCGGCGGATGCCGCTCATCACCACCCAGCCGTTTTGCAGATGGGTTTCGGTGCCGGCTTGATCGGGCACGCCGGCGCCAAAGGTTTTAAAACGGGTGGCCACCAGCATCAGGCCGCCGTCCGGTTCAATCCGGAAGCGTTCTTCCCAGTCTTCCCGCTCCACGGAGTGGGTCCAGCGCAGCACGAAGGTGGTGCCGGTGGGGCCGGGCAGCGCCAGGCGCGGCCGTTGGCCTTCCAATACCACCAGCCAGGGCAACGGCAGCAGCGCCGCCGTGGCCACCAGGGCCAGGACCAGCGCCAGCCAGCCACGGCGACGGGACCCGATCATCGGTGGCCGGTCGCCTGGGACGTCAGCCGTCGTTGCCGTCGGCCGCGCTTGCACGCTCGTCGTAATAGGCCTCGGCGCCCGGATGCAGCGGCACCACCAGGTTCTGATTCATGCTTTCCGGGTCGATGTCCTTGAGCGCGCCCACGGACACCTTGTCGGAGTGCAGATAGTCGTCGAAGCGTTTGGTCAGCTCCTCGGCCACCGCGTCGTCCATGGAGCTGGGCACGATCAGAATATTGCGGATCGCCACGGTGGTGACCGCGTTATCCAGGCCGTAGCGCTCGGGTTTGCCCGCCGGGATGGTGTAGGTCTCGTAGTAGGGGTAGGCCTCCAGCAGTTTGTCGGACACCTCGCCGTCCACCGGCACGAAGGTCACGTCGCTGGTCTGCATCAGGCCGGTGATGCTGGAGTTGGGCACCCCGGAGGTAAAGAAGGCCGCGTCCAGGTTGCCGTTGCTCATTTCGGTGACGCTGTCGGCGTAGCCGGTGTGGCTGACCCGGGCCAGATCGTCATAGCTGATACCGGCGGATTCCAGCACCTTCTGGGCGCTCTGCTCCACGCCGGAGCCCACCTTGCCCACGCCGACGCGCTTGCCTTTCAGGTCGGCCACGCCCTGGATGCCGCTGTCCGCCGTGGCGACGATCTGCACCACGTTGGGGTACAGGCCCGCCAGGGTGGCGATATCAGCCTGGTTGCCTTCGAACTGGTTTTTGCCGTTGACGGCGTCGTAGGCCACGTCGCTCATGACAATGGCGATCTGGTTCAGGCCGTCCTGAATGTTCTGAATGTTCTGCACCGAGGCACCGGTGGACACCACCTGCACCCCGCCGATCATATCGCTGGCTTCGAAGATCGGCTTCAGGGCGCCGCCGATGGGGTAGTAGGAGCCCGAGGTGCCGCCGGTCCCGAAGATCAGATTCACTTCCTTCTGGCTGGCGTCGGCCGGAGCGGATTTGGCGGTGGTGTCGCCGGTGGCGGCGTCTTTCTTGGCGGCGTCGTTACCGTTGTCGCTGCAGCCGGTGAGCAGCATGCCGGACAGCCCGAGGGCGGCGGCCAGTATCAGAGTGCGAGATAGCATGGGTCTCTCCTGATGTTCACGGTGGTTTATTGCTGTTATCGAGACTGCCCACAGCTTACGAGCGGTGTCTTCCCGATACTACGCCAGGAAAGGCGGTTAAGACTAAGGTCGAACGGCACTGAGACAGCGGATCTTAGGGCTATTCAAAAAATTGATTTACTTCGGCCCGTGGCGGTACCTTACCTGGCTCGTTTTGGTGCATAAATTCCTGGCGGCGGTGGCACTGGCGTTCTTCTAGCCGCAATATTCTTTATTGCCCGGGGTGAAGACGCCCGGGTTGAACGTCTTTGGGAGGGGAAGGATGAAGAGGCTGGCGTGGGGCTTGCTGATACTCGCACTGGTTGGTTGCGAGCAGCGATATGACGTGGACTATTTGCCCTTGGCGTCCTCGGTGGCGCCCGAGGTGGTGGCGGCGCCGGAGGGTGAGTTCGTGGTGCCGTTTCTTGGCGAGGCCGGGCAATCCCGTCTGACCCTGGCGGTGACCCTCGATGAACTGAACACCGGCACCGACTGGTCGCCCTGGGTGACCGCCGGCTTTACCTCTATCGACAAGCTGCGGCAGGTGAAAGCCTTCGTGGCGGCGCCGGATCGGGACTCGGACACGCTGAGCGGCGGTTATCAGGTGATCGAGGCGGGCAAAGTGACGAAGCAGGTGACGCTGGTCACCGGCGAACCGGGTTCGCGGACCATGCGGGTCCAGTTGGTGCGGGGCGCCGGGGGCGCGGTTTACATCCGCGTCGCCGACCGCGAAGCCCGGGTCACCTTGCCCACCGGAGAGCCGCTGTTCCCGGTGGTGCTGGTGGCCTCGGCCACCGCCTCGCTGCGGTGGCAGGCGGACTGATCGGAGTTACGATATAGTTTCTGGCCAATCACAAAAAAGCCGGCGGCCAGCCGGCGTTATAAGGAGAGCAAGATGTTCAACCATATTATGGTCGGTTCCAACGACATTGAACGCTCCAAGCGTTTCTACGACGCGGTGCTGGCGGTGTTCGGCGCCCCGGAGGCGGTCCGCAACGAGTCCGCCACCGGCCATGTGCGGCTGTTCTATGTTCATAACGGCAACACCTTCGCGGTGAGCCAGCCGATCAACGACCAGCCGGCCACCGGCGCCAATGGCGGCACCATTGGCTTTAAATGCGACTCCCCGGAGCAGGTGAAGGAATTCCACGACGTGGCCGTGGCCCACGGTGGCAAGTCCGTGGAAGATCCGCCGGGGCTGCGTGAAAGCGCCATGGGCGCCATGCACCTGAGCTACGTGCTGGACCCGGACGGCAACAAGCTGTGCGGCATCTACCGCGTACGCTGACACCGGAGCGTGCCGGGGCGGTCATGCCACCCGGAAGTGGGTGCGTGGGCCGCCTGCCGAGATACGCCAGGCACGCAGTGAGCGGGAACACAGGGAATGCCAGCGGCGGTAGTATTCCTTACTCGGGCCTTGGGAACTCTTATATGGAAATAGTGCGGCGAGCCTCTTTCGGGCTGTTTTGGATGATTGTTTTTCTGGTCGGGTGCGCGGAGAGCACCTCGGAAGAGAAACTTCAGGCGCTGGAGGAAAAACAGAAGGAGTATCAGGCACGTATCGACGGTATCAGCGATGAAGAGGCGCGGCGCACACTGACTCATCTGAACGACATGTCCTTCTGGATTGAGCGCTCGGAGCTGGAGCAAAAAGTGCCCCCCGAGCAAGTGGAATACGAGCCATCGGCGTTCACGATCCTGGACGATTATGAGAATCCCCGGGACATGGCGGAACAATGGGCCGCCGGCCTGATGCTGGTCAACGATGTGCGTTCTCGCCCGTCGGAAACGCGCGTACTCTCCCCTTTTGAATATCCCTTCGAGAGCCGACTGGAATGGCGATCGGTAACGTTGAAAGACGGAACGGCGTTGTCGGTGGTGAAGCGTGACCCTTTCGCCGATCAAACTGGTCTGGCCCCGATCGTACTGTGGAACAGCGCCTTTGAGCGTTTGGAAACGCGGCTGGAACGACATCGTAACCTGCCGCCCGGGCAGGTTCCCGCGCAGCCCGCGCCGGTGGTCCGGGCGCGGGGCAAGCTCACGCTCAAGGTGCCTGAGTCGTTGCCGCTGCTGGCGTTCACCACGGCCGAGGTGGGTGAGACAAGGGAAGTGGCGGGCTGGAGCTTTACCCTCAAGCAGATAGACGGGCATCGAGCGCGCCTGATCATCGGCTTGCCGAAGGATTTTGATCAGGAGAACGTTGACACGGTGCTGGATTCGATGGTGGTGGAAGCCAGTGACGAGAGTGGCCGCTTTCTCTCTCGCAGCGGCAGCTCCCAGGGCCCCGAGGGCCGCGAAGGCAGTATGCTGGACGTGCTCGATACGCTGATCGAGGCGGCCGAGGCCGGCAAACTGGACGACCAAGACATGCAGGAGCGCCTGGTTCGGGAACAGCGGAATCTATTGGATGAGGATCATCCGGAGCTTTACTACGAGGTCGCATTTCGCGGCATGGTGAACCGGATTCAGCTTCGTATACCCGGTCTGGCCAAGGAAAGCGTGCTCACCGTGCCTCTGGATATGACTCCGGTGCAATTCGAGGTGCCGGATAATCTGAATGGGCCGAAGCCGTTTGGAGTGACTGCCCGGGTTTACGATCACGATGCCGCCGACTGGTTGCTGAACCAGCCGCTGGAAGCCAGGCCGGATGAGCTGGCGTCGCTGATTACGACCACTTTTAGTGCCGGTGAGGATATTGGCACGCCAGGCTTCGAAGTCACTGACAAGGTTTACTTTCATTTCCCGGAACGGATGAGCAATCGTTTGGTTTCCACCTTCGAACGCTTTGATGAAGTGAATGCTCTGGCGCTCCTGGATGAGAGCGGGAAGGTGCTTTACGAATATGATCCGGCTGATCGCGATGCACCCTTGAAGTTCACGGTTGATCGCGTTGAGTATCAGCCCGGCCGATTCGATGCCCCGCCAGCCAGACTGCGCGGTGAAATCGATATCACCCTGTATACGAATATCAATGTGAGCGATTATTCGATCGACGCCTTGCCAGAGGGTTATGAGATGCATGGGCCGGTGTTGTTCGGTCCGCAGGCGGCGGACAATCAGGTTCCGGACCTGGTCCTGGCGTATGATGCGGAAGAGAACTATCTGAAAAAAATCACCACGGTGCGTCATGGGTTCGACGAAGGCTGGCCCCGTCGTGCCTACCACTTTTACGGCATGCCTGAGGGTTTCGTGTTCGTTTCGCGGGGAACGGGGCAGAAAGTGCCTTATGCGTTCCAGGTCTCTCTTCAGGAGTCAGAATAAGTGTCTCGTCGGTTGGCGAGCCCGCGCGTGGATTACGCCGGGCGCCACCAGGGCGTGCCGGGCGCCGGTGCGTGAAGGTCCAGCCGCTCGCCCATCATCGGCGTGGTGATCGACACCCCGTGCTCGGCGGCGAGCGCGGTGATCCGCTCGAACGGCTGGTGCCAGGGGTGCAGGGCGAGATTGAAGGTGCCGTTGTGGATCGGCAGCATCCAGCGGCCGCGCAGGTCCAGGTGCGCTTGCAGGGATTGCTCGGGCAGCATGTGCACGTAGGTCCAGCGCTCGTTGTAGGCGCCGGTTTCGAGGCCACCAGCATGGATCGCATTGCCGCCGCCGCCGGCGTATCCAAGCGCACGGTCTACAATCATTTTCCCGGTAAGGAAGCGCTGTTCGCCCGCATTCTTGAACAACTTTGGGAGAGCAGCGTGGGCGGCGTGGCGCTGACTTACCGCGCGGACCAGCCTCTGGCCCCACAATTGAAGCAACTGCTGTTGCAGAAGCTCCTGCTTCTCGGCGACCCGAATTTCATCGACCTGGCCCGGGTGGCGATGGCCGAGATCATCCACGCGCCGGAGCGGGCCCGGGAGATCGTCGGCCGTATGGACGAAAAGGAGGGCGGGCTGGTGCGGTGGATTCGCGCCGCCATCGCCGATGGGCGCCTGCAGGGTGTGGATGAGGATTTCGCCGGCCAGCAATTGCAGGGTCTGGTGAAGAGCTTCGCGCTTTGGCCGCAGATCATGATGGGGCAGGCGCCGCTCGCTGAAGCCGAACGCGAGCGCGTGGCGGAGTCCGCGGTGGCGATGTTCTTGGGGCATTACGGCCGCGGCGACTGATCACGGCCCGGTTCGACGTGTCGCCGTGCTGGGCGGGTCCGATTTTTCGTTACTTTTCACCAGGGAGCCACCCTATGAATCAGGATCAGATCAAAGCCCTGTTCGATCAACAGGCGGAAGGTTACGACGCGCAGTGGGCGAAGACCGCGCCGATCCGAGAGTGCCTGCATCTTCTGCTGGATTCCCTGTTCGCGGATTTGCCGGACGACGGGCGCATTCTGTGCGTCGGCGCGGGCACCGGGGCTGAGATCGCGCATCTGGCGGCTCGGCACCCCGGTTGGCATTTCGTGGCGGTGGAGCCCTCCGGCGCCATGCTTGAAGCCTGTCGGCAAAAGGCGGAGCGGGAAGGCTTCGCGGATCGCTGCACCTTCCTCGAAGGTTATCTGGAGTCGCTGCCCGCCGACCCGATTCACGATGCGGCCACCTGTTTTCTGGTCTCCCAGTTCCTGGTGGATGAAGCGGAGCGGGTTCGCTTCTTCGCCGAGATCGCCCGGCGGTTGAAGCCGGGCGCGCCGCTGGCCAGTTCCGACCTGGCCTCGGACGTGGCGTCGCCGGAGTACGAGGTGCTGCTGCGGGCCTGGATGACGATGATGGCCACCTCGGAGGTTTCCCCGGAGATGATCGAGCGCATGCGCCATGCCTACGCCAACGATGTGGGCGTACTGCCGCCGACCCGGATCGCCTCGATGATCGCCGCCGGCGGTTTCGAATCACCGGTGCCGTTCTTTCAGGCCGGCCTGATCCACGCCTGGTGTTCCCGGCGCGCCTGAATCAGAACCGGTCCGCCCGGTAGGGCGCCATGTCCACCTCGGTGTCTTCGCCGTCCATCATCTGGCCGAGCAGCTTGCCGGTCACCGGCCCCAGGGTGAACCCCTGGTGGCCGTGGCCGAAGGCCAGCCACAGGCCCGGCAGGCCGGGGGCCGGGCCGATGATCGGTTTCATATCCGGAGTGCAGGGGCGCGCGCCCATCCAGGGCTGCGGGTCCAGCCGGTCTCCCAGGGGGAACAGCCGGCGGGCGGCCCGTTCCGCCGCGTCCAGTTGTTGGGGATGGGGCGCGTCCTGCTGGCGGGCCAGCTCGGCGCCGGTGGTGAGCCGGATGCCGGCGCGCATGGGCGCCAGCAGGTAGCCGGTTTCCGCGTCCATGATCCAGTGATGCAGCTGCGCGCCGTCGCGGCTGCCGTAGTGCATGTGGTAGCCCCGCTTCACGAACTGCGGCACCCGTAGCCCCTGGCGGGCCAGCCAGGGGGCGGACCAGGGGCCGAGGGCCAGCACCACCTGTTCGGCGTCCAGGGCCTCGCCGTCGACCATCGCCCGCCAGCCGTGTTCGGTGCGCGTCAGGGTTTCCAGGGTGCCGCGCACCAGGTCGCCGCCCTGTTGCTGGAAGTGGTCGGCGTAGGCGGCCACCAGGGCGCCCGGGTCGGTGACGGTCCAGGGTTGCGTCCAGTGCACCGCGCCGGCCAGGCCGCCCTTGCCGAGGTCCGGTTCCTTGCGCGCCAGGGCGGCCTGGTCGAGCACCTGGTAGGTGACACCATGGGCGGCGGCGATCTGTTCCGCCAGGTGGCATTCCTCATCCAGGGCGCGGGCGGTGCGGAACACCTTGAGATAGCCGTCCCGGCGGATCAGGTCGTCGGCGCCGGCGGCGCGGATCATCTCGCCGTGGGTGTCCAGGGCCCGGGTAATCAGGGCCGCGTATTCCGGCACGATGCGCGCGTAGTTCTGCGGCGCCGAGTGGCGCCAGTACTGGAACAGGGGAGCCGCCGCGCCGGCCATGCCGGAGGGGCGGTAGCGGATGTCGATCTCCCGGTTGGGCAGCACCCTCAGCAGGGTGGGCAGGTCGCGGGGGAACCGGTAGGGGCGCACCGCCTCGCGCTGGATAATGCCGGCGTTGCCGAACGAGGTTTCCCGGCCCGGCGCGGCCCGGTCCACCAGGGTCACCGGGTGGCCGCGCCGGCGCAGGTGCCAGGCCGCGCACACGCCGACCATGCCGGCGCCGAGTACCAGGGTGGAGCGGTGCGGTTGAGCGACTGAACGGACTTCGGCCACGGCGGCGGCCTCCTGCAAAACGCGTGGGTGTCGGCCCCCATCCTCCCACAGGCAGCGGGCTTTCGATATCGTCGACTAAATGTCGGTGCGCTCCTCCAGCTCCACCTCCGCCCGGTAAGCGTCTTCCGTGGGTCCGTCGCTGGTCCAGATCTCCAGGGCCGCCGGGGTGCCGTAAAAATGAATCACCTCCACCGGTGCCTGGCCCTTTCTTTGGTAGGTGCGGGTGAGGGCTTGTTTCAGGAAGCGTCCCTGGTCGTCGACGGCGAACAGGGGCGTGTCGATCACTTCGGTGTCCACAACCAGCCGGTTCTCTTGCAGTTGCAGCCCCTCCGGCAGCTCGCCCCGGGCGTGGCGGCTCTTATGGACGTCGCGGAACACCCGAACCCGCAGGTCCGCGGACACCCGCACGGGCTTGCTGGAAAACCGCTGCGGGTTGTAGTCGATGCGGTTGACGGTAAAACGGTAATAGTCGGAATGGTCCCCGTCCGGTAACGGAATCGGCTGGCCGTCGGCGTCCAGGAAGGTGATCGGGTTGGGGCCGTCTTTCAAGACGATGCGCTCGGAGTCCCGTTCCAGGAAGCGGCGGCTCTCCACCTTCGGATAACGGAAATCCACGCTGTGGGTGTACAGCGGGGTGCGGCCGTCGTTCTGCACGATGCGCAGGCGAGAGGGCACTTCCTCGGCGGTCAGTTCCATGGGGCCGTCCACGGCGGATCGGTACACCGGCCCCGGCAGAGGCACGGCTTGAATCGCCTCCGGGTCGAATTGCGCGGTGGGATTCAGGCCGTCCACCTGTTTGAGCGGCAACGCCAGCTTCCGCTTCATCAGCGGCTGCTCCGGGTCCCGGTCGAGCAGGGTGATGCGGGCGGTGGCCACCGGTCCCTTGAAGGCGACACGGGTGTAATGGGTGTCGCCGGTGCGTTCACGGATGCGCGCTTCCGCCTGCGCCAGATGCTGCTCCAGGGCCGCCGCCGTCAGGTCTTCCTTCAGGGCCCGGTCAATCAGGCCGTCCACTTCCTCGCCGGCCAATTCGAACAGTGCCGGCGCCCCGGTCTGCACCAGCGTGCGCGCCAGGGGCCGGCCGTCCTGGTCCAGCCCTTCGGCGATCACATCTCGTTTGTCCAGGGGCATGGGGCCGCCGTCCTCGGCGCGGACTTCCATGGCGTAGCCATGGTCTGTGGTGGCCGTCAGGGTCACGGTGTAGCCGCCCTGTGTGCGCTGCTGGCCCGCTTCCGGGGACGGGAAGGTGAAGGTCTCGCGCTTTTCAGGGACGCGGCCGATGAATTCGCCGAGCAGCGCCATGGGCTTGGCATCGTCCGCCGCGGGCCTTTTTTCAAAGCAGTAGCGCTCGTCGAAGCGATGGCGCATCAGAGCCTGTTCATGGTCGGCGGCGCCGGGCTGGCCGGCGAAGGGCAGGGTATCGCCGTTGTCCATGCGCAGGCCGTGCCAGTCGATACGATGCGGTAACGGATAGGCAAAGGGGCGGCGCGCCTCCACGCACAGATAATCCGCCCAGGTGGTGGCAAGAAGATTATCGAGGAACACCTCGGTCATCGCCTGGATATCGGCGTAGTCGTCCAGCCTGGCCAGGGCGGAACGCCCATGGCGGGTTTGCGCTGGCGGCATCGCCCAGTCCACGTTGTTGAGGTCGTTGTACAGGGCGTCCTGGCTGAGATCCTGCAGCGTGCTGCCAACCTCCGCGTCGGCAATATTTTCAATGCGGTCCAGGCGGGCGTCCCTGGTGTCGAACATGGCGTCCATGATGGCGTCATAGTCCGGCTCGTCGCCGCTGGCCGGGTGGGAATGGAGCGCCACCAGAACCGGTAGCGCGGCGATCAGGCCCCGCCTGACGCGCTCGGACGTCCGTGTCGGTGTGCTGCTTCCCATGGCGTGTCTCCCTGATTTGCTCGTGGATTTCGGCCTTTTCCCGGCGGCCCGGAAAGGGTATCCGGTGACCGCCGCCATTGTCTCGAAAGGCTTCACGAATATCGCCGGCAAAGTGGTGAACGGGCACGGGCAACCGTGATCGCCGGGCGATGGCAATCTCCTGTAAAAAAGCGAACGTCTCGGCGGCCACCGGGTGGAGCGCCGCGTTATCCTTCCTATCTGCTAAAGGAACCGGCGGTTGTTGGAGGCGAGCTTTGAGCGACAGTTGCACACACATCGTGCCGGTGCACACCGGCGATTACCCGGACGCGGAGGCCAAGGCGCGGGAGATCCTGGCCTGGTTCCTGGCGCGGGATCTGGTGGCGTCCGAACTTTCGGATTGCACCCTGGACGGGCCCGGCTACGCGTTCACGCCCATGATCCAGACGCTGTTTATCGAACCCATGGACCCCCGCGTCCACGACGGCACGATCCGCGGGCTGGCGCTGCACGCCGGCGAGCGCAAGGTGTTCCATCCCATGGAAGGGGCGGAGCTGAGTTTTGTCTGTCCGGGCTGCGGCCACGACCAGGGCTGGGACGCGGTGGACGCCATCGGCGCCTGGTTCGCCGGCGAGGACGATGAGCCTGCGTGCCCGGCCTGCGGCGAGCGCTTCCACATCAACCGCTACGCCACCGACCGGGGCGGCTCCGATACGCCTTGGGCGTTCAGTAATCTGGGCATCACCCTGTGGAATGACCACGGCGGCGCGTTTCGTCCGGAGTTTCTGGACAGTATGCGTGGCCTGTACGGGACCGATATTCGTGTGGTGGAGGTGCACATATGATGCGAGGAATGAAGCTGGCGATGCTGCTGATCGCCTTGCTGGCCCCGGCCACCTGGGCCGATACCGACGGCCTGGACGACAAGGCGCTTGCCGATC
Organism: Alloalcanivorax gelatiniphagus; assembly: GCF_005938655.1. Classification (GTDB taxonomy): domain Bacteria; phylum Pseudomonadota; class Gammaproteobacteria; order Pseudomonadales; family Alcanivoracaceae; genus Alloalcanivorax; species Alloalcanivorax gelatiniphagus. Next base: position 46,556 of record NZ_VCQT01000012.1, read on the forward strand.
AAAGCGTGGCGGAACTGCGCGCCGGCATCACCGACAAGCACCCCGCCACCTACATGGTGCTGGCGGCGCGGCTGTTCCAGCAGGGCGATAAGCCGGAAGCGGTGAAGTGGTTCTATGTGGGGCAGATTCGTTACCGGGCCTTTTTGAAGGCGAACCCGGATCTGGACCCGTCCGGCGACCCGGCGTTGTTCGCCTCGCTGATGGAATCGGTGGGGCGGCCCCTGAACGAGTACATCGGTGGCGATGTGGATCAATGGGTGGCGACCATCGATGACGCCATCGATTGGCACGACAGCCACCCGGACGGCTTTCTCGGTAAGGACCAGCACCGCGCCCTGTACGCCTCGGTAATCGCCGGCCTCAAGGATATGCGCGACGAAATCGCCGCCAGCAAGGACGAGATCCGCCGGCAACGGCGGGAGAACGGCCTGGAAAATCACTAGCGGCGCAACAGGAGCACGCCATGGACCAAGCCCTACAGCAACGGCTGGAAAAGGCCCTGAAAAAACGTCCGCCCGGGGAGTTTCATTTTCCCCAGGTGTATGGCGCCGGCTGGGACCAGCTTTACATCGGCGACAAGGTGAAGCTGGGCAATACCTTCCTGCGACTGGTGCGCCTGGGGCGCTTTCCGGGCATCGAGGACACCGGCAAGAAGAAAGGCGGCGGCCGCTTGTACCGCAAAACGGGCCGGTAGCCACAGCGCCGGCCAATCCCGGATTTTTCGCCGGGTTATTCTCCCGGCGCACCGGTTCCGGCACTATAGGCGCAACCGTCCGCGTCCGAAGAGAGAAAAACGATGACAATGCTGATTCTCGGCCTGGTCCTGTTCCTGGGCATTCACTGCACCGGCTTCGCGCCGGCCTGGCGCGACCGCCAGGTGGCCCGCTTCGGGGCGAACGGCTGGAAGGGCCTGTACAGCCTGGTGGCGCTGGCCGGCTTCGTGCTGATCATCTGGGGCTTTCAGGCCGCGCGCCTGAACCCGGTGCTGCTGTACAGCCCTCCGGCCTGGCTGGGCCATTTGAATGCCCTGTTCACGCTGATCGCCTTTATTCTGGTGGCCGCCGCCTACGTGCCCGGCAACCGCATCCAGGCCAAGCTGGGCCACCCGATGGTGGCCGGCACCAAGATCTGGGCCCTGGGCCATTTGCTGTCCATCGGCTTTCTGCGCGATGTGGTGCTGTTCGGCGCCTTTCTGGTGTGGGCCATCGTTGCCTTCGCCCGGCTGCGCCGCCGTGACCGGGCCCGGGGCGTGACGCCGGCGCCGGGCACCCTCAAGGGGGATGTGATCACCGTGGTGGTGGGCGTGGTGGCCTGGGGCCTGTTTGCGTTCTTGCTGCACGCTCCGCTGATCGGCGTGAGGCCGTTCGGATAAAACATGACCCGAACCCGCAAAAGTGATGATGGCAGCAAGCTGCCATGGACCCAGCTGTATCTGCACGGCCTGGGGGTGTCGGTCAGCCACAACGCCCAGGCCTTCGGCTTTTCCATTCTAATCACGGTGAGCTATGGGGTGGTGTCCAGCGTCGCCGACGAGCCCACGCCGTTCCAACTGATCGGTTTCGCGTTGTCGGCGGTGGCGTCCCTGTCGTTCCTGAATCTGATGGTCGCCTTCCTGAAACGGGACGAGCCCGACGACAGCGAACGCACGCCGGTGCTGCTGGTGGCCACCGCCACCGATTTTATTTCCGTGGGGGCCGGCCTGGCGGCGGCGTTCGGCGTCGCCAAGGCGTTCGAGAACTGGATGTGCTGGCTGGTGGCGCCGTTCGCCGCCGGGTTGATTTACTGCCTGGTGCAGGGCCTGCAGATCGCCGTGGCCCGGCGCGGGGCGGACATTCAGGAATAGCCGCCGCCCCGCGACGTTTGAACTTCCGTTACCAGCCGGATGGCCCCTCCAACGGCGAGCTGCTGGCCGGCCTGGACCAGCCTGACCCGGAGCGGCGTGAGGCGGTGCTGGCCGACGACGGCGGCGGCTGGGCGGTGCCGGGCTTTCTGTAAGCGGCCCGGTCCCGGCGGCTACCCGCCAATGATCCAGTGCGCCACCCGGGCGCCGCCGTACAGTCCCATTCCGAATACCGCGTGGTTAAGCAGGCTTTGCCGTCGCGCCAGCCAGGGGCGAGGCGTGCGCCGGGCCGCCAGGCCGGCGCCCATGGCCGGCTGCATCACCAGCAAGGGAGCGGCCACGGTGGCGATGCCCACCGCCAGCGCCAGCCCCGGGGTGGGCCGGGCCAGCCAGGCCGGGCCGCCCAGCCCCACCAGCACGGCGGCAAAGGAGATGCCGATCAGGTAGTGGGTGGCCCAGCCCAGGGCCCGTTCGCCGGCAATCGGCGTTGCCTCGGTGATGCGATCGTGACGGAAACGCCCGCCGGGCATATGGCCCAGCCAGCGCCCCACCAGGGCGAAGTCCGGGGCGGGCAGGCCAAGCAACGCCTTGCGGGCCAGGCTCCAGGCGTCCATCGCCGCCGTGCCGGCAACGCCGATGATCAGGATAAACAGCAAGGTTTCCATGGTGTTCTCCGCTGGGAGTGGCAGTGGGAAAGCGCTAGCCTACGACTTCAAGTTCACTTGAAGTAAAGGGTGGCGCATGGATATTTCCGAAGTGGCGAAACGGGCCGGGCTGCCGGCGTCGACGCTGCGTTTCTACGAGGAGAAAGGGTTGATCCGCTCGGTGGGGCGGCGCGGCCTGCGGCGCCAGTTCAGCCCCCGGGTGCTGGAGCGGCTGGCGCTGATCGCCCTGGGCCGTTCCGCCGGGTTCTCCCTGGAGGAGATCCGCTCAATGTTGGGCGAGGCGGACCGGCCCACCATCGACCGGCAGGCGCTTAACGACAAGGCGGACGAACTGGACCGCACCCTCCGCCAGCTCACCGCCATGCGCGATGGCCTGCGTCATGCCGCCGAGTGCACGGCGCCAAGCCATCTGGAGTGCCCCACCTTCCAGCGTTTGATGGGGTTGGCGGTGGCGGATGTGGCGCGCCGCTCCCGGCGGCGCGGGGAGGCGCTGCGCTAGCCGGCCTCGCGCAGGAAGCGCGCCGCCGGCGGCGCCGGTTCGCGGCTCGCCAGGTTCAGTTCGAAGCTGACGCCGTCGCCGGGCAATGGCCGGTAGCGGATACGGTCGGCGCGGAAGCCGGCCATGCTGGCCGGCACCACCGAGACACCGGCCCCCACCGCCACCAGGGACAGCACCGCGTGCATGCCATGGGCTTCCTGGGCCACCCGGGGCACGAAGCCGGCATCCGCGCACAGGCGGATCACCTGAAGATGGAAACCCCGGCCTTCTTCCCTGGGCCAGAGGATAAAGGGCTGCTCGGCCACGGCGGCCAGCTCCGGCTCTCCATTAGCCAGGGGATGGTCCCGGGGCAGGGCCAGGCACAGCCGGTCCCGGTCGAACGGTGTCAGGTGCAGGTCGTCGGCATCGGTGAGCGGCGGGATCAGCACCGCCAGATCCAGGGTGCCGTCGCGGAGCCCGGCCACCTGGGCGGCGGTGGTGGCCTCGTGCAGTTCCAGGCGCACCGCCGGGTGGCGCTGGCGGAAGCCCTGGATCACGTCCGGCAGCCGGCCATAGAGCGCGCTGCCCACATAGCCCAGACGCATCAGGCCGGTACGGCCCGCCGCCATGTCCCGGGCGGCGGTGGCGGCGCGCCGGGCCTGGGCCAGGGTGGCGCGGGCTTCGTCCAGGAACACCCGGCCGGCGGCGGTGAGGCCCAGCACCCGGTTGCCCCGCTCCAGCAGCGAGGCCCCCAGTTGCTGTTCCAGCTTGCGAATGGCCAGGGTCAGCGGCGGCTGGGACATGGCCAGCCGCCGCGCAGCGCGGTGAAAGTGCAGCTCTTCCGCCACGGCGATGAACTGTTCCATGGCCCGCAGGCTGATGCGGGATCGCTGTTCCACGGTCATGCCGTTCCCTTCTGATTGGGTGATACCTGAAAGATATCACGGGCCGTCAATATCGGTATTGGATGTATCGGATGCCGCTCCGCACACTGGCCCGGTCAATCACAACGGAGAGCCGGTCATGGTGGATTTCACGGGGCAAACGGTACTGATCACCGGCGCGGGCCGGGGCCTGGGTTTGGCCTACGCCCGCTGCCTGGGGCGGCTCGGCGCCCGGGTGTGGCTGCAGGACACCGGCGCCGACCGGGACGGGGACGGCGAGGACCCGGCGGTGGCGCGGGCGGCGGCGGAGGCGCTGCGCGGAGAGGGCCTGGACGTGCAACCTGTAGCCGGACGGCTGGACCACCGAGACCACTGCCGCGCCCTGGTGGACCAGGTGGGGGAGCAGGATGGCCGCCTGGACGCGATGATCCACAACGCCGGCTGGGTGGCCTATCAACCGGTGGAGACGATCACCGAGGAGGCCTTCGACCGCATGATGGCCGTGGCCGCCAAGGCGCCGCTGTGGCTGGCCCAAGCCGCCTGGCCGGGGATGAAGGCCGCCGGCGGCGGGCGGCTGGTGTTCACCACTTCCTGCCGGGCCCTGTATCCCCAGTACGTGCAGCCCGGGCTGGCCGCCTACGCCGCCGCGCGTATGGCGGTGGTGGGCCTGGTCAATGTGCTGGCGGAAGAGGGGCGCGCCCATGGCATCCGCGTTAACGCGGTGTCACCGGTGGCGAAGACGCGCATGTGGGGCGTGGAAGGCGAGCCGGACGAGCTGCACCCTGCCCAGGTGGCACCCGGGGTGGCGTTTCTGGCGTCCTCGGATTGCCCGGAGGGCGGCTGGATTCTGCGCGCCGCCAATGGCCAGTTCCACGCCACCCGGGCGGTGGAAGCGGCGGGCGTGGACTACCCCCGGGACCTGCGCGCGGTGCCCGCCGCCGGGGTGGAAAAGATCGCCGCCGCCTGGCCGCGCATCGCGGTGCCGGCGGTGGAGCCGCGCTGAACCCGGCGGTCCCCGGTCAGGCCGGAACTTCCGCGCGCCGTTGGTTGACCACGCACAGCCCCCCGACGATGGCGCTCGCGCCCAGCCAGAACAGGGCGTTCTGCTGCTCGCCCAGCAGCACCACCGCGAACACCACGCCGAACAGGGGCGCCAGGAAATTCATGGCGGACACCTGGGAGGTGTAGTGGCGGCGCAGCATGGCGAAGAACACCAGATAGCCCAGGAAGGCCACGCCCACGGTCTGGAACGCCAGAGAGGCGACCAGCGTCGGGCTCCAGTGGATGGCCCAGCCGCCGGCGGGCACCAGGGTGGCCAGCCCCAGCAGCGGCACCGAGCCGAACAGCTGGTGGAACAGCACCACCGGCGCGTCCAGATCGCGCAGGCGGGTGGCGCGGATCACCATCACCGTGGCCGCCCAGCACACCGCGCCGGCGAAGCACAGCAGGTCGCCGACCAGGGTGGCGGCGCCGCTGCCGCTGGCGCCGGAGAAGGCGGTGAGCGCCACGCCCAGAAACGCGAACAGAATGCCCAGCACCTTGAAACGGCGCACCGGTTCGTCGCGGATGATGTACATGGCGCCCAGGGCGATCATCATCGGCGCGGTGTAATAGATCACCGCCGCGTGGGCGGCGCTGGTCAGCGCCAGGCCCAGATAGAGAAAACCGAAGTCCAGCGCGAACAGCAGGCCCAACAGCATGGACGGGCCGGCGGGGGCGCGGAACGGGTTGCGCCGCTGGCTAACAAACCACAGCGCCAGCAACGCCGTGCCGCCCAGGGAGCGCAGGAAGGTTTGGGTGAGCGGCGCCATGTCCCCGACCACCGCTTTCACGGCGACTTGCTGGGCGCCGAAGGCGGCGAACACCAGCATCAGAATCAGGATGGCGCGGGATGTCAGAGGTTGCAGCGGCATAACACACTCAAGCCATGGCGGCGGCCGGAGCCGGCCGCTCGTGGACGAACAAATGGGCGAGGGCGGACAGCACCCCCAGCACAATGGCCAGGTACCATATCTGTTGATAGCTGGCGAAGCGATCAAAGAACACGCCACCCAGCCAGACGCCGGCGAAGCTGCCCAGCTGGTGGCTGAGAAACACGAAGCCGAACAGGGTGCCCATGGCGCGGGGGCCGAACTGAATCAGCACCAGGGCGCTGGTCAGCGGCACCGTGGACAGCCACAGCACGCCCATCACCAGGGCGAAGATCATCACCGAGGCCGGCGTCAGTGGCAGGGTGATAAAGATCAGAATCACCAGGGCGCGCAGGGCGTAAATGGCGGCCAGCACATAGGGCTTGGGAAAACGCATGCCCAGCCGGGAGGCGAACAGGGTGCCGAAGATATTGGCCAGCCCGGCCAGCGCCAGAGCCTGCAGGCCCAGGGCGCGCAGCTCCGCCGGCGAGGCGGTGGACACGCAGAAATTCTGCACATAGTTCGGCAGGTGGGCGGTGATAAAGGCCAGGTGGAAACCGCAAACGAAGAAGCCGGCGTTGAGCAGCAGGTAGTCGCGCTGGCGGAAGGCGCCGCGCACGGTGGCGGCCAGCGCCGTGCCGGCGCCATCCGCGGCGGCGTCCGGATCGGCCACCCGCAGGCGCGGAATGCACAGCGCCATGGGCAGCAGGGTGGCGGTGATCACCAGCAGGGTCATGCGCCAGTCCAGCCACTCGATCAGCCAGGCGGTGAGCAGCGGCAGCACCACCTGGCCGGCGGAACCGATGGCCGAGGCGATGCCCAGGTAATGGGCCCGTTTGTGCTCCGGCGCCGCCCGGCCCACCACCGCCAGCACCACGCCGAAGGCGGTGCCGGAAATGCCCATGCCCACCAGCACCCCGGCGCCCAGGTGCTGGGCCCAGGCGCTGCTGGCGGCCACGCAGATCAGCATGCCGGCCAGGTAGCAGATGAAACCCAGCCACAGGGCACGGCGGTCGCCGTAGCGGTCGGCGATGATGCCGAAGCCCGGTTGTGCCAGCCCCCACACCAGATTCTGGATCGCGATGGACAGGGAAAACACCTCGATGCGGCCGCCGAACAGCTCATCGGACAACGGCTGCACCACGCCACCGAACACGGCGCGCACGCCGAACGCCAGCGCCAGCACCACGCCGCCGGCGACCACGATGGTCCGGGTATCCCGGAGGCCGGTTTCGGCCGGTTGTGCTGGTCCCGTCATGGCGCCTCCCTTCAACAGCTCTCCCTGCACGAGCCACGAATACTAGCAGCGCCTAATCGGGCTCAGAATCGAATAACGCTGAAACACCGGTTCAGTTGCGCTGAATATGAGCGGCACACCTTCGCCATGCACGGGCAGCCGCAATCGTGACCGTACCGCCCCCGGGGCGGGTTCCCTTTGTCAGTTACAGCGCCGCGCGCGGCGGCCATGATGCCTGGAATCAGGGTGAGGGAGCCGATTATGCAAATCGATACGAGCACACCGGTGATGGTTACCGGCGCCACCGGCTACGTGGCCGGGCGATTGGTGGAGCGTTTGCTCGAAGAGGGGCTCACCGTGCACGCGGCGGTGCGCGACCCGGACAACCCGGACAAGCTCAAATATCTGAACGCCATTGCCGAACGCACCCCCGGCCAGATCCGTTACTTCAAGGCGGACCTGCTGGTGCCGGGCTCCTACGCGGCGGCCATGGAAGGCTGCTCGGTGGTGTTCCATACCGCCTCGCCGTTTATCACCTCGGTGAAGGACCCGCTCAAGGAACTGGTGGAGCCGGCCCGGCAGGGCACCCGCAACGTTTTGGAAACGGTGAACGACACGGCCACCGTGGGCCGGGTGGTGCTGACCAGCAGCTGCGCCGCCATCTACGGTGACAACGCGGATCGGGAAGATACCGCCGGCGGTGTGTTCACCGAGGCGGACTGGAACACCAGTTCGTCCCTGGACCACCAGGCCTATGCCTATTCCAAGACCCTGGCCGAACGGGCCGCCTGGGAGATCGCCGACGCTCAGCAACGCTGGGATCTGGTCACCATCAATCCATCCCTGGTGGTGGGGCCGGGCATCAATCCCAACGCCACCTCGGAGAGCTTCAGTATTCTGCGACAACTGGGCGACGGCACCGCGCGCATGGGCGTGCCGGACATCGGCCTGGGCGTGGTGGATGTGCGTGAAGTGGCCGAGGCCCATTTACGCGCCGCCTTTCTGCCGGCCGCCCACGGCCGCTACATTCTGTCCGGCCACAACACCAGTTTTCCGGACATCGCCCGGGTGCTGCGTCACCGCTTCGGCCAGGACTACCCGTTGCCCAAGCGCACCTTGCCCAAGCCGGCGGTGTGGCTGTTCGGCCCGGTGGTGAACAAAACGCTGACCCGCAAATACGTGTCCCGCAACGTGAACCTTCCCTGGCGGGCGGACAACCGGCGCAGCCGCGAGGAACTGGGCATTCGGTACCGGTCGCTGGAGGACTCCCTGTTCTCGTTCTTTGAACAGGTCATGGGCTGAGCGCCGGGCCCGCTATTTTTACATCGATTTATGGATTCCTGACGCGGCGCGCTTATCGATTCCGGTAAGGTGAAATCACGGGTTCCGCGCGCGGAACCTCGCCAGCCCCGGCCTTGCCACGAGGCCGCCGCGCCAGCCACAAGGATCGGTGACCATGCCCAAGTTCTCTCGTTTCCGAATCTCACGCCGCGATCTTCTGATCGTCGGCGCCGTCACCTCCGCCGCCCTGGGTCTGGCCAGGCTGGCCTTCGGCCGGCCCGGTGGCCCGTCGCCCGGGTCCGCCGGCGGCGAGTCGCCGGGCGTTCACCGGGCCGAGCTGGCCTTCAACGTCAACGGCGAACCGCGCACGCTCACCGTGGACACCCGCGTCACCCTGCTGGACGCCCTGCGCGAACACCTGCATCTGACCGGCACCAAGAAGGGCTGCGACCATGGCCAGTGCGGCGCCTGCACGGTGATGGTCAACGGCCGCCGCATCAACGCCTGTTTGTCCCTGGCGGTGATGCATGAAGGCGACGAGATCACCACCATCGAAGGGTTTGGCACGCCGGAGAATCCGGACCCGATGCAGACCGCGTTTATCGAACACGACGGCTACCAGTGCGGCTACTGCACGCCGGGGCAGATCTGTTCGGCCAAGGCCACCCTGGAGGAAATCCGCGCCGGCATCCCCAGCCATGTGAGCGCGGATCTGAGCGCGCCGATAAGGGCGACCCCGGAGGAAATCCGCGAGCGCATGAGCGGCAACCTGTGCCGCTGCGGCGCCTACGCGAACATTCTGGAAGCGGTCCGGGACGTGGCCAAGGAGACCCCATGAGAGCCTTTACCTACCAGCGCGCCGCCTCCCCGCAAGAAGCGGCCCTGGCGGCGGCCGGCACCGACCACGCCCGGTTTATCGCCGGCGGCACCAACCTGCTGGACCTGATGAAGATCGAGGTGGAAACCCCCACCCATCTGATCGACGTGAACGGGCTGGGCCTGGACACCATCGAGGCCACCGACGACGGCGGGCTGCGCATCGGCGCCCTGGTGCGTAACACCGACCTGGCCGCCGATCACCGGGTGCGCCGGGATTACGGGGTGCTCACCCGGGCGCTGGTGGCCGGCGCCTCCGGCCAGTTGCGCAATAAGGCCACCACCGGTGGCAACCTGCTGCAGCGCACCCGTTGTCCGTATTTCCAAGACACCAACATGCCCTGCAATAAACGCCAGCCCGGCGCCGGCTGCGCCGCCCGCGAGGGAGCCAGCCGCCAGCTGGCGATCATCGGCGCCAGCGAGCACTGCATCGCCACCCACCCCAGCGACATGGCGGTGGCCCTGCGGGTGCTGGACGCCCGGGTGGAAACCATCGACGGCCAGGGGCGCACCCGCCACATTTCGTTAGCGGATTTCCATGTACTGCCCGGCGAGACGCCGCACATCGAATCGGTGTTGGAAAAAGGCGAATTGATTACCGCCGTGACCCTGCCGGCGCCCCCGGGCGGCCGGCATTTTTACCACAAGGTGCGGGACCGCTCGTCCTACGCCTTTGCGCTGGTGTCGGTGGCGCTGGTGCTGCGCGCGGACGGCAGCGGCCGGGTCGCCCTGGGCGGCGTGGCTCCCAAACCCTGGCGGGACGAACGGGCGGAGGCGGCCCTGCCACGGGGCGCCGGCGCGGTGATCGAGCGGTTGCTGGACGGCGCCCGCCCGACCCAGGAAAACCGCTTCAAGGTAACCCTGGCCGAGCGCACCCTGGCCGCCGTGCTGGCGGAAGCGAAGGAGTAGCCCATGCGATTCGATCAACCCGCGGATCCCAATGCCGCCGACCAGGGCCGGGTGCTGGGCCGCCCCCACGCGCGTATCGACGGCCCGCTGAAAACCACCGGCACCGCCCCCTACGCCTATGAACGCCACGACGTGGCCGTCGGGCAGTTGGTCGGGTATCCGGTGGTGTCGGCCATCGCCAAGGGCCGCATTAAAGCCATGGACACCCGCGCCGCGGAGGCCGCCCCCGGCGTGGTGGCGGTGATCACCACCCTGGACCGGGAGCCCCTGCCCAAGGCCAGGATGAACGTGGTCCACCTGTTCGGCGGCCGTGATATTCAGCACTATCACCAGGCCATCGCGGTGGTGGTGGCGGAGACCTTCGAACAGGCCCGGGCCGCCGCCGCCCTGGTGCGAACCGACTACCACCAGGACCCGGACGCCCGCTTTGATCTGGCCGCCGAGCGCCGCGCCCATCAGGATGACGAGGTGGAGCCGGCGTCCCGGGTCGGTGACTTCGACAGCGCCTTCCAGGCGGCGCCGGTGAAACTGGACGCCACCTATTCCACGCCGGGGCAATGCCACGCGCAGATGGAACCGCACGCCTCCATTGCCCAATGGAAAGACGGCACCCTGACCCTGTGGACCGCCAACCAGATGGTGGCATGGAGCCGCAAGGCCCTGGCCAAGGCGTTCGATCTGCCGCTGGAAAAAGTGCGGCTGGATTCCCCCTATATCGGCGGCGGCTTCGGGGCCAAGCTGTTCCTGCGCGCCGATGCCGTGCTGGCGGCGGTGGCCGCCCGGGCCACCGGTCGGCCGGTGAAGGTGGCGCTGCCGCGACCCATGATCGCCAACAACGCCACCCATCGCGGCCTGACCATTCAGCGCCTGCGCATCGGCGCCAATGAAGACGGGCGCATCACCGCCATCGGCCACGACAACACCACCAACACGCCGCCGGGCGGCGGTGGCGAGGAAGCCACCATTCCCACCGAGCATTTTTACGCCGGGGCCAATCGTTTGCTGGTGCACCGGCCCCTGGAGATGCACCTGCCGGAAAGCAACGCCATGCGTGCCCCCGGCGACACCGCCGGCCAGATGGCCCTGGAAGTGGCCATGGACGAGATGGCGGAAAAGCTCCACATGGACCCGGTGGCCTTCCGGGTGCTCAACGACACCCAGGTGGACCCGGGCAACCCGGAGCGGCGCTTCTCTCAGCGGCACTTCGTGGAATGCTTGGAGCGCGGCGCCCGGGAATTTGGCTGGTCCAAGCGTAACCGCACCCCCGGCGGGCGCCGCGACGGCGTCTGGCTGGTGGGGCACGGCATGGCCGGCGCCTACCGGGGCTCGCCGGCCCAGGCGTCCGGGGCCCGGGTCACGCTCAAGCCCGATGCCAGGGTGCGCGTGGAAACCGATATGACCGACATCGGCACCGGCTCCTACACCATCATCGCGCAGACCGCCGCCGAGATGCTGGGTGTGCCGCTGGAGGCGGTGCAGGTGAGCCTGGGCGATTCCGACTCGCCGGTGTCCGCCGGCTCCGGCGGCCAGTGGGGCGCGGCCAGCGCCACCGCCGGGGTGTACGCCGCCTGCCTGGCGCTGCGCGAACGGATCGCCGAACGGCTCGGCGCCGAACCCGGGGACCTGGCGTTTGAGGACGGCCAGGTGCGTCATGGCGGCGAAACCACGCCGCTGGCCGGCATCGGCGGCGATGGTGACCTGGTGGCGGAAGACCGCATCGAGTTCGGCGACTTCCGTGACAAGGACTATGTGCTGGCCACCTTCGCCTCCCATTTCGTGGAGGTGGGCGTGCACGCCTACACCGGCGAGATCCGCGTGCGCCGCATGCTGGCGGTGTGCGACGCCGGCCGCATCCTCAATCCGATCACCGCCCGCAGCCAGGTGATCGGCGGCATGACCATGGGCGTGGGCGCGGCCCTGATGGAAGAACTGAAGGTGGACACCCGCTACGGTTTTTTCGCCACCCACGACCTGGCCAGCTACGAGGTGCCGGTGCACGCCGACATCGGCGAGCAGCAGGTGATCTTCCTGGACGGCGAGGACCCCTGCTCGTCGCCGCTCAAGGCCAAGGGCGTGGGTGAGCTGGGCATCTGCGGGGTCAGCGCCGCGGTGGCCAATGCGGTCTACAATGCCACCGGTGTCCGGGTGCGCGACTACCCGATCACCCTGGACAAATTTCTCGACCGGCTGCCCCGGCCGGCCTGACCCGCAGGCCGGCGTGGCTTGATTCGCGCGCCGGCTTTCGTACCCTTGATGGCTCCTTGATCGCCCCCGGTCTTCGATGAATCACTCACCGCCTTTTACCGCTTCCCTGTTCGACGATGACGGCACCCTGCCACCGGTGGTGGGCGCCGCCGACCCGGATCCGGCCCTCGCGCCCCTGGCCGGCGCCCTGCCGCCGCGACTGTGGTTGGGCACCTCGTCCTGGCATTACCCCGGCTGGGCCGGGCGGGTTTGGGACCGGACCTACACGGAAGAGCAGCTGTCCCGCCACGGCCTGCCATCCGCTGTTCCGCGGGGTGGGGTTGGACCGGGGCTTCTACCGGCCGCTGACGGTGGAGCAATACGCCGGCTACGCCGACCAGGTGCCGGCGGATTTCCGCTTTCTGGTGAAGGCGCCGGGGCAGGTCACCGATGCCCTGCGGCGCGGCCGGGGTGGGCAAGGGCTGCAGCCCAATCCGGATTTTCTCGACCTGGAACTGGCCTGGCGGGATCTGGCCGCGCCGGCCGGGGAGGGGCTGGGCGACAAACTGGGCGCGCTGGTGCTGCAGATCAGCCCGCTGCCGGCGGTGTGGCTGAACGATATGGCGCCGGTGATCGAGCGGCTGCACAGCCTGCTGCGCGCCCTGCGAGTACGGGCCCCGGCGGCGCTGCTGGCGGTGGAGGTGCGCGACCCGCACTGGCTGACACCGGACTTCGTGGCCGCGCTCAAGGACACCGGCGCCACCTATTGCCTGGGGCTGCACGGCAAGATGCCGCCCATCGCCGAGCAGCTGCCGATCCTGCGCGCGCTGTGGCCGGGCCCGCTGGTGTGCCGCTGGAACCTGAACCTGAAACACGGCGCCTACGGCTACGAAACCGCCCGCGACCAGTACGCGCCCTACGACAAACTGGTGGACCCGGACCCGGACACCCGCGCCGCCCTGGCGCGGGTGATCGCCGGCACCACCGGCGCCGGCTGGCCGGCCTTCGTCACCCTCAGCAACAAGGCGGAGGGCAGCGCGCCGCTTTCCGTGGCCGCCCTGGCGGAAGCGGTGCTGGCCGCCGGCGGGTCGCGCTGATCGCAACCGGCCGACGTCAATCAGGGCGATCGGCTGACATTCCTGCTCTTTGATTTCCTACAACACCACGGGCCATCGTCCGACTCCGCCGCCGTTGCCGCCTGCGTACATTAAGCACCTGGATGGTCCATCCTCGCGGATGGGGTTTATTTGTACGCAAGGAACGTATAGTATGCGAGCGGTATTCGTGGAGTTGACGCCATTCCGGCGCCACCGGGCGGCGTATCTGGACGAGGACACCTATTGGCTGCTGCAGCGGATTCTGATGCTGCATCCCGAGGCCGGCCCCCGAATTCCGGGCACTGGCGGATTGCGCAAGTTGCGGTTCGTCGATGAACGGCGCGGCAAAGGCACGCGCGGTGGCTTGCGGGTGATCTATTACTGGTAGCCCACGGGCGGTCAGTTCTGGTTGTTCACGCTCTACGGCAAGGACGAGGCCGAGGATTTGACGCCGGCGGAGCGCCGCATGTTGAGGCAGACGCTGAAGGCGGAGCTGATGGCCCGGCGTAACCAGATGGGAGGACGATGACATGAAGCGGGATCTGTTCGCGGAATTGAAGGAAGGCTTTCAGGAACTGGAGGCGCAGCGTCAGGGCAAGCTGACGCTGCGTGGTCAGGAGGCGCGGCTGGCGCCGGTGGCGTCCATCGACGCCGACGACCTGCTGGCGCTGCGCGAGCGTCTCAATCTGTCCCGGGCGGTGTTCGCCATGTATCTGCGCACCAACCCGCGCACCCTGGAAAACTGGGAGCAGGGCCGCGCCCGACCCAACGCCCAGGCCGCCACCCTGATCCGCCTGATCGAACGCTACCCGGACACCCTGGAACGCCTGGCCGGGCTGTAGTTCCGCGCCCGGGCGACGGCGTGTTCCGGTCGCTGGCGCGGGGCCGGGCGGCGGTGTAATGTCGCGGGCTTTTCAACGGGGGCAAGTCCATGAATTCCGTCAGCAAAGCCGCGATGCTGCTCGCCGCTCTGTCCGTCACCGGCTGCGCCGGCATCGTCGGCGGCGAGTTGGCCCGGGTGGACCAGACCTCGGTGGCGGTACCGATCTGTGACCCGGACACCGGCCCCACGCCCTACTATTTCGAACTCGACGCGGACGCCCGCAACGATTACCTGGACGATAACCCGGCCGGCAGCTTGTCCGGCTGGACCCTGGGCCTGCTGCCCACCTACTGGCTGTCGCCGCTGAAAGCGGAAGCCCGCTTGTACCACCAGGGAGAGCCCATCGACACCTACCAGTACTCCGCCCGCGTGCACAAATTCTACGGCCTGCTCTGGGCCCTGCCGCTGATCCCGGTGAACGCCGTGGTGGCCGATTACAACCAGGTGCCCGCCAACGAGGGGGTGGGCCTGGCGGTGGGCTGGATCATCCCCGACAAAGCCGCCGCCCGGGCCTACCTGGACGCCACAGAAAAGCGTGGTCTGGCGCCGGATCAGGTGTGCTACCAGCGCGGTGACCGCTGGCATTAAGAGGTAGGGCGGATCAGGCCGGGTCCCAGCCGCAGTGAAAGCCGTGGGGAATGTGATGGGGCAGGGGCACCGCCGCCACCTCGGTCAGGTCGTCGTCGCGGGCGTCGAACAGCACGATCTCGCTGCGGTGCACCCGGGCGTCGTAGACGGCGGCGCACAGATAGCCGTCGCCTTCGCGCTCCCCTTCGGGCACGAACGCCGGTTCCGAGATATAGCGTCCCGGGCCCAGGCGATGCAGGGCGGTGTGGCCGGTTTCCGTGTCTTGCCGTTGCAGGGCATTGAAGAAGCCGCCGTGGTCGGCCAGGGCGGCGGTGTAGAGAAAGCGGCCGGGCAAACCCTGATAGCGCTGGTCGAAGATCGGAAACTCACAGCCGGCGGCGTGGGGCAAGGCTTCCAGGCGGTGGCCGCCGGTGCGCAGGTTGAGCCGTAACCGCACCGGTTCGCCGGCTTCTCCCTGGACATGGTCGGTGAAGTGGGTGAGGCCCTGGTTGATGCTGAAATCCTTGAAGCGCACCAGTTCCACGAACAGTTCGTCGCCGATCTCCCGGGCGTTGCCGAAATGGAACACCACGAACGGGTCCAGCTCGAACACCCGCACCGTTTTCAGGGTGTGCAGATCCACCACATGGGCGCGCATGCCCCAGGCCGGGTTATGGGTGAGGCAATCGTTGAGGGTGCGCAGGCCCAGCAGCAGGCGGCCGATGCCGGTGATTGCCACCGGCTGCTCCAGGAACAGCCAGTAGCGCTGTGACATGGCGGAGCCGTGCAGGAAACTCAAGCGCGGCAGCGGAAAATGGCCGCGCGCGGCCATGCGGCCGTCGGCGCCGACGCGGTACAGGTTCACCCGCGCGCCCCGGCGGCCCAGGCTGACGCCATGGTTGTAGTAGCAGCCGGATTCCGGGTGGTGGTGGCCATGGGCGCTGAACGGCTCGAACGGCCGCAGGCCGCCGCCGAAGCCGGCCTCGCCCAGGGTGCTCAGATCGTCCGGGTCCAGGGCCCAGGGGCGGCCCCCTTCCCATTGCGCCAGCAGCCGGTTGCCGTGGCGCACGATGCTGGTGTTGGCGGCGTTGGCCGGTGGCCGGCCCAGGTTGGCCAACGGGCCGCCCGGGGCATTGTGGCCGAAACCCCGTTTGCGGATGCGGCCGGCGGCGGTTTCCGCCAGGTATTTCGGGGTGCGCACGAAGCGGTTGCGGTAGCGGGCGCCGCCGTCGTCAAAGGTGAGGGCATGGACCATGCCGTCGCCGTCGAACCAGTGGCCAAAGGTCTGGCCTCCCAGTTGGCTGCGGCCCGGGCCAATGCGCAAAAAGGTGCCGCGCACCGCCGCCGGCACCCGGCCACGGATGGCCGTCGCCGGGATGCGCAGGTCCCGTTCCTGTTCCAGGTTGGCGAAACCGCCGCGGTGATCATGGCATCGGTCCATGCGGGCGCCCTCCGGCGGTAGCAGTCCACGGACAGTGCCCCAGGTATACTGGGTATATACCCGGTGTGGCAAGCCCGGACCGCCCCGGGGGCGGCCCGGGGCGGCGCTGGCCTAGGGCGGATTGATCGCCGCTTCCAGGCCGGTTTCCACGGACAGCCCGGTGTCCTGGCGGATTTCCAGGTAGCTGTCGTTGGCCAGCGTGTAGGCGGGCCAATGCAGGTCGTCGGGGCTGGGGTCGCCGGTTTTGGCGAAGTTGGTCCACAGGGTCATCATCCGGTCGCTGACCGTTTCGTCGTCCTGGTCGTAGCCCATGGACAGGTACAGGTCCACCGGGTCGCCCTGGGAGCCGGTGACGCCGTTGCCGTTGAGATCCCCGATCACCGGCCGTTGTCCCTGCGGCGTCAGCACCAGTCCGAGCAGGAAGTTCTGCACCAGCCCGGCGGGATGGTTGAACAGGTAGGGCAGTTCACAGCCGTGGCAGCTGCGCAGGCCCAGGTCTTCCCAGCCCGGCGGCACCCGGGTGAACTTGTAGATGTACTGGTTGGACTGGTAGGCCGCCGAGCGCTGTTCCAGCCACACCGGCAGGGCGGCGCGCAGGTGCGGGTAGTCGCCGGCGGTAACACCGGCCATCAGCGGTACATCGCTGGGCAGGCCGTCGATCACGTTCTGATAGTAGGTTTTGGTTTGATAGAAGTGGTCCACGTTGGGCCGGTAGGTCTGCCTGGGAATCTCGCCGGCGCGGTCGGCGTCGGTAAAGGCGGTCCAGGGCAGGGCGCGGGCCTGTTCCAACGTCTCCACGCCGACCCGCTCGAACAACGCCTGGCCGATGGCCTCGGATTCCGCCAGGGAATCGTTGGCGGCGCTGTCTTCCTCCAGGGGCGCGAAGCCGCTCATAACGATGGCCTTGTGGAACAGGCCGGAGGCTTGGGGTGAGTTCATCAGCGAGTAGGTTTTACCGCCGCCCCCGGACTGGCCGAAGATCGTCACATTGTCCGGGTCGCCGCCGAAGGCGGCGATGTTGTCGCGCACCCATTCCAGGGCCATCACCAGATCCATCTGGCCATAGTTGCCGGAGCCGTTGTAGCCGCTCTCCTCGGTAAGGGCCGGGTGGGCGATGTAGCCGAACGGGCCCAGGCGATGATTGACGGTGACCAGCACCACGCCCCGGGTGGTCAGGCTGTCCGGGTTGTTGTACTGCTCGGAGTTGCCGGACAGGATGGCGAAGGCGCCGCCGTGGAACCAGACCATCACCGGCAGGCCCTCGGCGTCCTTGGGCGCGGTCACGTTCAGGTACAGCGAGTCCTCGCTCATGCCGCCCTCATTGACGCTTTCCAGCGCCGGGTCCTGGGCGGACTGGTCCGCCCAGTCGGTGGCCTGACGCACGCCCTGCCAGGGCCGGGGCGGCACCGGCGGCTTCCAGCGCAGCTCGCCCAGGGGTGGGGTGGCGTAGGGAATGCCAAGGAACTGCCAGGTGCCGTGGTCGGCTTCGAAACCCAGCAGTTCGCCGCCGCTGGTGGTGACCTGTTTGCGCGGGCCGGTGGCGCGGCTGAAATGGGCCAGGGCGGTCTCGGCGGAGCGCACCCGGCGGGGCCGGGGGTCGGTGTCGCTGAACAGCGCTCGCTGGTTGAGCTGGTCCAGCAGCGGCTGCAGCTCGGTCCGGAACGTGGCGGTGTCGCGGCTGAAGTCGATGTCCGCCGCGTGTTCGGAGACCACTCCGGCGATGGCTTCGCTGATCTGGATGCCGTTGTTCAGGTCGCCGTCCTGGTCCAGGGTCTGCAGCAGGATCAGCTTGTTGTGCACCTCCGCTTGGTCGGCGGCCGCGGCGCCGTCGGTGATGCTCAACGGGGTCAGTACCCCGGCGCCCCGGGCGCCGCCCAGGGCCAGCTCGCCGATAAAGAAGCTCACCGTGTCGCCGTCCCGGTAGCGGAACCGGCCCTGGCCGTCGGTGACGGCGGCGTCCCGGTCGCCGGCCCGGTAGCCAAGCCCGGCCACCGGGCCGTCCATGAAGGTGCCCTGGCGGCTGGCGCCGCCGGGGGACCGGCTGTCACTGTCGCCGCAGCCGACCAGCGCCAGTGGCGCCAGAGCCAGGGCCAGGCCGGTTATTCGTGCCATGGATCGCATGTTGTTCTCCTCGATTTTTATTGTTCGTCAGTCTTCCAATACCGCGCCCAGGCCGCTTTTCACCTCGGCGGTGGCGCTGATTTCCACATAGCTTTCGGTGGCGTCGTCGTAGAGCGGGTAGGTCAGTTCGCCGGGAATGTCCGGGCTGCCGGTTTTGGCGAAGTTGGTCCAGATGGTGAGCATCCGGTCGATCACCTGATCGTCGGTGGCGTTGAAGCCCGCCGACGCCATGATGTCCGCCGGGTCGCCCTGGGAGCCGCTCACGCCGTTGCCGTTCAGGTCGCCGATCACCAGCGACTGGCCGGTGGCCGGGTCGATCACCAGCCCCAGCAGGTAATGGGTGACCACGCTCTCCGGCATGTTGAAGGTGTAGGCCAGCTCGGCGCCGTGGTAGGCCTGCACGCCCCGGTCCCTCCAGCCGGCGGGCTGGTGGGTGAAGTAGGTGGCGTAGTGGTTGGCGGAGCACAGTGGCGCCATCCACGGGAAGACGTTGATGGCGGTGCTGGTGGGGTCCGGCGTGTCGTTGGCGTTGACGCTGAACATAAAGGGCACGTCGTTCTGGTTGCCGGACTCGAACGCCACCCGTTCGGTATAGGGCAGGTAGTGATTGTCCACATTGGTATAGGGCGTCAGGGTGGCGGCGGCGGCCACCACCTGGCGCCAGTCGGCGTTGCGCATGTCCTCCAGGGAGGCGGCGCCCAGGTTGGTCTGCAGCTGGCTGCCGATGGCCTCCGCGTCGGCCAGGCTACGGGTGTCGGGGATCAGGGTGCCGCTCTGGCTGATGGCCCGGTGGAACAGGCCGGCGGCCCGGGGCGAGGCCATCAGCGACAGGGTTTTCCGGCCGCCACCGGATTCGCCGAAGATCGTCACGTTGTCCGGGTCGCCGCCGAAGGCTTCGATATTGTCCTGGACCCATTGCAGGGCGGCGATCAGATCCATCTGCCCGTAGTTGCCGGAACCGTTGTAGCCGCTTTCCGCGCTCAGATCCGGGTGGGCGATGTAGCCGAACGGCCCCAGCCGGTGATTGACGGACACCTGCACCACGCCCCGGCTGGCCATCGCCTGAGGATTATTGAACGGCTGGGTGTTGCTGGTCAGGGCGGTGAAGCCGCCACCGTGGAACCAGACCATCACCGGCAGCCCCTCGGCGTCCTTGGGCGCGGTCACGTTGAGATACAGGGAGTCCTCGCTCATGCCGCCTTCGCCGAAGCGTTCCAGGGCGGTGTGCTGCGCCGCCTGGTCGCTCCAGGCCACCGCCTGGCGCACCCCCTGCCAGGGCTCCGGCGCCACCGGTGGTTTCCAGCGCAGCTCGCCCAGGGGCGGTCGGGCATAGGGGATGGCCAGATATTGCCAGGTGTCCGCGTTGCCCTCGAAGCCGAGCAGCCGGCCACCGGTGGTGGCCACCTCATGGCGCGGGCCGGCGGCTCTCAGAAAGGTGTCGCGGGCATCCGCCGCCGAGGTCAGGGGGCGGGGGCGCGGGTCCGTGTCGGAGAAGGCGCCGGCGTTCTCCAGCGTGGTCAGTACCTCCCCCAGGGCGCTGTTGAAGTCGGCGCTGTCCTGGGCCGGGTCCAGGCTGGCGGCGGCGTCGGAGACCTGCTGGCGGATCCGCTCGGTGAGCTGAATACCGTTATTGAGATCGCCGTCCGCGTCCAGGCTGTGCAGCAGCACCAGGGTATTGGCCGCCGGCGTGTCCAGGGCAGCCCTGCTCTCGCCGCCCAGGTCGGCTTCGGTGAGCCGCGCGGAGGGGGCGCCCTGGCCCAGGGTCAAGGCACCGATGGCGAAGGTCAGGGAGGCGTCGCCGGTATAAACGAAGCGGCCGTCGGCGTCGGTGGTGCGCGTGGCGCCATCGCCCTGGCGGTAGTCCAGCCCGGCCACCGGGATGGCACCGAATACGCCGTTGCGTGATTGGGGGGCCGGGTCGTGATGCGAGGATGAGCCGCCGCAACCGGCCATCACCAGGGCCAGCGAGGTGAGCGCGGTGGCGCTGAAGGTGGCGCGCCAGGGATTCTGAAGAGCGCTTATTTTCATAGTAATGGACTCCCGTTTGTTATTTTTTCCGGGAATGAGAACCGGCGCGCATCGCCGCCGAGGCGCAGTCCGGTTTCTTTCCGGTGTCGAACATTCAGGGTGGCGTATGCGCAAGCGGAAGGATTGAACGGTTTTGCCTCACACCGCCGGACGGTGGCCGCCGCACCGCAAAAACGTACAAGGTGGACCGTTTGAGACATGGGCTATGATGACGGGCGGGCTCTATGCCGGCGGCCCCCGCCGCCGCGAAGGAGAACAGCCATGGCGTTGAGAAGCGTGCCCGGCGACGGCCCCGGCTTCGGGCTGCTGTCGCACCGGGTCAAGGATCACGTGTACATGATCGGGCGGCGCGGTTTTATCTATACCGCGCCCTGGATCAGCACCGGCACCACCCGCCCGCCGTCGGCGGCATTGCTGCTGGCTGTGGGAAACGGCCGTTTCGCCGTCAACGCTGGCGGCCGGGAAATTCACACCGGCGCGGTGCTGATTCCACCGTTCGTGCCCCGCGCCCTGATCGCCCGGGACGTGCCGGTGGTGGGGTTCCACGTCACGCCCAGTTCCTGCTGTTACGACCGGCTTGCCCAGCTGGCGGCGGGCCGGGTGCGCCCGCTGGAGCGGGATTGGTTCGGTGACTTCGACGGGGCCCTGGACGCGCTGTTTCATGGCCACTATCCCGCCGCCGGGGCGCCGGCGCTGTATCAGTCGGTGCTGCGGGAACCGTTCCGCCACCTGCAGGCACCGCCCCACGGTGACCCGCGCGGCCCGCGCATTCGCGCCCTGCTGGAGCAGCAACCGGAACTGAGCCTCTCGCAACTGGCCGAGCAGCTGGGCATGTCGTATTTCTGGGCGTCCCGCCTGATGCGCGACGTGTTCGGTATGTCGCTGCGCGATTACAAGGCCTGGCGCAAACTTCAGTGCGTGTTCGAGCTGCTGCACTCGCGCCGCAGCCTCACCGACATCGCCCACGCCGCCGGCTTCACCGATTCCGCCCACCTGTCACGCACCTACCAACGCTGGTTCGGCCAGCCGCCTTCTTACAGCCGTAACAGAAACCATGTGCGTATCCTGCGTTGCTGGTAGACGCCCCGCCGGTCTGAATGTCACCGTCTTCACGGCGGTTTTTTTTGACAGTGAGAGAATGAACGATAAACCTATCAGCACCCGCACAAACCCGGTCCCCCGTAGTTATGAGCAAACGCATTAATTTTGACATGTCATCAGGCGACAAGGATGAGCCCCCTTCCATTGCGGGGCTGAATGCCTTTTCCCCCTCTTTGCTCGCCGACATTTTCAATCAGCTGCCGGAAGCGGTGGTGGTGGCCGATATGAGCCGCCGGGTGGTGTATGCGAATCCCGCCACCGAGCGCCTGTTCGGCTACTGCCGATCGGAAATGATTGGCCAGCGGACTTCCCTGTTCTATGCCCATTCCGAGGATTTCAACGAGCAGGGAGAGCAGCGCTATAACCCCAACGTCAATGGCGGCATGGACAATTACCGGATGTCCTATCGCTGCGCCGACGGCAGCGTGTTTCTGGCGCACACCTGCGGCGGCTTGCTGCGTGACCTGGAAGGAAAGCCCAGTGGCTATATCGCGCTGGTGCGGCCGTCCCGGCCGATGGAAAAATCCATTGATACGCTGCAGCGCCTGCACGCCATCAGCGCCAATCCGGCCCTGGACAGGGGCGCGCGGATCGACGCCATTCTGGCATTGGGCGCGAGTCACTTTGATTTGCCGTTGGCGATTCAGTCGCGCATCGACGGTGAGCAATACCTGGTGGAGCATTGTGTCAGCCCGGATGGTGCGGTGGTGCCGGGCGCCCGTTTCGATTTGCCGGGCACCTACTGCGTGACCACCCTGCGGGCCGGCCGCCCGGTCGGGTTTCACCACACCGCGCAAAGCGAACTCAAGAAGCACCCCTGCTACCTGAACTTCGGATTGGAATCCTACATCGGCAGCCCGATTCACGTGGGCGGAAGGGTATACGGCACCCTCAACTTCTCCTCCCCGGAGCCCTGCTCGCCGTTTACCCCGGACGATCTGATCTTCATGCAGTTGCTGGCGGACACCGTGGGCCATGAAATCCACGAGCGGGAGATGAACGATCAACTGCGCGCCCTGGCCCGCACCGATGAACTGACCGGCCTGGCCAACCGCCGCGCGATCATGGAAACCCTGGAGTGGCAAATAGCCCGGGCGCGCCGCTCCGGGCTGCCCCTGTGTGTGCTGTCCATGGACCTGGATCATTTCAAACAGGTTAACGACACCTGGGGGCATGCCGGCGGTGACAGCGCCCTGCGAGCGTTCGCCCGGGTGCTGGTGCGCTCCTGCCGGGAGGTGGACCGCTGCGGCCGGTTGGGTGGCGAGGAGTTCATCATGGTGTTGCCGGATACCGACCTGGACGGCGGTCGGGCGGTGGCGGAACGTCTGTACGACACCATGGCCGCCACGCCATTGCAGGTGTCCGACCAGGACCGTATCACCATGACGTTCAGTGCCGGTCTGGCCCTGCTCCGCCCCGAGGAAACCGTGGCCCCGCTGCTGCACCGGGTGGACGCGGCGCTGTACCAGGCCAAGAACAGTGGCCGTAACCGCCTTTGCGTGGCCGGCGACTAGCCGCCGTCCGCGCCACCGGCGGGCCATGTTAGGATGGCGCCCCCCTGCCGCCGACACGGTAACCTCCGCCGATGAAACCCGCCCGCGAAACCCTGGATCTCACCGGCCCGGCGGGCCGCCTGCGTCTTACTCTGGATCATCCCGTCGGTGAGCCCGCTGGCGTGGTGCTGGTGGGGCACCCGCAGCCGGTGCTGGGCGGCTCGCCCCGCCACCCGGTGCCCCATGCCCTGGCCCGGGCCCTGCGCGAGGCCGGCTGGCTGGCGGTGCGGCCCGCCTTCCGGGGCGTGGACGGCTCCGACGGCGAACACGATGCCGGCGAGGGCGAGACCGACGACACCCTGGTGATGATCGAGGCCCTGCGCCGGCGCTGGCCGGAGCTGCCCCTGGCGCTGGTGGGGTTCTCTTTTGGCGCCTGGGTGTTCGCCCGGGCGGCGGCGCGCCTGGATCAGCCGGTGGCGGCCCTGGCGCTGCTCGGCATGCCGGTGGGGCAGGTGCCCGATGGCCGTCACTATCAACCGGTGGCGGTGCCCGACGGCGCCCTGCTGTTGCACGGCGAGGACGACGAGCGCGCGCCGCTGGCGGACCTGCTGGCCCATCTGCGCGCCGCCCGCCACCCGGTCACCGTGTTCCCGGGCACGGACCATTTCTTCAAGGGCTGCCTGCCGGCGGTCGCCGCCCGGGTGGTCGAACACCTGGGCCCGGTGGCGCGGCGGTGAACCGGTTCGCTGCCTGGCGCCGTGCCCGGGCCCGGCGCCACTCACAGCGCGCCGCGCTGGCCGCCGAGGACGCGGCCCTGGCCCGCACCGGCCGGGTGGGCGCGGAGCTGTTCGCCCGCTTCAGCGAGGCCCACGGCTACGGCACCGCCACCCCCATGAGCTGGTTGACCAATCGGCTGACTGTGTTGCACCGGCGTCTGCGTGAAGGTGGTACCCTGGAGCTGCACGAACCCGGCGCCGCGCCCCTGATGGTGCCGGGCGCCGGAGACCACGGCGAGACCGTTTTTCTGCAATGGATCGGGCGCCATTTTCCTGATTCGCTGGCCTGATCCGGCGCCGGCCCGATCCGATGCCGGAACATTTGAACAAGGAATACTGATGGGAGCCCTGCCCCATGAGCGATGAACAAACCCCCTGGCGCTGTGCCCGGGGCCGGCCCTACGACCCCTTTCCGGTACTGGACGCCCTGGCCGCCGGCGATGCTGGCGCGCTGGACCGTCTGCGCGACCACCTGGTGCACAACGGCGCCGTGGGCACCGCCTCCTACGCGGCGGTGCCGCGGCTGGTGGACGCCGGCCAGCTGGCGCTGGTGGCGGCCATCGAACTGGGCCGCGAGGAAGAGGGCGCGCCGTCGCTGCCGGCGGCCCTGCGCACGCCCTATCTGCGCGCCGTGGAGCACGCCCTGGAGCGGGTACCCGGTGACAGCGAATGCCTGCAGGCATGGTATGCCCTGCACGCCGCCCGGCGTGGCCACCGCGAACTGGCGCGGGCCCTGCAGTTCATGGACCGCCGCGAGATTCTCGCCCGCCACGGCTGAGCCACCTATGGACCAAGCACCGATCACCTTCCACGCCCGCTCCGTGGTGCTCGAGCATCCGCGCGGCGCCAGCTATCTGCTCGGCTTCGCCGACGACCCGGACAGCCCGCGGCACTACCTGATGCTGCAGCGCGACTTCGAGCCCCTGGAGGCGGTGGAGGAAGCGCCCGGCTATTACCTGGAATGGTGCGGCCCGGAGCAGGCCGGGTGGGGCGGTGTGGATACCGTGACCCAGGCCGCCGACCGCGTCACGTTCACCTTCGAACCGGCGGTGGGAGCTATGCTGGGTTTCCGTTGTCTGACCATCACCTTCGACGCCGGTGGCGTGGATCATGCCACCCTGGCGGCGCGGTTGCGGCGGATGTTCCGCGACTGTGGCGTGGAACTATCCCTTCTTTAAACCTCCGGTGCATGGAGCGCGCGGCATGGACAAAGTCCGCAAGCAGCAACTCTGGCAACGTCGGCTGGCACCTGGATAACTGATATGAACGAACCCGAACAACCTGTGATCAAGCCGGCGGTCCGCGAAGAGATCATGGCGCGCCTGGCCGCCGCCGAGCGCGAGCACGGGGTGCGCATTCTGATGGCGGTGGAATCCGGCAGCCGTGCCTGGGGTTTCCCCTCGCCGAACAGCGATTACGACGTGCGTTTCGTGTACGCGCACCCGCGGGACTGGTATCTGTCCCTGGACCTGGAAGACCGCCGTGACGTGATCGAATACGAGATCACCGACGACATCGACCTGAACGGTTGGGATCTGCGCAAGGCGCTGAAACTGTTCGCCAGATCCAATCCGTCCTTCGTGGAATGGATTCAGTCACCCATCGTCTACCGGGACGACGCCGGCTTCGCCGAGCGCGCCCGGGAACTGCTGCCCCGGGTTTACGCGGTGGACAGCGGTGTGTTCCATTACCGGAGCATGGCCGACAAGAATTTTCACGGCTATCTGAAGGCTCAACTGGTGCCGCTGAAAAAGTACTTTTATGCGTTGCGCCCGCTGCTGTCGATCCGCTGGCTGGAGCGCTACCGCACACCGGCGCCCATCGAATTCGACCGGCTGCGCCAACTGGTGGCGGACAACAGTGCCGTCAGCAAGGACATCGAGCGGTTGCTGGCGCGCAAGCAGCGCAGCCAGGAAAAGGAATTCGTGCCGGCGATGCCGGCGCTCAACGACTTTATCGAACAGGAGCTGTCCCGGTTTTCCCGCTATCAGGCCAAGGGCGACGCGCCGGCCGGCGGCGAACTGGAATCGCTCAATGAATTTTTCCGTGATTGCCTGCCTGGAGAAACCCCATGACCACGTCCTGGCGTCTGGATGACGCCCAAGCGGTTGCCGATGAAAACCCCTATACCTTCCACAAACCGTCCGCCACGGCGGTGAGCGCCCTGACGCCCGGCGAACGGGCCAAGCTGATTTTTCTGTTCGACAGCGACGACCCGGAGGCGCCCACCGGCGAGCGCATGTGGGTGGAAATCCTCAGCATCGGCGACGGCGTGTTCGAAGGGCGGCTGGCCAATGAGCCGTTGTACATCCAGGGCCTGGCGCCGGGTGAGACGGTGCGCTTCGAGGCGCGCCATATTATCGATGTGAGCGTGGACGATCCGGAGCCTTCCATGGCCCGGAAATACGCCCGCTACTGCCTGGTTTCCCGGGACGCCTATGACGACGGTGGAAACGTGGGCTTCATGTACCGGGAACAGCCGGTGGACGACCAGGACAGTGGCTGGTGCTTTATGAGCGGCGAGGAAAGCAATGACTACCTGGACGACCCGGCCAATGTGCTGAACCTGCCCCTGGGCGCGGTACTGGCCAAGGACGACAGCTTCGCGGCGCTGCTGTCCTGGCCGCCGGAAGTGGCTTTCGAACGCGCCGAGGACGGCACCTTCCGGGAAGTGTCGATGCCCCAATAGGCGTCACCGGCGCGAATCGCCGCGTCTGGGTGGCATGAAGCTTGCTCTTCCATCAGTGGCCTGACGTTTCTTACCGGGCACGGGCCGTGCCCGGGGCGGAGGGCCCGATTTTGGGTACTGGGAGGCAAGATCATGCGCGTTATCGGAACATCCCTGCTGGGCGTCGGCCTGGCGCTGCTCACCGCGCCGGCCCACGCCGCGGACTGCGCCGCCGGCGACGCCCGGCATTTCACCCTGGCCGCCAACAAGGACACGGTGCACTGGGGCTATTTCAGTAAGGACGCCAAGCCGCTGATTGAGGTGAACTCCGGCGACTTCGTGACCCTGGAAACGCTCACCCATCATGCCGGGGACGACTACGACCGCATGATCAAGGGCGACGACGGCGCCGAGAGCGTATTCCACTGGACCAAGGACGAGAAGGGCGTGGAGCGCCGTGGCGCCGGTCCCATGGATGCCTCGGTATACGGGCGCGGCGCTGGCGAAGGCTTCGGCGTGCACATCATGACCGGCCCGGTGAAGGTGTGCGGCGCGGAACCCGGTGACGTGCTGGAGGTGCGCATCCTCGACGTGCACCTGCGCCCCAGCGGCAATCAGGAATTCGCCGGCAAGACCTTCGGCTCCAACGTGGCCGCCAACTGGGGCTTCCAGTACAACGATCTGATTGAGTCGCCGGACCAGCGCGAAGTGGTCACCATCTTCGAACTGGACAGCAGCGGCGCCAATGTCTGGGCCAAGCCGCTCTACAACTTCCGCTGGACGCCGCAGACCGACCCCTATGGCGTGGAGCACGAGACCATCGATTACCCCGGCGTGGTGGTCGACCACGACACCGTGGACGAGCAGCCGGTACTGGAAGGCGTGCAGATTCGCGCCCGGCCGCACTTCGGCACCATGGGCGTGGCGCCCCGGGAAGCGGACATGGTGGACACCGTGCCGCCGGCCTACTTCGGCGGCAACATCGACGACTGGCGCATCGGCAAGGGTGCCACCATGTACTACCCGGTGGCGGTGGACGGCGCTCTGTTCTCCGTGGGTGACCCGCACGCCGCCCAGGGCGATTCCGAACTCAGTGGCACCGCCATCGAAACTTCGCTCACCGGGGTATTCCAGCTGATTCTGCACAAGCAGGCGGACCTGAAAGGCACGCGGCTCAGCGGCCTTTACTATCCGCTGCTGGAAACCGACGACGCCTGGGTGGTGCACGGTTTCAGCTACCCCAACTACCTGGCCGAGCTGGACCAGCCGCAACAGACGATCTATCAGAAATCGTCCATCGATCTGGCCATGCGCGACGCCTTCCGCAAAATGCGCCACTTCCTGATGACCGCCCAGGGCCTCACCGAGGATGAGGCGGTGAGCCTGATGTCGGTGGGCACCGACTTCGGCATCACCCAGGTGGTGGACGGCAACTGGGGCGTGCACGGCACCGTCAAGAAGGAGGTGTTCATACACCGCTGAGTGGCGTGGGGCGGTCTTTATAGTGTTTTGCAAAACCCGGGTTTCGGGGGGCGGTTTCGCCCTCCACACTGGGGGCAGCTGAACAACGAAAGGAGGCACCATGTACAGCGCGGAATACGCAACCAACCACCCCACCCGGGATGAAATCCAGGGTATCGCCGAACCTACGGTACTGGAGTTTGGCAGCCCGGACTGCCCCTACTGCCAGAAAACCGAGCCCATGGTGAAGGCCGCGTTCCAGGACTTTCCCGGTATCAGCCACGTGAAACTGGCGGATCACCAGGACAAGATGCTGGGGCGCGCGTTCAACGTGGACAAATGGCCGACGCTGATCTTTATTCAGGAAGGGCGGGAAGTGAGCCGTCTGGTACGGCCGGAAAACGAGGACGCGATCCGCGACCGGATGGAGGACATCGATGCCAACCCGGCGCGCAGCGCACAAAGCGGCGGCTCCTGAGGAGCCGCCGAAAAGTGGACCGGGTAAAGCGGATCAGAACTTGAAGCGGCTGCCGACGCCGTAGGTGTTACCGTCGCCGGTATCTTCCAGGTCGTCGCGCATGAACGCCACGTACACGTCCAGCACTTCGTTGAACGGGTAGTCGTAGCCCACCGTCCAGGTATCCCGGTCGGTGTCGCGGCTGCCGCTGTAATCGGTGGTGGCGTAGGAAGCCAGCGCGAAGCCCTTGCCCACCGGTACCGACACGCCGGCCTGGCCGGTATCGGTGTCGATGTCGCCGCTGGCGGTGCCGGTCTCAAGCTGCTGGTAGGAAGCGAACACCTTGACCACGCCGAAGTCGTAGCTGGCGCCGGCCATCAGACCATCCTGCTCCAGGGCGCCCAGCGCGCCCGCGTCACCGACCCCGCCATTGGTATCGATGGCACCTTCCTGGATGCTGTGCCCGGCGGCGGTGAGCATCAGGCCACCGGCCCGGTAGGTCAGGTTACCGCCGACCCGGTTGGCACCGTTATCCCCTTCCTGTTCCCCGAACGAGTACATCACGTTGGCGGTCACGCCACCCAGGGTGGGGGTGGTGTAGGACAGCGCGTTGGCCCAGGTGGAGTCACCGGCCATGGGGCCGTTATTGCCGCCCAGGAAGGAGTGCTGGATCAGCGGCGAGAAGCCGAAAGCGCCGCCGAACGGGTTGGCGATCAGCGTGGGCACGAACATGGGCGCGGTGCTGCGGCCCGCCTTCAGGGTGCCGAAGTCCCCCACCACACCGATATAGGCGTTGCGGGCGAAGAACTCGTCGCCGCCATAGCGGCGGTCTTCACCGGTGTCCGGGCGCAGGAAGCTTTCCACCACCGCTACGCCTTTCATGCCATTGGGCAGGTCGGTGCTGATCTTGGCCCCCAGGAATGAGGTGGTCATGCCGCCGGCGTCCAGTTTGGCGGTGCTGTCGTCGTCGCCGGGCAGCTCCTTGCTGCCGGCCCAGACGTCCAGCACACCGTAGAAGGAGGCTTCGGTATCGGCGTGGGCCAGGCCGCTGAGTGCGGTCAAGGAGGTGGCGGCCGCCAGCAAGGTGGTGTTCAGAGTGCGTTTCATTAGTGGTTCCTCTTATTCGAATGAGTCTCGCGGGCCGGCTCAGACAGGCCGAAACGCCGCTTTTTTCTTGCATACAAGAATGGTTTTTGTTGGATCTGACGGGGCTCCCGGTGGCTAATATAACCCGTCTTGGTGCACTCCTTGCGGCCAAAAAGCCGTGCCAAACCGCTTCTGCTTGATGCTTTGGCGGTACTTGCTGGCGTGTTCCATGGGGTGTTTGCCCGGATTGGCTCCGGCGAGCGCTTTTCTATCCCTTTGTTTTTATCTTAAGTGATTGTTTTTAGTTAATTTTAGATCGTTTTGTTTTTCCGGAAGAGCAGAAAGCTAATCATGTATACATGGACGAATCAAGGTATACGCCAGACTCGTCTTATCTTCTGGGAACAACTATTGAAGGGGGAGGCGCTGGCCGATGCCGGGGCGGGAGCGGTCCGCGTGGAGGACCGACCACGGGTTCGTTTTAAGGTCATATCTATTGCCCTTTCCGTCCTCTTATGAGAGACAAAAAATATGATTTATTATTGAGCAGTGTCAGATGGCGAACAGGATTTTATAAAAAATACAGATAAAACAGTGTCTTAAGTCAATTTTCCCACATTTGACATCCTGAAATGAGGGCGAGCATCTTAAGGGGACACTTTGGGTGGTTCGTAATGTGGGACATGAGAATGGAAAAAGACAACGCCTCCTCGCTGGATCGTGTGCTCGACATTCTGCTGCTGTTCGCCGGGCACGGGCAGGTCGTCAAACGCACCGAGATTGAACGGCGTTTCGGCCTCTCACGCAGCTCCGCCTACCGTTATCTGCACACCTTGCGCCGCCGTGGCCTGATTACCGGCATGGCGCGCAGCGGCGAGTATGTGCTCAGCCCCGGGTTCGCCCGGCTGGTGGCCCTCACCGAGGAGAACGGGCGCGACATGTGCGCCCTGGTCCGTCCCATATTGCGAGAATTGGCCGGCATGACCGGGGAAACCGCCCTGGTTACCCACCGGGTTGGCGAACGGGTGCTGTGCGTCGGCTGCCAGGAGGGGCCGCGGGTGGTACGCGTGGGGCTGGCGCCGGCCCTGGAAACCCCCCTCTACGTGGGTTCCTCCGCCAAGGTGCACCTGGCGCACATGCCCGATTACGACATCCGCCGGGTGCTCGATCACTGCGCCACCCTGAGTCCGGAGCAATGGTCCGGTAACGTGGAGCGTCTCGAACAGGAACTGGTGGAGATTCGAGAGCGGGGCTATGCCACCAGCGTCGGCGAACTGGAAGAGGGGGTCTTCAGTACTTCGGTGCCGGTGTTCTGCCATGACGGCTCCCTGCTGGCGGCGGTGACCGTGGCCGCCGTGGGCGACCGGGCCGAGAACCCGGAGGATGGCCTGCTTGATCACCTGCGCATCGCCGCCGCGCGCATTGCCCGCGAGTGGCCGCGCTCGCAGCACCAGGCCCGGCAGGCGGGCTGATCACCATGGCGACGACCCTGCTACGTGGCGGTCACGTGATGACCTTCGATGCCGACGGCCACGAATACCGCGACGGCTGCGTACTGGTGGTGGATGACCGCATCCAGTTCGTCGGCGCCTGTGCCGACCTGCCGCGCCGGCCGGTGGACCGGGTGCTGGACGTCACCGGCAAGCTGGTGATGCCCGGCCTGGTCAATGGCCACTCCCATCTTTCCATGATCTTCGGGCGCACCCTGGGGCCGGAAAAACGGCTGCTGGAATGGCTCGACGTGCAGATGCCGCTGATGGAGGCCTTCGACGAGGAGGCCATGTACGTGGCGCAGATGCTGGGCTGCCTGGAAAACCTCAAGAACGGCAACACCTCCCTGGTGGAAAACCTGTTCTCCACCCACCCGGACGGTTACATGCCCGAGGACGCCGCCTTCCAGGCGATCAGCGACGCGGGCATCCGGGGCACGGTGGCGCGGGCCTTTGAAGGTCGGCATTTCCGGCCCAGCTTCATGGAGACCCTGGACCAGCAGGCGCGGCGGGTCACCGACCTGGCGCACCGTTGGCACGGGGCCGGCGACGACCGCCTGCGGCTTTCCATCGGGCCGCTGCTGCCCTGGTGCATGACCGAGGAAATGTACCGGGAAACCCGTGCCCTGGCCGACGACCTGGACCTGTGTCTGCACATGCACGTGGCCGAGTCGCCGGAGTTCAATCAACTGATCGCCCGCCACTTCGGCCGCGAAATTCGCCAGGTGGAACTGCTTCACGAGACCGGCTGCCTGGGGCCGGACGTGCAGGTGGCGGCGGTGTCGGACGTGTCCCAGCGGGAAATCGAACTGCTGGCGGAGACCGACACCCGGGTGCTGCTGGACCCGCCCACGCGGCTGTTCTGGGGCACCGGCTTCCCGGCCCTGAAACCCTTTCTCGACGCCGGCCTGACCTGCGGCCTGGCCACCAACGGTCCCGCCGCCAACTGCGGCCAGGACCTGTTCGAAAGCATGAAGTACGCCTGCGCCACCGCCAAAACCGCCGCCGACGACCCGCTGGCGCTAAGCCGCCACCGGGTGCTGCGCATGGCCACCAGCGAAGGGGCCCGGGCGATTGATCGTGACCATCAGGCCGGGCGCCTGGAAGTCGGCATGAAAGCCGACCTGATTACCGTGGATCTGCGGCAACCCCATCTTTCTCCCACTTTGGATATCGCCTCGGCGCTGGTGTTCAGCGCCAAGGGCACCGACGTGCGCGAGGTGATGGTGGACGGAAAGCTGCTGATCGAAAACCGCGAAGCTTTGTTCATCGATGAGGGCGCGCTGTTGCGTCAGGCCGATGTCATCGCCCGGCGTTGTCTGCGTGACGCCGGTTTGCACCGTTACCTGCATCAATAAGGAGAATTCAGTGTTCGTTAAGGTGGGATCCATTATTGCCGCCATTTTGGCATGGTTCGGGCTGTCCTTTCTGTTTCCGGAAACGATCCTGCCGGGGCCGTTTCAAACGGCAATGGTGCTGGCGGACAACTTCGCCAACGGCGATGTTTTTCAGCATCTGTTCGCCACCCTGTGGCGGGTAATGGGCGGGCTGGCGCTGGCCATGGCCATCGGCATTCCGGTGGGCGTGCTGATGGGCGTCAACCGCTTCGCCGAAAAGACCCTGGATATCTGGGTGATGGTGGCGCTCACCGTGCCCAGCCTGTGCTACGCGATCTTCGCGTTCATCTGGATCGGCCTCAATGAAACGGCGGCCATCGTCGCCATCGGCCTGACCTCGGCGCCCTCCATCGCCATCAACCTCTGGGAAGGCGTCAAGAACATCGACACCCGGCTGTTCAAGATGGCCAAGGTGTTCAACGCCTCGCGCTGGGTAATCATCCGCCGCGTTCTGTTCCCCCAGGTTCTGCCTTACATCATGGCTTCGCTGCGCTTCGGTCTGGGCATCGTGTGGAAGATCACGGTGCTGGTCGAACTGCTTGGCCGGCCGGACGGCGTCGGCTTCGAACTCTTCTACTGGTACCAGCTCGCCAACATGCAGCAAGTGCTGGCGTGGACCCTGCTGTTCACCATCGTGATGCTCTTTATCGAGCTGGTCATCCTGCAAAACATGGAGCGCAAATTGTTCTCCTGGCGTCCCAAGGTGAAGATCTAATGGATAAAGGAATCAGCATCAAAGGCCTGGTCAAGGACTACCCGGGCCATCGCAAGGGCGAGCGCGGACAACGGGTCCTCAATGGCCTGGACCTGTCCATCGCCGACAACGAATTCGTCTGCATTCTGGGGCCCTCCGGCTGCGGCAAATCCACCCTGCTGAACACCCTGTCCGGGCTGGACAACGACTACAGCGGCGAAGTCCGCTTCGGTGGTCAGCCGGTGGGCCGTAACGGCAAGCCGCCGGTGAAGATGGGCTATCTGTTCCAGGACCCGCGCCTGCTGCCCTGGCTCACCGCCGAGCGCAACGTGGACTTCGTGCTGGAAAATTCCGACGTGCCGAAGAGCCGCTGGGCGGAGATCAAGAACCACTATTTCTCGCTCACCGGCCTGGAGGCGTTCCGCGACCACTATCCCCATGAGCTGTCCGGCGGCATGGCCCAGCGCCTGTCCCTGGTGCGCGCGCTTTCCATCGAGCCGGACGTGCTGTTCATGGACGAGCCGTTCAGTGGCCTCGATGAACTCACCGCCCGGCGCATGCGGGTGGACCTGTTGGACATCTGGAGCCGCACCGGCAAGACCATTCTGTTCATCACCCACAACAGCTACGAGGCCACCTTTCTGGCCGACCGGGTGGTGGTGCTTTCCCAGGGAAATATCCGCGAGGAAATCCCGGTGGAGGTGCCGCGCCCCCGTCATTACGACGACCCCGCCCTTTTCGAGATCAGCAAGCAGGTGTCCGCCAATTTCATTGCCGCCGCCGAAGAAGCGGAGCGGGCCCGACTGCAACCACAAGCCGGCTGAAGCCGGCCAAAAAAAACGACAAAACAATTGGGAGCATACCGATGAAAAACGATCAATCACGGCTAACGGTACGACTGGCGCTGTCCCTGCTGATGGTGGCGTTCGGCTCGCTGGCGCTTGGCGCCCGCGCCGACGACACACCGATTCGTCTGGCGGACATGGCCCAGTCCCTGAACGGCATCGCCTCCCAGGTGATGATCGACCAGCAGCTGGATCACAAGCACGGCGTGGACGTGACCTATAAGGGCTATCCGACTCTGGATGGGCTGTTCAACGCCATCCGTGGCAAGCAGGTGGATATGGGCTTCGGCGGCTGGACCGGCTTCGCCCAGTTCCGCGCCCAGGGCTTCCCGGTGGTCAATGTGTTCCCGGTGGGGCGCGGCGCCACCCTGGACGTGCTGGTGCCGGTGGACTCCGAGCTGCAAAGCCTGGCTGACCTGAAAGGAAAGCGGGTGGCTTCCTACGCCGGCGCCGCCGGCACCGCCACCGTGCTGCTGCGGGTGGTGCTCAACGACTTCTACCAGTTCGACCCGGCCAGCACCGGCGACCTGCAATACGTGGGCCCGGGCATTATCCCCGCGCTGCTGGACAGCGGCGATGTGGACGCCGGTCTGCTTTTCGACCCGCTTGCCACCAAGGCCATTGCCTCCGGCAAGTACCGCAGCATCGGCAATCTCGGCGACATCTATAAAGAAGAAACCGGCGACGATTTTCTGTGGATCTCCCTGGCCACCAACGACGACTTCGCCGACGCCAACCCGGAAGCCGTTGCCGGCTTCCTGCAAGCCTGGCTGGAAGCGGTGGAATACGTGAAAGCGCATCCCGCCGTGTTCCAGGCCTATGGCGAAAAACTGGGCCTGGATCAGGCCGGCATCGACATGCTGGCCGAACGGGTGATCCGCGACTACGCCACCACCTGGAACGAGCAGTACATCGATGGCCTGAAGGCATTCGCCGACCGCGCCAGCCGGGTGATGGACAAGGGCTTCCTGGACCAGTTGCCCGCCGACGCTTTCTCCACCCAGTACGCCCCATGACCTGAAGCGGGCCGGCGGCGGTGCTGATCGCAGGGAGCCCCGCCGACCCTCCATTGAATCAAATAAGGAACCAGCTGAAATGTCTTTCGATGATCTTCCCGACCAGCCGCCGATCTATCCGCGTGAAGCGGAGGACTACGCGCGGCAGGCCCTGGACAGGTCCCGCCGCGCCTCGGCACGGGTCAGGAATCATATGGACATCCGCTACGGGGATGACTACTGGCAGAAGATCGATATCTATCTGCCGGATGACACCGAGGCCACCGATCTGCCGGTGCTGCTGTTCGCCCATGGCGGTGCCTGGACCCACGGCTATAAGGAATGGTTGGCGCTGATGGCGCCGGCCATCGTCGATACCCCGGCGATCTTCGTGTCGGTGTCCTACCGGCTGGCGCCGGAGTGCCGCTTCCCGGGACCGCTGGAAGATTGCATAGAGGCACTGGCCTGGGTGTACGACCACATCGGTGAATACGGCGGCGATGTGGACCGCCTCTACGTGGGCGGGCATTCCGCCGGCGGCCACCTGTTCGCGCTGGCGGCGCTGAAGCCGGAAATGCTGACCCGCGCCGGTCTGCCCGCCAACCTGATCAAAGGCTGCATGCCGATCTGTTCGCAACTGAACCTGGTGTTCGACGACCCGGCCCCGGACAGCGGCGAGGCGCGCATCTACGAGATGTTCCTGGCGGACCGGGCCGACGACCGGGCGGCCAGCCCGTTGCACAGCATTGGCGCCAACCCGCCGCCGTTTTTCATTGCCCACGGCGGCGACGATTTCCCGCGCATCATCGAAAGCAACAAGAAGATGATCGCCGCCCTGGCCCGGGCCGGCGCGGCGGTGCGCTCCCATGTGGAACCCGGCGCCACCCACTTCGGGCTGGCCCTGCAGATGGAAGACCCGGGCTCGCCGGTGATGCGGACGCTGCGCGATTGGCTGCGGCACGGACCCTGCGGCTTCGACGGCCCGCTGCACTGAGCCCCATGACAGGAGAGAGACCATGGCACGTTCGGACACGGTAAAGCGCTATTTGCGGGCCATGGAGGCCGGCGACCTGGCCACGGTGATGGGCTGCTTCGAGCAAGACGGCACCGTGATGTCGCCGGTGTACGGCGAGGTACCGGTGGGGCCGTTCTACGAAACCCTGTTCGCCGACACGGTGGAAGCCAGGGTAGGGCTGCGGGAACTGTATTTCAGTGAAGACGGCGACGGCATCGCCGCGCACATCGATTACATCTGGGAACGCCAGGACGGGTCCCGAATGCACGTGGACATGGTGGATCTGTTCCGATTCCGCCCGGACTCGGAACGCATCGGCCACCTGTCGATTGTGTTCAAACCGTCCTGAGGACGGCTCGCAGGAAGCGTCTGTATCTGTCGCTACCGACGACCCCGTGCCAACAGAAAGCCGGGGCCAATAACCTGGAGAAACTGTCATGAGTCAAGGCAAGATCGTAGGCGGCTTCGTCGCCCCGCATCCGCCCCACCTGGTGTATGGCGAGAACCCGCCGCAGAACGAAGCACGCTCCGAAGGTGGCTGGGAACCGCTGCGCTGGGCCTATGAACGGGCCCGCAAGAGCCTGGAAGAGATGAAGCCCGATGTGCTGCTGGTGCATTCGCCGCACTGGCAAACCCTGGTCGGTCACCATTTTCTCGGCGTGCCGCATCTGGAAGGCAAATCCGTGGACCCGATCTTTTCCAACCTGTTCCGCTACAAGTTTTCCCTGGATGTGGACGTGGAACTGGCGGAAGCCTGTTGCCAGGAAGCGGCGGCCATGGGGCTGACCACCAAGATGATGCGTAACCCCAAATTCCGGGTGGACTACGGCACCATCACCACCCTGCACATGATCCGCCCGCAGTGGGACATTCCCATCGTCGGCATCTCCGCCAACAACTCCCCCTACTACCTGAGCGTGGACGAGGGCGTTGAGCAGATGGACACCCTGGGCGTGGCCACCCGCAAGGCCATCGAGAAAAGCGGCAAGCGCGCCGTGCTGCTGGCCTCCAACACCTTCTCCCACTGGCATTTCCATGAAGAGCCCGATGTCCCCGAGGACATGTCCCGGGAGCACCCGCAAAGCTACGAAGGCTACAAGTGGGACATGAAAATGATCGAGCTGATGCGCCAGGGCAACCTCAAGGAAGTCATGCGCCTGTTCCCGCAATGGGTGGAGGAAGCGTTCGCCGAAGTGAAATCCGGCGCCTTCCCCTGGATGTTGTCGGCCATGGGTTACCCGGAGATTCCCGCCGAACTGCACGGCTACGGCACCGTCATCGGTACCGGTAACGCGGTGATGGAGTGGAACCTGGAAAAAGCGGCAGCCCGCGACGCGGCGGTGGCCTGAAGCGGCCGCCCACAGACGAGGAGAACAAAGATGA
This sequence comes from Alloalcanivorax gelatiniphagus, assembly GCF_005938655.1. Classification (GTDB taxonomy): domain Bacteria; phylum Pseudomonadota; class Gammaproteobacteria; order Pseudomonadales; family Alcanivoracaceae; genus Alloalcanivorax; species Alloalcanivorax gelatiniphagus. The sequence continues at coordinate 83,818 of NZ_VCQT01000012.1, forward strand.
CCGTTGTATCCGCTTTTCTGGTGCCCGGCAGCCCGCTGCCCTACCTGCGTCAGGACAACGCGCCCTGGCAGCCGCTGGCCGCCGGTTATGAAAAAGTCCGTGAAGCGCTGCAGGCCTCCCGGCCGGACGCGCTGCTGATCTACTCCACCCAATGGTTCGCGGTGCTCGACCAGCTGTGGCAGGCGCGCCCGCACCTCACCGGCGAGCACGTGGACGAGAACTGGTACGAGTACGGTGACCTGACCATCGACCTGCGTTCCGACACCGACCTGGTGGACGCCTGCATCGGCGGCTGCGCCGATATCGGCATCCGCGCCAAGGGCGTCAACTATGACCACTTCCCGGTGGACACCGGCACCATCGTCGCCAACAACTTCGTCAATCCCGGCGGAAAAATCCCGCTGGTGATCGCCGCCAACAACCTTTACCACGGCCCCGGCGAGACCGAGAAGCTGGCGGCCATGGCGGTGGAGCAGGCCGACAAGCAGGGTAAGCGCCTGGCGGTGCTGGCCATCGGTGGTCTGTCGGCGGCCTATTTCGATGAAGAGATCGATATCGCCGAGGACCGCATTCGTCACGACGCGGACGACGCCGCCAACCGCCAGCTGCTCGATGCGCTGGCCAACGGCGACCGACGTTCCGCCAGTGAGGCCCTGGGTCGCTTCAATGAGACCACCAAGGCGGACATGGGCATGAAACATCTGTCCTGGCTGTTGGGCGCCACCGGCGACTTCAAAGGCGCCCGGTTGCACGCCTACGGCCCCACCTATGGCGCCGGCGCCGCGGTGGTGGAATTCAATTTGTAACCTTTCGATCGCGCTCACGATCCGCGCGGCCCGCGGGCCGCGCTTTTTTTTACCGCGATCCTCGCTGTCTTCAGGAGTGCGCAATTGATTTCCGAATACCGTAACTACATCAATGGCCGGTTCGTGGAATCCCCGAACACCTTCGAGGATCTGAACCCGGCCAATGGCGAACTGGTGGCCCGGGTCCACGAGGCCGACGCCGCGCTGGTGGACCAGGCGGTGCGCGCCGGCCGTGCCGCGTTGCCGGCCTGGCGCAACACCAGCGCCGAACAGCGTGCCCAGTATCTGGAGCGCATCGCCGCCGTGATCGAACGGCGCGCCGACGATTTCCTGGCCGCCGAAGTGGCCGACACCGGCAAACCGGTGTCCGTGGCATCGCGGGTGGACATCCCCCGGGGCGCCGCCAACTTCCGCGCCTTCGCCGCCATGATCCGCATGAGCGGCGGTGAGGTGTATGAAACACCCACCCCGGAGGGCCGGGCGCTCAACTATTCCCTGCGTCAGCCCCTCGGCGTGGTGGGCATCATCTCGCCCTGGAACCTGCCGCTGCTGCTGTTCACCTGGAAGGTGGCGCCGGCCCTGGCCTGCGGCAACGTGATCGTGGCCAAACCCTCCGAGGAAACACCGGGCACCGCCACCCTGCTGGCGGAGGTGATGGACGAGGTGGGCCTGCCCGAAGGGGTCTTCAATCTGGTGCACGGCTTCGGGCCCGGTTCCGCCGGTGCCGCCATCGTCGATCACCCGGACGTGGACGGCATCACCTTCACCGGCGAATCGAAAACCGGCGCCACCATCATGCGCAACGTGGCCGACAAGGTGCGGCCGGTGTCCTTCGAACTGGGTGGCAAGAACGCCGCCCTGGTGTTCGCCGACGCGGACTTCGACAAGGCGGTGGCCGGCGTGGCCCGCTCCAGCTTTCTCAATACTGGCCAGGTGTGCCTGTGTACCGAGCGGGTCTATGTGGAGCGGCCGATCTTCGACCGCTTCGTGGCGGCGCTTGCGGAACAGGCCCGCGCGCTGCGCCCCGGTGATCCGCTGGACCCGGAGACCACCCTGGGGCCGCTGATTTCCCGCCAGCACCGCGACAAGGTGCTGTCCTACTACGCCCTGGCCCGGGAGGAGGGCGCCACCGTGGTCACCGGCGGCGGCGTGCCGGCCCTGGGCGGCAAACTCGACCAGGGCTGCTATGTGGAGCCGACCATCTGGACCGGCCTGGACCAGTCCGCCCGCTGCCTGCAGGAGGAGGTGTTCGGCCCGGTCTGCCACGTGATGCCGTTCGACACCGAGGAGCAGGCGATCGCGCTGGCCAATGACAGCCGCTACGGGTTGGCCAGCGCCATCTGGACCACCCACCTGGATCGCGGCCACCGCCTGGCGGCGCGCATCGATGCCGGGCTGGTGTGGCTGAACACCTGGTTCCTGCGCGACCTGCGCACCCCGTTCGGCGGCATGAAGCTGTCCGGCCTGGGCCGCGAGGGCGGGCGCCATTCTCTGGATTTCTATTCCGAACTGAAAAACGTCTGCGTGCAGATGTCGCAATAAAGCCGGGAGGCGTTGCCATGCAAACGACAATTACCGAAACCCTGGCCCGCGCCGCTCAGCGGTTGCGCGCCGCCCACGAAACCGGCCAGCCCTGTGAGCCGGTCCGGGACCTGATCGGCGCCGACGATCTGGACAGCGCCTATCAGGTCCAGGAGATCAACAGCCGTTACTGGGAAAGCCGTGGCCGCCGGGTGGTGGGCGGCAAGATCGGCCTCACCGCCCGGGTGGTGCAGGAGCAACTGGGCGTGGATCAACCGGACTACGGCCTGCTGTTCGCCGATATGGGGGTGGCCGACGGCGGTCTGATTCCCTGGCATCAGGTTTCGCAGCCCAAGGTGGAAGCGGAAGTGGCCCTGGTGCTGAGCCGTGACCTGAGCCACGACCAGATCACCCTGCCGGAGCTGATCGCCGCCACCGACTATGTGCTGCCGGCGCTGGAAGTGGTGGGCAGCCGCATCGCCAACTGGGACATCACCATCGCCGATACGGTGGCGGACAACGCCTCCTGCGGCGCCTGGGTGCTGGGCACCACGCCGCGCTCGTTGCGCGAGGTGGACCTGACCCTGTGCGGCATGAAGCTGACCCGCCGGGGCGAGCCGGTGTCGGTGGGCGCCGGCGCCGCCTGCCTGGGCAATCCGCTCAACGCCGCCCTGTGGCTGGCCAACACCCTGGCGCGGGCCCGCCGGCCGCTGCGCGCCGGTGACCTGATTCTCACCGGCGCGCTCGGCCCGATGGTGGCGGCGGCCCCCGGTGATCGCTTCCGCGCCCATATCGAAGGCCTCGGTTCGGTATCGGTGGGCTTCGGAAAGGAGAATGACCATGACTGACAAAATCAAAGTGGCGATCCTCGGCTCCGGCAATATCGGTACCGACCTGATGATCAAGATTCTGCGCACCGGCGAACGGTTGGAGATGGCCGCCCTGGTGGGCATCGATGCGGAATCCGACGGTCTGGCCCGTGCCCGGCGCCTGGGCGTGGCCACCTGCGACACCGGCGTGGAAGGGTTGGTGGCGCTGCCCGTCTTTGAACATATCGCCCTGGTGTTCGACGCCACCTCCGCCGGCGCCCACCGCCACAACGAGCGGGTGCTGCGCGCCGCCCGGCCGGACATCCGCGTGATTGATATGACCCCGGCGGCCATCGGGCCCTATTGCGTGCCGGTGGCCAACCTGGACGAACACCTGGACGCACTCAACGTCAACATGGTCACCTGCGGTGGCCAGGCCACCATTCCCATTGTCCACGCGGTATCGCGCCTGGCACGGGTGCACTACGCCGAGATCGTGGCTTCCATCGCCAGCAAATCCGCCGGCCCGGGCACCCGCGCCAATATCGACGAATTCACCGAAACCACCTCCCTGGCGCTGGAAAAAGTGGGCGGCGCCGAGCATGGCAAGGCGATCATCGTGCTTAACCCGGCGGAGCCGCCGCTGCTGATGCGCGACACCGTCTATGTGTTCTGCGAACCGGCCGACCAGCAGGCCATCGCCGACGCCATCGCGGAAACCGTGGCCAGGGTCAACGCCTACGTGCCCGGCTACCGGCTCAAGCAGGAGGTGCAGTTCGAGCAGTACGGCGAGGACGGCCCCCTGTACATGCCCGGTGAAGGCGACCGGGTGGGGCTGAAGATCACAGTGTTCCTGGAAGTGGAAGGGGCTGCCCACTATCTGCCGGCCTACGCCGGCAACCTGGACATCATGACCTCGGCGGCGCTGGCCACCGGTGAACGGATGGCGTCCCGGCTGGCCGGCGCGGCCGCCTAGGTCGCAAGGGAGAAATAAGCATGACTAAAAAACTCTACATCTCCGACGTCACCCTCCGTGACGGTTCCCATGCCATCCGCCATCAATACAGCGTGGCGGACGTGCGCCGCATCGCCGCCGCTCTGGATCAAGCCCGGGTGGATTCCATCGAGGTGGCCCACGGCGATGGCCTGCGCGGCTCCTCGTTCAACTATGGCTTCGGCGCCCATACCGATCTGGAATGGATCGAGGCGGTGGCGGACACGGTTTCCCACGCCAAGGTGGCGACCCTGTTGTTGCCCGGTATCGGCACGGTGAAGGATCTGCGCGACGCCCACGCCGCCGGCGCCTCGGTGGTGCGGGTGGCCACCCACTGCACCGAAGCCGACGTTTCCAGACAGCACATCGAACTGGCCCGACAACTGGGCATGGATACCGTGGGCTTTCTGATGATGAGCCATATGACCACACCCGCGGAACTGGCCCGCCAGGCCAAATTGATGGAGGACTACGGCGCCACCACCGTCTACGTGGTGGACTCCGGCGGCGCCCTGTCCATGGATGATGTGCGTGACCGCTTCCGCGCCTTCAAGGACGTGCTCAAGCCGGAAACCGGCACCGGCATGCACGCCCACCACAACCTGAGCCTCGGGGTGGCCAACTCCATCGTCGCGGTGGAAGAGGGCTGCGACCGCATTGACGCCAGCCTGGCGGGCATGGGCGCCGGCGCCGGCAACGCGCCCCTGGAAGTGTTTATCGCCGCCGCCGACCGGCTTGGCTGGGACCACGGCTGCGACCTGTACACCCTGATGGACGCCGCCGACGACATCGTGCGGCCGCTGCAGGACCGGCCGGTGCGGGTGGACCGGGAAACCCTGGCCCTGGGCTATGCCGGTGTGTACTCCAGCTTTCTGCGCCACGCCGAGAACGCCGCCGCCCGCTACGGGCTGAAAACCGTGGACATCCTGGTGGAGCTGGGCCGACGCCGCATGGTGGGGGGCCAGGAAGACATGATCGTGGATGTTGCTTTGGACATGCTCAAGAATCGCCAACCGGAGACCGACCATGCCTGACAAGAAAACGCCCGAGCGAAATAAGGCGCGCCGCAAAGGCACGGACCCGAAGGATATCCAGGCCATGGCGGAACGGGTGGATGAGGCCGCCCGCCAGGGCCAGGCCATCGACCAGTTCGCCGCCGGCACCCTGAACGTCAGCGACGCCTACGCGGTGCAGGCCGCCTCGGTGGAGCGCCGGCTGCGGCGCGGCGAAGCGCCCATCGGCATCAAGCTCGGCTTTACCAGCCGCGCCAAGATGGTACAGATGGGCGTGGAGGATCTGATCTGGGGCCGGCTCACCGACGCCATGCTGGTGGAGGAGGGCGGCCAGATCGACCTGGACGCCTATGTTCACCCCCGGGTGGAACCGGAACTGGCGTTTCTGATCGAAAAGCCGCTGACCGGACTGGTCACCCTGCCCCAGGTGCAGGCCGCCATCGGCGCGGTGGCGCCGGCCATGGAAATCATCGATTCCCGCTACCGGGACTTCAAATTCGACCTGCCCAGCGTGGTCGCCGACAACGCCTCGTCGTCCGGCCTGGTGCTCGGCGCCTGGCGCCGCGCCGACCTGGATATCGCCAACCTGGGCATGGTCATGAGCCTGGATGGCGAGGTGCGCCAGGTGGGCTCCTCCGCCGCCATCCTCGGCCACCCCCTGCGCGCCCTGGTGGCCGCCGCCCGGCTGGTGGGGGAGGCCGGGCTGAGCCTGCGGCCCGGCGACGTGGTGCTGGCCGGCGCCGCCACCGCCGCCGAACCGCTGCGGCGCGGCCAGCATGTGGAACTGCGGGTGCAGCACCTGGGCGGTGCCGAATTCCAGGTGGCCGGATAAGGAGCGTGCCATGAGCGAGCAATCCCGGGACGCCACCGCGTCCCACGGCAAAACCCTGGCCCACAAGGCCAAACCCCGGGGCCGTTTTCCCCATGTGAAGCGGGCCGGCGACTTCCTGTTCGTCTCCGGCACCAGCTCGCGCCGCCCGGACAACAGCTTTGTCGGCGCCGAGGTGGATGAAATGGGCGTCACCCGGCTGGATATCGAGGCCCAGACCCGGGCGGTGATCGACAATATCGCCGATATCCTGGCCAGCGAGGGCGCCGGCCTGGAAGACCTGGTGGAAATGAGCTGCTTCCTGGTCAACATGAATGACTTCGGCGGCTTCAACCGGGTCTGGGGCGAGTATTTCCACGGCGGCGGCCCCACCCGGACCACCGTGGCCGTGCACCAATTGCCCCATCCCCTGCTGCTGGTGGAAATGAAGGCGCTGGCCTACAAGCCGCTGCCCCGCTGACATCCCCGCTTTTTTACCCCTCCCCGGCGGGGCGCTCCAGCGCCCCGTCTCAGCCCCCCTTTGTTCCCGGCGATCACACAATTTGCCGCTCTCGGGTATGGAAACCAGGGCCCAGGGAGTTTTAAATGGTGGGACGGTCGGTGTGCCGGCGTCTGCGTCCTGACGGTCCGGCCGGTCCCGACGGCTTGGATTTTCAGCCCGACCCACTTTCCGGAACACAACTATGAACAACAACGACAACGTCTCATCGCTGGACCGGATCCTGGACATCATGCTGATGTTCGCCGGTCATGGCCGGGTGGTGACCCGCAGGGAAATCGAGCGACGCTTCGGTTTGTCGCGCAGTTCCGCCTACCGCTACCTGCACAGCCTGCGCCGGCGCGGCCTGATCACCGCCATGGCGCGCAGTGGCGAGTTCGTGCTCAGCCCCGGCTTCGTGCGGCTGGCAGCGCTCACCGAGGAATACGGCCGCGACATGTCGGAAATCGCCGCGCCGATCCTGCGCGAGCTGGCCGGCATCACCGGCGAGAGCGCCATGGTCACCCATCGAGCCGGTGACCGGGTTTTGTGCGTGCGCTTTCAGGACGGGCCCCGGGCGGTCCGGGTGGGGCTGGGCCCCGCCGCCAACACGCCTTTGTACAAAGGCGCCTCCGCCAAGGTGCACCTGGCCTATATGACGAAGGCGGATATTCGTGACGTGCTGGACCATTGCCGCACCCTGTCGGCGGAGGAGTTTCCTCGGCAGGTGGACGACCTGGAGAGTGAGTTGCTGGAGATCCGTGAACGGGGCTACGCCACCAGTGCCGGTGAGCTGGAAGCCAGCGTGGTCAGCGTGGCGGTGCCGATCATCGGCTCCGACAACAACATACTCGGCGTGGTGGCGGTGGCGTCGGTGGGCGAGCGCGCGCAATCCCCGGAAGACGGACTGCTCGATCACCTGCGCATCGCCGCCGCCCGCATCAACCGGGAATGGGACCGGGCCAAGCCCCTGGAACTGTTTTAACCCAACCTCAGGGGGGACGGATGACAACCACATTGTTTCAAGGGGGCCGGGTCCTGACGCTGGACGCGGACGGAAACGATTACCCGGACGGCTGCGTGCTGGTCCGCGATGACCGCATCGAATACGTGGGCCCCCGCCACCAGCTACCGGACACGCCGGTGGATCAGACCCTCGATATGAGCGGCAAACTGGTGATGCCCGGCCTGGTCAATGGCCATACCCATCTGAGCATGGTGTTCGGCCGTACCCTGGGCCCGGAAAAGCGGCTGATGCAGTGGCTCGACCAGCAACTGCCGATCATTGAAGCGTTCGACGAAGAAGCCATGTACGTGGCGCAGCTGCTCGGTTGCCTGGAAAATCTCAAGAACGGCAACACCACCCTGGTGGAGAACCTGGTGGCGCCGCACCCGCCGGCCTACACGCCGGAAAACGCGGTGCTCCAGGCGATGCGCGACGCCGGCGTGCGCGCCACCCTGGCGCCGGGGTTTCTCGGCCGCAACTTCCGCCCCAGCTATATGGAAAGCCTGGACCTGCAGGCGCGGCGGATCACCGACCTGACCCACGAATGGCACGGCGCCGACAACGATCGCCTGCGCCTGGCCACCGGCCCGCTGCTGCCCTGGTGCATGACCGAGGCCATGTTCCGCCAGACCCGCGCGCTGGCCGACGATCTGGGCATCTGCCTGCACATGCACGGTGCCGAAACCACCGAATTCAACAACCTGATCGCCAAACACTTTGGCCGCGACATCCGCCAGGTGGAACTGCTGGCCGAAACCGGCTGCCTGGGTCCGGACGTGCAACTGGCGGCGGTGTACGACATCTCGGCCGGCGAGGTGGCGCTGCTCGCCGAGAGCGACACCCGCGTGTTGCTGGACCCGCCCACCCGGCTGTTCTGGGGCACCGGTTTCCCGGCCATTCACCCGTTCCTGGAGGCCGGCATCACCTGTGGTCTGGCCACTAACGGGCCAGCCGCCAACTGCGGCCAGGACCTGTTTGAAAGCATGAAATACGCCTGCGCCACGGCCAAGACAGCCAAGGGCGATCCGGATGCTCTGGATGCGACCCGGGCGTTGCGCATGGCCACCTCGGAAGGCGCCAAGGCCATCGGCCGCGACGGGCAGGTGGGCTGCCTGGCGCCGGGCATGAAGGCCGATGTGATCACGCTCGACCTGCAACAACCGCACCTGGCGCCGACCCTGGATGTGAGCGCGGCGCTGGTGTACAGCGCCCGGGGCACCGACGTCCGTGACGTGATGGTGGATGGTCGCTTATTGATTGAAAATCGCCGCGCCCTGTTGATCGACGAGGCGGCGCTGCTCGGGCAGGCCGAACAACTGGCCCGGCGTTGCGCCGAGGCGGCCGGCATCAAGCTGCCCGATGAGGGCCGGCGGATGGCGGAACAATAACAAGGAAAAAGCCTGTGCTGTTAAAACTGGGATCGATGCTGGCCGTGGTGGCGGCCTGGTTCGGGTTGTCATTGCTGCTGCCGGCAACGGTACTGCCGGGTCCCTGGCAAACCCTCAATGTGCTGCTGGAAAACATCGCCGACGGTCAGGTGCATCAGCATCTGCTGGCCACCCTGGGCCGGGTGCTGGGCGGCCTGGCCCTGGCCATGGCGGTGGGGGTGCCGGTGGGCATCATCATGGGGCTCAACCGGTTCGCCGAAAAAACCCTGGACGTGTGGGTGATGGTGGCGCTCACCGTGCCGAGCCTGTGCTACGCGATCCTCGCCTTTATCTGGATCGGCCTTAACGAGACCGCCGCCATCGTCGCCATCGGCCTGACCTCGGCCCCCTCCATCACCATCAATCTGTGGGAAGGCGTCAAGAACATCGACACCCGTCTGTTCAAGATGGCCCGGGTGTTCAATGCCTCGCGCTGGGTGATCGTGCGCCGGGTGCTGTTTCCTCAGGTGCTGCCCTACATCATGGCGTCGCTGCGCTTCGGCCTGGGGATCGTCTGGAAGATCACGGTGCTGGTGGAACTGCTGGGCCGCCCCGATGGGGTCGGCTTCCAATTGTTTTACTGGTATCAGCTGGCGGACATGGCCCAGGTGTTGGCCTGGACCCTGCTGTTCACGCTGGTGATGCTGTTTATCGAACTGGTGATTCTGCAACGGCTGGAACGCCGGCTGTTCGCCTGGCGCCCGGAGGTGAGACTGTGAGCCAAGAGATGGAAGCCGACAACGGTATCCGGGTTGAAGGGTTGATCAAGGAGTTTCCCGGCCAGCGGGTCCTCGACGGGCTTAATCTGACCGTGGGCAACGGCGAGTTCGTTTGTCTGCTGGGGCCGTCCGGCTGCGGCAAGTCCACCTTGCTGAACATCCTTTCCGGTCTGGACAGCGACTACCGTGGCAGCGTGCATTTCGGCGGCCGGCCCATGGTGCCCGGGGGCAAGCCGCCGGCCACCATCGGCTATCTGTTCCAGGAGCCCCGTCTGCTGCCCTGGCTCAGCGCCGAGCGCAACGTGGACTTCGCCCTGGAAAATTCCCGGGTGCCCCGGTCCCGCTGGGGCGACATCAAGGACCGCTATTTCGCCCTCACCGGGCTGCAGCCGTTCCGCGATTACTACCCCCATGAACTGTCCGGCGGCATGGCCCAGCGGCTGTCGCTGGTGCGGGCCCTGGCTATCGAGCCGGACGTGCTGTTCATGGACGAGCCGTTCAGCGGCCTGGACGAACTCACCGCCCGGCGGCTGCGGGTGGACCTGCTCGACATCTGGCGGGAAACCGGCAAGACCATTCTGTTCATCACCCACAACAGCTACGAGGCCACCTTTCTGGGCGACCGGGTGGTGGTACTGTCCCAGGGGGGCATCCATAACCAGATCAGCGTGGACGTGCCGCGCCCCCGGGACTACGACGATGCCGCCCTGTTCCAGGTCGGCAAAACCGTTTCGGCCACCTTTATCGAGGCCGCCGAGGCGGCGGAGCGGGCACGCGCGCGGGGGACCCGTTCCTCCCACTAACAACAACGAGAAAGGAGAACACCATGTACAAAGAAAAAACACGGGGGCGTGCCCTTGGTTGGGCGCTGGTGGGGCTGCTGATCGGCGCCCTGGCGGTGACCGCCCGGGCCGAGGTGGCGACGGTGCGCATGGGCGATATGCCCCAGTCGCTGATCACCGTGGTGTACCAGGTGATCGTCGACCAGGGGTTGGACAAGAAACACGGCATCCGCCTGGAGCGGCAGGCCTATCCGACCATCGAGGGGCTGTTCAACGCGGTGCGCGGCGAGCAGGTGGATGTGGGCTTCGGCGGCTGGACCGCCTTCGCCCAGTTCCGGGCCCAGGGCTACCCGGTGATCAATGTCTACCCGGTGGGCCGGGGCGCCACCCTGGACGTGCTGGTGCCGGTGGATTCGGGCCTGCAAACCCTGGAAGACCTGAAGGGCAAACGCATCGTGTCCTATGCCGGCGCGGCGGGCACCGGAACGGTGCTGCTGAGAGTGCTGCTTAACGATTTCTACGGCTTTGACCCGGCCACCACCGGCGACCTGCAATATGCCGGCCCCGGTGTCATTCCCAGCCTGCTGGAAAGCGGCGACGTGGCCGCCGGCCTGCTGTTCGACCCCATGGCCGCCCGCGCCATGGCGTCTGGCAAGTTCCGCAGCATCGGTAATCTGGGCGAGCTTTATAAAGCGCGCACCGGCGATGAGTTCCTGTGGATCGCCATGATCACCAATGATTCGTTCGTGGACAGCCACGCCGACGCCATGGCCGGTTTCTTGCAGGCCTGGGTGGAAGCGCTGGCCTATGTGCGAGGCCACCCGCAGGTGTTCAAGGACTTCGGCGAGAGCATGGGGCTGGATGAAGCCGGCGTGCGGTTGCTGGCGGAACGGGCCATTCTCGACTACGACACCTCGCCCTGGAACCGCCGTTATATCGACGGCCTGATGGGGTTCGCCGAGCGCGCCCGGCGGGTGATGGGCAAAGGGTATCTGGAGAGCGTTCCCGAGGACGCCTTCAGCACCCGCTTCGTGCCGGACCCGGACCAAGACCGGTGAAGGGCGAAACAGTTTTTTAATGGTTTTGATCACATAACGATAAAGCTGGGAGAACAGATCCATGAACGGTAAAGGTTTGATGAGAAACACTCTGCTGGGGGCGCTGCTGCTGGTGGCCACGTTGTGCACGCTGGCGTTGAACGCCCGGGCCGACGATACCGAAATCCGCATTGGCGATATGGCGCAGTCCCTGAACGGCATCGCCTCCCACGTGATGATCGATCAGGGGCTTGATCATAAATACGGCGTGGACCTGAAGTACAAGGGCTACCCGACGCTGGACGGCCTGTTCAATGCCATTCGTGGCAAGCAGGTGGACGTGGGCTTCGGCGGCTGGACCGGCTTCGCCCAGTTCCGTGCCCAGGGCTTCCCGGTTTTCAACATCTACCCGGTGGGCCGTGGCACCAGCCTGGACGTGCTGGTGCCGGCGGATTCCGATATCCACAAGCTGGAAGATCTGAAGGGCAAGCGGGTGGCTTCCTACGCCGGCGCCGCCGGCACCGCCACGGTGCTGCTGCGGGTGGTGCTCAACGACTTCTACCAGTTCGACCCGGCCAAGGACGGTAACCTGCAGTACGTGGGGCCGGGCATTATCCCCACCCTGCTGGACAGTGGCGACATCGACGCCGGCCTGCTGTTCGACCCGCTGGCCACCAAGGCCATCGCCTCCGGCAAGTACCGCAGCATTGGTAACCTGGGCGACATCTACAAAGAGAAAACCGGCGACGACTTCCTGTGGATCGCCCTGGCCACCAACGACGACTTCGCCGAGGCCCACCCGGAAGCGCTGTCCGGCTTCCTGAAAGGCTGGGTGGAAGCGGTGGCCTACGTGAAAAGCCACCCGCAGGTGTTCCAGGCCTACGGCGAGAAGCTGGGCCTGGATCAGGCCGGCATCGACATGCTCGCCGAGCGGGTCACCCGTGACTACGCCACCACCTGGAACGAGCAGTACATCGACGGTCTCAAGGCGTTCGCCGAGCGCGCCAACCGGGTGATGGACAAAGGCTATCTGGACGAGCTGCCGGACGACGCCTTCTCCACCCGCTTCGTGCCCTGATCATCCCGTCGTGGCCGTAGCCGCCAGGCGGTAAGCAGGGCGGTGGCGGCGATGATCGCCGCGCCCACCGCCGCGTTGGTGTGCAGGGCCGCGTTGAAGGCCGCCCGGGCGGCGGCCATCAGCGGCTCGGCCAGGGCCGGCGACAGGCCGGCGCTGGCACCCACGGCCCCGCCCAGGGTGTCACCGGCGGCCAGCGCCTGCTCCGGGGTCAGCCCCTCGGGCAGGGTGGTCAGCATGTGGTGGCGGTAAACCGCCGCCCCCAGGCTGCCGATCACCGCCACCCCCAGGGCCATGCCCAGTTCGGTGGCGGTCTCCGAGGTGGCCGAAGCGGCGCCGGCCTTTTCCGGCGGCGCCGCGCCCACCACCATATCGGTGCCGAGGATCATCATCGGCATCACCCCCAGCCCCATCACCGTCATGCCGGTGATCAGCAGCCACAGGTCGTCCAGGCTGTTGACGCCGATCAGCGCCACAAAGCCGAACACCGCCAGCCCCAGCCCGCCGCTGACCAATTGCCAGCGCGGCAGATAGCCGGTCAGGCGCGGAATCAGTAACGACAGGGCGGTTTGCAGCACCGCCGGCGGCAGCATGGTCAGGCCGGCGTGCAGCGGCGACAGGCCGAGCACCCCCTGCAGGTACTGGAACACCATCAGCCAGGCGCCGGACAGCGCCAGAATGGACAGCATCATGGCGCCCACGGAGGTGCTGAAATCCCGATTGGAGAACAGCGCCAGGTCGAACATGGGCGTGGCCAGGCGCCGCTGGCGGCGCACGAACAGGGCGCCGATCAGCAGGCCGGCGAGCACCGCCACCAGCGGCAGCAGGCCGGGGCCGTTGCGGGCCAGATCCTTGAGGCCGTAAATCAGCGCCAGCACCGTGGCCACCGACAGTAGGGCGCTGGTCCAGTCCTGGCGGCCGGCGTCCCGGTCACGGAATTCCGGCAGCAGCCAGGGGCCGGTGATCAGCAGCAGGGCCATCACCGGCACCCCGAGCAGGAACACCGATCCCCACCAGAAGAACTCCAGCAGGGCGCCGCCCACCAGCGGGCCGATGGCGCTGCCGACGATAAAGCCGGTCATCCACACGGTGATCGCCAGGGTGCGCTCGCTGTCCACCTGGAACATATTGCGCAGCAGCGACAGGGTGGAGGGCATCAGGGTGGCGCCGGCCACGCCCAGCAGGGCGCGGGCCAGGATCAGGGTTTCCGCGCTGGGCGCGAACGCCGCCATCACCGAGGCCAGGCCAAAGGCGGTGGCGCCGCCCAGCAGCAGCCGGCGCCGGCCGATGCGGTCGCCCAGGGTGCCCATGGTGACCAGGAAACCGGCGATCATGAAACCGTAGATATCCAGGATCCACAGCAGCTGGGAGCTGGTCGGGCGCAGCTCCGCGCTGAGGTGCGGCGCCGCCAGATGCAGCACCGTCATATCCAGTGCCAGCAGCACGGTGGGCAGCATCAAAACCGCCAGGCCCAGCCATTCACGGCGGCTGGCGGGGGCGGGCTGAGGGCGGTTCATCGGGAAGCTCCTACTGGGAAATCGATCACGGTATGTACACGGGGGCCGGGTGACTCTGAGCCGGCGGGCGGGCATTGTACGTCAGATCGCGGTCAATCCCGCGACACCATAAGCAAAACAGGGAGATCCCGGACAGGGAAGGAGGACAACATGGTGACACGTCGTGATTTTCTCAATGGTGCCCTGTGGGGCGGGGTGGCGCTGGCCATGGGCCTGCCGGGGCCGGCCCGGGCCGGCGAACCGGCGGCGCTGCGTAGCCGGGCGATTCCGGCCAGCGGCGAGACGCTGCCGGTGATCGGCGCCGGTACCTCCGGCAGTTTCGTGGCGGACATCGGCGGCGACAAATACCAGCGGCTCAAGGAAGTAATGAAGATCTTCTTCGACAGCGGCGCCACCGTGTTCGACACCAGCCCCAACTATGGCGGCGCCGATCGCGTGCTCGGCGCGCTGCTGGAAGAAGGCGGCTGGCGGGACCAGTGCTTCCTGGCCACCAAGATCGCCGCCGACAGCCGCGCCGCCGCCGAACGCCAATGGACGCAATCGTTGGCGGCGCTGCGCACCGACCATGTGGAGCTGCTGCAGGTGCACAATCTGCGCCACTGGAAAACCCAGCTGCCCTACGCCCGGGAGTTGAAGGAACAGGGAAAAACCAAGTACGTGGGTGTCACCCACTACCTGGAACGGGGCCTGGACGAGATGGCCGCCATTCTGCGCCGCGAGCCCCTGGACTTTATTCAGATCAATTATTCGGTGAACGCCCCGGAGGCCGCCAAGGAGGTGCTGCCCCTGGCCCGGGACAAAGGCGTGGCGGTGCTGATCAACCGGGCCTTCGACGACGGTTCCCTGTTCGCCGCCACCAAGGGCCGGCCGCTGCCGGGCTGGGCCGCCGAAGTGGGCGCCGAAAGTTGGGCCCAGCTGTTCCTCAAATTCGCCATCAGCCACCCGGCGGTGACCGCGGTGATCCCCGCCACCAGCAAGCCGGCGCACCAGCGCGACAATCTGCAAGCCGGCCGCGGCGCCCTGCTCAGCGAGGCCCGGCAACGTGAACTGATGGCCATGGACTGGTAACGGTGGCGGCGGCGCGCAGCGGGCATCCACTGCCGCGCCTGGCGGCGCGGCTGTTCAATATCGAGCCGGCGGAGGCGCCGGCGGTGATCGCCGGGCTGGCCCTGTTCTTTCTGCTGTTCACCGGCTATTTCATGCTGCGGCCGGTACGCGAAACCATGGGCGTGGCCGGCGGCGTGGACAACCTGCAGTGGTTGTTCACCGGCACCTTCGTGGCCACCCTGGCGGTGCTGCCCCTGTTCGGCTGGTTGGCCTCGCGGGTGGCGCGCCGGCGTATTCTGCCCGCCGCCTACGGTTTCTTTGTGGTCAATTTGCTGTTGTTCGCCGGGCTGTTCGCGGTGGCCCCGGACCATGTCGGGGTGGCGCGCACCTTCTACATCTGGCTGTCGGTGTTCAATCTGGTGGTGGTGTCGCTGGCCTGGAGCGTGCTGGCGGACGTGTTCAGTATTGCCCAGGGCAAGCGGCTGTTCGGCATCATCGCCGGTGGCGCCAGCCTGGGCGGCTTGGTGGGCCCCGGGCTCGGCACCCTGCTGGTGGTACCGGTGGGGCACGCCGGCCTGGTGCTGCTGGCGGCGCTGCTGCTGGCCGCCAGCGCCGTGGCCGGGATATGGCTGTACCGCTGGCGCGACCGCCATCCATTGCACGACGAGGCGCAACCGGCCCGGGCGGAGCGTGGCCGTGCCCTGGGTGGCAATCCCTTCGACGGCGCCCTGGAGGTGTTGCGCACGCCATTCCTGCTGGGCATTGCTCTGTTCGTGGTGTTGCTGGCCAGTGTCAGCACTTTTCTTTATTTCGAGCAGGCGCGGCTGGTGGCGGAGACCTTTCCGGACCCCACCCGCCAGACTCAGGTGTTCGGGCTGATCGATACGGTGGTGCAGTTTCTCGCCATCCTGACCCAGGTGTTCGTCACCGGACGCCTGGCCCAGCGCCTGGGCATCGGCGTGCTGCTCACCGCGGTGCCGGTGCTGATCGCCGCCGGCTTCCTGTGGCTGGCCCTGTCGCCGGTGTTCTCGGTGTTCGTGGTGATCATGGTGGCGCGCCGGGCCGGCGAGTACGCGCTGGTCCGACCCGGCCGGGAGATGCTGTACACCTCGGTGCCGCCGGAGCAGAAGTACAAGGCCAAGAACTTTATCGACACGGTGGTCTACCGGGGCGGCGACGCGGTCAGCGGCTGGCTGAAACGGGGCCTGGATTTGCTCGGCGAATTGCCCGGGCTGGCCATGTTCATCGGCGCCGGCATCGCCCTGGCCTGGGCCGCCACCGGCCTGTTGTTGGGCCGCGCCGAACGCCGCCGCGAGGCGCGCGGCGAACGTATCGGCTGACCCCGGCCGGGTTTACAGAACCACGCCGCCGGCCACCTCGATGCGTTGCCCGTTGACCCAGCCGTTGCCCGGCGACAGCAGCGCGGCGATGGCGCCGCCGATGTCGTCCGGCAGGCCGACGCGGCCGAGGGCGGTGGCGCCGGCCACCTGGGCGTTGGCCTCCTGGTTGTCACGGATCACGCCGCCACCAAAATCGGTTTCGATGGCGCCCGGGGCCAGGGTATTGACGGCGATACCGCGCTCTCCCAGCTCGTGGGCCAGATAACGGGTCAGCACCTCGATGCCGCCCTTCATGGTGGCGTAGGCGGCGAAGCCCGGCATGCAAAAGCGCGCCAGCCCACTGGAGATATTGACGATGCGCCCGCCATCGGCGATCAGCGGCAGCAATCGCTGGGTCAGGAAGAACGGCCCCTTGAGGTGAATCCGCATCAGGGTGTCGAACTGTTCTTCGCTGGTCTCCGCGAACGGCGTGTTGATGCCGATGCCGGCGTTGTTGATCAGATGGTCGAACCGGTCGGTTTGCCAGGTATCGCGCAGGGCGGCGCGCACCTGCTCAACGAAGTCGGCAAAGCTGTCGCTGTCGGCCACATCCAGGGGCAGGGCCACCGCCCGGCGGCCCTTGGCCCGGATCGCCTCGACCACCTGGTCGGCGGCCTCCCGGTTGCGCTGATAGGTCAGGATCACATCGCTGCCCTGGTCGGCCAGATGCAAGGCCGCGCTGCGGCCCAGGCCGCGACTGGCGCCGGTAATCAATGCAAGGGTCATGGTTCTCTCCGTTCAAATTGGGAAGATGGCGTCCACTTTATTGATTGCCATAAAGCCAATAAATGGGTGAAATCCGTAAAGACTGTTCACTGAATGCGAACAAAGGGGCGTGCGATGGACCGTGTTCAGGATTTACGGGCTTTTGTCCGGGTGGCGGAGTTGGCCAGCTTCACCGTGGCCGCCGAGCAATTGGGGCTGCCCAAGGCCAGTGCCTCCACCGCCGTGAAGCGGCTGGAGGAGGAAATGGGCGTGCTGCTGTTGCAGCGCACCACCCGGCGCGTGGCCCTGACCCTGGAAGGTCGCGCCTTCTACGAACGGACCAAGGATCTGCTGGCCGATCTGGATGATATGGCGTCCATGTTCCAGGTGGGCGGCGATGCCCTGACCGGGCGATTGCGGGTGGACATGCCCAGCTCCACCGCCCGCAAATTCGTGATCCCCCGCTTGCCGGAGTTTCTCGACGCCCACCCGCTGCTGGACCTGGAGCTGAGCGCCACCGACCGGCGCGTGGACCCGGTCCGCGAAGGGTTCGACTGCGTGTTGCGGGTCGGTGACGTGGGCGATGTGAATCTGTTCGCCCGGCGCCTGGGCATGTTCGCCATTGTCAACTGCGCCAGCCCGGCCTATCTGGCCCGCCATGGCACGCCGCGTACCCTGGCGGATCTGGCCGGCCACCGGCTGATCCATTACGTGCCCGGCCTGGGCGGTGGCTCGCCGGGCTTCGAGTACCCCCAGGGGGACGGTTACGCCTCGCTGCCCATGGACGGCGCGCTCACGGTGAACAGCGCGGAAAGCTATGAAGCCGCCTGCCTGGCCGGCCTGGGCATCGTCCAGACTCCGGAGGCGGACCTGCGACCGCACCTGGAGGCCGGCCGTCTGGTGACGGTGCTGCCGGATCTGCGCCCGGAGCCGATGCCGGTGACCCTGCTGTACCCGCAGCGGCGACATTTGCCGCGCCGCACGGCGGTGTTCATGGAGTGGCTGGCGGAGGTGCTGCGGCCCAGCCTGGCGCCGCTTTAACGGTGCCCGGCAAGGACCACCGCACGAATCTTCCAGAATCGGCGCCGGTGCCCGGTGTAAACTCAGGGGCTGCTGCGCGGAGAGCCGTTCATGACCACCTCATCCCAAGGCGATAACTGGGTCCGCGTCGGCCGTGACGCGGACAGCGGCATCGAAACGATCCGCGCCCATTTCGAGGGCCACGCCTACGACCCCCATTGGCACGACACCTATGCGGTGGGCGTCACCGAGCAGGGGGTGCAGCGTTTTCACGTGGGCCGGGTGCGCCATGAAAGCGTGCCGGGCCGAGCCATGCTGCTGGAGCCGGGCCAGGTGCATGATGGCGTGGGCCCGGTGCCCGGCGGCTTCACCTACCGGTTGCTGTATCTGGACCCGGGCTGGTTGCGCGATCAGATGGGCCGCCTGTTCGCCCAGATCCCGGACACCTTCGAACTGAGCTTCGCCGCCACCCTCTGCGACGATCGGCGGGTGACCGGGGCCATCGCCACCGCGTTCGAAGCGCTGCAGGAGGGCGAGATGCGCCTGGTTCGCCAGACCGCGGTGGACCGGCTGCTGGCCCGGCTCACCGACCATGCCCGCTGGCGGACGGCGGCGGATCGGACCCCGCTGGAGCCCTCGCCGGCCCGGCGTGCCCGGGACTATCTGCACGCCCATCTCACCGAGGACCCGGGTCTGGACGACCTGGCCGCCGCCGCCGGGGTGGACCGGTTTCGCCTGTCCCGCTCGTTCAAAGCCGCCTTCGGGGTGCCGCCCCATGCTTATCTGGTGCAGTTGCGGCTGGTGCGCGCCCGCCGCCTGCTGGCGGCGGGCTGGTCACCGGCGGACACGGCGGCGGCGGTGGGGTTCGCCGACCAGAGCCACCTGGGCCGCTGGTTCCGGCGCGCCTACGCCATGACCCCGGCCTACTACCGGCGCCGCACAAAGCTTCCAGACTAGCGGGGAGGGCGGCGGCAAAGTGGCGATTCCTTTCGCTACGTTGACGGCCATGGAATCCCTGTTGCCCTTTATACCCTTCGCGCTGGTCGCCTCGGTGACCCCCGGCCCCACCAATATCCTGGTGCTCGCCTGCGCCTCCCGCCACGGTTTGGTGGCGGCCCTGCCGATGGTGGTGGGCGCCGCCGTCGGCGCCGCCTCGGTGCTGCTGCTGGTGGGCACCGGCCTGGCCCGTCCCCTGGCGGCGCACCCTTCGGTGCGTGTGCTGATGGCGGCGGTGGGGCTGGGCTGGCTGACGGTGCTGGCGGTGCAGCTGTTCCGGGCGGCGCCGGCGGTGAGCCAGGATGATGACGCCCGGCGCGGCCGTCTCGGGCTGATCGCCACCGCCGGCCTGCAATGGATCAACCCCAAGGCGTGGATGATGGCGGTGGCGGCCACCGGGGTGTTCGGCGGAGAAGGCGTGTCGATGACGGTGCTGGCGGGGGTGTTCTTCGTGGTGGCGCTGCCCTGCGTGCTGGTGTGGGCGTTGCTCGGTGCCGGGGCGGCTCGTTGGATTCACGATCCGCGCTGGATGCGGCGGTTCAATCGGGGGATGGCGTTGCTGTTGCTGCTGTCCGCCTGGGTGGCGGTGTTCGGATAGTCGGGATGGTAGTAAAGAGTAGCGGGCTTCGCCGGTCGGCGAAGCCCGCGCGGGGAAGGCGGCTTAGAACTTGAAGCGCGCGCCCACGCCGTAGGTGGAGCCGGTGCCCACGTCGTCGATGTCGTCGTGCAGGTACATGGCGTACAGGTCCAACTGGTTGCTGACGATGTAGTCGTAGCCCGCCGCCCAGGTGTTGCGCTCGTAGTCCACCGCGCCGCTGAAGTCGGAGTTGGCGTAGGAGGCCAGCACGTTGCCGGGACCCGCGGGTACCGCCACGCCGGCTTGCCAGGTGTCGGTGTCCACATCGCCGGCGGTGGTGTCGGTCTCCAGGGTCATGTACTGACCGTACAGGGTGGCCACGCCGAAGTTGTAGGACAGGCCGGCCATGGCCGCGTCCTGGTCGGTGGCGCCGGGAATGTTGCCGCGCTCACCGGCGCCGCCGCCGTTGTCCAGGGTGCCTTCGCGCACGCGCATGGCCGCCACCGTGGCCACCAGACCGCCTTTCCGGTAGATCAGGTTACCGCCCACCTTGTTTTCGCCGCTCTCGCCTTCCTCTTCGCCGAAGGCGTACACCAGGTTGGCCTTCAGGCCACCGAAGCTGGGCGTGGTGTAGTTGATGCTGTCGTTCCAGGTGGTGTCGCCCATCACCGCGCCGCCGTTACCACCGTTGAAGGTGTGCAGCATCATCGGGGAGAACGCGAAGGAGTCCTTCACCGAGTTGGTAACCACCATGGGAATGAAGAACGGCGACTTGGTGCGGCCCGCTTTCAGTTCACCCCAGGTCTTGCTGGACGCGCCGATATAGGCGTTGCGGCCGAAGAATTCGTCGCCTTTGTAGCGGCCTTCCTCGCCGGTGTCCGGGCGCAGGAACATTTCCGCCACGGCCATGAAGGTGACGTCCTCGTTGACCTTGTAGTCCACCCGGGCCCCCAGGAACGAGGTGGACATGCCACCGCCGGCCAGTTGCGCGGTGCTGTCCTGATTGGCGGGCTTTTCGATGCTGCCGGCCCACAGGTCCAACAGACCGTAGAACTTGGCTTGCGGTTGGGCGGCGACGGCGGTGCCGGACAGCAGCAGGCCGCCGGCCAGAGCGGAACCGGCCAGGGTGGCGAAGGTTTTGTTATGACGTTTCATAGCTGGATACCTTTTTAAAAGCACAAACCGCCCCGGGACGCCGCTGAAAGCGCCTTTTTTGATTGTCGCTGGCAAGTAAGACGGGCGGGTTCGCTATCGGATTTTTGTGTGGATGACTCCTGGTTTTTGTCATCGGGCATGCACCGAAAGTGCGCGTCCTTGAGGGTTACTTTGTCGTTATGGTGCACTGTCGGCAATCGTGAAAAAAAGAAAAAGTCCACGATATAGACGATAAGAGTTCATGAATGCAGAAATGAAATAGCACTGAAAAATAAGGGTCCATCGCGCTTTGCCGGGAAATTGATGAGGGAGGTCTTCTCTATCCGGGACGCGAATCTGTGTGGGTGCCTTCCGGGATCGCTCAAGCCCGCAAGCGGTCCGGCCACCCATCACAGATGGGCGGCGTTCGGCGGCGCGCGAAGCAGTGCTTCGCAACACGCTTGCCTCACCCATGGGCGCTCCCGTTTTTGGCATCCCTGCCAAAAAGGGTCCCGGAAGGCACCCACACAGCTCCGCTTCGAGGTAGCGGAACCGTTCCGGGTAAGAACAACGATGAACCAGGGTGGGTGGTGGTGGCGGCTCCGTAGAACTCATTGCGTGGAAGATCACTGCTAAGCGTCTCAGGGCGCGACGCCCTTCCGGGACCCTTGAGAACAGGACGTTCGAAAGGGAG
The DNA here is from genome assembly GCF_005938655.1 of Alloalcanivorax gelatiniphagus. GTDB lineage: Bacteria > Pseudomonadota > Gammaproteobacteria > Pseudomonadales > Alcanivoracaceae > Alloalcanivorax > Alloalcanivorax gelatiniphagus. The sequence goes on from NZ_VCQT01000012.1 coordinate 105,383, forward strand.
CCCCCATGGACGGGTTCACGGCGTTCCCGGAAGGGCGTCGCGCCCTGAGACGCGCCCCGGCTGGAGAGACTTCCCGCCAAAGCGCGATGAGCCAAAAAAAGGCCCGGTTAAAAAACACCGGGCCGAGGTTTGGGAGAGATTGAATCAGCGTCAGTCGTTGTAACCGAACAGTTCCGCCGGGTTATCGACCAGGATTTTCTGCCGCTCGCCGGCGTCCGGCGCGTAGCGGTAAAGCAGCTCCAGAAGTTCCGCGTCGTTAGGCGGCGGTGACTTGGACAGCGGGTGCGGCCAGTCACTGGCCCAGACCACCCGGTCCGGGGCCGCGTCGATGTAGGCGCGGGCAATCGGCAGCACATCGTTCCAGGGATGACCCTGGGTGGAGATCTTTTCACCCAGTGAAAGCATTACCCAGAAGTTGCCTTTCTTGAGCAGCTCCAGGGTCTTCTGGACATTGGGATCGTTGACGCCCAGGTTGGCGTCGGCGCGGCCCAGATGGTCGATCAGCACCGGGATATCCAGGTTCTCGTACAGCTCAACGCTGCCCAGAATGCCGTCCTTCTCCGGTTGGATCTTCACGTACCAGCCCAGCTCCTTGAGCCGGCCGGCGGCGCGCTGGAATTCCTGCGGTGACAGGCCCACGCCCAGTTCCTTGCGGAAGGTGAAGCGCGCGCCGCGCACGCCGGCGGCGTGCAGCTCCTCGATGTAACCGTCATCCCGCTCCTTGAGCGCGATGGCGTTGGCACAGCCACGGTAGTCCGGGCCGGCCTTTTTCAGGGCGTCCAGCACCACACTGTGATCCGAGCCGTAGGTGGTGGCCTGCACGATCACGCCGCGCTCGATGCCCAGGGCGCGGTGCATTTTCAGCGCCGCGTCGATGGTGGCGGAAGGCATCTTGAACGGCGCGTCCGGACGCGGCGGGTACACCGCCGGATCGCCGAACACATGGAACTGCGAGTCGCAGGTACGCGCCGGCGGCGCTTCCACCGGTGCCCGCGGGTCCGGATTAAAAGGGTAATACTCAGGCATGGTGGCTCCTGCCATTGAACATGGAAGGGCCGCGGGGCGGCCCGTACACGGGAAAGATCAGTCCCTGGCGGTGATCACCGCTAGCACGTCGCACTGAATCAGAAACTTGGATTCCACCGGGTTCTGAATGGCGTGCCGCGCCGGGCGGGAAGCCGGATCGGGGAACATCTTCAGCCACTGCTCATTAAGCACTTCGCGCTGGGAGCGGTCCTGCATCCAGACGGTCATCTTCAGGATGTCGTCGGTGCCGCCGCCGGCGGCCTCGACGATGTTGCGCACGTGCTGGAACATGAACGCGCATTGCGCTTTCAGATCGGCGCCCAGTTCGCCGGTGGCCGGGTCGGTGCCGTTGATTACGCCGGTGGCCATCAGGTCCCCGATCCGGCTGGCCGCCGGGATCGGGTTCTGGTGGGAGAAGCCGGCGCTGTGCACGCTCTGGCGTCGTGACATTGTTGCGTTCCTTCTCGGTAAAAGCGGCTTAGCGGTGGATATTGGCGCCGCGAATCAGGGTGCCCCAGCGGTCGTATTCCTTCTGCAGGAACGACTTGAAATCGGGCACGCTCATGGCGCGGGCGTCGGCGCCGGCGGTTTCGAATTTTTTCACCACCGCCGGGTCGGCGAGAACTTTTGCCAGCGCCTGGTTGAGTTCGTTGACGATCTTGTCCGGGGTGCCGGCGGGGGCGAACAGGCCGGTGAAGGTTTCCGATACCGCATCCGAGTAGCCCAGCTCTTTCAGGGTGGGCACGTCGGGCAGGGCGGGCAGGCGCTCCGGAGAAGTCACCGCCAGGGCGGTCAGTTTGCCGCTGGTCACGTACTGCTTGGCCACGGTGAGCTGATCAAAGTTGAAGTCCACGCGGCCGCCGAGCAGGTCGGTGGTGGCGGGGGCGTTGCCCTTGTAGTGCACGGTCAGCCACTCGGTTTTCAGCAGGCGCTGCATCATTTCGCTGATCAGGTGGTTCTGGGTGCCGGCGCCGGGGGAGGCCATGGCCAGTTCACCGGGGTGTTCCTGGGCGTACTTGAACAGTTGCTCGGCGCTTTTCATGCCCAGCTCCGGATTGCTTTGCAGCACCAGCGGCACGAACGAGATCGAGCCGATCGGCGCGAAATCGTCCTTCCAGTAGTAGTTGTCCTTGCGGAACAGCATGGGGCTGAACAGCACCGGGCCGTTGGGGGCCACGAACAGGGTGTAGCCGTCCGGGTCGGACTTGACCACGTAGGAGGCGGCGATCATGCCACCGGCGCCGGGGCGGTTTTCCACCACGAACGGTTGGCCGAATTCCTTTTCCAGACCGTCTGCCACGATGCGCGCGGCCAGGTCCACGTTACCGCCGGGCGGGTAGGGCACCACCAGGTGAACGGGTTTGGAGGGCCAGTCCGCGGCCTGGGCGCCCACGCCCAGGCACAGCAGCATCAACAGGGTGGTCAAACGTTGGAATAAACGCATGGTTTTTATTCTCCGTTCTCTGTCCGGCGTCCGTGTTCGGCGCCGGTTTCAATTGGAAGGTGCGGGTGAATGAATACTTTCCGGAATCCGCCGCCGGGGCGGCAACCGTTAAATTCCCGGAAGGTCCACATAATGGACGCAGGCGTTCATCACCGGATCGGCATGGACCGCAGGATACTCTGAAAGGTGCTTATACGGGGGCTGGCCCGGAATCGGTTATGGTTGAAACGTCCACATAGTGGACACTATTGTCAGCGCCATGTTGATTCGCCACAGGCTCCCTCTTAGCTTTCCTGCTAGCCCATCGAGCGGCCGGTCGACTTCCAGGAGAATAAATATGCAAATCGACACCGATTCCCTGTCGCCACAGGAATGCTATCGATTGATCAGCGGCATCGTGGTGCCCAGACCGATAGCCTGGATCACCACCCAGTCCGCCGACGGCGTGGTCAACCTGGCGCCCTTCAGCTGTTTCACCTTCGTGTCCAACAGCCCGCTGATGGTGGGTATCAACATCGGCCGCAAGGCCGGCCGTGAAAAGGACACCGCCCGTAATATCCGGGCCCTGGACCAGTTCGTGGTCAATATCGCCGACTGGACCATGGTCGAGGACGTGCACGCCAGCGCGGTGGAATACGACGCCCATGAAAGCGAAGTGGAAAGCCTGGGCCTGACGGTGCTGCCGTCGGAAACGGTGACGCCGCCGCGCCTGGAAAAAGCGCCGATCAGCCTGGAATGCCTACTGCACAGCGTGACCGGTTACGGCAACACCGGCGCCGAGTTCTTCGTCGGCCGGGTGACCCGCATCCATGTCAGCGACCGGCTCTACGAAAACGGCCGCATCGACACCCGCGCCCTGCAGCCGGTGTGCCGCATCGCCGGCGCCAACTACGCCACCCTGGGTGAGATCCGCCAGCTCAAGCCGGTGTCACAGACGCCCAAGAGCGTCATCGAGCCGGAATCATGAACGCCGGCGACGGTCTTCCGCCGGACACCGAGCTGGGGGAACCGACCCGGACCGAAGCCGGGGAGGGCGGTAAAACCCTGGGCGCGCGCAGCATCCGCCGGGCGGTGGCGATTCTGCGCATCCTCGCCACCGGGCAGGAACACGGCGTGCGGATCACCGATATCGTCCAGCAGACCGGCCTCAACCGCCCCACGGTGCACCGCATCCTGCGCGTGCTGATCGAGGAAGAGGCGGTGGAGCAGGACCCCAATACCCGCCGCTACATGGTGGGCCCGGAAGTGTCCCTGCTGGGCCTGTCCCGGGCCGCCCGGGTGCCGGTGAAATCGGTGGCCGAGCCCTACCTGCGGCACATCGCCGAACAATGCGGCGACAGCGTGTTTCTCACCATCCGCAGCGGTTTCGATTCCATCTGCGTGGACCGCAAGACCGGCAATTACCCGGTCAAGGTGCTGTCCATCGAGGTGGGTGCCCGCCGCCCCCTGGGGGTGAGCGTATCCGGCCTGGTGCTGATGGCCTTCGCCGAGCCGGATGACTGCGAGGAAGTGCTGCTCGGCAACGAGCAACGGCTGGTCAGCCACGGCCTGGAACTGGACCTGGTTCGCCGCCGCATCACCGAGACCCGCTCCCTGGGCTACGCCTACAGCGAGGTGGGCGTGGTGCCGGGCACCCGCGCCCTGGCGCTGCCGGTATTCGATGCCGAGCAGCAGCTGGTGGCCTCGGTGGCGGTGTCCGCCATGTCCGACCGGCTCAGCCCGGAGCGCCTGGCCATCCTGGTGCCGCTGATCCGCCGTCAAACCGAACTGATCGCCCAGCGACTGAACGAAATTCAGACCCGCCGCCGTTAACGTTTTCAGGAGATACCATGACATCCGTGACTCTGCGCCCGGGAGGGCCCCTGCTGAGCGGTGCCGTCTACGGCTGCCTGCTCAATGTCCAGGAAGAACTGGACCGGCTCGGTGACGCCATCAACGAAGCGCCCTACAACGGCGCGCCCACCGGCCCGGTAATGTACGTGAAAACCCCGAACACCCAGATCGCCGCCGGTGAACCGGTACCGATCCCCGCCGACGTGGACCAGGTGCGCGTGGGCGCCACCCTGGGCGTGGTGATCAAGAACACCCTGACCCGCGCCAGCGCCGACCAGGCCCGCGCCGCCATCGCCGGCTACACCCTGGTCAATGACGTGACCGTGCCCCACGAGAGCCTGTTCCGGCAGCCGCTCAAGCAGAAATGCCGGGACGGCTTCTGCCCGATTGGCCCGAATCTGGTGGACGCCGCCGATCTGCCCGACCCGGATGGTCTCACCGTGCGCGCTCTGGTCAACGGCGAATGCCGCCAGCAATGGCGGCTGGCCGAACTGGTACGGCCGGTGGCCACGCTGCTCGCCGACCTCTCCGATTACACCAGCCTGTACCCCGGTGATCTGATCCTGGTGGGGGTGTCCCCGGACGCGCCCCTGGCCGGCGCCGGCGATACCGTGGCGGTGGAGATCGACGGCCTGGGTCGTCTTGAAAATCCGTTGGTCCGCGAAGGGGAGAACGCCCGATGAAACAAGCCCGAATCGCATTCGAAGGCCGCGTGCAGCAGGCCTGGGAAGACAACGGCAAGCTGCGTCTGGCGGACGGCCGCCGGGTGGAGGAAACCGAGGTGGTGTGGCTGCCGCCGGTGACCCCGGGCACGATCCTGGCGCTGGGGCTGAACTACGCCGACCACGCCGCCGAGATCGCTTCCAAGGCGCCGGAGGAACCGATGGTGTTCCTGAAGGGCGCCAACACCCTGGTCGGCCACCGCGCGTTCACGCCGCGCCCCGTGGACGCCACCAATATGCACTATGAGTGCGAGCTGGCCATCGTGGTCGGCAAGCCGGCGCGCAACGTGGCCAAGGCGGACGCCTACGACTACATCGCCGGCTACACCGTGGCCAACGACTACGCGGTGCGCAACTACCTGGAAGGGTTCTACCGGCCCAACTTCCGCATCAAGAGCCGTGACAACTGCACCCCCATCGGCCCCTGGCTGGTGGACGCGGCGGACATTCCCGATCCCATGAACCTGCGCCTGACCACCCGCGTCAACGGCGAGACCACCCAGGAAGGTTCCACCAAGGACATGATTTTCGACGTGCCGTTCCTGATCGAATACTTCAGCGGCTTCATGACCCTGCGGCCCGGCGACGTGATTCTCACCGGCACGCCCAAGGGCACCGTCAACGTGATGCCCGGCGACGAGGTGGTCACGGAAATCGAGGGCATTGGCGCCCTGCACAACACCATTATCGAGAGGAAGCCCTGATGTCCGCACAGACCAAACTCGATGACGCCGCCATCCGCGATGCGGCGGAGCGCCTCGACCGCGCCGAGCAGGAACGCACCCAGATCGACCATCTGACCCTGCAATACCCGGAGATCGGCTTCGCCGAGGCCTACGCCATCCAGCGCCAGTGGGTAGACATGAAAGTGGCCCGTGGCCGCCGGGTGATGGGCCACAAAATCGGCCTCACCTCCCGGGCCATGCAGCTGTCCGCGCGCATCGACGAGCCGGACTACGGCGTGCTGCTCGACGACATGTTGTTCGAGGACAACGCGGAAATTCCGGTGGACCGGTTTATCGTGCCGCGCCTGGAAGTGGAGCTGGCATTCGTGCTGGAACGGGATCTCACCGGCCCGGACTGCACCGTGCTGGACGTGATGCGTGCCACCGAGTACGTGATCCCGGCGCTGGAAATCATCGACGCCCGGGTGCGTCAGGTGGACCCGGCCAGCGGTGCCCCGCGCAAGGTGTTCGACACCATTTCCGACAACGCCGCCAACGCTGGCGTGGTGCTGGGCGGGCGCACCATTCGTCCGTTCGACATGGACCTGCGCTGGAGCGCGGCGGTGTGCAGCCGCAACGGCCTGGTGGAGGAAACCGGCGTGGCCGCCGGCGTGCTCGGCCACCCGGCCAAGGGCATCGCCTGGCTGGCCAACAAGCTGGCCCCCCATGGCGTCACCCTGAAAGCCGGCGAGATCGTGCTGGCCGGTTCCTTCACCCGTCCGGTGGCAGCGTCCGCCGGCGATACCTTCCACGTGGACTACGGCCCGCTCGGCGCGCTGGGTCTGCGCTTCGTCTGACAGGAGGCGGTTATGGATCTTCCGGTCAATTCCTTCAAGCAGGCACTGCTGCAAGGCCGCACCCAGATCGGCCTGTGGTGCGCCCTGGCCAATGGCTACGGCACCGAGATCGCCGCCGGCGCCGGTTTCGACTGGTTGCTGATCGACGGCGAGCACGGCCCCAACGATGTGCGCTCGATCCTCGACCAGCTGCAGGCGGTGGCGCCGTATCCGACGCACCCGGTGGTGCGCCCGGTGAACGGCGACGCCGACACCCTCAAGCCGCTGCTGGACGCCGGCGTGCAGACCTTTCTGGTACCGATGGTGGAAAGCGCCGAGCAGGCCCGCGCCATCGTCGAGGCCACCCGCTACCCGCCCCATGGCCGTCGCGGCGTGGGCGCCGGCCTGGCGCGGGCCTCGCGCTGGGGCCGGGTGCCGGACTACGTACACCACTGCCACGAACAATTGTGCGTGCTGCTGCAGGTGGAAAGTCGCGCCGGCCTGGACAACCTGGATGAGATCGCCGCCGTGAACGGGGTCGATGGCGTGTTTATCGGCGCCGCCGACCTGGGCGCGGACATGGGCTACCTGGGCCAGCCCGGTCATCCGGAGGTCAACGCCGCCCTGCTGGACGCCTTCAAACGCATCCAGGCGGCGGGCAAGCCCGCCGGCGCTCTCACCGTCAACGAGGACCTGGCCCGGGAGCATCTCGCCGCCGGTTGCCGGTTTCTCGCCGTGGGCGCGGATGCCGCCCTGCTGGCGCGGGCCACGGACGCCCTGTCGCGCCGTTTCAAGGACCATTTGTCGCCGTCTCAGGCCGGCGGTTACTGACTCTATTCTCACAACGCGCATGGCGCCTCGGAGGAGAATAATAAATGGCTCGTTCCATTAACTGGTTGCAGGTGAGCGCGGCGCTGCTGCTCGGCCTGTTTGGCCTCTATGTGATTGTCCAGGGCAGTGGCTACGACATGGGTTCGTTGCGCCGCATGGGTCCCGGTTTTTTCCCGGTGATGATCGGCTCGGTACTTTTGCTGTTCGCCACGCTGCTGGTGCTGGAAGTGTGGCATTCGGAAAGAAGCGAAGAGCAATTCTGGATTCCGCGCCCCATTCTCACCATCAGCGCCGGTTTCGTGGCGTTCGCCGCCTTGCTGGAGCGGGCCGGGCTGGTGCCCGCCACGGCGGCGCTGGTGTTGCTGGTGTCGCTGGCGGAAAAGCCGGTGCGGCCGGTGGCGGCGGTGGCCACCGCGGTGGGGCTGAGTGTGCTCGGCGTCCTGGTGTTCATTTACGGCTTCGGCATTCCGGTGGCCCCGTTCGAGTGGTGATTTGATGGATATCCTTCACAATCTGGCGCTCGGCGCCGAGGTCGCGTTTTCCTGGCAGGGCCTGCTGTTCTGTTTCGTCGGTGTGCTGGTCGGCACCTTCGTGGGCGTGCTGCCCGGTATCGGTCCGCTGGCGGCGATTTCCCTGGCGCTGCCGATGACCTATTACCTGTCTCCGCCGATCGCGCTGATCATGCTGGCGGGGATTTTCTACGGTGCCCAGTACGGCGGCTCCATCGCCGCCATTCTGCTTAACCTGCCCGGCACGGCGTCGGCGGCGGTCACCTGTATCGACGGCAACCAGATGACCAAGCAGGGGCGCGCCGGCGTGGCCCTGTTCACCGCCGCCATCTCTTCGTTCTGCGGTGGCATCGTGGCGATTTTCATGGTGCTGGGGTTCACGCCCATGATCGCGTCCTTCGCCACGGATTTCGGCGCGGTGGACTATTTCTCGATCATGCTGCTGGGCCTGGTGGCGGCGTCCACCCTGTCCGTGGGCTCGCCGCTCAAGGGCATGACCATGGTGATGCTGGGCATCGCCCTGGGGCTGGTGGGCACCGACGACACCTCCGGCACCGAGCGCTTTACCTTCGGCGTGCTGGCGCTGTCCGACGGCATCAGTCTGGTGGCCCTGGCCATGGGGCTGTTCGGGGTGGGCGAGATCCTCGCCAACCTGGGCCAGGAAAAACGCTCCCCGCTCAAGGCCAGTGGCCTGACCTTCAAATCCATGCTGCCCAAACGGCACGAATGGAACGGCCTGTGGAAGACCATCCTGCGCGGTTCCGGCATTGGCGCCTTCGTCGGCGCGCTGCCCGGCTCCGGTCCGGCGATTGCCGCCTTCATGGCCTATGCGGCGGAAAAGAAACTGGCCAAGAATCCGGAGAATTTCGGCAAGGGCGAAGTGCGCGGCGTGGCTTCTCCGGAATCCGCCAACAACGCGGCGGTGCAGGCGGCGTTCATTCCCACCCTGAGTCTGGGCATTCCCGGCGACGCGGTCATGGCGGTGCTGCTCGGCGCCATGATCCTGCACGGTATTTCGCCCGGGCCGGAACTGGTGACCAGTAATCCGGAGATGTTCTGGGGCCTGGTGGTGAGCTTTGGCGTGGGCAACATCATGCTGCTGGTGCTGAACCTGCCGCTGATCCGGGTGTGGGTGCGCATGTTGTCGATTCCCTACCATGTGCTGTACCCGGCCATGCTGTTCTTTATCTGCATCGGCGTGTTCTCGGTGCGCTCCAGCGTGTTCGATATCTACACCGCGCTGTTCTTCGGGGTGGTCGGCTACTTCCTGATCCGCTTGAAATTCCCGGCGGCGCCGTTGCTGCTCGGCTTTATTCTCGGGCCGATGATGGAAGTGCATTTCCGCCGTGGTTTGCTGTTGGCCCGGGGTGACTACATGGCCTTCGTTGACAGCGTGCCCAGCACCATTTTCCTGATTCTTACCGCGCTGTTCCTGGTGCTGCCGCTGTGGGCCGCGTTCCGCAAGCGCACCGCGCGCGCGGCCAACCTGGGAGATTGATCGATCATGCGTAACAACTTTATCGCCGGTGCCTGGAGCCGGGGCGCCGGCGCCCGGCCCAACATCAATCCCTCCGACACCACGGACGTGATCGATGAGTACGCCCAGGCCGACGCCGAACAAACCCGCCAGGCCATCGCCGCCGCCCGGGCCGCTTTTCCGGCCTGGCGCCGGGGCGGCATTCAGGCCCGCGCCGATGCGCTGGACTTTATTGGCCTGGAACTGGCCGCCCGCAAGGAAGAGTTGGGCCGGTTGCTGTCCCGGGAAGAGGGCAAGACCTTGCCGGAAGGCATCGCCGAGGTGAACCGGGCGGCGCAGATTTTCCGCTTCTTCGCCGGTGAAGTGCTGCGCCCCGGCGGCGAGACCCTGCCGTCGGTGCGCCCGGGCATGGACGTGCACATCACCCGGGAACCGGTGGGCGTGGTGGGCATTATCACGCCCTGGAATTTCCCCATCGCGATTCCCGCCTGGAAGATCGCCCCGGCCCTGGCCCATGGCAACTGCGTGGTGTTCAAACCCGCCGACCTGGTGCCCGGGTCCGCCTGGGCGCTGGCGGAAATCATCAGCCGCAGCGGCCTGCCGGAAGGGGTTTTCAACCTGACCATGGGGCGTGGCAGCGTGGTCGGCCAGACCCTGCTGGAAAGCCCGGACGTGGACGCCATCACCTTCACCGGCTCCGGCACCACCGGTGCCCGGGTGATGGCCACCGCTGGCGCCCGCTTCGCCAAGCTGCAGCTGGAAATGGGCGGCAAGAACCCGCTGGTGGTGCTCGATGACGCGGACCTGGACCGGGCCGTGGAAGTGGCGGTGCAGGGGGCCTATTTCTCCACCGGCCAGCGCTGCACCGCCTCGTCCCGGTTTATTGTGGAGAAGGGCATCCACGACCGCTTCGTGGACGGCGTGCAACGGCGCCTGGCCGGTTTGACCGTGGATCATGCGCTGGGTGAGGGCACCGATATTGGTCCGGTGGTGGACCAGAGCCAGCTCGACCAGGATCTGGGTTACGTGGATACCGGCCGCGACGAGGGCGCCCGCCTGGTGTGCGGCGGTGAGCGTCTGCAGCGCGGCAGCGACGGTTTCTACATGGCCCCGGCCCTGTTCGCCGACACCGACCCGACCATGCGCATCGCCCGGGAAGAGATCTTCGGCCCGGTGGCCTGCGTTCTGGCGGCGGACGATTACGAGCACGCCCTGGCCCTGGCCAACGATACCGAGTTCGGTCTGTCCGCCGGTATTTGCACCTCGTCCCTGAAGCACGCCAGCCACTTCCGCCACCACGCGGAAGCCGGCATGGTGATGGTCAACACCCCCACCGCCGGTGTCGATTACCACGTGCCCTTCGGTGGCCGTAAGGGCTCCAGCTACGGCTCCCGGGAACAGGGCCGCTACGCCGCCGAATTCTTCACCACGGTGAAAACCGCCTACGTGGCGCCCTGATCTCGGCCCCCATCGCGACTGAAGTCGCTCCTACGGTTAAAGAACGAGGTAGGAGCGACTTCAGTCGCGATGCTTTTGGGCCGCGCGACGCTTCGGCGTCCTCCCCTCCAGTGGTAAGCTCCGGACACCAAAAACGTTGAACCGGGTGCCGGCAAAAACATGGACGAACGCAAAACCTTCGCGGCCTGCTCCGCGATCCTACTGGTGGTGATGGCGGTACTGGCGGTGGCGCCGGTGGAGCGGGAAACCTGGCTGATGGAAAACGCCGTGGTGGCCCTGTTCCTGGCCGCCCTTTGGGGCACGCGCCGCTGGTTCCGGTTCTCCGCCGGCAGCTATGCGCTGATCACCCTGTTCCTGGTGCTCCACGAAATCGGTGCCCACTACACCTACTCGCTGGTGCCCTATGACGCCTGGGCCCGGCAACTGGCCGGCTTCAGCATCGACGAATTGTTGGGCTGGCAGCGCAATCAGTACGACCGCGTGCTGCATTTTCTGTACGGCGTGCTGCTGGTGCTACCGCTGCGCCAGCTGTGCCGCGACGGTGTCGGCCTGCGCGGCGCCTGGGCCGGTTTCTTCGCGTTCTCCCTGATTCTGGCCAGCTCGATGATCTATGAACTGATCGAATGGGGCGCGGCGGTGGCCTTCGGGGATGGCAGCGATGCCTTCCTGGGTACCCAGGGCGACCCCTGGGACGCCCAGAAGGACATGGCCCTGGCCCTGCTGGGCGGGCTGATCGCGCTGACGCTGGCCGCGCCGCTACGTGCCCTGCGGGCGCGGCGCCACTGACCGGCCATCACCCACTTGAAGGGTGCCGGCCCGGTCGGTGTATGCTTGCCGACCCGAGCCCCCGATGCGGAGCAACGCCCATGGCCTATCAATCCCATTACTCTCCGGAAACCCTGGACCGCGCCGCCGTGGACGCGCACCCCGGCGCCCGGGTGCTGGAGTTCGGCACCAATTGGTGCGGCCATTGCCACGCCGCCCAGCCGTTGATCCAGGCGGCCCTGGCCGAGTACCCGGACCTGGAACACATCAAGGTGGAAGACGGTAAGGGCCGGCCCCTGGGGCGCTCGTACCGGGTCAAGCTGTGGCCGACGCTGATTTTTCTGCGCGACGGTGAGGAGGTGGCGCGGCTGGTGCGGCCCCGTGACGACGCCGAAATCCGTGAGGCCCTGGCGCGCATCACCGCCTGATCGCGGCTAAAGCCGCTCCTACCCATATGATCACCGCCACCACAGCGCACGACGGGATTCCCCCACCCGACGCCGAATTGCCGTAGGAGCGGCCGGGCGGCGTTCCGCTTCAGCCGCGATCCCCCGCGCCCCCACCACCCGATGCCGAATTACTGTAGGAGCGGCTTCAGCCGCGATCCCCCGCAGCCCCACACCCTGCCTGTAGGAGCGGCTTCAGCCGCGATCACCCCCGGGCGGCGCCCGACACTCGCATCACCGGAAACCCACCCCTATACTAGCCAAATGGACAGTATCGCCACCCCCGCCACCCTGGACGACCCGCTCTACTACCTGCGCAACTTCGAGACCGTGCTGCGCTGGGTAAGCGAGTGTCACGGGGACCTGCTCGACGACGCCGAACGGGCCTTCGTGGACGGCGTGGCGGCGCTGCCGGAGGCGCCCCGGGCGCTGCTTACGCGCATGGTGATGCGCAGCGGCGAGCTGTTCCGCGCCGACAAACTCCGTTACCCGGAAATCGGCCCGGCCATGCCGGCGCTGACGATCCTTGAAGCCGCCGGCTGGGTGCGCCGGGACGGCGATCTGACCCTGGAAGAACTGTTCCGCCTCTACACCAAGGCGGAGCTGGGCCGCGCCCTGGCCCCCCGGCTGGCCGCCGCCGGCCTGGACCGTCACGGTCGCAAGGCGGACTGGCTGGTGGCCCTGGCGGAACCGGCGTCGACGCCGCGCCCGCTGTCGGCCTGGGACCCGGAAGGCCACCTGCCGGCGGCCTGGCAGCTTACCGTGATGCCGGTGTGCGAGCGCCTGCGGCTGATGTTCTTCGGCAACCTGTACCAGGACTGGCGCGAGTTCGTGCTCACCGAGCTGGGCACCTTCCGCTACGAGCGGGTGCGCCTGGACGCCACCACGCGGCCCTACCGCCACCGCGCCGACCTGGACGCCTGGCTGGCGCTGCACGCCTGCCGGCAACGGTTCGAGGCCGGCGAAGCGGTGGAGGCGGTGGCCGCCGATCTGCCCGCCGGCGACACCGGCAACCCCTGGGTGGAGGAGCGTCGCCACAAGCTGCGCTATAAGCTGGCCCGGCAGTGGGAACGGGAACACCAGCTGGAACAGGCCGAGGCCCTGTACGCGCAATGCCAGCACCCGGACGCCCGCGCCCGGCGGCTGCGGGTGCTGGAGCGGCGCGGTGAGTACCGGGCCGCCCTGACCCTGGCCGACGAAGCCGCCGCCCGCCCGGAAAGCGAAGCGGAGCGCCAGGCCCTGGACCGGTTGCTGCCGCGCCTGCATCGCAAGCTGGGGCTGCCCCGGCCCGCCCCGGCGGCGCCGCTGGCCACCGAGGAGTGGTCGCTGACCTTGCCGCTATCGCGCCTGATCGACGCCGGTCGCGTGGAGGGGGCGGTGGCCGAACATTTCCATGACGACCGGGCGCCGGTGTTCTACGTGGAAAATACCCTGCTCACCGGCCTGTTCGGCCTGCTGTGCTGGGAGGCCCTGTTCGCGCCTCTGCCCGGGGCCTTCTTTCATCCATTCCAGAGCGGCCCGGCGGACCTGCACCGGCCGGACTTCGTGGCCCGGCGCCGGGACCTTTTCGCCGCCGCCTTCGCCGACCTGGAAAGCGGCCGCCACCGGCGGCGTATTCTCGATACCTTCCAGCGCAAGCAGGGCATTCAATCGCCGTTGGTGCATTGGGGCATGCTCTCCGAGCCGCTGCTGGAGCTCGCCCTGGACTGCATTCCCGCCGCCCACCTGGCACGCCATGGCGAACGGCTGCTGTGTGACATCAAGGCCAACCGCGCCGGCCTGCCGGACCTGATCCAGTTTTTCCCGGAGCGCGGCGAGTACCGGATGATCGAGGTGAAAGGCCCCGGCGACCGGCTGCAGGACAACCAGCGCCGCTGGCTGAGCTACTTCGCCGAGCAGGAAATGCCGGCGGTGGTCTGCAAGGTAGCCTGGGAGGCCCGGTGAGCACGGTGAGCGAGGCAACCAGCTACACCGTGGCGGTACGCGCCCTGTGCGAATTCACCGCCAAGGCCGGCGATCTGGACCTGCGCTTCACGCCGTCGCCCACCGCCCAGGAGGGCATGGCCGGCCACGCCACCGTCGCCGGCCGACGCGGCCAGGGCTATGAAACGGAAGTGGCGCTGAGCGGCGAGCACCGTCATCTCAAGGTGCGCGGTCGCGCCGACGGCTATGACCCGGGCCGCAACCGGCTGGAAGAGATCAAAACCTTTCGTGGCGACCTGACCCGCCAGCCGGACAACCACCGGGCCCTGCACTGGGCCCAGCTCAAGGTCTACGGGGCCCTGTTGTGCCGGGCCCGGGCGCTGGACAGCGTGGAGCTGGCGCTGATCTATTTCGACGTGGTCAAACAGAAGGAAACGCCGCTGCGGGAAATACACCACGCGGAGGATCTGGAGGTGTTCTTCCAGGATCAGTGCGAGCGTTTCCTGCAATGGGCGGACCGGGAGCTGGCGCACCGCCGGCGCCGGGATCAGCACTTGGCCACCCTGGTGTTTCCCCACGGCGATTTCCGACCCGGCCAGCGGGTGCTGGCGGAGTCGGTCTACCAGACCGCCTGCACCGGCCGCACCCTGCTGGCCCAGGCGCCCACCGGCATCGGCAAGACCCTGGGCACCCTGTTCCCGCTGCTCAAGGCCGCCCCGGGCCGGGGGTTGGATAAGCTGTTTTTCCTTAGTGCCAAGACGCCGGGCCGGCGGCTGGCCCTGGACGCGGTGCGCACCCTGACGCCGGACCCGGTGGCGCCGGAACCGGGCGACCCGCCCCTGCGTACCCTGGAGCTGATCGCCCGGGAAAAGAGCTGCGAACACCCGGACCGGGCCTGCCACGGTGAATCCTGTCCGTTGGCGGAAGGCTTCTACGACCGCCTGCCGGCGGCCCGCGCCGCCGCCGCCGGCGAGGCCATGCTGGACCGGGCGCGGCTGCGCGAGCTGGCCCTGGAGCACGACGTTTGCCCCTACTACCTGAGCCAGGAGATGGCCCGCTGGAGCGACCTGGTGGTGGGTGACTACAACTATTTCTTCGATCTTTCCGCACTACTGCACGGCCTGACCACGGAAAACCAGTGGCGGGTAGCGGTGCTGGCGGACGAAGCCCACAACCTGGTGGACCGGGCCCGGGGCATGTACAGCGCCGAGCTGGATCAGATTACTTTCCGCCGTGTGAAGCGGGCGGTGCCCAAGGATCTCAAGGCCGCCTTCGAACGGCTTAACCGCCAGTGGAACGCCCTTAACAAGGACATCGACGCCGCCCAGCCGGACCAGGATTACCGGGTCCATGATGATCCGCCCCAGGCGTTTTTGTTGGCCCTGCAGCAGATGCTGGCCGCCATCAACGACCACATGGCCGAGCACCCGGAGCCCCTGGACGGCGACCTTACCCGCTTCTACTTCGACGCCCTGCATTTCAACCGGGTGGCGGAACTCTACGACGGCGATGCCTTCCTGTTCGACAGCGAGCGGCTGGTGCCCGCCCGGGGCCGGCCCGGCTCGCGGCTTTGCCTGCGTAACGTGGTGCCGGCGGCGCTGCTGGCGCCACGGTTCGAAACCGCCCGCGCCGCCGTGCTGTTCTCCGCCACCCTGAGCCCGGCGCGCTATTACGCCGACCTGCTCGGCCTGCCGGACAACACCGCCTGGGCGGACGTGCCCTCGCCGTTCCGCGCCGAGCAGCTCCAGGTGCGCATCGCCCGGCAAATCTCCACCCGCTACCGGGACCGGCAGGCGTCCCTGGCGCCCATCGCCGCCCTGATCGGCGAGCAATACCGGCAACGGCCCGGCAACTATCTGGCGTTCTTCAGCAGCTACGACTATCTGGAGCGGGCGCTGGCGGTGTTCCGGCAGCAATGGCCGGACATTCCGGTGTGGGCCCAGGAACGACGCATGGACGAAAACGCCCGCCAGGATTTCCTGGACCGTTTCCAGGAGGGTGGGGAAGGGATCGGCTTCGCGGTGTTGGGCGGCGCTTTTTCCGAGGGCATCGATCTGCCCGGCCGGCGCCTGATCGGCGCCTTCGTGGCCACCCTGGGGCTGCCCCAGGTGAACCCGGTGAATGAACAGTTCAAGGAACGGCTGGCGGCCCTGTTCGGCGACGGTTACGACTACACCTATCTGTACCCGGGCCTGCGCAAGGTGGTGCAGGCCGCCGGCCGGGTGATCCGCACCGGCGACGACGAAGGCGTGGTGCACCTGATCGACGACCGCTTCGGTCGCCGGCAGGTGCGCGGGCTGCTGCCGGAGTGGTGGCGGGTGGAGTAGTGCGGATCAGCCGTCGCGCGGATTAACAGCCAAGCTGCTCCGCCAGGTCCAGCATATCCTCGGCCAGAAAATCGTGGTCCTCGGAAAATTGCTTGGCCGGTCCTGTCGGCCCGTATTCCAAGGGCCGTTTCACATAGGCGGTGCGCAGCCCCGCCGCCCTGGCGGCCTCCAGATCTTCCTGATGGGTGGCCACCATCAGCACCTGCTCCGGTTTTACCTGGAAGGTTTCCGCGGCGCCCAGGTACACCTTGGGGTCCGGTTTAAAAGTGCCGAAGGTCTCGGCGGAGAGCACATCACTCCAGGGCAGGTCGCCGTGGCGGGCCAGATCCTCGAGCAGGCTCAGGTTGCCATTGGACAGGGTGCAGGTGTTGAAACGACTCTTCAGCCGGTACAAGGCCGCCGAACTGTCCGGCCAGGGATCGAGCCGGTGCCAGGCCAGATTCAAGTGCCGCTTCCGGTCTTCATCCAGATCATCGATACCGAAGCGCGCCAGCATCTCTTCAAGGATCTGATAGTGGATGTCGTCAATCAGCGCCCAGGGCGCTTCCCCGGATAACACCCGGGTGATGGCCGTTAGGTAGCCTTGCCGCCAGGTGAGAGCGAATTGATCGGCGGGCACCGGCAAATTCAGTGCCCGCGCTTCCCGTTCGATGGTGCTGAACCAATCCACCACCGTCCCGAACACATCGAAGGAAACCACCTTAATGCTCATTGCCTCGCTCCATGGTTAACCGGACCCCAAGGTACCATGGCGAGGCGCGGCGGTGCCGGGTCGGGTTCAGTTGCCGCCGTACTGATCGCGCAGGGCCTTGCGGTTGAGCTTGCCCACGGCGGTCTTGGGAATGGCGTCGGTGAAGATCACTCGCTGCGGCTTTTTGTAGGACGCCACCTTGCCGGCGACGAAGGCGATCAGGCTGTCCTGGTCCACGTTCTGACCCGGCTTCAGCGCCACCACGGCGGTCACCGCCTCCACCCATTTGTCGTCCTGGACGCCAATCACCGCGCATTCCGCCACCGCCGGGTGGGCGATCAGCACGTCCTCCACTTCCCGGGGGTACACGTTGTAGCCGCCGGTGATGATCATGTCCGAGGTGCGGTCCTTGAGATGCAGGTAGCCGCGCTGGTCGAACTCGCCCACGTCCCGGGTGCGCAGCCAGCCGCCCTCCATGAACATCTCCCGGTTCAGCGCCGGGGCATTGTGGTAGCCGGCCATCATCGACGGCGCACGCACCGCGATCTCGCCGGGCTCGCCGGTGGGCACGTCCTGGCCGGCCTCGTCCACCAGCCGGATTTCCACATCCAGGGACGGGCGGCCGCAGGCGCCCAGCAGATCGCCCCGGTGGTCCTCCGGGCGCAGCACCGCGATGGCCAGCGGGCACTCGGTCTGGCCGTAGTATTGCCAGAACTTCTCCCGGCCCCACAGCTGCATGGCCTGCTCGATCACCGGCCGGGGCATGGGCGAGGCGCCGTAGATCACCTGGCGCAGCAGGCTCACGTCGGTGCTCTCGAAACGCGGATGGCCGAGCAGCATCTGCAGCATGGTGGGCACCATGTTCACCGCCGTGATGCCTTGCTGTTCGATCAGGTCCAGGAAGGCGCCGGGATCGAAGCCGGGCATGATCACGGTGCGCGCGCCGCGCAGCCAGAACGGCAGCACGAACACGCCGGAGGCGTGGATCAGGGAGGCCGCGTGCAGCATGGCGTCGTCGCGCTGCACGTCCAGCAGGTTGAGCAGCACGTTACGGCAGACACCGGCATAGGACGCCTGGGTGTGCTGGGCGGCCTTCAAGGTGCCGGTGGTGCCGGAGGTGAACAGGGTCAGGATCACATCGTCCGGGGCCACCGCCACGTCCGGCGCCGCCGCGCTGCAGCCGGCGGCGGCGGCCAGCAGATCGTCGCCCACCGCGTCGGCGCCGATGCCGTGGCACACCAGCCCGGGCCGGGCGTCGCCCAGGGCCGCCGCGCGCTCCGCCAGGTCGGCGCCGTACAGCAGCATCCCGACGCCGGTTTCCTCCAGCATGCGGGCGTGCTCCTCCAGGGACAGACGGGCGTTCAGCGGCACCCGGTTGATGCCCGCCTTCACGCAGGCGAAGTCCACCGGCACGCTGTACAGGCTGTTATTCAGCAGCAGGGCGACCCGGTCACCCCGCCGCACGCCCCGCTCGATCAATGCGTGGGCCAGCTGGTTGCTGAGTGTCTGGGTCTCGCCGAAGGTCAGACTCTCGTCGCCGAACACAATGGCGGTGCGCTCCGGATTGTAGCCGGCGCCCCGGTGAATCAGGTCCAGATAGGTGGTGCTCATCAGACTCTCCCGTTATTGTTCTGTCCGTTGTTGTTGCGGATGCCGTCGTTATTCGAATTCGCCGTGGCGGCCGGCACCCTTGGCGAAGCGCTCCGCGCCGGCGATGGCTTCCTCGAACACCACCGGGTAGCCGCCGGCCCCTTCCCGGCGCAGCGCCTCCGCCAGCTCGTGGTCCCACTGGCCGTAGGCGGAGGCGCGGTCCGCCTTCATGCATTGTTGAGGGAAGCTGGCGATCTGACGGGCCAGGTCCTGGGCGGCTTCCAGGGCGGTGCCATCGTCCACCACCCGATTGGCCAGGCCCATCCGCAGGGCTTCCTCGGCGTCCACCGGGCGGCCGGTAAGAATCATGTCCAGGGCCCGGCCCTGGCCGACAATGCGCGGCAGGCGCACGGTGCCGCCGTCGATCAGCGGCACCCCCCAGCGCCGGCAGAACACCCCGAACACCGCCGAGCGCTCCACCACGCGCAGATCGCACAGCAACGACAGCTCCAGGCCGCCGGCCACCGCATGGCCGGACACCGCCGCGATCACCGGTTTGCTCAGCAGCATGCGGCTGGGACCCATGGGGCCCGGGCCGGTACCTTCCGGTTCGACCTCATTGCGCAGCTGCGGATCGCCCAGGGCTTGCAGATCGGCGCCGGCGCAAAAGGTGCCCCCGGCGCCGGCCAACACCGCCACCCGCGCCGCCTCATCGGCCTCGAAGGCCTCGAAGGCGGCACGCAACGCGACGGCGGTGGGCTGATCCACCGCATTGCGTTTCTCCGGGCGGTTGATGATGATCGTCCGGATGGCACCGTCCGTCCGGGTAAGCACTGGGGATGTCGACACTGGGGACTCCTCGCCGGAAACGATGGGTCCCGGCCGTTGTTACTTATTTTGTCTGTGTTTTCCAGATTAGGATATATTTCAGGTGTTGTCCATGAAAGACAAAAGTGGAAATTTGGCTGGGCCTTCGACGGACAGCGCAATGAGCGCCACCGACATGGTGATGGACCTGCTCTCCACCCACGACCGCCACGAACTGTCGGTGGCCGCCCTCTGCCATGCCGGAGAACTGTGCGACCTGCGCGCCCAGAACGTGCGGGTGGCCCTGAACCGCCTGCAACGGCAAGGACGGGTGGTCAGCCCTGAGCGCGGGCTGTACCGGCTGGATACCGCCACCAGCGGCCTGTTCGGCGAAGTGGAAAGCTGGCTGCGCCGGGAGCAGCGGGTGCGCGACTGGACCGGCGGCTGGGCCGCGGTGCTCGACAGCGCCGTGCCGCGCCGGGACAAAACCGCCTGGCGCCGCCACGAACGGGCGCTGGCGTTGCGTGGCTTCCGCCTGCTCGGCGACACCGGCCTGCGCCTGCGGCCGGACAATCTGAGCGGCGGCATCGCCGGCCTGCGCAAGGACCTGGCCCGCCTGGGCCTGGCGCAGGAAGCCCGGGTATTCGCCGTCACCGAACTCTCCAGTGCCGACGAAAAACAAGCCCGCCGCCTATGGGACTGCTCCGCGCTCAAGCAACAATACCGGCACATGGCCCGGCAACTGGCCGCCAGCCACAAAACCCTCACCCGCCGCCCGGAATCGGAAGTGGCCGCCGAAAGCCTGCTGCTCGGCCGCGCCGCCATCCGCCTGATCCTGCTCGACCCCCTGCTGCCCGATACCCTGATCGACAACCGCCCCCGCCACCAACTGATCGAACGCATGGGCGCCTACCAGCGCGACGCCAAGGCGATCTGGATGGCGATACTGAACAGGATTTGAAGCGTTTCACATTTTTGCTTATTAAACGCCCGAAAGGGCGTTTTGCCTACAGCCATGTAAGAAATTGCTTACAAGCCTTCCCCCAAAGCTTTGCTAGTTTTTCCTTCACGTAACAAAACACCGTCCGTCCACTGGGGGACAGGGCGGTTAAAAATCGTGGGGGAAAGGCATGGAAACGCCGCTGGCCAGTCATGGAAGCTGGATTCGTTTTGTCGGATCTCACCCGGCTTTCGGGCGTTGTGGACGCGCAAAGCGGTCAGATTGTTCTTTCCTGCACTGAATTCCGTCGGGTGCGTATGTGGGGACTCCTGGGTGTCTACTCTCTTGTGATGTTGAGGGTGGTCTGGATTGAAAATCCGGACCTTTACGCCATTCAGCGGTTCGGGGCTTTTTTCATGTACCTGCTCTCTGGGTGGGCATTGATGTACTTTTCTTGGCTTTATTTTGAGGTTTGGGGTGCGGTGACTGAAAAGGTGGCGCTGGTTCGCTCTCTAAGACTTTTATTGATTCCTCTGACCCCTGTTGGCTTTTGGACTTCCTGGCGGTTTGGTGGAGGGGATCCTGTCCTTATTGCAGCTTTGGCTTTGTTCTTGGTTTGTTTTTTGTTGTGGGGGGAGAGATTGATGATGGTCTTCCGGAGGTTTTTTCTCTCGCGGCCAGGGAATGAGAAGTTTTATGAGTCATTTTCCAGTAGGTGGCATGTTCTTCCTTTTGATGTTGTCTATTTGGGGATAAACGCTGCCTCGTTGTTTTTCGGTGTGGGCTTTATTTAGTTTTATGTTGGGAAGCTTTGTAGGGGGAGACGGTTCCCGTCTGAGTCTAAGCCTTTTCGAAAGCCGGTTGGTTCGGTATCCCTAGGAATGTTACGGCCAGCGGGCTGACCATGGACGTGGATAACGTCGCCGCCATGGAACATCTACTGCCAGAGCAAATGTGTAGCACCGAAGAAAACTCAGCCCATGGTATCAGCGCCGTTAAGGCGCTACAGCTCGCCGCAGCTGAGGGACAGAAAATCTGGACCATCACCCGAGCTAACCTCAACCAGGCGCTGGCGGGCCTTGATCTGAGCCTTGATGAAGAAAGCGACATCCGCAATGCAGTCCTGGCAGGAAAGGAAGTCACCGCCCATGAGCGACCGGTCAATTTCCACGGCCGCGCCGCTGTGGGCTATACGGTGCTAGACCCGAATACAGGTGCCGGGGCGTATCTTATCTCCAGCGGAGAGAGTGGAGGCGTGCTGGATTCGTGGTTCGACGAAGCGTTGTCATGGTTGGCTACTGCCGGCGAACTTTTCGCTTCTAGTTGTTTGGCGAAAATTATTTTTGGTGGCCTCGGCAAGGTCCTTGATGCCCTTGGTTTTGTTTTTGATGTCTATTCTTGTGGTTTATTTTTTGCATTGATAAAACAGATTTTTGTTTCATTTATGGTGTTTGGCGTTGCTTATGCTGTGCTGCCTTTTTTTGCGATTTTTGTGACTCTCGCGATGGTAATGAGTATTTCACTTATGATTGGGGTGGTGGTTAGTTCTGTCTTATCTAGAAGGATGGGGTGTGGAGAAGATGGGTAAAAATGCAAAGATGTTCTTTCAATATTTTTTTGCTTTGGTTTTTGCGGCTGCGAGCATTGAGTACCTGTCAACTGGCTTTTATTTTTCTGGACTTTTTTGTTTTGTTTTTATGGTTTTTCCATTATTTAGAGAGAGGTTTGTATCGAAAAGAGGTGAGGTTTTGTTTTGGACTATTTTGGTCTCTATGTTAGTGGTGTTGAATTTCATTGCTGAATACACTGAAGGTTTGCGCTGATTATTTGAATCTTGGGACGCTCTTTAGACATCTTTTTTTGCGTCGCGGTTCTGTAAATGGACAGGGCGACAGTATGCGCTGGCTTTTCTTATGATATTTGCAAAAATGTGTTTTTATGACCTTTTGGCAATTATTTTGATGTCAAATGCTTATGAGGGGGCTGGGTTGCACTCAGCTTTTTTATGGATGACTGGCGGTATGGCGGTGGTGGTTTCTGGCATGTATTTCTGGGAGTTGAGGGACTCAGAAGATTTCAAAAGGTACGTAAAAAATAATATAAATTGGCGAATCGTAGGTATGATGGCTTTCTGGGTTATTTTTTTTGGGTGGCTTGCTGGCGTTTTTGGGCTGGGCCGGCTGAAGGTCTATCCCAGTGAGGATCATGATGCTACTCAATATGCACGTATACAGTGCCTTGCCTGAATAGCGGCCGGAGTATGTATGAACCCTTTTCCCTTCCCTTTGTCATCTCCTCTGTCTCAGCTAATTGCAGGGGGCATGTTTTTTTCTGTTTCGGTATATGTTGCTTTCTGTCTGGTTCTTTTTCTGAGAAAGGGGTCGTTGGTCGCTGTGCCCGCGAAATTGGTTGGCGGCGTCGGCGTACTTCGGTTGCGGCGGTATAAATACGAGGTTGACGGAAAAGTATATTGGCGATTTGCCCTTTCAGGGGGTCAGCTCTTTCGCGGTGAGCTGGTGGGTAAGAGTAGTGGAGATATGAATATACCTCGGAAAGAAAAAATTGTTATTAAATATGATCCTCTCTGCCCTTGGGTTGCGTGCGTCAACTGTAATCTGGGCGTTTTGCAGATGTTCATCGCTCTGGTTTTTTGGGCGCTGTTATTTTTCTTATTCTTTCTTTGCTAGAGAGGTCGATATGTTGGGCTTTCGAAAGGGGCAGTGTTGGGGGTTGGCGATGATTGCTGTAATGAATGCTTTTTTGGTTTCGATGTTTGTAGGTGCATGGAAAGACGTGTGTGAGAGGCGTGATGAATAATGAAAGAGTTGATGTGGTGCACGTTTGGATTTTTTATTTTATAGCATTGTTCACATCTGTGATCCCGTTGCATCTGGCTGGGGTGATCGGCGTTTTTTTGTGGTTCTTGCCGGTTTTTTTTCTTAAGCGAGGACTGTTAAAAAATAAATTTATTTTTTATTTTCTTTTGATGTTTTATTGGTTTTTGGTTCTGGTTTTGGGGCTTTTTGTGGAGGGGCTTTTCTGTACGTTCCGGTTTTCGGGATATTAGACGTCTGATGCGGCGAGCGGAATGGAGATGGTGGTTATGGTATGTGCTTCCAGGATTTGATTGAGGGCTGAGAGGGTTTTCAAAGCTATATAGAAAGAAAGTAAGTTGGCGAACTGTGGTGGGTGCGGCCATATTTATGCATAAAGATGAATTTATTGTTGTGTTTTTCATTGTCTTTTTTGTGGTGCTTTCCTATTTTTGCTTTTTGCTCGCTCGTCAGAAGAAGAGAAGGGGGAGTCTTAGAAACGAGGGCTTGAAGCCTGCAAATAAAGAACGCGCGCGAAAGATATTGAAGGCACTAAAGATTCGATCCAAAGGGGCTGTTTCTTTGCCTTTTGGTGCCAGGTGTTACGTGGATGATGACGGCGATGGCACTTTTGTTTGCGATTTGATCACCCTGGTTGGTATCGGTCGGTATGGTGGAGCCTCAGAAATTACATGCTTGGGGTGTTTGCTGTCGGATAACGGAGGCCAGGACTTTTTGATGCGAAAGCCGAGCCCTCTGGAAGCTCGGTTTGAGCTTGCTGATGCCTGGATGGTCGAAGACGGATGGCGGGTATGGGGCCCTGGTGCTGAGCGTCATTTTTTTGATGCGCTTGCTCAAGAAATAAGGTGCTTTGGCGATAAGGCCATTCTTAGGAAGCAAGGGGAGGTGCTGAGCATTTATTTTAGGGGCAAGCACCTGAACGAAGATAGAGTCGTTGCCTTGCTGCCTGAGTGGAGGCGGTTTTGTGATACTTTTAGACGTCTTTCCGCCGGCCAGGAAGCCAAATAAATAATGTGCGTGGATTTATTTTTAAGCGTTTTCTGACGTGCTCTACAGACCGAATGGACCAATTGCGGTGAAGGTGTTACAGATAACCCACCGCAGAAAATATATCCAGCCCTGTGCCGTTCTGTGCCTATCGAATACGCCATTAATGAGAATGCTGGACAGTTAGCAATGGAGCGCCAGGGCGGGCTCAGGACTGATCATAATGCCCGCCGAGAGCGAAAATATAGATTGAGGTGGAATCAAACTTATACACAATCCGATCTTTCTGGGACAAGCGTCTGGACCAGAAGCCAGACAGATTGTGCTTGAGCGGTTCGGGCTTACCGATACCGACTGTGGGATCGTCGCAGCGCACTAGTTCCTTGATAACTTTACGCGCGGCATCGTGCAGCTTTTTGTCCTTTTGGCGCATCGTTTCGTACGCCTCCCAGGTTTTTCCTTCAAAGACCAGTGATCTCATCCATTTGCTCGTCGGTTGGCGTATATCCGTTACGCTCACCGTGCGTTTTGCTCGATTCAGCCAGTTGATGCATCAGGCTGCTGTTCTGCAAAACGTACAGCGTTTCCTGTTCGCGCTCCCAGTCGGCGGCGCTGAGGACCACGAAATCCTCTCCGGAACGACGAGTGACCCTGAGGGGTTCGTGTTTGCTAAGGCTTTGTTCCACAAGCTTTTTCAGGTTTTCCCTGAACTTGTTGACGCTGACGGTATCCATTTCAGGTGTCCGGTTATGTACGGTATTGCCGTACGATTATCTGCCAGCTGGTCCGATCAAAGCAAGGGTGGGCTCCCTCATCAGCGACAGGATCGGAAAGCCATCGATGCTTCGCCTTCATCCCGGTCGTTTGCTTCCGCAGCTTGGCGGGGCCGGTCCTCGGACAAGGAGGTTCCGGAACAGGAAGCGCTCGACCTGTAGTCACCAGCCGGCGCCATCGCCGCCGTGGCCGTATGAAGCGTTCAGCCGGCACCGTGTTATTGTCCAATGTCCTTCGACAGGACAGAACAGGAGTGTCCCATGCCCGCTTTGCTCGACGCCGCGCCGGCGGCCCTTGGCCGTATCGAAACCCGCCCGTTGTTCGCCATCAAACTGACCGTGGCGCCGCTCCAGGAATTGGGGGAGACGCCGTTCGGGCGGCGTCGGGTGGCGGTGGTCACCGGCGGGGAATTTGAGAGCGAGCGGCCGGCGCTGAATGGCCGGGTGCTGACCGGCGGCAGCGATTGGCTGACGTTCCGCGACAACGGCGTGGTGACCCTGGATGTGCGGCTGGTGCTGGAGACCGTGGAGGGGCTGACCATCGGTATGCGCTACAACGGTTACCGGCATGGGCCGGAGGCGGTGATGGCGCGGCTGGCCGCCGGCGAGGAGGTGGACCCGTCGGAGTATTACTTCCGGGCGGCGGTGCGGTTTGAAACCGGGGCGCCGGCGCTGGACGGGCTGAATCATACGGTGGCGGTGGCCACCGGCCACCGCTATCCGGACGGCCCGCTGTATAGCGTGTTCGAGGTGCTTTGAGGCCCGCTCAGGCGCTGGCCGGGCCGGCCGGTTTGCGGATCAGGCGCGCCGCCGCCGGCCACCAGGAGGTGCGCGGTGGTCATGGTGCGGCGCCGGCCGAAGCGCTCGATCCGCATGGCGGAAAACGGCGCCATCAGTCCGAACAGCACGAAGCGCAGGGCCAGCGCCGACGAAATTTGTTCCGTGTTCCAGCCGAATTCATCGCCCAATGGGCGTAAAAAAGCCCCCGGCATGCCCAGCGCCGCCGATGCGGAGAGCATGGTGAGAAAGGTGGCGCCGGCGATCGCCCGGGCGTAGTGGACGCCTCGGTGTCGCAAGCGGGCAGCCAGGGGGGAAGAGAACATTTACAGGGCTTCCAGAATGGTGGCCACGCCTTGGCCGCCACCGATGCACTGGGTGGCCAGGGCGTAGCGGCCACCTTGGCGTTGCAGCAGGGCGGCGGCTTTGCCGGTGATGCGGGCACCGGTGGCACCCAGTGGGTGGCCGATGGACAGGCCGCCGCCGTCCAGGTTGATGGTGGCCGGGTTGAGGTGCAGGTCGCCGATGCAGGCCAGCGCCTGGGAGGCGAAGGCTTCGTTGATTTCCACCACGTCCAGGTGGTCGGCGCTGAGGCCGGCCCGGGCCAGAGCCTTGCGGGTGGCGGGAATCGGGCCCAGCCCCATCACCGCCGGGTCGCAGCCGGCGCTGGCCAGGGCGCGGATGCGGGCGCTGGGCGCCAGCCCGTGACGGGCGGCGAACGCTTCGCTGGTGACCAGCACCGCCGAGGCGCCGTCGGTGAGCGGCGAGGAGGTGCCGGCGGTGACCACCCCGTTTTCATCGAAGGCCGGCGGCAGCTTGGCGAGGGCCTCCAGGGAGGTGGTGGGGCGGATGCAGCCGTCCTCGGTGATGCGGTTTCCATCGCCGGTGTCGATGGCCACGATTTCGTCGCTGAGCCGGCCCTGTTCCCGGGCGGCGGCGGCTTTATGGTGGGATTCCAGGGCCATTTGCTCCTGGTCGGCGCGGGGGATGGCATAGCGCTGTGCTACGTTTTCGGCGGTGCGGCCCATGGAGATATAGGCGTCGGTATGCTCCTGGAGCCAGGGGTTGGGCGAGAAGTTGAAGCCGCCCTGGGGCACCATGGTCATGGATTCCACGCCCACGCACAGGTAGGCGTCGCCGAGGCCGGCTTCGATCTGCGCGGCGGCGATGTGGATGGCGGACATGGACGAACCGCAGAAGCGATTCACGGTCATGCCGCCGACCTGTTCGGGCAGGCCGCTGAGCAGGCCGACGATGCGCGCCAGGTTGTTGCCCTGGGCGGCCTCGGGATAGGCGCAGCCGAGGATCACATCCTCGAGCAGGGCCGGGTCCAGGTCGGTGCGGGCCAGCAGGCCGCGTACCACCTGGCTGGCCAGATCATCCGGCCGCACCCCGGCGAGGGCACCTTTGTTGGCGAAGTGAAACGGCGAGCGGGCATAGCTGGCAATCACGGCTTTCATGGCGTTCTCTCGCTTTCAGTAGGGAGCAGTTTCAGTAAGGGGCCGCCGGGTAGCTGACGAAGCCAGGGCAGGCCGTTGACC
Source organism: Alloalcanivorax gelatiniphagus (assembly GCF_005938655.1). Taxonomy (GTDB): domain Bacteria; phylum Pseudomonadota; class Gammaproteobacteria; order Pseudomonadales; family Alcanivoracaceae; genus Alloalcanivorax; species Alloalcanivorax gelatiniphagus. The sequence continues at coordinate 132,585 of NZ_VCQT01000012.1, forward strand.
AGGGCGATGCCGACCAGCGCCGCCACCATCACGGCGCACAGCGCGGCCAGGTCGCCGGGGCGCCACCAACTCATCAGGGCGCCGCCAACAATCAGAATCGCCAGCCGGGTGAGGCTGCCGAACAGCGGCCAGGTCATGCGTCCGGCGCCCTGGCTGGCGAAGTACAGTGCCAGCCCCACGCCCAGGAAGCCGTAGGCCGGGGCCACGGTGCGCAGATAGAGCGCGCCGGTGGCGATGGCTTCGGCGTCGTCGGTGAACAGCCGCAGCCAGGGTTCCGGGAAGAAGGCGGCGGTGAGCCCCACCGCCTCGGTGGCGACGAAGGCCACCGCCGCGCCGGTCCAGGCAATGCGCCGGGCGCGGTGGGCCTGGCCGGCCCCCAGGTTCATGCCGACCATGGCCACCAGCGCGGTGCCGAAGCCGAACACGATGGGGATCTGCAGGTACTCGATGCGGATGCCCAGCCCGAAGCCGGCCAGGGCTTCCATGCTGGTGCGCGCCACGAAGAAGGTGGCGGCCATCACGCACAGGTTGGAGAGCACCGTGTTCAGCGACGACCACAGGCCGACGCCAAGAATGGCGGCGAACAACTCCCGCCGCAGGGCCAGCCCCCGGCGCAGGCGCACGCCGCCGTGGCCACGCACCAGCACGGCCAGCAGAATCAGGGTGGCGACCAGGTAGTAAATGGCCAGGGCCAGGCCGGCGCCGACGATGCCCAGCGCCGGCAGTGGACCGGCGCCGAAGATCAGCACCGGCGACAACACCAGCAGCCCGGGCACGCCGCCGGTGAGCACCCAGGCCGGGGCGCGCATGTTGCCGGCGCCGCGCAACACCGCCGACAGGCCGTTCATCAGCCACAGGAAGGTGACGCCGGAGAACAGCGCGGTGGAGTAGGCCACCGCCGCGTCCAGGGCGGCGCCTTCGCCGCCCATCAGCGCGTACAGCGGCCGCGCGAACAGAATCACCAGCGCCGAGCAGAGCAGCCCGAAGGCGGTGGCGATCACCGCCGCGTGCAGCGCCAGGGCGTCCGCCCGGTCGCTGTCGCCGGCGCCCAGGGCGCGGGCGATGGCCGAGGAAATGCCGCCGCCGATGCCGCCGGCGGACATCATCATCATCAACATCACCAGCGGGAACACCAGCGCCGCCCCGGCCAGGGCGTCCACCCCCAGCAAGCCCACGTAGTAGCTTTCCAGAAAATTGGCGGTGGCCTGGGCCAGCATCACCACCAGATTGGGGGCGGCCAGGGCCAGCAGCGTGGGCAGCACCGGGCCGTGCAGAATGCGGCGGGTGCGTTCCGGCGCGGGGGCTTTGGCGGCGGCGACGGCCTGGCTCATGGGCGGGGCCTCAGAGCAGAATCAGGGTGGAGGTGGCGCTGGCGTACAGGGTGCCGTCGGCGCCGGTGAGCCGCGCCTCGGCAAACGCCAGCCGCCGGCCCCGGGACACCACCTTGCCTTCGGCGCGCACCGGGCCGGTGTCCTTGGTCATGGCCTTGTGATAGGCCACTTTCAGTTCCGCGGTGCTGTAGCCCTGGCCGGCGCCCAGGGTGGAGTGCACGGCGCAACCGCAGGCGGAGTCCAGCAGCGTGGCGGCGTAGCCGCCGTGCACGGTGCCGATGGGGTTGTAGACCTTTTCCGTGGGATGGCCTTCGAACACCACCCGGCCTTCTTCCAGTTCCACCAGGGCGAACTCCATGGTGTGGCCGATGCCCCGGTGGGTGTCGCTGCGCAGGGCATGCCGCAGGGCCTGCAGGCCGGTCATTTCTTCGAGATTGGTCATGGTGATTCCTTTTCGTCGGGTGAAGAGGTTGGGTGAGGAGGTCGGGTCAGGATCTGGGTTTGCTGGTGCCGGGCAGTTCGGCTGCCACCGCGTCGAGAATCTCCCGGGACAGGGTGTCGTCGTCCACCGCCCGGGCCAGGATCAGGCCACCCACCATGGCGGCGGTGGCGGCCACCGCCTTGCGGCGCCGCAGGGCCGCCCGGCGGCCGGGCAGGGCACCGTCGAGCAGATCGATAAAACGGCGCACGCTGCGGGTGAAGGCGCCGCGCACCGGTGCACTCTGACGCGGTGCCTCCCCGGCCAGCGCGGCGAGCACGCAGCCATCACCGGGATGGTCCCGGTGGCGCGGGGACAGGTAGCGGCTGGCGAGGGCGTCCATGGAGGGCCCGTCGTCGCCGGCCAGCAGCTTGCGCCAGCGCTTTCCGGTGATGCCGATGGCGTGTTCGCAGGCCTCCGCCATTAGTTGGTCCTTGGAGTCGAAGTGGCCGTAGAAGCCGCCATGGGTAAGGCCGGCGCTGTTCATCAGTTCCGCCACGCCGATGCCGTCGAAGCCCCGTTCGCGGAATAGACGGGCGGCTTCCTCGACGATCCTTTCCCGGTTGGCGGCGGCTTGTTCCTTGCTGACTCGCATTGGCGTGGCTCCCGGCGGCCTCCGGGCCGCTTTGGTTAAATGACGTTCATCATTTATATATTGATGATGATCATCATGTAAAGGGGCGATATCGGGAAGGGCGGATACGGACATCCTTCGGGGCGAAAACCGACATCGGCGGCCAGGGCTCACCGTGCATAAATAGCGCAAGTGACGGCGGGTTGCTTTCCTTTTTCCGGGGAAAACCGTTCAATAGAGCGCGATCAGATCCAAGTCGGGATTCCCCGGTTGGCGATACGAGAAGGAGAGACCATGCAAAACGCGGACGTGGGCAAGCTGGTATTGCGCCTTGCCCTGGGGATCATGATTTTGCTGCACGGCATTTTTAAGCTGCAGCACGGTGTTAGCGGCATCAGCGGCATGCTGCAGGGCGTGGGGTTGCCGGGTTTTCTGGCCTATGGGGTGTTCATCGGTGAGGTGATCGCGCCGATCATGGTGATCATCGGCTACCAGACCCGCATCGGCGCGGCGATCATCGTCGGCAATATGCTGGTGGCGATTGCCCTGGCGCACATGGGCCAGCTGTTCGCCCTGGGCGGCAATGGCGGCTGGGCCATCGAACTGCAGGGCATGTACCTGTTCACCGCCGTGGCGCTGTGTTTTCTCGGCAGTGGCCGATATGCGATGAAGAACTAGCCACGAGCTACAAGACTCAAGCTACAAGCTACAAGCTACAAGCTACAAGCTACGAGTAGGCAGGGCCTGCTTGCAGCTTGCAGCTTGCAGCCGCCCCGCTAAAGCGACCCCTGCATCATGTTCTTGGTGCTGACCTGCCCGTTCAAAGTCCAGAAATCATAAAGAATCCCCAGCCCGAACAGACCGGCGGTGAACAGGTAGATGATGCCGGTGATCCACTTGCCCAGGTAGAAGCGGTGCAGGCCGAAAATGCCCAGGAAGGTGAGCAGTATCCAGGCGATGTTGTAGTCGGTGGGGCCGGAGCGGTAGCGCAGGTCCGCGTCCCGGTCCATTCCCGGGATCAGGAACAGGTCGATGATCCAGCCGATGAAAAACAGCCCCAGGGTAAAGAACCAGATGGTGCCGGTGATCTGGCGGCCGTAGTAGAAACGGTGCGCGCCCATGAAGCCGAAGATCCAGAGGCAATAGCCGATGACCTTGCTGTGGGTGTCCCGATACATGAATAACCTCTCCTTGAGTTAAACCATGGGGCCTTAAACCATGGGCCTTGCGTTAAACAGGGTCCTGCCGGGGGGCCGGCGTTGCCGCCGCCCCGGCAAGGGCGTGGGCTCAGAGTTCCACTTTGATGGCGGCGATCACTTGGTTCGCTTTGACGCGCGCTTGTTCCACGCTGTCCGCCCGGGCCAGGCCAACGCCCAGCCGGCGGCTGCCGCTGACTTCCGGTTTGCCGAACAGACGCAGGTCGGTGTCCGGCTGCGCCAGGGCCTCGCGCAGGCCGCCGTAGCGCATATTCCGGGAGTCGCCTTTCACCAGCAGCACCGAAGAGGCGCTGGGGCCGCGCTGTTCGATCTGCGGTACCGGCAGGCCGAGGATGGCGCGGGCGTGCAGGGCGAACTCGGACAGATCCTGGGACATCAGCGTCACCAGACCGGTGTCGTGGGGCCGCGGCGAGACCTCGCTGAACCACACCTGGTCGCCTTTCACGAACAGCTCCACGCCGAAGATGCCGCGCCCGCCCAGGGCGTCGGTGATGGCGCGGGCCTGGCGCTCGGCCTCCACCAGGGCGGCGTCGTTCATCGGCTGCGGCTGCCAGGATTCCCGGTAGTCGCCGTCTTCCTGGCGGTGGCCGATGGGCGCGCAGAAGGCGGTGCCGTCCACGTGGCGCACGGTGAGCAGAGTGATTTCGTACTCGAACTCCACGAAGCCTTCCACGATCACCCGGCCCTGGCCGGCGCGGCCGCCGGACTGGGCATAGTCCCAGGCGGCTTCCACCTGGTCCTCGGTTTTCACCAGGCTCTGGCCCTTGCCGGAGGAGGACATCACCGGCTTGATCACGCACGGCAGACCCACTTCCTTCACCGCCGCCAGGTACTCCTCCTTGTCGCCGGCGAAGCGGTAGGGCGAGGTGGGCAGGCCCAGCTCCTCGGCGGCCAGCCGGCGGATGCCTTCCCGGTTCATGGTCAGGCGGGCGGCGCGGGCGGTGGGCACCACGTTGAAGCCTTCCTGCTCCAGTTTGATCAGCTCGTCGGTGGCGATGGCCTCAATCTCGGGCACGATATAGTGCGGCTTCTCCTGCTCCACCACCGCCCGCACCGCGTCGGCGTCGAGCATGTTGATCACATGGTGGCGATGGGCCACCTGCATGGCCGGGGCGTTGTCATAACGGTCCACGGCGATCACCTCGCAACCCAGACGGGTCAGCTCGATGGTCACTTCCTTGCCCAGTTCCCCGGAACCCAGCAGCAGTACGCGGGTAGCGCCGTCGGCGCCGGGGGTGCCCAGAGTCGTCATGGTGGCGGCTCCTTGTTGTCACGAAGGGTCGCCGCGGGCGCGCGGCGGGTGAGGGACGATTGTAGCGGAAAGGAGGCGATAAGCGGCAAGTCGCAAGCTTCAAGCGGCAAGCGGCAAGCTTGGGGGGGGGCGAAGGTGGTGTGCCGGTGGATTGGCCAGTTGAAAGTTCAAAGTTAAAAGTTGAAACGCGGGAGGGGCGTGAGCGGGCGGGGAGGCCGTGCCCGCGAATAGAGGGCTGCAAGCTACAAGTCGACGCCGGCCGAAGGCCGCGGGAAAGCCTGGCAGCCCGGACCTTTCAACTTTTAACTTTGAACTTTCAACTGGCCTGTCTTTGGCACGGCCTCCCCGCCAACCCAGCCCAGCCTGGAGCTTGCAGCTTGAAGCTTGCCGCCGTCTACTATGCCGCACGGAGAATAAGGTAGCGGGTTATGCAGAACGACGACTATTGGATGGAGCGGGCGTTGGCGCTGGCGGAGCGGGCGGGGGCCGAGGGCGAGGTGCCGGTGGGGGCGGTGGTGGTGCGTGACGGCGAGGTGTTGGGGGAGGGCTGGAACCGGCCCATCGGTGCCCACGATCCCACCGGGCATGCCGAGGTCAACGCGCTGCGCGATGCCGCCGCCCGGCAGGGCAACTACCGGCTGCCCGGGGCCAGCCTGTACGTGACCATCGAACCCTGCACCATGTGTTTCGGAGCCCTGATGCACGCCCGCATCGCGCGGCTGGTGTACGGCGCCCGGGAGCCCCGGGCCGGGGTGTGCGAGAGCCAGCTGGGCCTGCCGGAGCGGACCTTCTACAACCACCGGGTGGAGGTGGTGGGCGGCGTGGCGGCGGAACGGGCCGCCGGGTTGTTGCGGGATTTCTTCCGGGAGCGGCGTTCGCGGGACCTGGATCGCGGCCCAGATCGCGGCTAAAGCGGAACGCCGCCCGGCCGCTCCTACCGGGACGGCGGGCGCATATCGCGGCTGAAGCCGCTCCTACCGCTTCCTTTCCACCGTAGGAGCGGCTTCAGCCGCGATATTCCTTTGGGGGGATTATTCGCTGGCAGCCACCAGGGTCTGGCCGTGGCGCTCGGAATTGTCGGCGCGGACCAGCAGGTCGTAGTAGTGGCGGATATGGCGCACATAGACCGCCGCCTGGCCGCCGGGGGCGGGGCCGTAGCGCAGCTGGTTCACATAGGCCGGGTGGTCGAGCAGGGTCAGGCGGGTTTTCACGTCCGCCCAATGGTCCGGGTCGCCGCCCTGGCGCTGGGTCAGCACCCGGGCGTCTTCCAGGTGCCCCATGCCCATGTTGTAGGCGGCCAGGGCCATCCAGGTGCGGTCCGGTTCCTGGATGCGCTCGGGGATGCGGTCGTGCAGCTGGCGCAGGTAGCCGGCGCCGGCGCGGATGCTCTGGGCCGGGTCGGTGCGGTCGCTGACGCCCATTTCCCGGGCGGTGCGGGTGGTCAGCATCATCAGGCCTTCCACCCCGGTGGGCGAGATCGCCTGGGCGTCCCACAGGGATTCCTGATAGGCCATGGCCGCCAGCAGGCGCCAGTCGAAGCCGGCGCTGTCGGCGGCCTGGCGGAAGTCGGCGGTGTAGTTGGGCAGACGGTCGTCCAGGTGGCGGATAAAGCTGCGCGCGGAATACAGATCGAACTGCTCCATCTGTCCATAGAAGCGCTGCGCCAGCCGTTCGGCGGTGCCGTCCGCCTTGGTCTGGGTGAGGTAGCGCTGGGCGGCCAGGTAGAGGCTGTCGTCGCCACCGTTATTGAAGGCCCAGGCCAGACCCTGGTCCCGGTTCAGGGTAAAACCGGAGGCCAGGTCCGGGAACAGGGCCCGGTGCATGGTGTAGGCGTTGGAGTTGATCAGGCCGTAGTCCGCCTCGCCCTGTTCCAGCAGCGCCAGCACCTGCTCGGCGGAGCTTTTCTCCACCACCTTGAAGTCCAGGTCCGGGTGGGCGGCGCGGGCCTGGGCCAGCATCTCCCGGTGGCGGCTGCCGGCGCGCAGCACCACGGTCTTGCCATTCAGGTCGGCGAGTTCACCGGGGCGGGGGCTGCCCAGCCGGTACATCACCAGGGTGTCGACGATCTGGTAGGGGGTGCTGTAGCGCAGGCCCTGGTTACCGTCCTCGCCGGCCAGCAGGGCGGCGGCGGCGAGATCGGCGCGGCCGCGCCGCACCGCCTTGCTGAGGGCGGCGTTGCTGTCCACTTTCAGGAGTTTGAGATCCACGCCGAGGCGCTCGGCGAAGCCCCGCGCCAGCTCGTATTCCATGCCGGTGAGGCCGTTGGAATCCCGGTACACGGTGGTCAGGGATGGGCGCGTGGCCACCACCAGCTCGCCCCGCGCCTGGATACGTTCCAGCGCGGTGGGGGAAGGGCGCAGCGCCATGGTGGCGGCCACGATCACCAGCAGGGCGAGTGGCGCCAGCAATGCTCTGGCCAGGCTGTGGCGGCCCCCTTTGAACAGCGAGGGTTTAAGCAGCTTCGTCATGCCGTGGGGGCTCCGTTTGTGATCCCGATCACGTAATGCGGGCGGAATTTTGCACGGCAACTGCTTAAAAATCCAGCAAATTCGCCCCGCCAAGGGGTAACGAAAGATGTATTGGCCCCTATGAACACCCCCTGCGCCGGCGGTTCGGCGAATAGGAATTCGCTCGCCCATCCCGTATCATTGCGGGCCGTGGAGCCTGCGGCTCCGTGATCTCCCCCGTCAGTCACAGTCATCCGATGGAAAAAGCCGATCCTATGCTGATCCTCCCAGGTAGCCCGGCGCTGTCCGCCTTTCGTAAAGAAAAACTGCTGGAAGCCCTGCCCCAGGTGGCGGCGTTGTCCGCCCGCTTCGTGCATTTCGTGGAACTGAGCGCCGATCTCGATGACCGGGAGCGGCAGGTTCTGGATGGCCTGCTGCATTATGGGCCGAGCCTGGAAGAGACCGCCGTGGACGGCGAGACCTTCGTGGTGGTGCCACGGCCGGGCACGGTGTCGCCCTGGTCCTCCAAGGCCACTGAAATCTGCCACAACGCCGGCCTGGATAAGGTGGCCCGCGTGGAGCGTGGCATCGAGTACCGGCTGCGCCTGGAAGGCGAGGTGGCGCGCCGGGACCTGGCCGCCGCCCTGCACGACCGCATGGTGGAAGCGGTGCTGGACCGGGTGGAGGACGCCGACCGGCTGTTCACCCATCACCAGCCCCGGCCCCTGACCACCGTGGATGTGATCGGCGGTGGCCGCGAGGCCCTGGCCGAGGCCAACGGCGCCCTGGGCCTGGCCCTGGCCGACGACGAGATCGACTATCTGGTGGAGCGCTTCACCGCCCTGGGCCGCAACCCCTCGGACGCCGAGCTGATGATGTTCGCCCAGGCCAACTCCGAGCACTGCCGCCACAAGATCTTCAACGCCGACTGGACCATCGACGGCCAGGCCCAGGATCTGAGCCTGTTCGCGATGATCCGCAACACCCACAAGCAGGCCCCGGACGGCGTGCTCAGCGCCTACAGCGACAACGCGGCGGTGGTGCAAGGCCCGGCGGCGGACCGTTTCTTCCCCGCCGAGGACAGCGGCGCCCAGGTGTACCGCTACGTCAACGAGCCGGTGCACATGCTGATGAAGGTGGAGACCCACAACCATCCCACCGCCATCGCCCCGCACCCGGGGGCGGCCACCGGCGCCGGCGGCGAGATCCGCGACGAGGGCGCCACCGGCCGGGGCGGCAAGCCCAAGGCCGGCCTCACCGGCTTCTCGGTGTCCAACCTGCGCATCCCCGGCTTCGAGCAGCCCTGGGAAGACGACTACGGTCGCCCGGACCGCATCGCCTCGCCGCTGGACATCATGATCGACGGCCCCCTGGGTGGTGCCGCCTTCAACAACGAATTCGGCCGCCCCAATCTGTGCGGCTACTTCCGCACCCTGGAACTGCAAGCGCCGGGCATCAATGGCGAGGAACGGCGCGGCTACCACAAGCCGATCATGATCGCCGGTGGCCTGGGCAACGTGCGCGACGGCGATGTGCACAAGAACGAGATTCCCGACGGCGCCAAGGTGATCGTGCTGGGCGGCCCGGCCATGCTGATCGGCCTGGGCGGCGGCGCCGCCAGTTCCATGGCCAGCGGCGAGTCCGACGAGACCCTGGACTTCGCCTCGGTGCAGCGCGGTAACCCGGAAATCGAACGCCGGGTGCAGGAAGTGATCGACCGCTGCTGGGCCCTGGGTGAGCACAACCCCATCGTCTCGATCCACGACGTGGGCGCCGGCGGCCTGTCCAACGCCCTGCCGGAGCTGGTCCACGACCACGACCGGGGCGCGCGGCTGGAACTGCGCAAGGTGCCCAGCGCCGAACCCGGCATGAGCCCGGTGGAAATCTGGTGCAACGAGGCCCAGGAGCGCTACGTGCTGGCGGTGCTGCCCGAGGATCTGGAGCGCTTCAGCGCCCTGTGCGACCGGGAGCGGGCGCCGTTCGCGGTGCTCGGCGAGGCCACCACCGAGGAACACCTGCGGGTGGGCGACGAGCACTTCGGCGACGCGCCGGTGGACCTGCCCATGGACGTGTTGTTCGGCAAGCCGCCGAAAATGCAGCGTGCCTTTGACCGCGAGGACTTCGAACGCCGGCCGTTCAGCACCGAGGGCATCAAGCTCAAGGACGCCATCGAGCGGGTCATGCGCCTGCCCACGGTGGCCTCCAAGAACTTCCTGATCACCATCGGCGACCGCTCGGTGACCGGCCTGGTGCACCGCGATCAGATGGTCGGCCCCTGGCAGGTGCCGGTGGCCGATTGCGCGGTCACCGCCACCGGTTATAACCAGCGCACCGGCGAAGCCATGGCCATGGGCGAGCGCACCCCGGCGGCCCTGGTCAACGCGCCGGCCGCCGGCCGCATGGCGGTGGCCGAGACGCTCACCAACCTGGCCGCCGCTCACATCGGGTCGCTGGCCAATATCCGCCTGTCCGCCAACTGGATGGCCGCCGCCGGCCACCCCGGCGAGGACCAGGCCCTGTTCGACACCGTCAAGGCGGTGGGCATGGAGCTGTGCCCGGCCCTGGGCATCGCCATCCCGGTGGGCAAGGACTCCCTGTCCATGCGCACCCTGTGGCAGGAACGCGGCATCGAGAAGAGCGTCACCGCGCCGCTGTCGCTGATCGTGTCCGGTTTCGCCACCGTCACCGACATCGGTCTCACCGCCACCCCGCAGATCCGCACCGGCATGGACAGCGAGCTGCTGCTGATCGACCTGGGCCGTGGCCAGGACCGGCTGGGCGGCTCCGCCCTGGCCCAGGTGTACGGCCAGGTCGGTGACCAGGCCCCGGACCTGGATGACCCGGCGGACCTGATCGCCTTCTTCGACACCACCCAGGCGCTGCTGGCGGAAGGCCGCCTGCTGGCCTACCACGACCGCTCCGACGGCGGCCTGTTCACCACCCTGGCGGAAATGGCGTTCGCCGGCCGGGTGGGCGTGGATATCGTGCTCGACAACATTGCCGGCGACGTGCCGGAAGCGGTGGCGGCGCTGTTCGCCGAGGAAGCCGGCGCGGTGATCCAGGTGCGCGCCGAGGACGTGGCGGCGGTGCGCCAGCGCTACGAGGACGCCGGCCTGGCCGGCTGCGTGCACCATGTGGGCACCCCCAATGACGACGACGTGATGCGCCTGCGCCTGGGCGGCGCGGTGCTGCGCGAGCGGCCGCGCTGGGGCCTGCAGCGGCTGTGGTCGGAAACCAGCTATCGGATCCAGGCGCTGCGCGACAACCCGGACTGCGCCCGCCAGGAATTCGACGCCGTGCCGGACTCCAACGACCCGGGCCTGAACGTGCGGCTGACCTTCGACATGAGCGAGGACGTGGCCGCTCCCTACCTGAACCGGGGAGCCAGGCCCGCCATCGCCGTGCTCCGCGAGCAGGGCGTCAACGGCCATATGGAAATGGCCGCCGCCTTCGACCGCGCCGGCTTCCGCGCCGTGGACGTGCATATGAGCGACCTGCTGGCCGGCCGCGTGGACCTGGCCGACATGAAGGGCCTGGTGGCCTGCGGTGGCTTCTCCTACGGCGACGTGCTCGGCGCCGGCGAAGGCTGGGCCAAGACGGTGCTCTACAACGAACAGCTGCGTGACGCCTTCAACCGGTTCTTCTTCCGCGAGGACACCTTCGCCCTGGGCGTCTGCAACGGCTGTCAGATGCTCTCCAACCTGAAGGACCTGATCCCCGGGGCGGAACACTGGCCGCGCTTCGTGCGCAACCTGAGCGAACAGTTCGAGGCCCGCACCAGCCTGGTGGAAGTGCAGGATTCACCGTCCATTCTGCTCCGTGACATGGCCGGTACCCGTCTGCCCATCGCCGTGGCCCACGGCGAGGGCCGGGTGGAAATCAGCGATGACGCCCTCAACCGCAACGAGGAAAACCGCCTGCTGGCCATGCGCTTCGTGGACAACCTGGGCAACCCGGCGGAGCAGTACCCGGCCAACCCCAACGGCTCCGCCCGTGGCGCCACCGGCTTCACCACCCGCGACGGCCGCGTCACCATCATGATGCCGCACCCGGAACGGGTATTCCGGGTCCTGCAGAACAGCTGGATACCGGACGACTGGCGCCGCTTCGAAAACGGCCCCTGGTACCGGATGTTCGCCAACGCGCGTAAGTGGGTTGGATAAGCGGCCTGTGGCCGCGTTACAGGATGCAGGGTTCAGGATACAGGGAGCCGGTAAGGTGCCCGCCCTTCATCCTGTATCCTGCATCCTGAATCGGCGGCGCAGCCGCCTGAGCGAGTTTGAATGACAGAGCAAACCTTCAACTACTTCGATCTCCCCATCGGCGAGTCCCCGGAGCCGACGCCGGTGTCCGAGCAGCGGCGGGAGCTGGCGCGGGAGTTGCTGGCGATCAGCGAGCAGCTGGTGCGTTTGGACGCGGATGAGTCGGCGCTGGCCGATTACACCGCCCAGGCCCGGGCCCTGCGTGAGCAGCTGGAAAGCCACGGGCATCGCAGCATGCGCGATATTCTGGGTCGTCTGATCACCGGCCAGGGCAGCCGCCAGGACGCCCTGGACATGGCCGAGTTCGAGATCCTGTCCGGCCCGGCCAGCCCGCTGTCGCCGCCCATGACCCTGTGGCTGGACGGTGACACGGTGCGTGGCAGCGCCACCTTCGGGCGGGTGTTCATGGGTCCGCCGGGCAAGGTGCACGGCGGGGTGCTGGCCCTGGCCCTGGACATGCTTATGGCCAAGACCCAGGATTTCGTCACCGGCCTGGGCATGACCGGCACCCTCAATATTCGTTACCTGGCGCCCACGCCGCTGAATACGGAGATCCGTTTCGAGGCGCGGCTGAACCGGCTGGAAGGGCGTAAGCTGTTCGTCGAAGCCAAGGTGTTCGCCGGCGACACCCAGACCGTGGAAGCCACCGGCATCTGGGTTTCCGCCCGGGGTGATTACCGCCTGCGTGATCGTTTCGCGCACCTGGCACCGGCGGACCAGCCGGCCTGATCGGGTCGCGGCGGATCGCGGCTGAAGCCGCTCCTACAGGCCGGGCCGGCTGCTCCCTGTAGGAGCGGCTTCAGCCGCGATAACCGCAGTCCCGAATACGCCACCCAACCGGAGACCGCCGCCATGATTGTCTACAAGCTCTGCTTCTACGTACCGGAAGACCACGCCGAAGCGGTCAAGACCGCCGTCTTCGAGGCCGGCGCCGGCCGCATCGGCAACTACGACCGCTGCAGCTTCCAGGTGCGGGGCCAGGGCCAGTTCCGGCCCCTGGAAGGCAGCCATCCCCATCTGGGCGAACACGATAAGGTGGAGACCGTGGACGAGTTCCGCGTCGAGATGATCTGCACCGACGACCACCTCAAGGCCGCCCTCAGCGCCCTGCGTCTTGCCCACCCCTATGAAGAGCCCGCCATTGATCTGTGGCGGCTTGAGGACTTGCCGGGCTGAGTGCGGCTCTGGGGTATCGCGACTGAAGTCGCTCCTACAATCAATGCTGTAGGAGCGACTTCAGTCGCGATACCCCACATTGTAGATCCGGCGAACAATCACATCGCGTCGTCCAGGGACGGCTTGCGCCGCAGCGGCTGGATGTCCTGGGTGCGCACCGGGAAGTCGGTGCCGCCGGCCCGGTCCTGAAAGTAGAACTTCAGGGTACGGCCGATGGTGGGGAAGGCCAGCTCGTCCCAGGGGATCTGGTCCTCGGTGAACAGGGCCGCGTCGGCGCTTTCGTCGCCCACGCCGTAGTCGCCGTTGACCATCTCGCTGAGGAAGAACATGTAGACCTGGTTGATGTGCGGCAGGTTGAACACCGTGTACAGGTCGCCGATGGCGACCGTGGCGCAGGCTTCTTCCCAGGTTTCCCGGGCGGCCCCTTCCTGCAGGGTCTCGCCGTTCTCCATATAGCCGGCGGGCAGGGTCCAGTAGCCGATGCGCGGTTCGATGGCCCTTTTGCAGAGCAGAATACGGCCTTCCCAGACCGGGATGGCGCCGACCACGATCTTGGGGTTCTGATAGTGGATGGTGCCGCACTGATCGCACCAGTAGCGGGGACGGTTGTCGCCCTCGGGAACGGAAAACAGGATTTCATTGCCACAATGACTGCAGTATTTCATCGATAGGCTCGGCGGCTCCGGGTCGGCGAACGGCCAGACTACTGGCTCCGCGAGCCGGCGGCAATCTCATGTGGAGGTCGTTGGTGGCGCCAGGTTCGGCTTGCCCGACGGGCGACCTCTGTTCAAACTGTTGTTTGAAAGCGGTGTTGAATCAACCTCGGGAGCGTGGAAGTGTTGGACCTGTTGCGGCAGCGGATGGCGGCCTACCCCTATAACGACCTGCCGGTGGTACTGCCGGAGGCGGCCGTGCTGATGCCGTTCGTGGACCAGCCGGAACCGGAACTGATCCTGACGGTGCGCGCCCAGGGCCTGTCCACCCATGCCGGCCAGGTGGCGTTCCCCGGGGGCAAGCGCGACCCGGAGGACCTGGATCTGAGGGCCACCGCCCTGCGCGAGAGCCTGGAGGAGGTGGGCCTGCCGGACGACCAGGTGGAAGTGGTGGGCAATCTGTCGCCGGTGCCGTCCCGGTTCGGCATCAAGGTGACCCCGTTCGTGGGGCTGGTGCGCCCGGGGGTGTCGCTGGTGCCGGAGCCCGGCGAGATCGAGAGCATCTTCCATGTGCCGCTGAACTTTTTCCTGGACCAGCCGCCGCAGCTGTCGGCGCCGGTGGAGTTCTACGGGCGCCGGCTGCGCATGCCCAGCTACCATTACGAGGGCAAGCATATCTGGGGTCTGACCGCGTTCATGATCCTGGACCTGATCAACCATGTGTACGACGCCGATGTGCGTTTCGACCTGACGGGTGAACGATGATCTATAAATTGGGAGATCGGCGCGTGGAGCTGCGCGGCGAAGGACAGTGGGTCGCCCCCAATGCCACCGTGATTGGCTCGGTGGTGCTGGGCGAGAACGTGAGTGTCTGGTTCGGCGCGGTGATCCGTGGCGACAACGACCTGATCGAAATCGGCGACAACTCCAATGTTCAGGAAAACTCCGTGCTGCATGTGGACCCGGGCGTGCCGATGAAAATTGGCAAGGGGGTCACCATCGGCCACAAGGTCATGCTGCACGGTTGCACCATTGGTGATAACACCCTGATCGGCATTAATGCCGTGGTGCTCAACAAGGCCAGGATCGGCAACAACTGCATCATCGGCGCCCACGCCCTGGTGCCCGAGGGCATGGAGATCCCCGACAATTCCCTGGTGATGGGTGCCCCGGCCAAGGTGGTCAAGGAGATTTCCGACGGCCACAAGGCCATCCTCACCATGAGCAGCCAGCATTACGCCGCCCATGCCCGCCATTTCGAGGAGCATCTGGAGATCGATGAGCGTTTCCAGGACTGAACCCCGGGTGGTGTCCCCGTGCGTATCGATCTGCGCGCTGGACGGTGACGACGTGTGCGTGGGCTGTTTCCGCACCGGCCGCGAGATCAGCTATTGGGGCCGGCTGCCGGCGGATTGGCAGCGGGAAGTGCTGGCGCGCAGCCAGCGGCGCATGGCGGGCGAGGAGGCCCCCTGCGTGATGGAGGAAGTCACCCTTTCCTGAGCAATGGTCATGAGAGCGCGCCGATGAAATCCCCCCTTAACCTGCCCAGCCTGAAGAAGAGCGACGGTAACGAGCACGGCAGCGCGGCCCCGCAGGTGCCGCGCCGGCCCCGGGTGGGGCTGGCGCTGGGCAGCGGCTCGGCCCGGGGCTGGGCGCACATCGGCATTATCCAGGGCCTGGAGGAACTGGGCGTGGACATCGATGTGGTGGCCGGCACCTCCATCGGCGCCCTGGTGGGTGGCGCCTATGTCAGCGGCGCGCTGGCGGAGTTCAGCGACTGGGTCAAGACCCTCACCACCCGGGATGTGTTCGGCCTGATGGACTTCACCTTCTCCGGCGGCGTGGTGAAGGGCGAAAAGCTGTTCGGCTTCTTCGAGGAGATGCACAGCAACCCGGACATCGAGCAGCTCGACAAGCGTTTCGTTACCGTGGCCACGGACATGAAAAGCGGCCGGGAAGTGTGGATCAGCAAGGGCCCGGTGCTGGATGCCGCCCGCGCCTCCTGCGCCCTGCCGGGCCTGTTCTCGCCGTTCCAGCACCAGACCCGCTGGATGCTCGACGGTGGTCTGGTGAATCCGGTGCCGGTGTCCGCCGCCCGCGCCTTTGGCGCCGACGTGGTGATCGCGGTGAACCTGAATGCCCAGTTGGTGGGGGCCCATCTGAGCCGCCAGCGGCCCCCGGACGATGAGCATCAGAGCGAGGAAGACCGCAGCCTGTGGCAGAAGATGGCCGGCTATTTCACCACCGGGGAAGGGCAGAGCCCGGGCTTCTTCGATGTGGTGGCTTCCAGCGTCAATATCATGCAGGACCGTATCACCCGGTCCCGGATGGCCGGTGACCCGCCGGAGATCACCCTGATTCCGCTGCTGGAGGACTTCGCCCTGATGGACTTCCACCGCGCCGGCGAGGCCATCGACGAGGGCCGGCGGCTGGTGGATCGCCACGAGGGCGATATTCGTGCCTGGATCGGTTCACCCCACGCGGTGGTGGACACCACCGCCGACCGCGACGACGGCTAGGTCGACGCCCGCCGCATCCGCGCGGTTTTCACCATATTGTCCTTCACCTGCACGATCTCGATCAGATAGTCGCCGATGCGGATCGAAATATTGGCGTCGGGGATGTCTTCCAGATGTTCCAGGATCAGCCCGTTGAGGGTACGCGGGCCGCCGGTGGGCAGCTCCCACTCCAGGGACCGGTTGATGTCGCGCAGGTGGGTGGCGCCGTCGATCACGAAGCTGCCGTCCTCCTGGGGATGGATGTCCTGGCTGCTGGCGGCCAGATCGGTGGTGAACTCGCCGACAATCTCCTCGAGAATATCCTCCAGGGTCACCAGGCCCAGCACGTCGCCGTATTCGTCCACCACGATGCCGATGCGCCGCTTGGCGTTCTGGAAGTTGATCAGCTGGCGGTTCAGGGAGGTGCCTTCCGGCACGAAATACGGCTCCACCGTGTACTGCATCAGTTCCGCCTTGTTGATGTCTTCCTTGAGCAGCAGGCGGCTGAGCTTGCGCAGGTGCAGGGTGCCGAGCATGTTGTTCGGGTCGCCCCGGTAGACCGGCAGACGGGTGTGCTGGCTGGCGCGCAGGGTGGACATGATCTCGTCCATATCATCATCGATGTCCACGCCCACCATCTCGTTGCGCGGGATCATGATGTCCTCCACCGTGACGCTTTCCAGGTCGAGGATATTGAGCAGCATCTTCTGGTGTTTTTCCGGAATCAGGCCGCCGGCCTCGTTGACCACGGTGCGCAGTTCCTCCGGGCTGAGATGGTCGTCCTCGCCCTGGCCGGCGGGTGCGCCGGCCAGGCGCAGGAAGAACATGCTGACCCCGTTGACCAGCCACACCAGTGGTGCCAGCAGCACCTGCAGCGGCTTGAGCACCACACTGGCGGGAAAGGCGATGCGCTCCGGCTTCATGGCGGCGTAGGTCTTCGGCGTGATCTCGGCGAACACCAGCATCACCAGAGTGATCACCACCGGCGCCACCGCCGCGCCGGAATCCCCCAGCCAGCGGATCGCCAGGATCGCCGCCACCGTGGCGGTGAAGTTGTTGACGAAATTATTGCCAATCAGAATCACCGACAGCAGCCGGTCGGTGCGGCGCAACAGTTCCTCCACCCGCCGGGCGGCGCGGTGGCCTTGCCGGGCCAGATGGCGCAGTCGGTAGCGGTTGATCGCCACCATGCCGGTTTCACTGCTGGAGAAGAACGCGGAGGCGAGAATCAGGATGACCAGGGCGGTGATCAGCCACCCGTCGGAGAAACTGTCCAAGAGGGAGTCGTTTGGTTGCTTATTGGACGGCCATTGTTTGGTCGGGGCGCGGGGCTGTCAAGCGGCCATGCCGTTGGTGACGGCGCCGGTCACGGCCGTCTCAGGATGACCTCCAGCACCAGCTGGGAGCCGAAGAAGGCCACCAGCAGCACCGCGAAACCGGTCAGGGTGAAGCGGATCGCGGTAAGGCCGCGCCAGCCCTTGAGGTGGCGGCCGGCCAGCAGCACCGCGAAGATCACCCAGGACGCCAGGGTCAGCACGGTCTTGTGCACCAGGTGCTGGGCGAACAGATCGTCCACGTAAAAAAAGCCGAACAGAATCGCCACGGTGAGCAGCGCCTCGCCCAGCCAGATGGTGTCGAACAGCATCGACTCCATGATCTGGATCGGCGGGAACACGCGCATCACGCCACGGATATGGCCGTCCTTCAGCTGGCGGTGCTGGATCAGCAGCAGAATCGCCTGGCAGGCGGAGATCACCAGCACCGAATAGGCCAGGATCGACAGCAGCACATGCAGGCCGATGCCATGTTCCATGGGGCGCACATAGCCAGTGTGTATCCACAGGCTGGCCGGCACGATCACCGCCGAGAACGGGAACACCAGGGCGCCGATCCATTGGAACGGGCGGTACAGGCTGGATACCACCACCATGCCGGTGACCGCCGCCGCCATGCACGAAGCCACCGGCAGCAGGCCCAGCATCAGACCCTGGTCGGTGACCAGCAGGAAGTACAGCGATACCGCGTGGGCCACCACCGCCACCGTGGCGGGCGCCAGCAAGCGCAGGCGCGAGGGGGCCGTCTGGCTGCCAAACTGCCGGTAAACCAGCAATGCGGCCAGAGCATAGAAAAGAGTAGCGATCAGGCCAAAGGCCACGGCAGGGTTCATAGGTGGTGATTTCTCCGCGAAAGCCGCCGAAGTCTGGCATAGGTGGGGAACCATTTGAAGCGCCGCCATGACGGCCGGGGGGTGGGTGCCCTATAATCGGCCCCCTGTCGCGCCGCGCCGTGCAATCCGGCCCGCGGGCGCCCGCAATTCTGGAGGTCGATGATCATGTTCGAGAATCTCACGGACCGTCTCGGTCAGTCGCTGAAGAGCCTGGCCGGTCAGGGGCAACTCACCGAGGACAACATCCGCGATACCCTGCGCGAGGTTCGCAAGGCACTGCTGGAGGCCGACGTGGCCCTGCCGGTGGTCAAGGAATTCGTCGAGCAGGTCAAGGAAAAGGCCCTGGGCCAGGAAGTGCTGAAGAGCCTCAACCCGGGCCAGGCGTTCGTCAAGATCGTCAACGACGAGCTGATCCACACCATGGGCGACGAGAACGACGCCCTCAATCTGGCCGTCAAGCCGCCGGCCATCATCCTGATGGCGGGTCTGCAGGGGGCCGGTAAAACCACCTCCGTGGCCAAGCTCGCCCGTTTCCTGCAGGAGCGTGAGAAGAAAAAGGTGATGGTGGTGTCCGCCGACGTTTACCGTCCGGCCGCCATCGATCAGCTGGAAACCCTGGCCGGTGAGGTCAAGGCGGAGTTCTTCCCGTCGCGCAGCGACCAGGACCCGGTGGAGATCGCCAACGGCGCCCTGCAGGCGGCGCGCAACAAATACATGGACGTGCTGATCGTCGATACCGCCGGCCGGCTGCACGTCGATGAAGACATGATGGCCGAGATCAAGCGTCTCAACAGCGCCATCAACCCCACCGAAACCCTGTTCGTGGTCGACGCCATGACCGGCCAGGACGCCGCCAACACGGCCCGCGCCTTCAACGAGGCGCTGCCGCTCACCGGCGTGATCCTGACCAAGGCCGACGGCGACTCCCGGGGCGGCGCCGCCCTGTCCGTGCGCCACCTCACCGGCAAGCCGATCAAGTTCATCGGCATGGGCGAGAAAACCGACGCTCTGGAGCCGTTCTACCCGGACCGGATCGCCAGCCGGATTCTCGGCATGGGCGACGTGCTGTCCCTGGTGGAGCAGGCCGAGCGCACCATCGACAAGAAGAAAGCGGACAAAATCGCCAAGAAGTTCAAGAAAGGCAAGGCGATGGACTTCGAGGACCTCAAGGACCAGTTCCAGCAGATGCGGAACATGGGCGGCCTCGGCAGTCTGCTCGACAAACTGCCCGGCATGGGCGGCATGATGCAGGCCGCCCAGGACCCGGCGGCGATGAAGCAAATGAAGCACATGGAAGCGCTGATCGACTCCATGACGCCCAAGGAACGCCGTAACCCGGACCTGATCAAGGGCTCCCGCAAGAAGCGTATCTGCAGCGGCGCCGGCCTGGAGGTGCAGGATCTCAACCGCCTCATGAAGCAGCAGAAAATGATGGCGAAGATGATGAAGAAGATGCGCACCAAGGGCGGCATGAAAAACATGATGCGCGGCATGGAAGGCATGATGGGCGGCGGTGGCTCCGGCGGTGCCGGTGGCGGCGGCATGCCCCCCGGTGGCGGTGGTCTGCCGCCCATGGGCGGCGGCGGAGGTGGCCTGCCTCCCATGGGCGGGGGCCGCTAACCGCCGGCGGGACTTTATCTCGCTCCCTGAACGGCGTACAATCTGCGCCCTTCGCGATCCCCGGACCCGATTCCGGTGGATTTTCAAGCGGATACGATGGCCGGCGCCTCGCCAACCAGGCGGGCACCGGTCGGGAAACCGGATTGAAATCAAGGTAGATAACTATGGTAGTGCTTCGTCTTGCCCGTGGTGGCTCCAAAAAACGCCCCTTCTATCGCATTGTCGCCGCCAACAGCCGCGACGCCCGTGATGGCCGCTTCATCGACAACCTGGGTTTCTTCAACCCCATCGCCCGTGGCGGTGAAATCCGTCTGAAGCTGGACGTCGAGGCGGTGGACGCTTGGGTTGCCAAGGGTGCCCAGGCTTCTGATCGCGTCAAGGCGCTGGTCAAGGAAGCCCGCCGGGAAGCCCAGCAGAGCGCCTGATCATGCTGACACCCGATGAGGTGTTGGTGGTGGGCCGCATTGTGTCGGTCCACGGCGTGAAAGGGTGGGTGAAGGTCTATTCCTACACCGACCCCATCGAGAACATCTTTGATTACCAGCCCTGGTATCTGTTCGACGACGGCGCCTGGCGAGAGGTCAAGCTCGGTGGCCGCCGCCGTCAGGGCAAGGGGCTGGTGGCCGGCCTGGACGGGTACGACGACCGTGAACAGGCCCGCCGCGAACTGGTGGGGCGGGAAATCGCCGTGCCCCGTTCGCAACTGCCGGAGTCCGGCGACGACGAGTATTACTGGCGGGACCTGATCGGTCTGCGCGTGAAACTCGACGACGGCCGGGACCTGGGCCGGGTGCACAGCCTGATGGAAACCGGCGCCAACGATGTATTGGTGGTGCGCGGCGACGGGGACAGCCTGGACCGACAGGAACGGCTGCTGCCCTGGACCCCCGGTCAGGTGGTGCGCGACGTGGACCTGGATGCCGGCGAACTGCGTGTGGACTGGGACCCGGAGTTCTAGTGCGGATCACGCTGGTCAGCCTGTTTCCGGAGATGGCCCGCGCCGTCACCGACTTCGGGGTTACCCGGCGGGCGGTGGAAAACGGCCTGCTGACGCTGGACACGGTGAACCCCCGGGATTTCACCGAGGACCGGCACCGTACCGTGGACGACCGGCCCTTTGGCGGCGGCCCCGGAATGGTGATGAAGGTGGCGCCGCTGGAGAAAGCACTGGCGGCGGCCCGGCAGGGCAACCCCGGTGCCCGGGTGGTCTATCTGTCGCCCCAGGGGCGGCCGTTGACCCAGGCCCGGGCGGCGCGGCTGGCGGCCACACCGGGGCTGATCCTGCTGGCCGGGCGCTATGAAGGCGTGGACGAGCGGCTGATCGAAACCGAGGTGGATGAACAGGTTTCCATCGGCGACTACGTACTCAGCGGCGGTGAACTGCCGGCGCTGGTGCTGATCGACGCGGTCACCCGGTTGTTGCCCGGAGTACTCGGGCATCAGGATTCGGCGGCCCAGGATTCGTTCTCCGGAGAACTGGAGAACCTGCTGGACTGCCCGCATTACACGCGGCCCGAGACCTATCGGGACCGCAGCGTGCCTGAGGTACTGCTCAGCGGCGATCACGAGCGGATTCGCCGCTGGCGGTTGAAACAGGCACTGGGACGCACCTGGCGGTGGCGTCCCGAACTGCTTGAGGCCCGCAAGGCGCGGGGCTTGAGCCAGGAAGAGAGCGAGTTGCTCGACGAATACATCCGTGAACATCAGGCGGACGGCGGCGAGTAGCGATACAGCGACAATGAACCGAGGAGCGCGCCATGAGCGGCAAGAAACCCCTGATTCAGGAAATCGAACAGGCACAGATGAAAGCGGATGTGCCCGAGTTCGGCGCCGGTGACACCGTCACCGTGCAAGTGAAAGTAAAGGAAGGCAACCGGGAGCGTCTGCAGGCGTTCCAGGGCGTGGTCATCGCCCGCCGTAACCGCGGCCTGAACTCCGCCTTCACGGTGCGTAAAGTGTCCCACGGCGTGGGCGTTGAGCGGGTGTTCCAACTGCACAGCCCGATCATCGATTCCATCGAAGTGAACCGCCGCGGTGACGTGCGTCGCGCCAAGCTGTACTACCTGCGCGAGCGCTCCGGCAAATCCGCGCGGATCAAGGAAAAAATCCGCTAGGAAACGTTCCCGCGGCGACCGCGTCCGCGAGCCACGTCGCTTCAGCCTTTGCTGTAGGGCTTTTGGAAGCGACCTCTGGTCCGGCGTGGAGACGACCACGGACCCAAAAAGAAGGGCCGCCCCGCAAAGGGCGGCCCTTCTTTTTTGTGCTTCCCTCTGTAGGAGCGGCTTCAGCCGCGATAACCACCACCGTCGAGGCGGATTATCGCGGCTGAAGCCGCTCCTGCATCGAAAGGATCAGCGGGCCACCGCCCGGAACACCGCCAGGACCACCAGGGCACCGACGATGGCGGTGAACAGGCTGCCCAGGCTGAACGAACTCACCGGTCCGCCAATGCCCGCCATGGCGCCCAGCCAGCCGCCCACGATGGCACCGATGATGCCCAGCAAGGTGGTTACGATAAAGCCGCCGCCGTCGCGCCCGGGAATAATCCACTTGGCGATGATGCCCGCCAGCAAGCCCAGAATGATCCACGACAGAATGCCCATAACACTTGCTCCTCGCTTGTTGAATGTTTCCCTGCCCAGTATGCCAAGAGGCCGCCGCCGTCCCGGGTAATAAATGGTAAAACCCCGCCGCCGTTGAGTTTTTCCTGGCCTTCGCCAATACTCCCGCCATGCCCACGCCAACCCCCGCACCGCCGCCCCTGCCCGACGCCGACCAGGCCCTGATCGACGCCTGGCTGGACGGCCAGTGGCTGGAACGGGGGCTGAGCCGCCATACCCTGGACAACTATGGCCGCGACCTGCGCCAGTTCGGCCAATGGCTGGCCGCCCGCCACCAGGGTCTGGCGCGCTGCCAGCGGTCCGATGTGCTCGACTACCTGGCCGGGCGGGTTGGCATCAGTGCCCGCTCCCTGGCCCGGCAACTGTCGGCGATGAGGAGCTTTTTCCGCTGGATGAAGCGCGAGAACCGCATCGCCGAGGACCCCACCCTGAACGTGGCGCGCCCGCGCCTGGGCCGGCCGCTGCCAAAGACCCTCTCGGAAGCGGAGGTGGAAGCCCTGCTGGCGGCGCCGGATCTGGACGATGCCCTGGGGCTGCGGGACCGGGCCATGCTGGAAGTGCTCTACGCCTCCGGTTTGCGGGTGTCGGAACTGGTGGGCCTGACCCTGGGGCAGGTGAACACCCGCCAGGGGCTGGTGCGGGTGGTCGGCAAGGGCGACAAGGAACGGCTGGTGCCCCTGGGCGAGGAGGCGCTGCACTGGCTGGAGCGCTATCTGCGCGACGGCCGGCCGGCGCTGCTCGGCGACGACCGGGAGGTGCTGTTTCCCAGCCGGCGGGGCACGCGCATGACGCGCCAGACCTTCTGGCACCGCATCAAGCAGCTGGCGGTGCGGGCGGGAGTGCAAAAGTCGCTTTCCCCCCATACACTCAGGCATGCCTTCGCCACCCATCTGCTTAACCATGGCGCCGATCTGAGAGTGGTGCAGCTGTTGCTGGGGCATAGCGATCTGTCCACCACCCAGATCTACACCCATGTGGCCCAGCACCGCCTGCGGGAGGTCTACGACGCCCACCATCCGCGCTCGGGAACCTGACTCCCGTGGCCTGAGTCCTATATCATCAAAGCCCGCCCCCGCCCGGCGGACAACATGGAACTGGAGAACGACACAATGAAAGCACTGACCGCCGCCGCCCTCGGCCTGCTGGCCGTTACGGCGATTGCCCGTGCCGATGGGGGCATCGACGAGAAAGCGTTCCGCGCCGAATTCAAGCAGGCGTTTCCGCGCGCCAACATCACCGCCATCGATCCCTCCCCGGCGGACGGTCTGGTGGAAGTGGAGATCAATGGCAGCGACATCATCTACGCCTCCACCGACGGCAAGCTGATTTTCACCGGCGACGTGATCCAGATGCGCGACGCCGGGCCGGTGAACCTGAAGGAAGAGCGCTACGAGAAAGTGCGCCGCGACGGTCTGGCCGGCCTGGATAAATCCAGCATGATCACCTACCCCGCCAAGGGTAAGGAGAAAGCGGAGATCTTCGCCTTCACCGACATCACCTGCGGCTACTGCCGCAAGCTGCACCGCCATATCGAGGACTACACCAAGGCCGGCATCACCGTGCACTATCTGGCGTTCCCCCGCGGCGGGCCGGATTCCCAGTCCGCCGAGGACATGCGCCATATCTGGTGTGACGCCAAACCCGCCCAGGCGCTCACCGCCGCCAAGCTGAACGACAGCATTTCCGACGCGGACCTGGGCGACTGCGCCGAGGCGGTGGACCGGGACTACAAGATGGGCCTGGACTTCGGCGTGCGGGGCACCCCGGCGATCTACACCGCCGAGGGCCAGCAACTGGGTGGCTACGTGACCCCGGAGCAACTCCGGCAGCGCCTCGACCTGTAACCGGTCCGGCGGCCCGCAGGCCCCGCCAGACGGCGCTTTGCGCCGCGCTGGCGGGGCCTTTTACATTGACGGCGGCAGGTTGCCCCGTTAATGTGTCCGGCTTCCGATTCCCCCCGCCAAGGTGATGCCGTGGAAGCTGATTTTCAGCGCATCAAGCGCTTGCCCCCCTATGTCTTCAACATCGTCGGCGAGTTGAAGATGGCGGCGCGTGCCCGGGGTGAGGACATCATTGATTTCGGCATGGGCAACCCGGACCAGCCGACCCCCAAGCACATCGTCGACAAGCTCACCGAGGCGGCCCAGCGGGGCGACACCCACCGCTATTCCCAGTCCAAGGGGATTCCGCGGCTGCGCCGGGCGATCACCGACTGGTACCGGCGCCGTTACCAGGTGGAGCTGGACCCGGCCTCCGAGGCCATCGTCACCATCGGCTCCAAGGAAGGCCTGGCCCATCTGGCCCTCGCCACCATGGGCCCCGGCGACACCGTGCTGGTGCCCAACCCCAGCTATCCGATCCACCCCTATGGCTTTGTTATCGCCAACGCGGACATTCGTCATGTGCCGCTGGTGGAAGGCGTGGACTTCTTCGAGGAGCTGGTGCGCGCCATCAAGGAATCCTGGCCCAAGCCGAAACTGCTGGTGCTGAATTTTCCCGGCAACCCCACCGCCCAATGCGTGGACCTGGAGTTCTTCGAGAAGGTGGTGGCCATCGCCCGGGAATACGGCATCTGGGTGGTGCACGACATCGCCTACGCGGACATCGTGTTCGACGGCTACCAGGCGCCCTCGATTCTGCAGGTGGAAGGCGCCCGCGACGTGGCGGTGGAGTTCTTCTCCCTGTCCAAGAGCTACAACATGCCCGGCTGGCGGGTGGGCTTCTGCTGCGGCAACAAGGAGCTGATTCACGCCCTGGCGCGCATCAAGTCCTATCTGGACTACGGCACCTTCACGCCGATCCAGGTGGCCGCCATCGCCGCCCTGGAAGGTGATCAAAGCTGCGTCGGCGAGATCCGCGACCTCTACCAGCGGCGCCGCGACGTGCTCTGCGACGGCCTCTGCGAGCTGGGCTGGACGGTGGAAAAGCCCCGCGCCACCATGTTCGTATGGGCACCCTTGCCGGCCGCGTACCGGGCCATGGGCTCCCTGGAGTTTTCCAAGAAACTGCTGAAGGAAGCCGGCGTGGCGGTTTCCCCCGGCATTGGCTTCGGCGAATACGGCGACGATCATGTGCGCTTCGCCCTGATTGAAAACGAACAACGCACCCGGCAGGCCCTGCGTGGCATCAAGAAGATGTTCCGCGCCGACGGCCTGCTGGACTGACTGAGAGGAAAGCGTGTGAACCCGGTAAAGGTCGGTATCGCGGGCCTGGGCACCGTGGGCTCAGGTACCGTCAACGTACTGAAACGCAACGCCCGGGAAATCGCCCGGCGGGTGGGCCGTCCCATTGAGATCGCCCATATTGGCGCGCGCCGTGACAACCCGGACTGCGACATCACCGGGGTGCGCGTTTCCCGGGATATCTTCGCGGTGGCCACCGATCCCGAGGTGGACATCCTGGTGGAACTGATCGGTGGCACCGACACCGCCCGGGAGCTGGTGCTCACGGCGATTCGCGCCGGCAAGCACATCGTCACCGCCAACAAGGCGCTGATCGCCGAGCACGGCAACGAGATCTTCCACGCCGCCCACGAGAACGGCGTGGACGTGGCGTTCGAAGCGGCGGTGGCCGGCGGTATCCCGATTCTCAAATCCCTGGGCGAGGGCCTGGCCGCCAACCACATCAACTGGGTGGCGGGCATCATCAACGGCACCGGCAACTACATCCTCACCGAGATGGAGCAGGGCGGTCGCGCCTTCGCCGAGGTGCTCAAGGAAGCCCAGGAGCTGGGCTATGCCGAAGCCGACCCGACCTTCGACGTGGAAGGCGTGGACGCCGCCCACAAGCTCACCATCATCGCCTCCATCGCCTTTGGCATTCCGCTGCAGTTTTCCAAGGTGTACATGGAAGGCATCGGCCGCATCACCATCGAGGATGTGAAAAGCGCTGCCCAGTTCGGCTACCGCATCAAGCATCTGGGCATCGCCAAGGACACCGGTAACGGCATCGAGCTGCGCGTGCATCCGACCCTGATCCCCACCGAGACCATGCTGTCGGCGGTGAACGGCGTGATGAACGCGGTGATGATCGACGGCGACGCGGTGGGGCCGACCATGTACTACGGCGCCGGCGCCGGCGCCGAACCCACCGCCTCGGCGGTGGTGGCGGACATTATCGAGATGGGCCGCGCGCTCACCGTGGACCATGAGGAGCGGGTGCCCTACCTGGGCTTCCACGCCGACCAGATGTCCGACGAGCGCATCCTCACCATTGACGATGTGTCCTGTGGCTTCTATTTGCGCCTGCACGTGCAGGACAAGCCCGGCGTGCTGGCCGACGTGACCCGCATTCTCAGCGACAACCGGGTCAGCATCGAAGCCATGGTGCAGAAGGAAACCGAAGAAGGGCTGGTGCCCATCGTGATGATGACCCATCGGGTGCTGGAGGGCGACATGAACGCCGCCCTGGCGGAGATCGCCGCCCTGGACACCGTGGACAAGAACATAATGCGCATCCGCGTGGAAACGCTGGACGCCTGAGACGCTTAGAGAGACCAAGCCATGCCATTCCGTGACCGTTACACCGGCCTGATCAACCGTTACCGCGACCACCTGCCGGTCAACGACGACACCCCCCTGATCAGCCTGGGCGAGGGCAACACGCCGCTGATCCGGCTCAAGAACATTCCGCGCCTGCTCGGCAAGGACGTGGACATCTACGTCAAATACGAAGGTCTCAACCCCACCGGCTCGTTCAAGGACCGGGGCATGACCATGGCGGTGACCAAGGCGGTGGAAGAGGGCAGCAACGCCATCATCTGCGCCTCCACCGGCAACACCTCGGCGGCGGCGGCGGCCTATGCGGCCCGTGCCGGCATCACCGCCTTCGTGATCATTCCGGAAGGCAAGATCGCCATGGGCAAGCTGGCCCAGGCGATGATGTACGGCGCCGTGATCATGCAGATCCGTGGCAACTTCGACCAGGGCATGCAGCTGGTCAAGGAAGTGGCTGCCCAGGCGCCGGTGACCATCGTTAACTCGGTGAACCCCTATCGTCTGCAGGGGCAGAAAACCGCCGCCTTCGAGATCATCGAGGAGCTGGGCCGGGCGCCGGATTACCACTGCCTGCCGGTGGGCAACGCGGGCAATATCACCGCCCACTGGATCGGCTATTGCGAGTATTCCTCGGCCAAGAGCGACCTGATCACCGAGGCCTGCGCCTTCTGCGAAGGCAAATGCCGTTATGCCGGCGGCCCGGTGATCGGCGGCCGTCCGAAGATGGTCGGCTACCAGGCCAACGGCGCCGCGCCGTTCCTGCGCGGCGCGCCGGTGCAAGACCCGGAAACCGTGGCCACCGCCATCCGTATCGGCAACCCGCAATCCTGGGACAAGGCCTGGAAAGTGAAGGAAGAGTCCGGCGGCTGGTTCGACGAACTGACCGACCAGGAGATTCTGGCGGCGCAGAAAATGCTCGCCGAAAAAGAAGGGATCTTCTGCGAGCCCGCCTCCGCCGCTTCCATCGGCGGTGCCATGCGCGACATCAAGGCGGGCAAGATCGCCGAGGGCTCCACGGTGGTGTGCACGCTCACCGGCAACGGCCTCAAGGACCCGGATACCGCCATCGATCAGTGCAAGGATTCACGCATGGTGACCATCGATGCGGACCTGGGCGCGGTGCGCGATGCCATCGTCAGTAACATGTGAAAATCGCCGTTTTTATTTACGGTGAATGAAAAAGCGCGGCGTCCAACGCCGCGCTTTTTTTGTCTTGATATTTTCTGTTTTTATTTTTCTGGCACAAGAATGATTATCATCGCCGAAAAGTTCCGCCATTTTTCAATATTTTTATAATTCGCCAAACCCCTGTATTGGAAGGCTTTTTCCTCGATTGCAAGAGGCTTGGAGTCGGTCTCCTCGTTTGACATTGGTTCTCTGATCCTTAGGCTTTCACCTACCTGAAGCTGGGGAGACAATAATGAAGACTCTTATCAAAACGCCCGCGATGGGCTTGATCGCGGTGTCGGCCGCTGCTGCGTCCTTGACGCTGCCGACCTCCGCCCATGCCGGCGCCGAGCTGAGCGCCGGGGTTTGGTGGGTGTATCAGAACATCACCAAATCCGATTTCAATTCACCCGCCTTCAATGAAGATCTGGACAACGAAACCGGCGGCAACTTCGCCGATCCCGCCCTGATTATTTACGCCGACGACGACGGCAGCTATGGCCCCTGGCACTTCAGCGCCGAAACCCGTTTTGGCACCGGTTCGTTCACCGACCCCTCCAGCAACAACAGCGGCGACAACCTGACCGTTCACAAAGCCTGGATCGGTTACGACGTCACCGACGACAGCAGCCTGAAAATCGGTAAAAGCCAGGTGCCGTTCGGTTGGAAGACGGCGAACTTCTGGCCCGGTGATGGCCTGCAGGGCGGCTACGGCGACCAGATGGACGTGGGCCTCAAGTACAGCGGTGACGCCGGTGCTTTCCACTACGACGTGGCCTACTACCACCAGGACGACTGGGGTGAGGACTCCACCGACACCGTGGACGACAACGGCCACTGGGGTTCCAGCGACACCTACCGGAAAATCAAAACCGGCGTGGTGAATCTGGATTGGAACTTCATGGAACACCACACCGTCGGTGTGTCCGCCCAGTACGGCCGCCTGCAGGATCTGGTGCCGGTGGCGGCGGGCAATCCGTCCGCCAGCAATGACGACGGCAGCCACCGCGCCTACGACCTGCACTACATGTTCGAGAAGGACAACTGGACCGCCAAGTACCGTTTCATCAGCGTGGAGCGGGACTTCGGAGGCATGGACGCACTGCTGGCCTCCGCCAACGCACCGGTGGATGACAAGATCGAGAACCAGCGCCATGTGGTGGAGCTGGGCTACAACCACGACGACTGGTTCTATTACATCGACGCCGGTGTCGCCAGCACCGACACCACCGGCAACGACGCCGACGACGTGGAATTCTTCGCGCCGGGCGTGCGTTATCAGTACGGCCCCGGCTGGATCTACGTCGAGTATCTGCAGTCCGACGGTGACATCAACGCCTACGGTGATGTTTACGAATCGGACTTCAACGCCTTCTACGTCGCCTTCGATTTCTACTTCTAGTCGTCGGTCGGTCGTCCCTCTTTCAGCCGGACCCTCGGGCCGGCTGAGTCCCCGTGCGGAACCGTCGCGCCCGCCACGGTTCCGCGCATGACACAAAAGGAGTCATGCCATGAGCGTGGAATATGAAACCGACTATGAAGTGGGGCAGGATAATGTGCAGGTCCTGGGCATGGACATGCACAATCCGGTCTTCTTCATCAGCGCGGTGCTTATTCTGGCTTTCGTGATCGGTACGCTGATCTTTCCGGAAGTCGCCAACACCGCCCTGGGCGGTGCCAAAACCTGGACCATCGAACACTTCGATTGGTTGTTCATGCTCGGCGCGAATGTGTTCGTGCTGTTCTGTCTGTTTCTGATCGTGATGCCGGTGGGCAAGATTCGCCTGGGCGGCAAGGGCGCCAAACCCGAATTCTCGACCCTGTCCTGGTTCGCCATGTTGTTCGCGGCGGGCATGGGTATTGGTCTGATGTTCTGGAGCGTGGCGGAGCCGGTGGGTTATTACACCGACTGGTACGGCACGCCGCTGAACGTGGAACCGAATACGCCGCAGGCCATGGACCGGGCCCTGGGCGCGGTGATGTACCACTGGGGTCTGCACCCCTGGGCGATCTATGGCGTGGTGGCGTTGTCGCTGGCGTTCTTCGCCTACAACAAGGGCATGCCGCTGACCATCCGCTCCGCGTTCTATCCGATCCTCGGTGACCGCTGCTGGGGTTGGGCCGGGCACATCATCGATGTGCTGGCGGTGCTGGCCACCATCTTTGGTCTGGCCACCTCCCTGGGGCTGGGCGCCAAACAGGCCGCCGGCGGCCTGCACTTTCTGTTCGATACGCCCAATGCGCTCAATGTGCAGATCGGCATCATCGTCGGCGTCACCGCGGTGGCCACCCTTTCGGTGGTGCGTGGGTTGGACGGCGGCGTCAAGCTGCTCAGTAACATCAACATGGGCGTGGCGGCGCTGCTGCTGCTGTTCGTGATGATCGCCGGGCCCACCCTGCTGATCTTCACCTCCATGGGGCGCACCGCCGTCGATTACGCCACCAACCTGATTCCGCTGAGCAACTGGTTCGGCCGGGAGGATCAGGACTTCCTGCACAACTGGACCGTGTTCTACTGGGCCTGGTGGATTTCCTGGTCCCCGTTCGTGGGCATGTTCGTGGCGCGGGTTTCCTACGGGCGCACCGTGCGTGAATTCCTCACCGCCGTGCTGATCGTGCCCACCGTGGTCACCATCGTGTGGATGGCCACCTTCGGTGGCTCCGGCCTGGATCAGGTGCTCAATGGCGTCGGTAAACTGGCCGGCGGCATCGGCGAGTCCTCCCTGGCCCTGTTCCAGATGCTGGAGCAACTGCCGCTGGCGGGCATCACCTCGTTCCTGGCGATCCTGCTGGTGCTGGTGTTCTTTATCACCTCCTCGGATTCCGGGTCCCTGGTGATCGACTCGATCACCGCCGGCGGCAAGCTCGACGCGCCGGTGCCCCAGCGGGTGTTCTGGGCGGTGATGGAAGGCCTGATCGCTGGTGCGCTGCTGTACGGCGGCGGCGAGCAGGCGCTCGACGCCCTGCAGGCGGGCGCGGTGACCACCGGTCTGCCGTTTACCGTGGTGCTGCTGGTGATGTGCCTGAGCCTCTACCGGGGCCTGAGCGCGGAACGGGCGGCCATGAAAGCCGCGGTCTGACCCTGGCGCTTTCAGCCACAACAAAGAAGGGCGCGTAATCACGCGCCCTTTTTTTATCGCGGCTGAAGCCGCTCCTACCGAGCACCGTAGGAGCGGCTTCAGCCGCGATCAGGCGCCGGCGGTGGCCCGGTTGATGGTGTATTGCAGATTCAGCAACGCCGGCAGGTGCGGGCCGATCAGGCCCTTGCCGGTGGTCAGCAGGGCGCCGCTCAGGGCCCGGTCCGGGTCCGCCCAGCAGAAGATGTTGATAAAGCCGAGATGCCCGAAGGCCCGGGGCGCCGCCGGGCCGAACAGGCCGATGCCCCGATTGCCCAGCATAAAGCCGGCGGAGAAGGTCAGCGGCAGCATCAGGGTGCGGTCCAGCCGGGGCCGCCGGGAGGCGGGCCGGCGCGCCTCGCGCACGGTCTCCGGCCGGAACAGCTGATGATCCCCCCAGCGGCCGTCGTCCAGCAGCATCTGGAAGAAGCGGCTGGCTTCCTCGGCGGTGGCGTACAGATTGCCCGCCGGCACCACGGTGTCCTGGAAACGGTCATCGTTGGTGACCCGCACCACTTCGTCCAGGGTGCCGCCCACCGCGTGATTGAGGAACAGGTCCACCAGCTTCATCGGCCGGCCGGTGGCCACGTCCCGGGCCCGCTCCGGGCCGGTGCCGCCGAAGGTGAAATGGCGCATGCCCAGGGGCCGGCGCACCACCCGGTCCAGGGTGCTGTTGAGCGGCTCGCCGGTGACCGTCTCCAGCACCGCGCCGAGCACGAAACCGGCGGTGATGGCGTGGTAGGCCTGGGTGCCCAGGGTGGCGGGCTCGGCGCGGCACAGGATGTCGAGAATGTCGTCCGGGCGATACAGAATGTCCGGCTCCACCGGCCGGTCCGGGCGCGGGATGCCGGCCCGATGGGTGAGCATCTGGCGTACCGTGGTGCGTTGCTTGCCGGCGCGGCCATAGGCGGGCAGGTAATGACTCACCGGCAGGTCCAGGTCCAGCAGGCCCTGCTCGGCGCCATGGTGGATCAGCATGGCGGTGATGGACTTGGATGCGGAAAACAGGCAGATCGGAGTGTCAGGGGTAAGCAGGCGCTCGCTTACCGGGTCCGCGTAGCCAATCGTCCGGTTCACCACCACCTGCCCCCGCCGGCGCAGGCACAGGGCGATACCCGGGCTCATGCCGGTGCGGTACAGGCCGCGCAGGGCCCGGTGGATGGCCGCCACCCCTTTCTCGTCCAACCCTGCCTCGGCGGGCGCCACTTCCGCGCCGGCACCGGTGAGCCGCCCCAGATCGCGGGGGATCGGTGTGCGGGTCTCACACAGCAAACGGTTCAGACGGGGACTCAAAATCATGATATATCCTGTATGCCGAACAGCGGACAACCATTGTCCGGCGCCGCCAGACGTGGACAATGGCCGAAGGAACCCGGCAACCGGTGCGCGCCGTCAGTCAGCCGTCTTGCGGCGGTGCGCCTTCAGCGAAAAGGGTGAACAGCATGAACAGCGTCAAACAATCGGATTTCGAGAGTTTCGGGGAGTTCTACCCCTACTATCTGCAGGAACACAGCGACCCGACCTGCCGCCGGCTGCACTTCTTCGGCACCCTGGGCCTGTTCGCGGTGCTGGTGGGCGTGTTTCTGACCGGTAATCTGTGGGGCCTGCTGTTGCTGCCGGTGGTGGGCTACGGCTTCGCCTGGGTGGGGCATTTCTTCTTCGAGAAAAACCGCCCGGCCACCTTCAAGCATCCCTGGTACAGCCTGGCCGGCGATTTCGTCATGTTCAAGGACATGCTCACCGGGAGGCTGCGCTGGTGACCGCGCCGCAACGCTTCGTACCCGGCCAGCCGCCGCGCCCCCGGGACAGTGACAAGCCGGACCTGGACAGCCCGGAGCAGGTGGACCGCATGGTGCGGCTGTTCTACGACCGGGTGCTGGCGGACCCGCTGCTGGCGCCGGTGTTCCTGGAGGTGGCGCGCATCGACCTGGACACCCACCTGCCACTGATCGCCGCGTTCTGGAAAAAGCTGCTGCTCAACCAACCCGGCTACAAGCGCCACATGATGGCCAAGCACCGGGCCGTCCACCACCGGGAACCCCTCACCGGCGCCCATCACGAACGCTGGCTGGTGCTGTTCCACGCCAACCTGGACCAACACTTCGACGGCCCCCAGACCGACCGCGCCCGCCTGCTCAGCGCCCGGGTGATGAACAACCTTTACCGCCAGCTCTCCGGTTAGCAAGACGATACAGGGTTCAGGATGCAGGATTCAGGGAAGAGCACGGTGCCTCCCCTGTATCCTGCATCCTGCATCTTGTACCTATTCCCTACCGCACCACGACGAAGAACACCCCCCCGTCCCGGTTCACCCGCAACAACAGCGCCGCTTTCTTGTCGGTCACCGCGCTCTGCAGATCCGACATATTGGCGATGTCCTTGCGGTTGGCGTTGATGATCACATCGCCGTGCCGCAGGCCGGCGCGCCAGGCCGCTGAATTGCGCTCCACCTTTTCCACCAGCACGCCCTGGTCCGCGTGGCTCAGCTCACCTTCGCGCAGATTGCGCAGGTCGGCGCCTTCCAGGTACTGGGAGATGGCATGGCCGGCGCTGGCTTTCTCGCCGGACTCGGTGATCACCGCCGTCACCTGACGCTCCTTGCCGTCGCGCAGGATGTTCAGCTCGATCTTCTCGCCCACCGGTGACAGGCCCACTTTATTGCGCAGGTCCGAAGCCCGGTTCACCGGCACGCCGTCCACCGACCGCACCACGTCGCCGGCCTTCAGCCCGGCCTTGGCGGCGGCGCTCTCGGGCACCACATTGGTGATCACCACGCCCTTGCGGGCCTCCACGTTGAGGGCCTCGGCCAGCTCGTTGGTCAGGTCCTGCACGGTGACGCCCAGCATGCCCCGGCGCACCTCGCCGTGCTCGATCAACTGGGTCATCACGTTCTCGGCCATGCTGGTGGGAATGGCGAAACCGATGCCCACGTTGCCGCCGGCGGGGGCCAGAATGGCGGTGTTGATGCCCACCAGCTCGCCGTCCAGGTTGACCAGGGCGCCGCCGGAGTTACCCGGGTTAATCGACGCGTCGGTCTGGATGAAATTCTCATAGCCCTCGATGCCCAGGCCGGTGCGGCCCAGCGCCGAGACGATGCCGGAGGTGACGGTCTGGCCGAGCCCGAAGGGGTTGCCGATGGCCACCACGAAGTCGCCCACCCGCATCAGTGACGAGTCCGCCAGGGTCACCTGGGTCAGGTCCTCGGCGGAGTCCAGCTTAAGCACCGCCAGATCCACTTCCTGATCCAGGCCCACCAGTTCCGCGGACAACTCGCGGCCGTCGGTGAGCGTTACCTCGATCTTGTCCGCATTGCGCACCACATGGGCGTTGGTCAGCACATAGCCGTTGTTGGCGTCCACGATCACACCGGAACCGGCGGCCACCGCGCGGCGGGTGGGGGCCTGGTCGGGCAGATCGAAGAAACGGCGGAAGAACGGGTCCTGCATCAGCGGGTTCTGGGCCTGGCGCACCTGCGCCTCCACCGCGATGTTGACCACCGCCGGCGAGACGTTTTCGATCATCGGCGCCAGCGACGGCATGGCGCCGCCGTCCGGAGTACGGTTGGGCAGGGCGGCGCCGGCGGTTTGCGACAGCGCCAGCAGCAAGGCGGCGGCCCAGGCGAACAGGGTCTGGTGTTTCAAGGGCGAGTGCCCTTTCAATGGGGTGTACAAGGTCAATCCTCCTTACCATTGAGGCGTAACGAAGGTTTCGACCTGAAACTGTGATCAGGGTTCCAATTCGAAAATCCGCACCCGGTTGTAGTCCTGGGACTCCCCCAGATCCGGCCAGGTGGTGGCCTGCCAGTGCCCCAGCAGCTGGAAGCCCGGCGGGTCCAGATCGGCGATGCGCGAATCCGCCAGCCACACCGGTACGCCGGCGGCGCGGAACCGTTCCAGCAGCGGCAGGTTGTCCCGGTCATAGAGGATATCGGCGGCGGTGATGCGTCCGGCCACCGCCAGGCAGGCGTCCAGGTCGTCGCTCAGCTCCACGCGCACCCCGTTGAGGGCGGCATTGGCCTCGGTGGCGGCCAGGGCGTCCGGGTCCAGATCGCAGGCGATCACCCGGGCGGCGCCGGCGCGGGCGGCGGCGATCGCCACCACTCCGGACCCGGGGCCCACGTCCACCAGGCACTGGCCGCGCACCCGTTCCGGGGCCGCCAGAATGTGCCGCGCCAGTACCTGACCGGAGGCCCAGCACAGCGCCCAGTAGGGCGGCGACTCCATCAGCGCGTTGGCCACCTCCTGATCAAGCCGCTCGTCCACCAGTTTGTCCAGCAGCCACAGGGACAGCTCCGGCACCAGTGGCAGCGGCGTGGCCACCAGCCGGATATCCGGCAGCAGCCGGTTCAGCCGCGCCTGCAGGGCGGCGGGGGGATCAAGAGGTTTGGCCGGCACGTATCGCCTCGCTGAGCTGAAAATTGAAGCGCCCGGGGTTGGCGATCTCGCCGTCCTCCCGCAGCTCCGGGTAGGGCACGCCGAAGCGCCGGCAATGTTCCGCCAGCTTCGGGTATGCCCATTTGAAAAAGGTGTCGCGGTACTGCTGCTGGTTCAGGCGCGACTGTTGATACAGGCCGGCGGCGCGGCGTTGCTCGCAGGCTTCGGCGAGAATGATGGCCGCCGCCACGCTGACGTTGAACGAGGACACCATGCCCATCATCGGAATGATCACGTGCCGGTCCGCCGCCGCCGCGCTGATGTCGTCCACGCCGGTGCGCTCGGTGCCGAGCAGCAGGGCGGTGGGGCGGGTGTAGTCCACCTCCCGGTAGGGCACCGCGTGCTCGGACCAGTGCGCCGCCAACACCTGCATGCCCAGGGACTGCACATGGCGGATGGCGTCTTCGCCGCAATGGTGCTCGTGCACATTGACCCAGCGCTGGGAGCCCAGGGCGGTACTCACCGTGTTGCGCGCCCGGTTATCCGGCAGCGCCGCGTGCAGCTCCAGCACGCCCACCGCGTCGCAGGTGCGTACCACGGCGGCGATATTGTGCGGCTTGTGCACGCCAT
The DNA here is from genome assembly GCF_005938655.1 of Alloalcanivorax gelatiniphagus. Classification (GTDB taxonomy): domain Bacteria; phylum Pseudomonadota; class Gammaproteobacteria; order Pseudomonadales; family Alcanivoracaceae; genus Alloalcanivorax; species Alloalcanivorax gelatiniphagus. The sequence continues at coordinate 168,663 of NZ_VCQT01000012.1, forward strand.
CCATGATCACGCTGAGATCCGGCTGGCGCCGGGCCAGGGTGGCGCGCAGGCGCTGCAGACGTTGCGGGGTCATGCGGTCTCCGATTACGGGGGAAGGGGCGATTGTAGCAAACGCCGCCGTTGATCGCGGCTGAAGCCGCGATGCATGGACGGCGCATCGGCCAGCCGTGACAATAGCCGCCCTGGCAAAGCAAAGGACCGAGCATGACTGAACGCGCGCTGCCCCTGGCCGGGGTCAAGGTGGTGGAACTGGGACAACTGATCGCCGGGCCCTTCGCCGGCACCCTGCTGGCCTATTTCGGCGCCGAGGTGATCAAGGTGGAACCGCCCGGCGGCGACCCGATTCGTGGTTGGCGCAAACTGGACGACGGCGGCACCTCGTTCTGGTGGCGCAGCATCGGCCGCAACAAACGATCGGTGACCCTGGATCTGAAGAGCGACGCCGGCCGGGAGCTGGCCGCCCGGCTGATCGACGGCGCCGACGTGCTGATCGAGAACTTCCGCCCGGGCACCCTGGAAAACTGGGGGCTGGGGCCGGATCGCTTCACCGACAGCAACCCGGGCCTGATCTACACGCGCATCTCCGGCTACGGCCAGGACGGCCCCTACGCGGACAAGCCCGGCTACGCCTCGGTGTGCGAGGGCATCGGCGGCCTGCGCTATGTGAACGGTTTCCCCGGTGAACGGCCGGTGCGGCCCAATCTGTCCCTGGGCGACACCGTGGCCGGCCTGCACGCCGCCCTGGGCATTCTGCTGGCGCTGTTCGAGCGCCGGGGCAGCGGCCTGGGGCAGGTGGTGGACGTGGCGCTCTACGAAACCGTGTTCAATCTGCTGGAAGCGGTGATCCCCGAATTCGACGGCGCCGGCCTGATCCGCGAACCGGCCGGTTCCACGGTCACCGGCATCGTGCCCACCAACACCTACCGCTGCGCCGATGGCAAATACGTGATCATCGGCGGCAATGGCGATTCCATCTTCAAACGGCTGATGACCACCGCCGGCCGTAACGATCTGGCCGACGACCCGCGCCTGGCGCACAACGCCGGCCGGGTGGAACACGAAGCGGAAGTGGACGGCGCCATCGAAGCCTGGTGCGCCACCCTGGACAGTGCCCAGGTGCTGCGCCGGCTGGAGGACGCCCGGGTGCCCTGCGGGCCGATCTACAGCGCCGCGGACATGATGGCCGACCCGCATTTTCAGGCCCGGGGCCTGTTCCAGCAGGTGGAGATCAACGGCAAACCGCTGAAGATTCCCGCCATCGCCCCGCGCCTGGCGGGTACCCCCGGGGGTACCCGCTGGCCCGGCGGCGACGCCGGCGTGCACACCGAAGCGGTGCTGCGCGAGGAACTGGGCCTGGACGAACAGGAATACCAGCGCCTGAAAAAAGAAGGCGTGTTCGGCCCCTGACCCTAAACCCCGAGAATCTTATCGGCGGCTTTTTCCGCGATCATCACCGTGGGCGCGTTGGTGTTGCCGCCGACCAGGGTCGGCATGATCGAAGCGTCCACCACACGCAGGTTTTCCAGGCCGTGCACTTTCAGGTCCGGGTCCACCACCGCCTGGTCGTCCACGCCCATTTTGCAGGTGCCCACCGGGTGGTAGATGTTGTCGCACTTGCGGCGCAGGAAGTCGCGGATCTGCTCGTCGCTTTGCACCGCGCTGCCCGGCGCGATCTCCTCGCCGCGCCACGGCGCCAGGGCGTCCTGGGCCATGATCTCGCGCATCGCCTTAACGCCGCGCACCATGCCTTCCATGTCCTCCGGGTCACTCAGAAAACGCGGGTCGATCAGCGCCGGCGAACGGGGATTGGCATCGGCCAGACCGATGGTGCCCCGGCTCTTCGGCCGCAGAATGCAGACGTGGCCGGAATACCCATGGCCAAAACTGAACAGCCAGTTGAGGCCGTGGTTGTCGAGCTTGGCGGCGGTCAGGTGCAGCTGCAGATCCGGGCGCGGTTCCTCCGGCCGGGATTTGATGAAGCCACCGGCCTCGGCCACGTTGGAGGTCAGCTGGCCCTGGCGTTGGGTGAAAAATTGCCACAGCGCCCGGGCGCCGGTGAACGGCAGTTCCCAGGAGCCCATGGTCAGGGTATCGCGGCGCCGGTTGCGGTGGATCACCAGCACGTCCGGGTGGTCCTGCAGGTTCTCGCCCACGCCGGGCAGGTCGTGGACCAGCGGAATACCGTGGCCGGCCAGTTCCCGGGCGTTGCCCACGCCGGACAGTTTCAGCAGTTGCGGTGAGTTGATGGTGCCGCCGGACAGAATCACCTGGCCGGCCTCGATCACCTGCCGCTCGCCGCGCCGTTCCACTTCCACGCCGGTGGCCCTTTTACCGTCGAACAGAACCCGGTGGGCCAGGGTGTCGGTCATCACCGTCAGGTTGTCCCGCTCCAGCGCCGGGTGCAGGTAGCCCCGGGCCACGCCCCAGCGCTCACCGTCCTTCTGGTTGACCTTGTACATCGCCATGCCTTCCTGGGTGGCGTTGTTGAAGTCGTCGGTGGCCGGGTGGCCGGCCTGCACGCCGGCGTCCACGAAGGCGGCGCTGACCGGGTGGTGGAAACGCAGGTCGGCGATGTTCAGGTTGCCCCGGTCGCCATGGAACTCATTGGCGCCGGGTTCATAGCGCTCCGAGCGCTTGAACAGGGGCAGCACGTCCCGATAGCCCCAGCCCGGGTTGCCCAGTTCCTGCCAATGGTCGTAGTCCCAGGGGTGGCCTCGGGTATAGCACATGGCATTGACCGCCGAGGAACCGCCCAGGGTCTTGCCCCGGGGGATGTAGATCTGGCGGTTGTTAAGGGCCTTCTGCGGCACCGTGTAGTAGCGCCAGTTGCGCGCATTGGAACGCATCAGCCAGATGATGCCGGCGGGAATGCGGATAAACAGACTGTTGTCGTCCGGGCCGGCCTCGATCAGGCACACCTTGTTGTTCGGGTTTTCCGACAACCGGTTGGCAAGTACACAACCGGCGGAGCCGGCGCCCACGATCACATAGTCAAAAGGCATGACGCCCCCTTAATTGGATATTCACTGGGGAACAAAGACGGAGAATGAACAAAATTGTCATCGAACAATGGCACCATATGCCTCGCGGGTGAAGGCCGTGAGTGGCCAGCCATCGGTGCGCCCCGGCCAATGCGTCCCGGCGCCGTGGTTGCGGACCCGAGGCCGGGCTGTTTATGATTTGTGCAATTCTGTTTCTGGTTAGCCGGTCGCGGTCGGTTAACCAGAGACCAGGGCAGACGCGCTCCGCGAGGGCGCGCCCGTCGAGAAGCGCGGATGTGCCGACAACTTTCCCGCCTTCCACGACACCGTCACCGAATCGTCAGTTTTCGGAGTCCGGCCACCGCCGACGGCGGGCCGGACCCCCAAGGGCCCGCACGGCGGGCGGACTATCGTCGTAGGACGAGGTGGGCGGATGAGTGAAGGTATCTTAAGGTCGGACCGGATTCTGCGGCTGGACAAGGCGGGCACCCCGGTGGAGTGGCTGGACTGGCAGGCGGCGGCGGTGTTGTACGCCCGTGGCCTGGTGACCTGGACCCTGGGTGACGTCATCTACCAGCTGCGCGGTGGCACCTGCCGCCACACCGGCGACCGCTCCCGCCTGTCCCTGCACTCGATCATCGCCTGCGACGGTCTCGCCAGCCCGCGCCGCCGCACCCGGCCGCCGCTCACCAACCGGGCCCTGTTCCGCCGTGACCAGCACCTGTGCCTGTATTGCGGCAAATCCTTCCCCGAAGCCCAGCTTACCCGCGACCATATCCGCCCCACCTCCCGGGGCGGCGGCGACCACTGGCTGAATGTGGTGGCCGCCTGCCGGCGCTGCAACCAGCACAAGGGCGACCGCCTGCCCGAGGAAATCCACATGGAACTGCTGGCGCTGCCCTACGTGCCGAATATGGCGGAATATCTGGCGCTGATTAACAGCCACCGCATTCGTGGTGATCAGATGGATTTTCTGCGCGGTCAGTTCGGCAAGGACAGCCGTTTTCTGTAGAAGGGGCTAAGTTTCCCACCCGCCATATCCCCAGCCGCCACAAAAAAAAGCGGCGCCCAGAGGGCGCCGTGGAATCGTTTGGCTCGGGAGAGCTATCGAGGATAAATCCCCGGCGTTGACGGATGGGACTTCGCCAACACGGGGAAAGTATGTTTGTGACCCGTTTCAAAAACATTCGCTGTACAGCCGTTCACAACCGCTTCGCTGGTCAATATGTGTCCGGGCGGTTTTTTGTGTCGCTTTGTGGGCCGCCGGGCATCAGGCCGCAGGCGCCCATCAGATCCTGCCAGCGGTCGGTGTGGTGGCGCAGCGCTCGCCGGAGACCGGCGGCCTGGCCCGAGGGGCCGAAGTAGTGGGTCCGCCAGGCGTCCAGGGCCGGATCGTCGCCGGTGATCCGGGCGAGGGCGTCCAGGGCGTTCTCCAGGCGCCGGCGTTGGCGGTCCAGATCGGCCAGATGACTCTGGATCTCGGTGCGTTAGGGCCTGTTCACACTACTTGCATTACGCCTGTTGTGGCTAAAAACCCACCCATCAAGGCACGAGGAGAGAAGTTTGGTGGCTCCAAATGAACGACGAGTAACGCGGAGGGGTGGGTTTTTAGCCACAACCCGAAGGGCTGGCGCCTTTTTGGCCTCCAGCGTCGTTGTCGGTCGCTTATTTGGAATGACCAAACCGCGCTCCCTCCGCCTAGCTGGAGACCAAAACGACATCCAGCAGGCGTGATGCAAGTAGTGTGAACAGGCCCTAGTAACCGTCCAGCAGATTACGCAGGCGCCGGGCCCGGGGGCTCGCCCGGCCGCGCGGACACAGCCGTTCGCCATCCAGGCCGTCGAGCAGCACGTTAGCCTGACCCAGGGCCACCCGGCCGCGCGCCAGATCGCGCAGCAGCCCGCCGCCGGCGCGGCTCGCCGCCAGGGTGGCTAAATGGGTTTCCAGATCCGGCAGCGCCGCCGGCGGCGGCTCGGCGGTCAGCGCCCGGCCGGCGCGGATCAGGCCATCCAGGGCGTGCAGGCCGGGGTCGATCTCATCGGCGGCGCCCGGCGATTGATTGAAAAAGCCGCGCAACTCATCGCTGGCCCAGGTGGCGTTCCAGAACACTTCCATCAGGCTGTCCTGTTTGATCGCCAGGGCCTGCTCCAGCAAGGCCACGGTCTCGCCATCGTCCAGGGCGCCCCGGGCCAGGCAGCTCCGGCCGCGCTCGATAAAGGTCAGCTCATAGGCCAGCCGCAGGGACGCCGCCCGCACCCGGCCCAGGCCGCTGTTGCGGTCGCTGACCAGTCCCATCAGGTTGCAGTGGCGCAAATCCAGGTAATCGAACACGCCGGCGCGCAGATCCGGCAGCGGCCGGCGCAGGGCCGCGTTCCCCGGATAGGGGCGCAGGTCCAGGGGCGCCGCCGGTGGTACCGCCTGGCGGCTGAGCCGTGCCAGCCGGTCCAGGTAGCCGTCCCAGCGTGCCCGTTGCGGATCAGCGGGCCACGGCAGCAGGACCAGCACGGTCAGGGCGGCCAGCGGCAGTGCCATTATCAGGGCCTTGCGAAGGCTCATTTTTTTCAAACGGGTCGCCAAATCGGAAGGGGCAGTTATGCTAGGTTAGGTGCCCCCCCAAACAATCACAAAGGCGGTCAAAGGAATGCGATGTTTTCATGCTGGCGTGCTGGTGTTCATGGCTCTGGTACTGGCGGCCTGTGGCCCGGACCCGCAACCGGATAAAGGGGCCGCGGCTCCGGTGGGTAACACGCCGGCGGAGGACAGCGCCTCCCCGGCGGAGCCGGATAGCCGCTGGCGGGAACATCTGAGCGCCTGGCCCCGGGGGGAAATCGGCGCGCGGGCGCCGCTGATCGTGCGCTTCACCCATCCGGTGGTGGATGAGGAGGCCCTGGACCAGCCCGCCAAGGGCGTCGCCCGGCTCGATCCGGAGCGGCCCTTCAAGGCGGTGTTCACCGCCCGCGACCGGCTGGAAATCCGGCCCGGCGCGCCGTTGCCCGCCGGCGAAACCCTGCGCCTGACGATCTATCCCCAGTCGCTGTCCGGGGTGGACGACGGTCTGCCGCCGCTGGAAACCGACGTCACCGTGATGCGGCAACGGCTCAGCCTGCAGGTGGATGCCCTGGCCCCGGACCCGGACGGCGAGGAGCGCATGCGCCTGAGCGGCCGTCTGCAGACCGCCGACCAGGCGGACCCGGCGGAAGTGCAGCCGGTGCTTGAGGCGTTCCAGGGCGACCGTGCGCTGACCCTGGAGTGGCGCCACGACGCGGCCAGTCTCAACCACGATTTCACCGTTACCGGCATTCAACGCGACAGCGACGCGCCGGTACGCCTGCGCTGGGATGGCGAGAGCCTGGGCGTGGACGACCAGGGCCAGCGGGAATACCCGGTGCCGGCCCCCGGCGCCTTCCAGGTCACCGACGCGCGCACCCGTAGCTACCCGGAGCCCCAGGTGGTGGTGCAATTCTCCGAACCGCTGATGGGCACCCAGGATCTGGCCGGGCTGGTGCGGGTCAACGGCGAGGACGCCCGGGTCCGCATCGACGGCAGCCGGCTGCTGATCTATCCCCCGGACCCGGACAAACTGGAGGACGGCGCTCTCACCCTGCGGCTGGAGCCGGGCTTGCGCAGCGCCGCCCGGGCGCGGCTCGGCGAGGCCTTCGAGCGCACCCTGACCCTGAGCATGGCGAAGCCCGGCGTGCGTTTCGTCGGCGACGGCGTGATCCTGCCCGCCGGTGACACCCTCAGCGTGCCGTTCGAAGCGGCCGCCGCCAGCGCCGTGCGGGTGCAGGCCTTCGAAGTGTTCGAGAACAACATCGCCGGCTACCTGCAGGGCTACGACCTGGACGCCGCCTACCAGGACAGCCGCAGCGGCCGCTACCTGTGGCAGAAAACCCTGACCCTGCCGCCGGGGGGCGGCGATGACTGGCGCCGTTACCGCCTGGATCTGAGTGAACTGATGGCCAAACACCCGGACGGCCTGGTGATCCTGACCCTGAAGCTGGACGGCGAAACCATCGATTATCGCTGCGAGGGCCAGACGCCTTCGCGGGTCACCGAGCTGCCGGAAAGCTACGAGGGCCCGGACCAGGGCGACGACGGCGACCGCCTCAGCCGTTACTACGGCGACGCCGGCTATCTGCGCTGGAGCGAACGGGACAACCCCTGCTCCGACGCCTATTACCGCTACAACGACCGGGCCGAATCCAGCCGCGCTTTCCTGGCCTCCAACATCGGCCTGATCGCCAAGCAGGGCGCCAGCGACCGGCTCACCGTGTTCGCCACCCACCTGGACAGCAACACCCCGGCCACCAAGGTGCGCGTCAGCGTGCGCAACTACCAGCACCAGGAGCTGGCCAGCGGCACCACCAACAACGCCGGGGAAGTGACCCTGGCCCTGGACGGCACGCCGTTCTATCTGGTGGCGCGGGACGGCGACGACCGGGGCTACCTGAAGCTGGCCCGCAACCGGGCGCTGGCCACCAATCAGTTCAATACCGGTGGCGAGAAGGTGCGCGACGGCCTCAAGGGGTTCTTCTACGGCGAGCGGGATGTGTGGCGCCCCGGCGATGATATCCACCTGACCTTTATTCTGGCCGACCCCCAAGACCGGCTGCCCGACGACCACCCGGTGACCCTGGACTGGTTCGACCCCCGGGGCGACAAGGTGGCCAGCTACGGCAACGCCCGGCCGGTGGGGCAGTTCTACACCTTTACCCTGAGCACCGACGAAGACGCCCCCACCGGCAACTGGCGGGCGGTGGCCCGGGTCGGTGAGCGGCGCTTCGACACCGCCCTGCGGGTGGAGGCGGTGAAGCCCAACCGCCTCAAGATCGAGCTGGACGCCCCGGACCCCCTGAAGACCGGCCAGGCGGAGCCGGTCACCCTGCACAGCCAGTGGCTCAACGGCGCCCGCGCCGGCGGCCTCAAGGCCGACGTGAAGGCGCGCCTGTTCAACGCCGCCACGCCGTTCCCGGGCTTTTCCGGGTTCACCTTCTCGGACCCCACCCGGTCCCTGGGCACGGAGCCGTTCACCGCCTTTGAAGGCAACCTGGACGGCCAGGGCGACGCGCACTTCCCGCTGCAGGTGCCGTACATCTCTCCGCCCGGCGCCGCCGCCATGGTGCTGACCACCCGGGTGTTCGAGCAAAGCGGTGACTACAGCACCCAGGTCAAGCGCCTGCCGGTGTCCCCCTACGTCCACTGGGTGGGCCTGCGGGTGCCCAAGGGCGACGGCTGGGGCGACTCCCTGGGCCGCGACCAGGACCATGAAATCGGCCTGCTGACCCTGGATCGGGACGGCAAACCGGAGGCCGGCCGCGCCCTGACCCTGAGCGTCTACCGCATCGACTGGCGCTGGTGGTGGGACCGGGGCGGCGAGGACCTGACTCACTTCATCAGCGATCCGCACACCGAGAAACTCAGCCAAAGCGCCCTGACCAGCGACGCCGAAGGGCGTGCCCAATGGACCCTGGCCGGCGCCGACTACGAATGGGGCCGCTACCTGTTGCGGGTGTGCCAGGACCAGGGCCGGCACTGCGCCGCGCAAACCGTCTACCTGGGCTGGGGCGGCGACCGCGACGGCCAGGGCGACGCCGCCACCCGGCTGTCCCTGTCCAGCGACAAGACCGAATACCAGGTGGGCGACACCGCCCGCGTGCAGGTGCCCGGCAGCGCCAGCGGGCGCCTGCTGGTGAGCCTGGAAAGCGGCGACCGGGTGCTCGACCACTATTGGGTCAATGACCCGGGCAAACCCGGCGAAACCCTGACCCTGGATATTCCGGTGACCGCCGCCATGGCGCCCAACGTGTACGTGCACGTGGCCCTGCTGCAGCCCCACCGGGAGCGGGACAACGACCGGCCGATCCGCCTCTATGGCATCCTGCCGCTGCTGGTGGAGGACCCGGCCACGCGCCTGTCGCCCACCGTGGAGGCGCCGGCGGAGGTGAAACCGGGCGGCACCCTGCCGGTGACCGTGTCCGAGGCCGGCGGCCAGCCGATGACCTACACCCTGGCGGTGGTGGACGAGGGCCTGCTGGGCATCACCGACTTCGCCACCCCCCGGCCCCACGACGCGTTCTATCAGCGCGAGGCCCTGGGCGTGCTCACCTGGGACCTGTTCGACCAGGTGGTGGGCGCCTACGGCGGCGAGCTGGACCAGTTGCTGGCCCTGGGCGGTTCCGACGCCCTGCGCGACGGCAACGAGCAACAGCGGCGCCGGTTCCCGCCGGTGGTGCGCTTCGCCGGCCCGTTCCAATTGAAGGCCGGGGAAACCCGTAGCCACGACATCGAGCTGCCGCCCTACATGGGCCAGGTGCGGGTGATGGTGGTGGCCGGCAACAAGCGGGCCTATGGCCACGCCGACCGGGACGTGACCGTGACCCAGCCGCTGACCCTGCTGTCGGCGCTGCCCCGGGTGCTCGGCCCCGGCGAAACCCTGGACCTGCCGGTGACCGTGTTCGCCGCCGAGGACGGGCTCGGCAAGGTCACCGTGAAGGCGGAAGCGGAGCCGCCGCTCACCGTTACTCGCGGCACCGCCACCCTCAACTTCGCCGAGAGCGGCGACCAGCTGGCGGCCCTGGCCCTGAAGGCCGGCGACAGCGCCGGCATCGCCAAGGTAACGGTGCGCGCCGACGCCGGGGACCAGCACGCCGAGGAAACAGTGCACCTGCCGGTGCGCAGCGCCAACCCGCCCACCGTGCGCGACACCGGCAAGCTGCTGGAAGCCGGCGCCACCTGGAACCTGACCCACCGGCCCCACGGCCTGCCGGGCACCAACCAGAGCCGGCTTACCGTCAGCAGCCTGCCGGACATGGGCCTGGAACGGCGCCTGGAATACCTGATCGACTACCCCCATGGCTGCATCGAACAGACCGTGTCGTCGGTGCTGCCGCAACTGTACCTGGACCGCCTCACCGCCCTGAGCGAGGCCCAGCGGCAGCAGGTGCAGGACAATGTGGAGGCTGCCATCCAGCGGCTGCGCCGCTTCCAGCTGGGCGGCGGCGCCTTCGCCTACTGGCCCGGCGCCGCCACCGCCAACGACTGGGGGACCTCCTACGCCGGCCACTTCCTGCTGGAAGCCCAGCGCCAGGGCTACGCGGTGCCGGCGGACATGCTGCGGCAGTGGCGCGGCTATCAAAGCCGGGTGGGGCAGGACCCGGGGCGCTACCCCTGGCAGTGGGCCTCCCAGGCCTACCGCCTGTACACCCTGGCCCTGGCCGGCGAACCGGAAGTGGGCGCCATGAACCGCCTGCGCGAGGCGTTCCAAACGCGGGCCGCCGAGGGCGGCGAAGCGGACCCGGGCTACCGGGCCGGCCGCTGGCTGCTGGCCGCCGCCTACCAGCAAATGGGGCTTACCGAGGTGGCCGGCGAACTGCTGGCCGCCGCCCGCGATAGCGACGTGGACTACCAGCGTCCCGGCCCCACCTACGGCTCGCGCCTGCGCGACCGGGCCATTGAAATGATGGTGCTGGATGCCCGTGGTGACAGCGAGGGAGCCTGGGACCAGGCCCAGGTGATCGCCAATCAGCTGGCCTCCGGCAACTGGTATTCCACCCAGACCACCGCCTGGGCGTTGATGGCCATGGCCCGGTTCGCCGGCAGCCGGGGCGACGTGGGCTATTCGTTCGCCTGGCGCCGTGGCGACGGCGACTGGCAGACCATCACCAGCCAGACCCCGGTGTTCCGCCAGAACCTGGACCTGGCCATCGACGGGGAGGCCCTGGCGGTGCGCAACGACAGCGAGCACCGGCTGTTCGCGTCGGTGAGCACCCGTGGCACGCCGCCCCCCGGCACCGAGCAGGCGGCCAGCCAGGGGCTCTCCTTGCGCGCCGACTTCTACGGCCTGGACGGCCGCCCGCTGGACCCGTCGAGCCTGGCCCAGGGCACCGATTTCCGCGCCACGGTGACGGTCCGCAACCGCAGCGGCCGGCCCCTGGAAAACCTGGCCCTGACCCAGGTGATGCCGTCCGGCTGGCAGATCACCGACAGCCGTCTGGCCGGCGATGAAGAGCAGACACCGGTGGATTACCGGGACCTGCGCGACGACCGGGTGCTCAGTTATTTCTCCCTGCGTCCCGGCGAAGGCCGCACCTACCGGATCGGCCTGAACGCCACCTTCGCCGGCCATTTCTACCTGCCCGGCTGGCAGGTGGAAGCCATGTACCAAGGCACCGTGCGGGCTCGCAACCAGGGCCAATGGGTGACGGTGAAGGCCGACGCCGGGGAGGGCGATGGCCGCTAAGCGCGCCGCCGTGGGCCGGCGGCGGCCGGCCCGCCAGCGCCTGGCGGTGGCCGGGCTGACCCTGGCGCTGCTGGTGCTGGCGGCCATGGCCGTGCTGCAGTGGGCGCCGCTGCCTGCGTCGCTGCACCAGCAGCCCTATGCCACCTTGATGCTGGACCGCCAGGGGCGGCCCTTGGCGGCGCGTATTGCCGCCGATCAGCAATGGCGGTTCGCCCCGGTGGACAGCCTGCCGGACAAATACCGGCGCGCCCTGATCACCTTCGAGGACCGGCGCTTCCAGTTTCACCCCGGGGTCGATCCGCTGGCCATCGCCCGCGCCGCCGTGGCCAATGCCCGCGCCGGCCGGGTGGTCAGCGGCGGCTCCACCCTGACCATGCAACTGGCTCGCCTGCTCCGTGACGACCCGCCCCGCACCCTGGCGGAAAAGGCCCGGGAAGCTCTGCTGGCGCTGCAACTGGAATGGCACCTGAGCAAGGACCAGATCCTGGTGGAGTACGCCAGTCGGGCGCCGTTCGGCGGCAACACGGTGGGGCTGCGGGCCGCCGCCTGGCGCTATTTCCAGCGCCCGCCGGAGGCCCTTAGCTGGGCCGAGGCGGCGTTGCTGGCGGTGCTGCCCAACAGCCCGGCGCTGATCCACCCGGGCCGCGACCGGGAGCGGCTGCGCGCCAAACGGGACCGGCTGCTGGAGGTGCTGCGGGGGCGCGGTGACCTGGACGCCGCCGACCTGCAACTGGCCAAACTGGAGCCGCTGCCCCGGGTCCACGAGCTGCCGTCCCTGGCGCCGCGCCTGCTGGATACGCTCAGCGCCGGCGGTGGCAATCCAATGCTGCGCACCACCCTGGACGGGGACCTGCAGCGCCGGGTGCGGGAGCTGGCCGACCGCCACGGCCGGCGCCTGGGCCGCCAGGGCGTGCACAACCTGGCGGTGGTGGTGATCGACCACCGGGACCTGGAAACCCGCGCCTACCTGGGCAATGTGCAGCACGGCGACACCGACACCTATGGCGCCGCCGTGGACATCGCCGGCCGGCCGCGCTCCACCGGCAGTGTGCTCAAGCCGTTGCTCTACGGGCTGGCGCTGGACGCCGGCGTGATCCTGCCGGACACCCTGATTCCCGACCTGCCCACCAACTACGGCGGCTACAGCCCGGAGAATTTCGACCGGGAGTTTCGTGGCGCGGTGCCCGCCCACGAGGCCCTGGCCCGCTCGCTGAACGTGCCGGCGGTGCGCCTGCTGCGCCGCTATGGGGTGGGGCGCTTCCACGACCAGCTGCGGGCCCTGGGCATGACCACCCTGTTCCGCCCCGCCGAGGACTACGGCCTGACCCTGGTGCTGGGCGGCGCCGAGGGCACCCTGGAGCAACTGACCGGCATCTACGCGCGGCTGATCGCCACCGGCCGGGACGGCCAGGCGGCGCCGGTGACCCGGCTGGCCGGCGTGACACCGGTGGCGGCGCCGTTCCCGATCAGCCCCGGGGCCGCCTGGCTGACCCTGGACGCCCTGCGCGACGTGGCCCGCCCGGGCACCGCGCGGCAATGGCGGCTGTACCGTTCCAGCCAGCCGATCGCCTGGAAAACCGGCACCAGCTACGGCCTGCGCGACGCCTGGGCGATTGGTAGCAACGGCCGCTACACGGTGGGCGTCTGGGCCGGCAACGGCAACGGCGAACCGGCGCCCCACCTGGGCGGCGCCGACACCGCCGCGCCGCTGATGCTGGACGTGTTCAGCCTGCTCGGCCCGGCGCCGTTTCCGGAGCCGCCCCTCAACGACCTCAAGCAGGTGCGGGTATGCGCCGACGACGGCTACCTGGCCGGCGGCCGCTGCCCGGCGAAAACCGCCCTGGCGCCCCTGCACAGCCACTTCCAAACAGTGACGCCGCACCACCGCCGGGTGCACCTGGACGGCAACGGCCAGCGCGTGCACGGCGACTGCCAGGCGGTGGCCGGCATGCACAGCCGCGACTGGTTCGTGCTGCCCCCGGCCCAGGCCTGGTTCTACCGCCAGCGCCACCCGGACTACCGGCCGCTGCCCGCCTGGCGCTCGGACTGCCTGGCCGGCGCCCGGGCCCTGGACCCGTCGCCGCCCATGGCGATTCTCTACCCCCACGCCGGTGCCGGCCTCTACATCCCCCGGGAACTGGGCGGCCAGCGTGGCCAGGCGGTATTCCGGGTGGTCCACGAACGGGACGCCGCGCGCCTGTTCTGGCACCTGGACGACCGCTACCTGGGCGTCACTGAACACTTCCACCAATGGGCGATCCGCGCCGAACCGGGCTGGCACACCCTGACCCTGGTGGACGATCAGGGCTTTCGTCTGCGCCGCCGCTTCAAGGTGCTCGGCGACTGACCCCGCGCTACTTCACCGATGTAGATACCGTCTCTCCTATCCGGACTCAACCCCCAACGGGTTGGGTCTGGAATGGGGTTTGCCGATGCAGCACGCCGAAGGCGATGTGCATCAGCTTGCGCATTGCCGCAGCCCTGTCTCTGATAGACATCTGTGGCTGCCGCCTCCTCTTTGCGTGCTACTCG
>NZ_VCQT01000013.1 GCF_005938655.1 Alloalcanivorax gelatiniphagus
CCCCAATCACCGCCTCGCCCCCCAGGCCAAACCCCCCCCCCGGGGCCACCACCCACCGGCCTGTTACCCGCCTCAACACCAGCGTCCTGGAAGGCATGAACAACCGCATCAAGGTCATCAAGCGCATGGCCTACGGCTACCGGGACAGCGACTACTTCTTCCTCAAGATCAAAGCCGCCTTTCCCGGGAATCCGCGATGAACCATAAAAAAGGGGCCGGCGCGAACGCCGGCCCCCTTGCCGATCAAGAACAGTACGGGCGGTTTATTGCTTGTACTGCGCTTCTTCGGTTTGCGCCTTCATGATGGCTTCCACGCGACGGTTCTGAGCGCGGCCGTCACGGGTGCTGTTGTCGGCGATCGGACGCTCTTCACCATAGCCTTCGGTGGTGATGCGGTTGCCGTCGATGCCGAACTGGTCAACAAGAACCCGCTTCACGGCGTCAGCGCGCTCGTTGGACAGCTTCTTGTTGTAGGCGGCGGAACCGGTGCTGTCGGTGTGACCTTCAAGCACCAGATTGGCGGACGGATACTCGTACATGCGGTTGGACAGGTCTTCCAGCTCCGGGTAGGAGGTCTGGCGAACCTCGGACTTGTCCAGACCGAATTGAACGTACAGGGTTTCCTTAACGTCCTTGGTCAGATATTCCTGACAGCCTTTCTCGTCCACCTTGGCGCGAGCCGGGGTGTCCGGGCACTGGTCCTTGCTGTTGACCACGCCGTCGCCGTCGTCGTCCAGCTCACAGCCCTGGGCGTCCACCTGGGCGCCGGCCGGGGTGCCGGGGCAGCGGTCACGGCTGTCCGGTACACCGTCACCATCGGAATCGGTGGCGGTTTCGGTCACCGGTTCCTCTTTCTTGTCGTGGTGGGTGCCCACCAGCAGGTTCAGGCCGGCATAGACTTCACCGTCCCAGCGCTCGCTGCGGAAGCTGTAGGTCGGGCGAATGCCCACGTCGAGCAGCAAGTTGTTGGCCAGGCCAGCCTGCATACCGGCTTCCAGACCACCGATGCCTTCCTTGAAGTCATCGCTGCTGCTGCTGTTGAACTCGGTGCGGGTTTCACCACCACCGATACCCAGGTAGGTCTCGACGGAAGCGTCCGGATCACCGAAGTGACGGCGCAGGCTGGCGAAGTTGTTGCGCAGGTAGACCTCGCCGTCAGGCGTCGCCATGTTGTTACGCTCGTAGGAAGCCTGAACAGACCAGTCATGGTTGAACCGGTAACCGATCTGACCGCCGGGCAGCGTCACTTTGTCTTTTGCGTAGTAGTCATCACTGATGTAGCCATCACCATCATAATGGTCGCCGATGTCGAGCCATTGCTGGCTGATGTGGCCACCCAGATAGAAGTAACGATCCGGGATATCAGCGGCTTGAGCAGCGCAGGCCATTCCCAATGAGGCGCAAGCGATGCTGGATGCGAGAAAACGTTTGGCGTCCATAACTCCTTCCTTGTTTTCTTGGTAGGCAGAAAAAACAGCTGTTGCAGTCTTGCCTTATGCAGCAGCACTGTAAATGACCGGGGGTGGGGTTAATAAGAAAATTTACAAACAAAGCGCCGAATTGATCAACAATTGTTTTTTTTGTAAAAAATAATTTGTCTTTTATGAGAAGAAAGACTGGCTCCCGGGTGCACTCAGGCGGTTTCCTGAGTGCGATGCTCGTTGCGGCTCTGATAAAGCGCGTAATCCGCCTCGTTGAGTAGAGCATTGAGTTGGCGGCCACTGTTCTCGGTGCAGGCGGCGCCGATGCGGATGGCGAAATCAATGGCTTCCTCGCCGTCCCGCAGCTCGATGGTGGCGCTCAGAGCGCGCAGCCCCTCAGCCATGTGCAGGGTGTCCTGATAGTCGGTATGGGGCAGGACCAGCAGGAATTGGGCGCCGTCCAGACGGCCGAACAGGTCACTCTCGCGGATTTTGTCCCGAATGCGTTCGGAAAACAGGCGCAGCAGACGGTCGGAAAGGCGCCGGCCGTGCCGGTCCAGCAGATCGCTGAAGTCGACGATCTCCACCAGCAGGATGGACACCACGTACTCGTGGCGCTGGCTGAGCGCCAGCTCACGCTCCAGCATGCTGAGCAGATGGGGGCGATTGAACAGGCCGGTGAGGTGGTCCTCCCGGGCCTGCTGGCGCAGTTGGCGGTTTTCCCGCGCCAGGGCCGAGAGCCGCGCCAGCACCGGGTAGCAGAACGCCGGGGCCAGCAGCAACGGGATCAACAGCGCCAGGGAAATCGCCGCCAGCCAGTCGCGCTGGCCGGTGAGCAATACCCCGATGGTGGTCAGCAGCAGCGATACCACCATGGCGATCAGCGTGCACAGGATGGACATCCGCAGGGCCCGGAAGCGGTCATGATTCACCGGCCTGGATTGGCTTTGCGGCCCTTGCGGTGCACTGGCCATGGAGAACCCCCACATCGTTCTCGAACGGTTTTATCCGCTTTGGCGGACTGTTTGCCCGGCAGTATCCGGCGTCCCCGCCGGTGGTGCAAGGTCTCAGTGGCCGGTGTCGAGCAGCGATGCCTTGAGGTCGTCGGAGTAGGGGCGTTCTCCAAACCAGATGGTGAAATAGGCTTCCGCGAAGTCCCGGCCCTGTTCCCGGGCCAGCGCTTCGCCGTTGAGGCGCAGCACCAGGGAGCCGTCGTCGTCGTAGTCCAAAGTGTAGCGATCACCGTCCCGGGTGGTGCGGTAATGCTGATTGAACGCTTCGATGCGCGGCAGCAGCGCCTGGAAGCGGGCCTCGTCCAGATTGCGCTCGATCATCTTTCTGGCCGCCTTGGCGAAGGCATCGCCGGGCACTTCCCGGTTATAGCCGAACTCCAGCCGCAGCGGCGGCGCCAGGGGATCATCGGCGGCGCAGTTCTGGCGGTACAGGGAGGCCTGGCCCACATTGAAGAACTTCAGCGCCTTGACGTCGCCGGTGGAACAGCGGGTCATGGCGTCGAAGTTGGCCGCCTGGCCGGTGGCGGCCCACGCCAGCAGCGCGATCAGGGATGCTCTCTTAACCATCGTGTCACCGTGCCGAGAATGGGGAGATGCTGATCCAGGCCCTGGCTGCTGTCCCAGAAATCCTGGTGGAAGATCACCTGGCCCTGGTCGTTGAAACGCAACTGCGAGATACCGATGGTGCGGGCCTCGCGCTCGCTGCCCATGATCGAAAAGTGGGTTTCCATGATCCAGCGTAGAAACACGTCCTCGCCGTCCCGCCAGGTCTGTTGCACGTCCAGACTCATATAGTCGAGCCGCTCGGCGGTTTTCAGCATGTGCGCTTTCAGCGTCTTGCGGTCGTAGATGGTGGACAGGGTGTCGTTGAAGTAGAGATCCGGCGCGTACACCTGGTCCAGATGGGCTTCGATGTAGTCCGCGTCGATCGGCGAATAAAGATCGATAAAGCGCTGTATCGCCGCGTCGGAGACCGAGCTGGAACCCTGCTGGTCTTGCAGGCCCTGTTCGTACAGATGGGAGTAACCGCCTTGGGCATGGTCCGCGCGGCTGGCGCAGCCGGTGAGCGCCAGCGCCAGAATGGCGGCGGTCAGTGGGGCGCGGATCACGAACGGTCGCTGTGTCATGATGATTCAATCCTCTATGAGGCTGCCACTGTCACCGCCCTCCGGTGAATCACCTGTGAATCCGGTTCACAGGCCTTTGACGGGGGCGGGCCCAAGCTCCCTGCCATGAACAGATCATTCGCCGCGCTGGCGGTTAACTTCGTGGGTTTTCAACTGCTCTGGTTCGTCGCCGTGTACGGCGGTGCCCGGGGTTGGGGCGGCTGGGCTCTGGCGGTGCTGGTGGTGATGCAGGGGCTGGTCTGGGCCATTAATCGTGGCTGGCGCCGGGACCTGCCTCTGCTCGCCGCCGGCGCCCTGGCCTGCGCGCTGTGCGAGCCCGCCTGGCTGGCGCCGGGGCTGATCCGCTATCAGGACTGGTCGCTGAACTGGCTGGCGCCGGCCTGGATCTGGGCTCTGTGGCTGGGATTCGCGGTGAGCTTCAATTACAGCCTGGCCTGGCTGCGCCGGCGTTTGCTGCTGGCGGCGTTGTTCGGCGGTGTCGGCGGGGTATTCTCGGTAACCGTGGGCATTCATCTGGGCGCCGCCAGCACGCCCCATGGCTGGTGGCCGCTGGCCATGACCTATTGCGTGGTATGGGCGCTGGTGGTGCCGATGCTGGCCTATGGCGCCCGGCGGCTGGCCGGTGGCGCGGACAAGGAGGTACACGACTATGCCTGATATTCTCTGGTTCAGCCTGGCGCTGCTGTTGATGTCGTTCAGCCTGGCCTGGGCGGTGCAGTGGCTGAATGGCAACGCTGGCTACGTGGACGTGGCCTGGAGTTTCGGCACCGGCATCACCGGCCTGGCCTACCTGATGGTGGGGGAGGGCGAGAGCTGGCCACGGCTGGTGGCCGGCGCCCTGCTGTTGGCCTGGTCGCTGCGGCTGGGCAGCCATATTCTGCGCCGGGTGGCCGGCGAGGGCGAGGAAGACGGCCGCTATGCCGCCATGCGGGAGCGCCTGGGCGGCGCCGCCCAGCCGGTGTTCCTGGTGGTGTTCTGGTTGCAGGCCGGCCTGGCCTGGGTGTTTTCCCTGCCGATGTGGGCGATCAGCCGGCAGACGGATTTTATTCCCCTGTTCGTCTATCTGGGCTTGATCGTCGGGGTGGTGGCCATCGTCGGCGAAGCCATGGCGGACCGGCAGCTGGCGCGCTTCAAGGCTCGCCCGGACAGCAAGGGCAAGACCTGCCGGGAAGGGCTGTGGCGTTATTCCCGCCATCCCAACTACTTCTTTGAATGGCTGCACTGGTTCAGCTACCCGCTGATTGCCTCGGCCACCGCGCCCCACTGGCCCTGGCTGTGGCTGCTGCCGGTGGCCATGTTCCTGTTCCTGTGGTTCGTCACCGGCATTCCCTACACCGAAAAGCAGGCGCTCAAATCCCGCGGTGACGACTACCGCGACTATCAGCGCACCACCAGCCCCTTTATTCCCTGGAGACCGCGTTCATGATCATTCGTATGGCGGAGTCCGGCCTGCTGCCGGACCGGTTGATTCGCGCCGGTATTCACCGTTTGCTGCGCAAGCGCCTGGATCAGGAGGAACGGCGCGGCGACGATCAGGCACAGTTGCTGGAGCGGCTGTCCCGGGGGCCGATCGCGGTGGCCCAGAAGGAAGCCAATGAGCAGCATTACGAGGTGGACGCGCGCTTCTATGAGAAGGTGCTGGGGGCGTGCCTGAAGTATTCCAGTGGTTACTGGGATGAGCGCGCCACCACCCTGGCCGACGCGGAAAAATCCATGCTCGCCCTGACCTGTGAGCGGGCCGGCCTGGATGACGGCCAGGACATTCTCGAACTGGGCTGTGGCTGGGGGTCGCTGAGTCTGTGGATGGCCGAGCACTATCCGGACAGCCGCATCACGGCGATCAGTAATTCCGCCACCCAGCGCGCCTGGATCACCGCCCGGGCGGCCCGCCTGGGCCTCACCAATCTGCGCGTGCTGACCGCCGATGTGACCCGGTTCCAGCCGGAACAGCGCTTCGACCGGGTGGTGTCGGTGGAGATGTTCGAGCACATGCGCAACCACACCGAACTGATGCGCCGGGTGCACGACTGGCTGCGCCCGGGGGGCAAGCTGTTCGTGCATATCTTCTGCCACCGCTCGCTCACCTATCTGTTCGAGACCGAGGGCGCCAGCAACTGGATGGGCCGCTACTTTTTCACCGGTGGCGTGATGCCGGCCTACGACTGGTTGCCGCGCTGCGCCGGTGCCCTGACCGAGGAACAGCGCTGGCCGGTGAATGGCCGCCACTATGGCCGCACCCTGGAGGCCTGGCTGGCCAACGCGGACCAGCGACGGGATGAACTGGTGGCCCTGCTGGACGAGGGTTACGGTGAAGGCGAGGGTGCGCTGTGGCTGCAGCGCTGGCGGATGTTTTTCATGGCCTGTGCGGAACTGTTCAATTATGGTGATGGCGAGGAGTGGTTCGTGGGGCATTACCTGTTTCGCCGCGATGAATGAAGCCGGCGGTGATGACGCAAGACAATGAGAAAGGCATGGCACGAAAGGGCGTTCAGCACCGTCTGACAAGAGTTTTTCTGGTCCAGATTCTGTTCATCAGCATGGCGACCGTGTTCGGGGTCTGGGCCACCGCCCAGATCATCGAGCATGTGCTGGTCAAGGAAGCGCTGATCAAGGAGGCGGAGCACTACTGGAGCCTGCACGATCAGGACCGCGACTTTCCCCGCCCCAATACCCGCCATCTGCTCGGCCTGCTGGATGACCGCGACACCCATGACCCGATTCCGCCGGCGCTGGCGGCGCTGCCGGACGGCTACCAGCGGGTGCATCTGGATGGTGAGAACCCCATCGTCTATATCGAACACCATGACGGCGCCCGTCTGTATCTGATTTTCGACGAGCAGCGGGTGTCGGTGCTGGCTTTCCTGTTCGGCATTCTGCCGCTCACCGCCGTGCTGCTGGTGATCTATCTGACGTCTTTCCTGGGCTGGCGCAGATCCCGGGCGTTGTTGTCGCCGCTGGTCAGACTCTCGGAAATCCTTCGCCACACCGATGTGGACGATCCCACCGAGGCGCGCCCGGATTTGCAGGCGGTGGAGGCGGAACCCGGCAGCGAAGCGGCGGTGCTGCTGGCCGCCCTGGAAGCTTATTCCGACCGGCTGCTGCGTTTCGTGGAACGGGAGCGGCAGTTCACCCGCGACGCCAGCCATGAATTGCGCACGCCGCTGGCGGTGTTCCGCGCCAACCTGGAACTGCTCACCCGCCAGATCGGCGACCGGCCGGTGATCGGCCGTATGAGCGACACCGTGGACGACATGGAGTCGCTGGTGGAAACCCTGCTGCTGCTGGCCCGCACCGAGCAACAGCCGGTGGTGGAAGAGGAATTGGTGGTCAATGACCTGGCGGTGAATCTGCTGGAGCGTCTGCAGCCGCTGGCGGAACGTAAACAGATCCGCATGCAGGTACGGCAGACCGCGCTGCTCACCCTGGAGGCCTCGGAAACGGTACTCAATATCGTGTTCACCAACCTGGTCCGCAACGCCATCAACTACAGCGGTTCCGGCCAGATCACCATCGTCGTGGCCGAGAACGCGGTGCATGTGGTGGATACCGGCGCCGGCATGGACGCCGACGAGCTGGCACGCTTTCTGAAGCCGTTCGAACGGGGTTCCAGCAGCGAAGGCGGGCACGGTCTGGGGCTGGCCATCGTGCAACGCCTGTGTGAGCGTTTCCAATGGTCGCTGGACGTGGCCAGCCAGCCCGGCAAGGGCACCGAAGTGAGGGTGCGCTTCAGGGATTAGTTAGTGCATGGTCCCTTAGTGCATGGCGCCATCAAGCAGCACTTCCGGCTGCATCTGCCCGCGGACCAGGGACAACGGTTCCGCGTCGCAGCGCATCAGAACCCCCTTGGCATTGAGCGCGTCGAGCAGGCGCTGACGGGTCTGTTCCGCGTGACCGTTATGGTTGTCGGTGAGCAGCACCGCGAACTGATCGTGGCCCAGATAGGCGGCCATATCCTGATGGCGAATCAAAGCGGCGATGGAATCCGCCACCAGCCCGCGCTGCTCAGGCGTCAGGGCGGCGCCGTGCAGGCGCAGCACCGCCGCGTCCAGGCCATAGTCCTGGCAGCGCTGGCGTTCCTGATCGAGGATGCGCATCCAGCCCACCTGATCGAGCAGGTCGGTATCCGGGTCGCGGCTTTGTTCCTCGAAAAAAGCGGTGATGCGCTGCTGGTCCAGGCCGGCCAGATTCCACATCAGAGCGGTTTCCAGCAGATGGCACTGGCGGCGCAGGGCTTCGCGCACCGGACTCTGGTCCAGTTGCGGTTGCGGTGCCGGGTCAAGGGCGCACAGGGTGCCGAACAACTGGCCATCCTGGTCCCGCAGCGGCATCCCCAGGTAGGCGCCAATCGGTAATTGACGGGTGATCGGCGCATCACGATACAGCGGCTCCGCGCCCACGTCCGGGCAGATCAGGGGGCCCTGATCCCGTACCCGGCGATGGCAGATGCTGTCGCGCCACAGCAACACGTCTCCGCGTTCCAGGTCGTAACCCTGGCCGCGAACATTCAATAGCAGCCAATTTTCTCCGCGTTGTCGGGTCAGAAACCACATGGCCATGCCAAACCGGGATTGCAGGTCCAGCAGTTGGGTATCGACGAATTCCGCGAAGGAGTGGCTTTTCCCCCAATCCATATTCGTTATCGTATTTTGCCCGGTAAATGGAGGCGTCATTCTGTGCCGGTGAGGGCCACTCCGCAAGTGGCCACTCAACCCTCCCTCGGTGGGCGAATGCTAAAACCAACGCCGGGCTGCGTTTCCAATAACGCGGTATCAAAAGGCTTGTCGACGGCTTTTCTCAGGTTATACAGGTGGCTGCGCAGGGCATCGGAGTCCGGCACCAGGTCGCCCCACAGTTCTTGCTCGAGTTGCTCACGGCTAACTACCTTCGGAGACTCGCGCATCAAAATTCGTAAAATCCTGAAAGCGGTGGGAGAAAGCTTGAGTAATTGGCCGTCGCGGCGCACTTCCTGACGGCCCGGGTCCAGTTCCAGATCGGCCACGGTGAGCAGATTGGCGGCCACCTCGCGGCGCTCGCGGCGTACCTGCGCCCGCACCCGCGCCACCAGCTCCGGCAACGCGAACGGTTTGACGATGTAATCGTCGCCGCCCCGGGCAAAGCCTTCCAGCTTGTCGTCCAGCTGGTCCCGGGCGGTCATGAAAATCACCGGCATATCCTTCGCCATTTCGTTGCGCAGGGCCTGACAAAATGTATAGCCGTCCTCGCCGGGCAGCATTACGTCCAGAATCAGAACGTCGTAATGATGCTCCTGCACCAGCGAACGGGCCAATGTGGTGTCACTGGCGTAATCCACCATGGCGCCTTCCTGCTCCAGGAACTCCACCACGGTTTGTGCCAGCTGACGATGGTCTTCCACCAACAAAACGGACAGATTCTGCACGATACCCTCTCCTTTGGTTCACGTTTTATTATTGGGCGGGGCGCGTCAAGGTGCTGTCAATTTTGCTCACGTGCCTGCCGTTGAAAATAATCCCTTGCCGCCCGGTTGACCCGCGGGGCCAGCCGCAGGGCGGCCAGCATGGTGGGCAGCGCCATCAAGGCGTACATGCTGTCCAGCACCTTGATCACCAGATCCAGGGAGGCCACCGAGCCGAGCACCACCAGACAGAGATAGAACCACACGTAATGGTGCTGGTGGCGGGCGCCGATCAGAAAGCCCAGGCATTTGGCGCCGTAATACCAGAAGGTGATCACCGTGCTCAGGCTAAGCACGCTGACCAGTGCCGCCACCAGCACGCCGCTGTGCGCCATGAACAGGGCGTTGAAGGCGGCCAGGGTGAGGCTCACGCCATTGTCATCGCCGGTTTGCCACACGCCGCTGATCAGGATCACCAGGGCGGTGCAGGTGCAAACGATCAGGGTGTCGATAATGGGGCCGAGCATGGCCACCATGCCCTCGCGCACCGGCTCGCCGGTGCGCGCGGCGCCGTGGGCCATGGCCTCGGTGCCGATGCCGGCTTCATTGGAGAACGCCGCCCGGCGGATGCCGGTGATGATCACCGCGCCCACCACGCCGCCGGCGGCGGCCTCGCCGGTGAAGGCATCGCGCACGATCAGCATCAGCGCCGGCCCCACCTGGTCGGCGTGGCTGAGCAGCGCCACCACGGTGAGCAGCAGATAGCCGACGATCATCGACGGCACCAGCACGGCGGTGACCTTGCCGACCCGGGGCAGCTTGCCGGCCACCACCGCCAGCACCAGCGCCGCCAGGATCAGCCCGAACACCAGATCGAAGCCCAGGTGGGCGTTCTCGGTGGTCCAGCCGGCGGGCACCGCGATGGCGGTGCGCACCACCTCGGTGAGCTGATTGATCTGGAAGATCGGCATGGTGCCGAGCAGACCGGCCAGGGCGAAGAAGTAGGCCAGCGGCCGCCAGCGCGGCCCCAGCGCCTCGCGGATGATGTACATGGGGCCGCCCTGCAGGGCGCCCTCGCTGTCGCGGCCCCGGTACATCACCGCCAGGGTGCAGGTGTAGAACTTGGTGGCGATGCCCACCAGGGCGCTTACCCACATCCAGAAAATGGCGCCGGGCCCGCCCATGGAGATGGCCACCGCCACGCCGGCCACGTTACCCATGCCCAGGGTGCCGGACAGGGCGGTGCTGAGCGCTTGGAAATGGGAAAGGGTGCCCTCGTCGTCCCGGTCCGGGCCGCTGAACAGCAGGCGCACGCCGTCGGGCAGATGGCGGTAAGGCAATAAACGGGAGTAGAGCAGGAAAAACAGGCCGCCGCCCACCAGCAGCGTCACCAGCGGCGGGCCCCACAGGAACCCGACCACCGCCCCCAGGGCGTCATTCAGTCGTTCGTAGAAATCATTCATGGCGATCCACGGTAGCAGGGTCGCCGGAGCCCGTCACCGCGCGCCGCCGCCGGGCAACGGCGGCGGACAGGAAGGGGGCTAGTCGCGCAGGGCGCCGACCCGCGCGAAACGCTGCCGGTAATGGCTGGGCGACAGACCGGTGTGGCGCTTGAACAGCCGCGAAAAGCTGCTCACGTCCTGGTAACCCACCTGCTCGGCCAGGTGGCTCAAATTGGTGGCGCCGCGCTCCAGCATCTTGCGCGCCGCCTCGATGCGCACCCGCTGCAGGTACTGCAACGGCGGCTCGCCCAGGGCGTTGGTGAAGCGCCGCTGCAGCTGGCGCGGGCTCAGGTGGACCCGTTCGGCCAGGTCCGCCAGGGTGGTGCCTTCGGCGAAATGCTCGTGCAGCCAGGCCTGCACCTGCTGCACCTGCTCGTCCCGGTGGTAGGTTTTGGCCGGCAGGCCGGCGTACACGCTTTGCGGATCGTTGCGCACGTCGATAACGAACGCCTTGGCCAGCTCCCGGGCCAGATCGGCGCCGCAGTAACGTTCCACCAGCAGAATGGTCAGGTCGCGCCAGGCGGTGCCGCCGCCGGCGCAGAAGATATTGCCGTCGCGGGTGATCAGCTCCCGCTCGTCCAGGTTGACCTGCGGGTAGCGTTCCCGGAACAGGCGGCTGTAGCCCCAGTGGGTGGTGGCGCGGCGGCCGTCCAGCAGGCCGGCCTCGGCGAGCAGGAAGGCGCCGGTGCAGTTACTGGCCATGTCGGCGCCGCCGGCGTGCAGAAAGCGCAGCCATTCCAGGCTTTCCTGTTCCTGCTGCAGCACCTGGGTGATCTCGTTGCCGATGGTCGGCACGATCACCAGGTCGCACTGGTCCACCCGCTCCAGGGCATTGTCCACGGCGATGCGCATGCCGGCGGTGCAGCGCACCGGCTGGCCGCCCCGGGACACCACCTCGACCTTGAATTGGCGGTTGATCGGTTGGCCGTGGATGCGGTTCCAGGTGACACCGGTCAGGTTAAGCAGGTCCATGACCCCGGTAAGGGCCGAGGCGAATACGCCGTCGTAGGCAAGTACACTGACTTGATACATATCGTCTTCGTTTCCGGGGCCAGGGCGGGGTTTGTCGCAAATGACCATGAATTAGTCACGGGCGACAATACCAGCCCGGGGCGCTGGCTGCCATCCTATCGGCCACTCTGAAACGCAAGAGATATCGTCATCAGGCTCGGGAGCCTGCTTCGGCAGGCATGCTATGACGGTAGTGCTTAAGCCCCGCTTCTTGGCGGGGCTTTTTTTTGGTTCATCGCGCTTTGGCGGGAAGTGTCGCTCCATCCGGGGCGCGGCTCAGGGCATGACGCCCTTCCGGGCCCCTTATGTAGGAGCGACTTTAGTCGCGATGAAAATGGCGCTGGAGCGGATCGCGGCTGAAGCCGCTCCTACAGCAATCCCCAACCTACGGAGCCGCTACCTCGACGCGGAGCTGTGTGGCTCCGTTGTTGTAGGAGCGACTTTAGTCGCGATGGCGGCGCCGCCGGGGTTGATCGCGACTAAAGTCGCTCCTACCAAGGGACCCGGGGCGTCGCGCCCTGAGCCGCTTAGAAATTACCGTAGCGGTTCAGGTCTAGGATGCCGGCCTGGATCGGCTCGTGCCGTTCCATATAGCGCTGGGGGGTGTGGAACCGCTGCCAGAAATCGGTTTCCGTGCGGCGTACCCCGAAGCGTTCCACCAGAGCGGTGAAGTCCGCCTGGCTGGTGGTGTTCTTCATCGCCGTGGCGAACGCGGGCAGGTCCGCCGCCGATACCTGGAACATGAAGTTCGGGTAGCTGAGCAACACGCCCGGGTAGATCGTCAGGGTGTCCTTTTCCGGCTGGTAGCGCAGCGACTCGCCGAACAGGAAGGCCACGTTGGAATGGGCCCGGTTGCGCAGCAGCGAGTAGACGGTGCTGTCCCGGCCATCGTCCACCAGCAGCAGGCTGGCTTCGGGCATCCAGTTGACCACCGGCAGATCCGCCGCCGGCCGTGACGCCAGCGGCGCCAGGGCGGTTTCCACCCGGCGTTCCAGGGCGCCGGCCTCCGGGCGCACGCAATCGCCGTCGGCGCAGCGGTTGATCGGGTCCGGGCGTGCGTTGATGTTGGCAAAGTGGCTGAGCAGGCCGGAGTTGAACTCGTCCATCGGCGTGGCGCTGTGGTAGTCGATGGCGGTGGGCGTTTCGCCGTCCGCGTCGGCGTAACTGATCAGCAGCTTGATCTTGCCGGTGTTCTGGTACCAGTTGTCGAGGATCGTCTTGCGGGCGGTCGGCGGCAGAAAGCGCAGGGTGTTCTGCTCGGCGCCGTTGCGGATCAGATCGAAGTAAAGCCGGGTCTGGGCCTGGTGGGAGACCGAGCCGAACACGTCGAAATTGACCACCAGGTTGTAATAGGAGCGCTCGAACAGCGGGTAATCCATCACCCAGGTGGTCAGCGGATAGTCGCCGATCAGCCCCTGGCGCACCGAGGAATTGTCGTGGTGGCGGAAGATCGTCAGCAGCGCATTGGTGTTGTCGCCGTCGCCGTTCCAGATGCTGTTCCAGTCCGGCCCGGAGGGCGCGGACCGGGCATAGGCGTCGTGGCGCTGGCGCAGGTAGTCGTTGCGCCGCTTGCTGTAGCGAATCCATTGCGGGCCCAGGTCGAGCAGCGTGCCTTCCTGGCCGGGCAAACCGAGCAGGGGCGAGGTGCTGGCCCGGTAGTCCGCATCGGTGATGTAGAGATCGTGGTCCGGGTCCTGGAACACCGCCCAGAAGCGGTCGCGGATCACGTCGGTGGCGATCTGGCCACGGCACACCGGCCCGCGAATAAAGGTGCGCACGAAATACTCGGCGTCGTCCAGCATGATCTGGTAGCGCGCCCGGGCCGGCAGGGCGGCGAAGGTGGTGAACGGGTTGGCGCGTTCGTCCTCGCTATAGCCGGGCAGGGTGTTCACCGACCAGGGCTCGGCGAAGAACAGGTGCTCCAGGTGTCGCCGTTTGTCCTCGCTGAGCGCGTAGGTGATGTGGGTCTTGTGCACGATGGCGCCCCGCACCGGCCGCAGCCGGTACCAGAACTCGCCACCGGGCGGGTCATTGGGGCGCGGCGTGGCCACCGGCACCACCGGCTTGCCCGGCGCCGTGCGCGAGCGCTCCAGGGTAAAGAAGTGATCCGGCCGCCGGCCGCTGCCATCCTCGAAATAGAGATGCGCCAGGAACAGATGCTCGAACACCCAGCGGGCCACCAGTTGCTGGCGTTTGCCGTCCCGGTTGAGCCAGTTTTCCCAGGCGCGGATCTGGCGTTGCTCGTCGGCGGAGAGGGTGACGCTGTCGTCCCCCGGTGGCGCGCCGGCGGCCAGCCAGGCGCGGATGGTGGCGAATTCCTGTTCGGTGAGCGCCGGCGTACCCAGCGGCATGCCGCCCAGGGGATGGGTCTGGGCGTAGTCGTCCATGCGCTCCGGGGTGGGGCACTGATTGGTCCGCTTCAGCCCCAGCTGGATGTCGTCGGGCAATGGCTCGCCGGGGGTGAACTCATGGGCGCGGCCCAGGGCCAGCATGCGGTACAGCACCGATTCCTCCAGGCCCTCGGTGCTGTCGATCACCGAGAAGAAGCCGCGATCCCGCCACTGGGCGGTGGTGCTGGCGTCGATGAACAGGCGGGTGGGGTCGGCGGCCCGGGTGCGTTGCTTGTAGACCGGCTCGGTGGAGGCACCCCGGTCCAGGCCGGCGGCGGTTTCCAGCTTCAGCTGGCAGGGCGAGTCGTAGCAGCCGTGGCAGGCGATGCATTTGTCTTCCAGAATCGGGCGCACGTCGCTCTGGAAGCTGACCGGCGAAGCCGGCGGTGGCACCGCCGCCTTGGCGGCGTCGTCACAGGCGCCGAGCAATGGCAGGAAAAGCGTGATCAGCGCCGGCAAACGGGCCCCGAAAAGGGGAAAACGGCGAACGGCGGCCATGGGTCCCTCCAATATATTTGCGCCAAGTTTAGCGAAGCCGGCGGCCCGGGAAAACGCTAGAACATGGCCAGCATGGCCGCCGCCCAGGCGATCATCAGAGCGAACACCGAGGCGCCGGTGAGCAGATGCCGCAACCGCCGGTACCAGTCCGGCAGCGCATCGAAGAACATCATCTGTTCGGTGCCCCACACCAGCACCAGGCCGGCGATCAGCATCGGCAGGGAGAACTCCACCGGCAGCAACAGGGCCAGCCAGCCCAGCAGCGCCGGCATCACGCCGAACGCCAGGGTGCCGATGTGGTTGCGGCCGTCCAGCCGGGCCAGCGCCCGGCCCCAGTGCACGGCGCCGAGAAACGCCAGGACCACCGCCGCGTACCCTTCCACGGCGGCCAGCGCCACGGCACACAGATCGTCCCGCCAGGCCAGCAGCGCCAACACATAGAACGGAATCAGGCCGGCCACGCCCAGAACCCGGGCGGCCAGCACGTTGCGTGTGAGAAAACGGTCGGACACCGACTCACTCCCTGGTTCAACACCGCAGTGATAAGCGACGTATTGTCGCCAACGGGAGGTGAAGGCCGTGCAAAGAATGGCGCTTAGGCGTGCTCAGGGCGGCGTCATCGGGAATGGCGTGAGCGTCTTGGGTAGATACAGGGGATGGGCCGGTTCGCCGGACCCGTTGAGCCGCAGGCAATGCAGATCCGGCAGGGTACGGCGTACCCGGGCGGCGCGGTCGCCATGGGTGCCGTGGTTGCCCCAGCCGGCCACCACCAGGGCGGCATCACCGGCCAGCCGCCGCAGCCACCAATCATTGCGTGGGCCCACCGGGTCCTCGGCGGCGAACAGGTCGCGGGGGTAGGTGGCCCGGAAGGCGAACAGGTTGGCCACGCACAGACCGGAATAGCCCCAGTCCCGGGCGAAGCCCATGCAGCGGCGGATGGTCGGATCGTCCTGGCGATGGTCGGCGGTGGACGGATTGAGGCCCACCAGCAGCACATAGTCCTGGCCCTCGCCCCAGTGACGCCACAGGGCATACCGGTAGCGCCGGCAACGGGAAAAATTGGCGCCGCGTCGCAGGGTGGCGGTGATCGGATGGGTCGGTTTGCTGTCAGGCCGGGTCATGGCGGGCCAGTGTACGGATTTGCCACAATCGCGCCAGTCCCACTATCGCACCAGTCCCCTGACGGAAGTCGCCATGGAATTTATTGATGTACTGAACGCCCGCCACAGTGTGCGTGCCTTCACCGGCCAGGCGGTGCCCGAGGCCGTGCTGCGACGGTTGCTGGAGCGGGCGGCGGGCTCGCCCAGTTGGTCCAATACCCAGCCGTATCAGGTGGCGGTGGCCACCGGCCCGGTGCTGGAGGATTTGCGCCAGCAGCTTAGTAGCCGGTTCGAGCGTCTGGCGCCGCTGCAGAACGCCCCGGCCTGGAAAAAGGCGCTGGCGGTGCTGCGCCGGGACCGGGGCCTGCCGGACGGCGACTTTCGACCGGTGCAGCGTTACCCGGACGACCTGCAGCCCCGCCGCGTGGCCACCGGGCGCGGGCTGTATGAGTTGCTGGGCATCGGCCGCAAGGATCACCAGGCCCGCCACCGGCAGATGGCCGCCAACTTCCGTTTTTTCGACGCTCCGGCGGCCCTGTTTCTGTTCACCCATCGCGGGTTGGGTGTTTACAGCGTATTGGACGCGGGCATCTATCTGCAGACGCTGATGCTGGCGGCGGTGGACGAAGGGCTGGGCAGTTGCGCCCAGGGCGCGCTGGGCCTGTGGCGCTCGCCCCTGGAGCGGCACTTCGAGATTCCGTCGCACTATCAGTTGCTGTGCGGGCTGTCCCTGGGTTACCCGGACCTTGGCGCGCCGATCAACCGTTTCCGGCCAGAGAAACTGCCGGCGGCGTCGTTGACCCTGGCCCGCCGGGGTGGCCCCGGCGGGGATTGAGTCCGCTCAGCGGATATCGATGGTGCGGGTGCTGCGCGGGTGGTTTTCGTGGCGTGGTACGTCCAGGGTCAGCAGCCCGTTGTCGAAGGCGGCGCTGAGAGCGTCGCCGTCGGCGTCCGCGGGCAGCGTCAGTAACCGCTGAAAACGACCGAAGCGGCGTTCGCTGTAGTGATAGCCGTCCTCGTCGTTGAGGCGGGGGTTTTTCCTTCGGCCGGGGTGTACCAGGGGATAGCCGGGCGGCGCCCCCCACAGATCGGCGGGGGTGCGGCGCGGCCCCCCCAAGGGCGGTCTCTTTTATCCATCTGACGCTCCGGGCCGC
>NZ_VCQT01000014.1 GCF_005938655.1 Alloalcanivorax gelatiniphagus
CAAAGTGCGATGAACCTTTTTTTATGGGGGTCGGACCACCGTAACTAGTTGATTTCAGGCGGTTTGCGGGGGTTTTTCAGCAGTTTAGTTTGCTTAGAAGGGCGTTTTCTGGTCAGAAAGGCGTGTTAAGCCTTTCCTTCCCATTCCTGAGCGGGCTTTTGGGGGGCTAAAACGCTCTTTAAAGGCTTGGAGGCTACCGAAAAAGCGCACCTTTCCCATGACAATCAACAACCTGGAGTGGTCCGACCCCGGTTAGAGCGGCCGGTTAAAGCGGGCGGACGCGGAGCGAGCGGCCTTTGATCTTGCCGCTATTGAGGCGCTGCAGGGCTTTGTCGGCGACGGCGTGTTCCACCGCCACATAGGCCTGGTTGTCGAACAGGGTAATCTTGCCCACCTTGTCGCCGGGGATGCCGGCGTCGCCGGTGAGCGCACCCAGGATGTCACCGGGGCGCAGCTTCTGTTTGCGCCCGGCGCCGATGCACAGCGTCGTCATGGGCGCCTCCAGCGGGCTCCGGTCCGCATGCGGGCGCACCTCCTCCAGGGGCAGCCAGGGCAGGGTGCCCAGCCGGTCCTCCAGAGCCAGGGCCCGGCGCATTTCCCGGGGCGCCACCAGGCTCACCGCCAGACCCGCCTCGCCGGCCCGGCCGGTGCGGCCGATACGATGAGTATGGGTGTCCGGGTCGTGGGCCAGCTCCACATTGATCACCAGATCCAGCGCGGCGATGTCCAGCCCGCGGGCGGCCACGTCCGTGGCCACCAGCACCGACAGGCTGCGATTGGCAAAGCGGCCCAGCACCTGATCCCGGTCACGCTGATCCAGGTCGCCGTTCAACGCCATCGCCGACACGCCCTTGGCCACCAGATGATCGGCCACCTCCTGGCACTGTTGCTTGGTCACGCAAAACGCCACACAGGAAACCGGCCGCAGGCTGTACAGCACCCGCGTCAACGCCTCCAACCGCTGCTCCGGCGCCACCTCGTAGAAGCGCTGCTCAATGGCGGGGCGGTCGTCGGTGTCCTCCACCTCCACGGTGACCGGGTCACGCAGAAAGCGGTCCGCCAGGGCACGGATGCCCGCCGGCCAGGTGGCCGAAAACAGCAGCGTCTGACGCCGTGCCGGCGTCTGCCCGATGATCTCGCTGATGCTGTCCACGAAGCCCATGTCCAGCATCCGGTCGGCCTCGTCGAGCACCAGGGTATTCAGCCCATCCAGGGATAAGGTGCCCTTGGCCAGGTGCTTCTGCACCCGCCCCGGCGTGCCCACGATCACCTGGGCGCCATGCTCCAGGGACCCCACCTGCGGCCCCATGGGCACCCCGCCGCACAGCGTCAGCACCTTGATATTGTCCGCTCCCCGCGCCAACCGGCGCACTTCCTGGGCCACCTGATCCGCCAGTTCCCGGGTCGGGCAAAGCACCAGCGCCTGGCACCCGTAGAAACGGGGATTCAGCGGATGCAGCAAACCCAACCCGAACGCCGCGGTCTTCCCCGACCCGGTCCGCGCCTGGGCGATCACGTCCCGCCCCTGCAGGATCGGCGGCAAACTGCGCGCCTGCACCGGCGTCATGGCAGAGAAGCCCAGCGAGGCCAGATTGGCCAGCGTCGCGGCATCCAGCGGGAGAGAAGCAAAATCGGTATTGGTCACGGTGGCGCCTGCTTTGGGTGCATCGAAAAGAGGCGGCAGTCTAGCACTGAATCAAGCACTGCCCGCAGCCGGCTGGTTCCACCCGGGGTCTCCACCCGGGGTCGGACCACGCTAACTGCTTGATTCCAGGTTACCTAGATGGGGCCACAGGCCAATACAGAAGGCCATAAGCCGGTTTTTTCGGGGTGAAAAGAAGGGTCCAAGCAGGGCCGTATAAGGAGGTTGGGCTCATTAGCGGCCTCTTCAGAGAGCCCATAAAACGCTTTAAGCCCTATTTGGGTGGGTTATTTTACGGTATTTTTATTGAAATCAGCCGGTTAGCGTGGTCCGACCCCGGGGTGGGTTGGTTACGGCAAACACACGGAAAGTGGCGCCGCGCCGGGTGAATTCGGCTCCGCTTGCCGCTAGACTAGGCGGCTTAAGCTCTGCTTACGGTCCCCCAGCCAGGCGGGACCCCTGGCCCTGTTCTGGAGCGGTTGCGGCCGCGATACGCACGCTATGAGACTGAAAACCATCAAGCTGGCCGGCTTCAAGTCGTTCGTGGACCCCACGTCGGCGCTGTTTCCGGACAATCTGACCGCCGTGGTCGGGCCCAATGG
This sequence comes from Alloalcanivorax gelatiniphagus, assembly GCF_005938655.1. Lineage (GTDB taxonomy): Bacteria > Pseudomonadota > Gammaproteobacteria > Pseudomonadales > Alcanivoracaceae > Alloalcanivorax > Alloalcanivorax gelatiniphagus. Next base: position 2,245 of record NZ_VCQT01000014.1, read on the forward strand.
CTGCGGCAAGTCCAACATCATCGACGCGGTGCGTTGGGTGATGGGCGAGTCCTCCGCCAAGCATTTGCGCGGCGAGTCCATGGCGGATGTGATCTTCAACGGCTCCAACGCGCGCAAGCCGGTAGCCCAGGCGTCCATCGAGCTGGTGTTCGATAATTCCGATGCCACCGTTACCGGCGAGTACGGCAAGTTCAACGAGATCTCGGTGAAACGCCAGGTCACCCGGGACGGCCAGTCCAACTATTTCCTCAATGGCACCAAGTGCCGCCGCAAGGACATCTCCGATATCTTCCTGGGCACCGGTCTGGGCCCGCGCAGCTACGCGATCATCGAGCAGGGCATGATTTCCCGGCTGATCGAGGCCAAGCCGGAGGAACTGCGGGTCTATATCGAGGAAGCGGCGGGCATCTCCAAGTACAAGGCGCGCCGCCGCGAGACCGAGAACCGCATGCGCCGCACCCGCGAGAACCTGGAGCGGCTCACCGATATCCGTGATGAGCTGGAGCGCCAGCTGGAGCGTCTCAGCCGCCAGGCCGCCGCCGCCGAGAAGTACAAGCAATATAAGGAAGAGGAGCGCCAGAAGGGCGCCCAGTTGAAGGCGCTGCGCTGGCGGGGGCTGGATCAGCAGGTGCGTCAGCTGGACCAGATCATCGCCGAGCTGGAAGTGGCCCTGGAGGCGCGCATCGCCGAGCAGCGCCACGCCGACGCGGAGATCGAGCACCTGCGCGAGAGCCATAACGACGTGCAGGAGAACTTCAACCAGGTGCAGCAGCGCTATTACGCCCTGGGCGCCGAGGTGGCGCGGCTGGAACAGAGTATCCAGCACCAGCGCGAGCGTCGCCAGCAGCTGTACGAGGAGCTGGAGCAGGTCACCGCCAGTTGGAAGGAAGCCGACCAGCACCAGCGCACCGACGCGGAGAAGCTGGCGGAACTGGACGAGAGCCTGGCCGGCCTGGAGCCGGACCTGGATCTGGCCCGCGAGCGGGAAGAGACCGCCGCCGAGACCCTGGCCCTGGCCGAGGACGCCATGCAGGACTGGCAGCAGGCCTGGGAAGGGTTCAACAACAAGGCCGGCGAATCACGCCGCCAGGCGGAGGTGGAGCAGTCGCGCATCCAGCACCTGGAAAAATCCATCGAGCGCCTGGGCGACCGCCTGGAGCGGCTGGCCAAGGAGCAGGAATCCCTGGACGCCGGCCCGCTGGCCCAGGAGATGCGCCAGCTCGAGGAGCAGGTGGAGGAATATAAGGAGCAGCGCGAAGAGAGCGAACTGCGCGCCGAGAGCCTGCAGGAACGGATCAACCAGATGCGCCGGGAAAACGGCGACCGGGGCCGCGAGCTGGATGAGGCCCGGGACCGGCTGCAAACGGACAAGAACCGGCACACCTCCCTGGAGGCCCTGCAAAAAGCGGCCATGGGCGACGACGGCGCGGTCAGCGAATGGCTGGCCCGGCACGATCTGGACCAGCGCCCGCGTCTGGCGGACCGGCTGGAGGTGGCGGAAGGCTGGGAAAAAGCCGTGGAAGCGGTGCTCGGCGATGCCCTGCAGGCGGTGGCCATCGAGGGCCTGGACCCGGTGGGGGACTGGCTTGGCGACCTGACCCATGGCCGGGTCACCCTGGTGGACAATGGCGCGGCGCCGTCTTCCGCGGCCGGCCCGGCCGATGCTCTGAGCAATTACGTCACCGGCGAGGTGCCCGAGGGGCTGCTGGCCGGCGTCCACGCCGCCGAGGATTTGCCCGCCGCCCTGGCGCTGCGCGGCCGGCTGGCCCCCGGCGAGTCGGTGGTCACCCGCGATGGCATCTGGCTGGGCGCCGACTGGCTCAAGGTGGTGCGCGAGCAGGATCAGGAAGCCGGCATCCTGGAACGGCGCCGGGAACTGGACGCCCTGGGCGGCCGCATCGACACCGGCCAGGCCCGGGTGGACGAGCTCAAAGCCGGCCTGGAAGAGGCCCGTGAGCGCATCGCCGAGTTGGAGGAAGAGCGCGAGGAAGTGCAGCGCCAGGCCAGCCGCCTGAACCGGGAGCTGGGCGAGGTGAACGCCCAGGTCAGCGCCCGCCAGGTGCGCCTGGAGCAGATCACCATGCGCCGCGAACGCCTCACTAAAGAGATGGACGAGGCCCGTGGCCAGCTCGACCAGGAACAGAATCAGATCAAGGAAGCCCGCGCCGTGCTTCAGGAAGCCCTGGATGCCATGGAGCAGGACTCCGGCGAGCGCGAGGCGCTGCTGACCCGCCGGGACGAAACCCGCGCCCGCCTGGAAGACGCCCGCCAGCAGGCGCGCCAGCACCGCGACCGCAGCCACCAGCTGGCCATGGACGCCCAGGGCGCGCGCACCCAGGCGGAGTCCCTGCGCCAAAACCTGGCGCGGCTGGAATCCCAGGTGGCCGCGCTCAGCGAGCGCAAGGCGCAACTGGAGCAGCAGGCCGGCGGCGATGAGGACCCGGCCCGGGAGTTGCAGGAACAGCTGGAAGAAAAACTGGAGCAGCGCCTGGAGTCCGAGCAACACCTGACCGAGGCGCGCCGCCAGCTGGAAGACGTGGAACACAAGATGCGCGACCTGGAAGGCCGGCGCGGCCAGCACGAGCGCCAGGCCCAGGAAGTGCGCGACACCATCAACAACAAGCGCATGCAGTGGCAGGACCTGACCACCCGCCGGCAGACCGTGGCCGAGCAGCTGGACGAGGACCATTTCGACCTGGACACGGTGCTGCGCAACCTGCCGGAAGAGGCGGATGAGCGGCACTGGTCCGCTGAGCTGGAGCAGATCGCCCAGCGCATCGGCCGCCTCGGGCAGATCAACCTGGCCGCCATCGACGAATACCAGCAGCAGTCCGAGCGCAAGCAGTACCTGGATCAGCAGAACGACGATCTGGAGGACGCGCTCAAGACCCTGGAAAACGCCATCCGCAAGATCGACCGGGAAACCCGCACCCGCTTCAAGGAGTACTTCGACCGCATCAACAAGGGGCTCCAGGAGCTGTTCCCCAAGGTGTTCGGCGGCGGCCACGCCTATCTGGAGCTGACCGGCGAAGACCTGCTCGACACCGGCGTGGCGATCATGGCGCGGCCCCCGGGCAAGCGCAACAGCACCATCCACCTGTTGTCCGGCGGCGAGAAGGCGCTCACCGCCTTGTCCCTGGTGTTCAGTATTTTCGAACTGAACCCGGCGCCGTTCTGTCTGTTGGATGAGGTGGACGCGCCGCTGGACGACGCCAACGTGGGACGGTTCTGTAATCTGGTGTCGGAAATGGCCGAGCGGGTACAGTTTATCTATATCACGCACAATAAGATCGCCATGGAAATGGCCCACACCCTGATGGGCGTGACCATGCACGAGCCGGGCGTGTCCCGCCTGGTGTCCGTGGACGTGGACGAGGCCGCCGAAATGGCGGCCATGTAACGATGGTGATCCAATGAATCTGGGCGACGCGAGCCAAGCTAAGGAAGAGGCAAAATGGGCCTGAATCTGGAAACACTGATCGGCATTCTGGTTATTCTGATCCTGCTGATTCTTGCCGATGGCGTGCGGCGCATGATCCGCGAGCGGCACGGCCGCCTGCGCATGCGCATCGACCGCCGCTTCGGCAAGGAAAAAAGCCCGGGCCAGGACCCGGACGAGGACGACTACCCCACCGATCTGGGCAAGCCCCGGGTGCGTCGGCGGGACGAGATGCAGCCCGGTTTCGATATGGGCCGGGTGGACCAGGACGACGCCGTCGATCCGCCGATGATGATGGACCCGGACGAACCGGCCCCTCAGCAGGACCCGGCCGAGATCAGCGCCGCCCGCCGCGCCGAGCAGCAGAGCCTGTTCGGTGCCGACGAGCCCGAACAGGAAGAGGAACACGAACCGGCGCCCCGGGTGCGCGAGCCGGCAACGCCGCCGCCCCGGGAAGAAAGCCTGCCGGAGCCGCGACAACACGAACGCCCGGAACCGCCCCGCGCCACCGAAGCGACGAACACCGCCGACCCCGTCCGCAGGAGCGGCTTCAGCCGCGATACCCGGGAAGACGCCCCCGAACCGCCCCGCGCCAAAAAGCCCCGCGCCCAGGCCCCGGAGTCCGCGCCCCTGGAAGTGATCGTGTTCCATCTGATCTCGCGCCGCCCGGACCGCTTCGACGGCCAGGCCATGCTGCGGCTGCTGCTGGAAAGCGGCCTGCGCTACGGCGACATGAACATCTTCCACCGCCACCGGGAAACCGCCGGCCAGGAGCGTCTGGAATTCTCCGTGGCCAACGCGGTGGAGCCGGGCACCTTCGACATCGACACCATGGAAGAAGAGCAATTCGCCGGCATCACCTTTTTCATGAAACTGCCCGGCCCCGGTGAACCGCTGGCCGCCCTGGACCGCATGCTGGCGGTGGGCCGCCGCATGGCCGAGGAACTGGACGGCGACCTCAAGGATGAACAGCGCAGCGTGCTGACCCCGCAAACCATGGAACACCTGCGCCAGCGCGTGCAGGAATTCGAGCGCCGCCAGCGCGTCTCCCACGGCGCCTGACCGGCGCCCACGGCAACACGGCAACACGGCAACACGGCAACACGGCAACACGGCAACACGGCAAGACGGCAACACGGTAGGAGCGGCTTCAGCCGCGATAACGGCCTCGTCGGAACCCACCCGATCGTTATCGCGGCCGAAGCGGAGCGCCCGCCGGCCGCCCTAAACCGACTCCGTGCACAGCCCGACCCCGACAAAATCCGGCACCCGTAACCCAAGGACCCGATTCCCAGTGACCTCGAAGAACGCCCCGGCCCCCGCCGACGAGATCAAGAAACTGCGCGACACCCTTAATGACTGGTCCTACCGCTACTACACCCTGGACGACCCGGCGGTGCCGGACGCGGAATACGACCGCGTCTTCCGCCGCCTCCAGGAACTGGAACAACAGCACCCGGACCTGATCACCGCCGATTCCCCCACCCAGCGGGTCGGTGACGCGCCCCTTGAAGCGTTCGACGAGGTGCGCCACGCGGTGCCCATGCTCAGCCTCGGCAACGCCTTCAGCGACGAGGAACTGGGTGACTTCGACCAGCGCGTGCGCGAGCGCCTGGATGTGAGCGGCCCCATAGACTATGTGGCGGAGCCCAAGCTGGACGGCCTGGCGGTATCACTGGTCTACGAAAACGGCGAACTGGTACGCGGCGCCACCCGCGGCGACGGGGAGACCGGCGAGGACATCACCACCAACGTGCGCACCATCAAATCGGTGCCCCTGCGCCTGCGCGGCGACAACCCGCCGGCGCTGCTGGAAGTGCGCGGCGAGGTGGTGATGCCGCACTCCGGTTTTGAACAACTCAACCGCCGCCAGCAGGAAGCGGAGCAGAAGGTGTTCGCCAACCCGCGCAACGCCGCCGCCGGCAGCCTGCGGCAACTGGACTCGCGCATCACCGCCGAGCGGCCCCTGGAGTTCTACGCCTATTCGGTGGCGCGGCTGGAAGGCGAGGATTGGCCGGACACCCACTCCGCCATGCTGGAGCGCCTGCGCGGACTGAGCCTGCGCGTTAATCCGGAGGTGAAACGCTGCCAGGGCCTCGAGGCGCTGCTGGCGTTCTATAACGACATCCAGCAACGGCGTGACCAGCTTGATTACGACATCGACGGGGTGGTCTACAAAGTGGACCGTCTCGACTGGCAGCGCGATCTGGGCTTTGTCAGCCGCGCGCCGCGCTGGGCCATCGCCCACAAGTTTCCCGCCCAGGAAGAGCTCACCGTGCTCAACGGCGTGGAGTGGCAGGTGGGCCGCACCGGCGCCCTGACCCCGGTGGCTAAACTGGAACCGGTGCAGGTGGGCGGCGTCACCGTCAGCAACGCCACCCTGCACAATATCGACGAGATCGGCCGCCTGGATATTCGCATCGGCGACACCGTGGTGGTGTACCGGGCCGGCGACGTGATCCCCAAGGTGGTGCGCGCTCTGCCGGAGCGGCGCCCCAAGGACGCCCGGGAAATCCATCTGCCCGAGGAATGCCCGGTGTGCGGCAGCGAAATCCTGCGCGCCGACGACGGCGTGGTGGCGCGCTGCACCGGCGGCCTGATCTGCGGCGCCCAGCGCCGCGAAGCCATCAAGCACTTCGCCTCGCGGCGGGCCATGGACATCGAAGGCCTGGGCGACAAGCTGGTGGACGCCCTGGTGGACCAGGGCCTGGTGGACAACGTGGCCGACCTCTACCGCCTCAAGGCGGAGGACGTGGCCGGCCTGGAGCGGATGGGCGAGAAGTCCGCCGATAACCTGATTGAGGCCTTGGAAGCGTCCAAACAGGTCAGACTCAACCGCTTTCTGTTCGCCCTGGGTATCCTGCAGATTGGCGAGGAAACCGCGAAGGCCCTGGCGGACTGTTTCGGTGACCTACAAGCGATTCGTGACGCATCGCCTTTGCTGCTTCTTCAGGTTCCGGATGTCGGAACGGAGGTGGCAAGAGCAATCTCTGCCTTCTTCTCTGAGGAGCACAATAAAGAAGTTATAGATGGCTTGATCGCTGACCAGGACCACGAGGGAGGTGGGGTGAAACCTCAGTCCTCCGGTAAGCCATCTGCCTCATTCGTTAATAGTCTTACGCTATCTGCACTGCTTCAATCGGCCAAACGAATGGGTATGCGCGTAGAGGGGGTAGGGCAGAAGACTTTGGACAATGTTGGGAGTTACTATCAGAGTTGGGATGCTCTGATGGAAGCAATCCGTTCAGATGAGAGCGAAGCGGTGCCGGGTATCAAAGCTGGTATTCTGGATAAAATTTCTGTGGCGCTAAACTCGGATGGCTGGGAAAAACGTTTTGAAGAAGCCTGGGTGCAAGTACAGACATTGAAGAAGAAGACGACTCCGGCGGAGGAAGAAAATCGCCCCCTGGACGGCCAGACCTGGGTACTCACCGGCACCCTGAGCCGGCTCACCCGCAGCGAGGCCAAGGAACGCCTGGAAAGCCTGGGCGCCAAGGTCGCCGGCAGCGTCTCCAAAAGCACCGCCCGGGTGGTGGCCGGCGAAGCCGCCGGCTCCAAGCTGGCCAAGGCGGAAAAGCTGGGCGTGGAGGTGATGGACGAGGACCAGTTCATGGAATTTCTCGCCGAGTCCGCGGGGGATCGCGGCTGAAGCCGCTCCTACGGCGGGCTCCTTGTTATGTAGGAGCGGCTTCAGCCGCGATCCCCCCCCGCGCGCCGGTCCCGCCAGGATGGCGGCCCGCCGCCGCGCCCGGTACCATGTCGCCAAGCCGGATTTTCGAGGTCCCTCCATGCGCGTGCTGATTGTGACGCTCACGCTGCTGCTGCTCGGCGGCTGCGCCACCACCCCCACCCACATCGATGACGTCTGCGCGGTGTTCGACCAGAAGGGCGGCTGGTTCAACAACTGGTACAAGGCCGCCAAGCGCAGCGAGAATGAATACGGCGTGCCGGTGGCGATCCTGATGGCCACCATCTACAAGGAATCCGGCTTCCAGGCCCACGCCAAGCCGCCGCGCACCAAACTGCTCGGCATTATTCCCTGGAAGCGGCCGTCCAGCGCCTACGGCTATCCCCAGGCCCTGGACGGCACCTGGGCCTGGTACCAGCGTGAAACCGGTCACGGCGGCGCCAAGCGGGACAACTTCGGCGACGCCGTGGACTTCGTCGGCTGGTACCATTACCAAAGCCATGTGCGCAACGGCATCGCCCTTAACGACGCCTACCATCTTTACCTGGCCTACTACGCCGGCCACGGAGGCTACGCCCGCGGCGTCTGGAAAAGCCGCCCCTACATGCAACGCTCGGCCCGCCGCGCCCAGGACATGGCCAGCCGTTATGCGGTGCAGATGGAGCGGTGTGGGCGTTAAGGGAGTTGAAAGTTACAAGTTGAAAGTTAAAAGGAGGCCGGCCTTTGGGCTAAGCGCGGGTACGGCCATGACCGCTGGCAAGGCCAGCGCCGCGTTTCAACTTTTAACTTTGAACTTTCAACTTGCCCCTGATAACGGGCTATTGTGGTCGCCTCCCTGAATCCAGGAGCAAGTTTGGATAACGAGTCGATTGTCTACGGCTGCATCAAACACCTGCCATTCGGGGACGAGCGGCAGCGCAAGGCCAGTTGTTTCCATAACCGTCGTGCCATCCGCGCTCTGCCGGAGGCGGACGGGTCGCCGTTTCTTGGCCAGGATATGTTCGCGTTTTCCGGGGACCCGGGCGGTGGCGGGTACCAGACCCAGGTGATTCATTTCGGCCAGTCCTACCGGGCGGTGGAGTACGAATGGGCCCACTGGATCGCCAAGTTCGAGCGGTTGCTCAAGCAGATGTACTGGGTCAGCGCGGTGGTGCATCTGGACACCGAGCTGGCCGGCACCCACACCTTTCACTGGGACTGCGCCGACGATTACCACGAACCCTCCGACGACCCGCTGCGGGTACGCTGCGAATGGTCCCGGGAAGGCAATGTTGTTTAGCACCGGATATGTTCAGAGGTAGCCGATGATCGTTCCCTGGCAGGAGATTCCCGCCGACGCCCTGCACAACCTGATCGAGGAATTCGTCACCCGTGATGGCACCGATTACGGCGAGCAGGAAATCGCCACCGCCACCAAGGTGGAGCAGGTGCGCGCCCAGCTGAAACGGGGCGAGGCGGCGGTGGTGTTCGACGAAGCCACGGAAACGGTGTCCATCTTCAACCGAGAGCAGCTCCGTGAAGCGGGGCTGTAAGATACCCAGCCCCCAGTCGTCTTCGAAAGCTGTAGGAGCGACTTCAGTCGCGATTGAAGCTGGCACCCACCCCAATCGCGGCTGAAGCCGCTCCTACCACGTTCGTTTCCGTAGGAGCGGCTTCAGCCGCGATACAACCCCACGATCACCAGCAAATGCACGCTGGCCGCCAGCAGCACCGCCCAGGTGGCGACGATCCCCAGCTTGCGGAAGCTGTTCACCTCGCTGCCCGGCCCGACCATGCCCCAGGCGTGGGCCAGACGGCCCAGCACCAGCACCAGCCCGTACAGATTCAACGCCCAGGCGTTGCCGTTATTGCCCTCCAGCAAACCGATCAGAATCAGCGCCAGGGGCACGTACTCCACCGCGTTGCCATGGGCGCGCACCGCCCGGTTGATGTGGATGTCGCCGCCGTCGCCCAGGGACACACCCCGGCCGAAGCGGTAGCGCACCACGTTGAACGACAGGGCGAGAATGAGCAGGCCGCAGAGCGCGGCGTAGAGGGCGGTGATTGGGAACATGGGGCAGCCTCATGGGTTTAAGTTACAAGTTGAAAGTTGAAAGTTGAAAGGAAGCCGGGTTTGGGCACCTTGGCCCGGGCATTACCGGTTTTCCCCTGAGCGCGGGCACGGCCATGACGGCTGGCAAGGCCATGGTCGCGTTTTAACTTTTAACTTTTAACTTCTTCTTTTTTCTTCTTAAGAATCTTCCCGGATCCAGCGCGTCCAGCAATGGCCGGTCCGCCGGTGGCGGGGCGTCGCTGATGCGGTCGGCGAGGATTTCCGCGCACAGCGGCGTGCCGGTGATGCCGCGGCTGCCGTGGGCGATGTTCAGCCACAGGCCGGGCAGGGCGGCCAGGTCGTCCCGGGCCGGGTCCGGCAGGGGGCCGGCCAGGGGCAGGAAGTCGGTGCTCTGGCAGCGCAGGCCCACGCGTCGGTTCACCACCTGGATGTGCTCGCCGCCGAGCTCCGCCCAGTGGTCCGGCAGGTGGTGGCGCAGTTGCGCCAAGTTGTCGGCGTCGTCCTGGTCCCGGGGCGCCGGGTCCGGGTTGTGCAGGTCGAAGGTGGCGCCCACGCAGTGCAGGCCATCCAGAGCCGGGGTCAGGTAGCCGCCGTGGCATTGGGCCTGCTGCCAGGCGGTGCTGGCCTCGGTGGCGGCGCAGTAGCTGACCTGGCCGCGAATCAATTTCAGTGGCAGCCAGTCCAGGGTGGCGCCGTCCACGGTGAGCTGCTTGGCGGCGCCGGCGGTGGCGATCACGATCGCATCGGCGTTCATCTGTTCACCGTCGTCCAGGGTGGCCAGGGCCGGCGTGCCGCTGGCCAGGGCGGTGACGGCGGCCTGGCGCACCCGGATCGCCGGATGGTCGAGCAGGGTGCGGCACCAGGCGGGGGGATTCAGGTAGCCGCCGCCGCGCAGCTCCGCGCGGTGGTCGCCGGCCAGCAGCAGGGAGTCCGGCCAGGCGCCGCTGTCGGCGGCGGCGCGGATCTTGGCGCTCTGTTTGTCGTCCACATAGTGCTGTACCACCCCGTTCAGGGCGCCCTGGCCGTCGCCCGGGAAACGGTGCCTTGCCAGCCAGCGCAGGGCATGGCCGTAACTCAATTGATAGAAGCGATTCTGAGCGGTGAGGTGCGGGCTGGGGGTGCTGTAGACCACGCCGGCGTGGTTGCCGGAGGCCGCCGTGGCGATGCCCGCCGGGTCCAGCACGGTAACCTGCCAGCCGCGCTCCGCCAGGGCCCGGGCGGCGGTGGCCCCGGCCAGGCCGGCGCCGACGACCAACGCTTGGCCCCGGCGTTGGCGCGCCGGGCGCCAGGCCGCCGGGTCCGCGCCGAAGCTGCCCACCACCATGTGCCGTTTGTGGCCAAAGCCGTCGATGCGCTGGACCTGAAAACCGGCGTCCGCCAGCCCTCGGCGCACCGCGCCGGCGGCGGTGAAGGTGGCCAGGGTGGCGCGGGGCCGACTGTGCGCCGCCAGTTGCCGGAACAGGGCCGGTTGCCACATGTCCCCGTTGCGCGCCGGGGCGAAGCCGTCCAGGAACCAGGCGTCCACTTGCGCCGGGCACAGCCGCCACAGCGGTTCCGCCTCGCCCAGCATCAGCGTGAGGCTGACATTGTCCGCCAGCCACAGCCGGTGGCAACCCGGCGATGCCGGCGGGTACTGTTGGCGCAGGGCGTCGCGGAGCGCGTCCCACTCCGGGGTGTCGGCGGTGTCCGGCCAGGCGGCCAGGGCCCGGTCCAGGTCAGCGGCGGTGAGCGGATGCTTCTCCACCGAGAACAGATCCAGCCGCGCCCCGGCCGGGGCAAGCCGGCGGAACAGGGCGGCGGCCAGCAGCATGTTCAGGCCGGTGCCGAAACCGGTCTCGCCGATCACGAAGCCGTCGCCGTCGGCCAGCGCCGCGAACCGCTCCGGCAGCCGGTTGCCTTGGAGAAATACATAGTGGCTTTCGGCGCGGCCATCCTGGCGCGAGAAGTAGGGATCGTCGTAGTCGGTGGCCACCGGGGTGTGGTCCTGCCAGTGCAGGCGGGCCGGGCGGATCGGGGCAAAATCGCCGATGGACATGATGGGGCGGGCTCCTCACACTACGCCGCTTGAATCGCAACTGCCCGGCGCGGTTCGCCGGGGCGGAGATAGTAGCATGATCGCGAAAATCTGGGCGGTGATGGCGCCGGTGCTGGCCTGCGCCGGCATCGGTTTTTTCTGGGGGCGCAGCGGCCGGCCCTTCGACATGCGCATGGTCACCGCCCTGGTCACCACCGTGGCCACGCCCTGCCTGATCGTCGCCACCCTGGGCAAAAGCGATCTGGACCTGGCCGCCCTGGCGCGGGTCACCGGCCTGTTCCTGGCGGTGCTCACGGTGACCGGCCTGGTGGCCTGGCTGGTGTTGCACCTGTCCGGCCGGCCGTTGCGCGTGTTCCTGCCGTCGATGATGTTTCCCAACACCGGCAACATGGGGCTGCCGCTGTCGATGCTGGCGTTCGGCGACCATGGCCTGGCCCTGGGGCTGGCCTGGATGATGCTCACCTCGGTGGTGCAGTTCTCGTTCGGGTTGGCGGTGGTCAGCGGCCAGGGGCTGTCCTGGAAGCTGTTCCGGCATCCGATTCTGGTGTCGGTGGTGATCGCCGTGGCCATGGTGCTGTTTCAGGTGCGGCTGCCGGAGTGGCTGTTCAACAGCGTGGCGTTGATCGGTGACCTGACCATCCCGCTGATGCTGATCACCCTGGGGGTGTCGCTGTCCCAACTGCGGGTGCGCCATGCCGGCCCCGGCGCCGCCTTCTCGGTGCTGCGGCTGGTGCTGGGCTTCGCCGCCGCCTGGCTGGTGTGCGAACTGGCCGGCGTGGACGGCGTGCTGCGCGGCGTCATTCTGATCCAGTCCACCATGCCGGTGGCGGTGTTCAACTATCTGCTCGCCCAGACCTACCGCCAGGGCCCGGAGGAAGTGGCGGCCATGGTGGTGTTCTCCACGCTGCTTTCGTTTTTGACCCTGCCGCTGTTGCTGGCGGTGGCGTTGCCCTAGCGGCGGTCGCCGTACCGCCCGCCTTATTTCGCGGCGGGCGGCGCTTCCATCTTGCCGGCGCCGCTGTCTTCGACGCGCCGCTGGCCGGCCCGGAACTCCGCCAGGGCCCGTTTGCTGAGACGCAGCAGGGCGGTGGTGTCGCGCTGCCGGGACGCCGCCTCCAGCCGGATGAAATGCCCGGGCCCGGTGGTCAGCAGCAGGGTCTCATGGAGCGGCCGTTGCCCCGGGCGGTTAATCAGCCAGGCACCGCTGGCGGTGACATGGCCTTCCAGATCGAACAATCTCTCCCCCACCACACGGATCGACTGATCCCGGCTGTTATACACCCGGTTGACGCGCTGTTGGCGCAGTTGGCCGTAATGTCCGCTGACGATGCGGGTGGCGCTCAAATCCTGCCAGCCGCCGGGCAGCCCATAGAGTGTCACCTTGAGCCGGGTGTCCGCGTCGGCGAAGCGCCATTGCCGCCAGCCGTCCTCCCCGGGCCGGCTGATGGCGCCGTCGCCCTCCAGACCGGCCAGCCGTGCTGGCATCTGGTAACCGTCCAATTGCGCCGGCGCCGCGTTCGCCGGACGGGGCAGGGTGCCGCCGGCTTGCAGGTTGGGCAGGGTGGCCGGCGCCGGTCCCTGACAGGCCGCCAGTAACAGTGCCAATGACAGTGCCAGTAACGGCGCCACCGGCGGCTTGAGAAGCACCAAGAATTTCGGCCTGACTGTCTGCAATGGGGTCCCCCGGGGCCGGGTATACGGTTCGTTCACCGGGCCATGATAAAGTGACAGCAACGCCTTGGCACGCGCGGTCCGACCCGCGGCTCCTTGGGGGGCATGAATGGCACAACCCAAAAAGTACTCGGCCACCCTGTTGCTGGTGATTCTTGTCACTTTGCCGTTTCTGTTGGTGGCGGGTCTGGTGTTTCAGTACCGCTGGGAGCAGCGCGAGCATCACCTGGCCATGGCCGAGGACCTGAGTCTGTTCCGCACCGGCATGGCGGTGATCGCGCCGCTGGAAAGAGTGCGTGACTTTTCCCCGGCGGTGGGCCGCTGGCCGCTGCCGCCGCTGGAGGAGCGTTGGCGTGGCGCCCAGGAACTCACCGGCCAGCGCCTGCAGGCGCTGCTTGATCAGAGCGTTTCCGACCGGGTGGCCGGTTTGCCGGACCAGACCCGGGGGCTGGTGCGTGATTGGCGGGAGTTGCGGCCGTTGTCCGACCGGGCGCTGGATCAGCAGGGCGCGGCCGCCATTTTCGACAGCGTTGAGCAGGTCAACGAGCATCTCTACCGCACCCTGGCCGCGGTGCTGTATATGTCCGATCTGGCCGCCGAAACCCGCCCCCGTCCCACCGAAGCCCTGTCGCTGACGCTCACCGGCATCTATGAACTGCGCCTGGACCTGGGGATTATCCGGGCGGTGGGGCTGTACGCCGCCGCCGGCGACGGCCAGCTGGGGGAGGAGGATCACCGCCGCCTGACGCGGGCGGTATCCCGGCTCGGTGAGCGCCTGTTGCAGGTGGAAGGGCAGGCCCAGGCGCTGGCGGCGCGGGCCGACGACGACCGCCTGCGGCAACATTGGCGCAACCTGCGCGCCGAGTTGCAAGACTACCTGGCCTGGGCCGAGGCCGGGCTGGTGCGGCCGGAGACGGTGACGCTGACCTGGCAGGAGGTGGTGGCGGAAAGCGGCGCCCGCCAGGCCGCGCTGAACAGCTTCGACGAATTCCTGTTGGATCTGGCGGAACGGCTGGCGGACCGCGCCGCCGATCATGGCGACCTGGTTACCGCCTGGATAGTGGCCGGTCTGTTGCTGCTGTATCTGGCGGTGCTGGCCGCCAGCCTGATCTTCATGCGTGTGGCCGGCCGCGCCATTCGCGGGCGCGCGGAGGTACGCGCCAAGAGTCAGTTTCTGGCGCGCATGAGCCATGAAATCCGCACCCCGCTCAACGGCGTGCTGGGGCTGGCGGAACTGCTGCGCGAAACCAACCCGTCGCCGCGCCAGCAGGATTATATCGGCCTGATCGAAAACGCCGGCCGCACCCTTAATACCCTGGTCAACGATGTGCTCGACTACTCCAAGCTGGAGGCCGGCAAGCTGGAACTGGAGGCGGAGGACTTCGATCCGGCGGCGCTGGTTATCGACTGTGCCCATATGTTCAGCCTGCCGGCCAGCGACAACGGCGATCTGGTGCTGGTGGACGTGGACCCGAATTTGCCGGCGGTGGTGAGCGGTGACGCGCCTCGCCTGCGTCAGGTGCTCACCAATCTGGTTTCCAACGCGGTGAAGTTCACCCGCCATGGCTGGGTGCGGGTCAGCGCCCGCTGTCTGAGCCTGAACGACGACCGGGCGGTGATCCGGTTCGCGGTGGAAGACAACGGCCTGGGCATGAGCAAGGACGAGCAACGCCGCCTGTTCCAGCATTTCAGCCAGGCCTCGGCGTCGGTGTCCCGGCGTTTCGGCGGCACCGGCCTGGGCCTGTCGATCAGCCAGGAACTGGTGCGTTTGATGGGCGGCGACATCCAGTTGCGCAGTGCCCCGGGCCAGGGCTCTTGCTTCCACTTTATCCTCACCGTGCCGATGGTCACGCCGCCGGTACCGATGCCGGAGCCGACCCGGGAGCCGGCGCTGGTGTGGGATCAGTCGGGTAATCTCAAGGCGCTGCTGTGCCGCGATCCCCGTTTTGCCCATGTCACCGTGGTCACCGACCTGAACGGCGTGCGCGATGCCCTGGCCCGGTCGCCGGTGACCCATTTGCTGGTCCATGGCGTCACCGACGGGGTGCAGCTCGACCAGGGGCTGCGCCCGGCGCGCCAGCGCGGTACCGGCTTCCGGCCGGTGTTGCTGTGCGGCATGCGCGAAAGCGGCGAGGTGGTGATGCGCGACGACATCACCCTGGTGCGTCGCGCGGTGCTGACGGTGGCGGAGCTGCAGCAATTGCTCAGCGACGATGGCCCGGGGCGGGTGCCGCTGATCGCCCAGCGCGAGCCCGAGCCCGCCCACGGCGGCCTGCGGGTGCTGGTGGCGGAGGACAATCCGGTGAACCAGATGGTCACCCGTGGCTACCTGGAGCGCCTGGGCGTGCCGGCCCCGGTGCTCGGCGACGACGGCCACCAGGCGCTGGAACATTTCCGCGCCGGCGGTGGCGCCTATCGTCTGGTGCTGATGGACCTGGATATGCCGGTGATGGACGGCTTTGAAAGCGCCCGCCGGATGCGTGCCCTGGAACAGAAAAACGGCTGGCGGCCGGCGGTGATTCTGGCGCTCAGCGCCCACATCATGCCCGAATACGCCAAGCGCATCCGCGAGGTGGGCATGGACGGGCAATTGATCAAACCCCTCACCCTGAGCGCCATGCAGGCCGCGCTGCACCAATACCTGAGCGCCCCCTGAACTACGCACCCTCTACGCCACCCTCTACGCCACCCTCTCTGTAGGAGCGGCTTCAGCCGCGATCCCTCGCTACCCTTCCCTGCGTGGGCAATCGCGGCTGAAGCCGCTCCTACAGGAGGGTGGATCAGAGGGGGGGCGGGTCAGGCGCGCAGGCGGCCCATTCTGAGACGGCGCCAGCCCAGGGTGCCGGCGATTTTCAGCAACGAGCTGAGGCCGCCGGCGTTTTGCAGCGGTGCCTTGCCCCGGCCCATGCGCGCCAGTTGCAGGGTGTACCAGGACACTTCCATCATCGCCGCGTTGTCCACCGCGCGGATGCCGGTGCGGATCGGCGCCACCGGGCTGGTCACGTCCTCGCCGGCCAGCAGCCGGGCGCTCAACGCCGGGTCCAGGGCCAGTGGCCGGGCCAGGCCGATCAGATCGGTGGCGCCGTCGGCCAGCGCCCGGACCATGCCTTCCCGGGAGCGGAAGCCGCCGGTGACCATCAACGGCACCGCCACCCGCTGGCGGACCTGCTCCGCGTATTCGAGAAAGTAGGCCTCCCGGCGCCGTGTCGATTCGCGCACCCCGGCGCCGGCCATGCGCGGCGCCTCATAGGTGCCGCCGGAAATCTCGATCAGATCGATGCCGCGGGCGGCCAGGGCCTCCACCACCGCCATGGACTCGTCCTCGCTGAAGCCGCCTTTCTGGAAATCCGCCGAGTTCAGTTTGATGGACACGGGAAAGTCGTCGCCCACCCGGGCGCGCATTTCGTCGTAAACCTCCAGCACGAAGCGGCGCCGGTTCTCCGGGCTGCCGCCGTAGCGGTCCTCGCGGCGGTTATGGCGCGGCGACAGGAACTGGCTCACCAGATAACCGTGGGCGCCGTGGATCTGCACGCCGTCGAAGCCCGCTTCCTTCATGATCGCGGCGGTCTCGCCGAAGCGCCGCACGATGTCGCGGATCTGCTCTTCGCTGAGCGCTTTTGGGGTATGGAAAAAACGCTTCAGGCCCGGGTCCTCGAAGGGCAGGGCGGAGGGCGACACCGAGCGGCGGTTGAGGGCCGCCGGCGCCTGTTTGCCGGGATGGTTGATCTGCACCCAGATGGCGGCGCCGGTTTCCTTGCCGGCCCGCGCCCAGTCGCGCAGCCGGGGCAGGTCGCGGCGATCTTCCACCACCACATTGCAGGGTTCGCCGATGGCGCGCTGGTCCACCATCACATTGCCGGTGATCAGCAGGCCGGTGCCGCCCCGGGCCCAGGTGCGGTAGAGCCGGGGCAGACGCGGTGTCATTCGGTTGCCGGGGGTGCCCAGGGTTTCGCTCATGGCGGATTTGGCCAGGCGGTTCTTGAGGGTGGCGCCGCAGGGCAGGGTCAACGGTTGATCAAGAGTAATGGGTTGATCAAGCGTAACGGACTGGTCGAGAGTGGCGGGCTGTTCCTGGGGCACGGTCATGGCGGTCCTCATGGCGGTGGTGCTGATCAATAACAGTGGCGCGAATAAAGTGGCGTCAGTGTGCCCCGAGTGGCGTGGTCCATGCGGGCCAATCGGCGCCGTGTTGCGCGGCCTTGCCGGCGCCGGGATAATCGCGCCCATGTTGGATACCTACCTCGATGATCTGAACGCCGGCCTGGCGCCGCTGCTGGGCCCGGACGCGGCGCCGGTGATGGCGCTGAGCCGTGAACGGCTGCTCGACAAACCCCACGGCGACCTGCCGTGCTGGCGGGCCGCCGTGGAGGCACTGCCCGCCGGGCCGGCGCCCTGCGCCTTCGACCGGGACACGGTGACCGTGGGCGAGCCCGGCGGCGCCGATCCGGCGGCGTTGCGCGCCGCCCTGGAAGGGCTGATGCCCTGGCGCAAGGGGCCGTTCCGGTTCTTCGGCCTGCCCATCGATACCGAATGGCGCTCCGACTGGAAGTGGCAACGGGTGGCCCCACACCTGGCCGATCTGCGCGGCCGCCGGGTGCTGGACGTGGGCTGCGGCAGCGGCTACCACGGCTGGCGCATGCTCGGCGCCGGCGCCGACACGGTGCTCGGCGTGGATCCCACGCCCCTGTTCCTGATGCAGTATCTGGCGGTGCGCCGCTACGCACCGGCGGCGCCGTTCTGGTTCGCGCCCCTGCGCATGGAAGAGCTGCCCGCCGCCAGCGGCGCCTTCGATACGGTGTTTTCCATGGGCGTGCTCTACCACCGGCGCTCGCCGCTGGACCATCTGATGGAGCTGGCCGGCGCCTTGCGCCCGGGCGGCGAGCTGGTGCTGGAAACCCTGGTGGTGGAAGGCGGGGAGCGTGCCGTGCTGATGCCGGAAGGCCGCTACGCGGCGATGCGCAATGTGTTCTTCCTGCCCAGCACCGCGCACCTGGCGGTATGGCTGCGGCGCTGCGGGTTCGACCAGGTGCGCTGCGTGGACGAATGCGTCACCACCACCGACGAGCAACGGGCCACCGACTGGATGCGTTTTCAGTCGTTGCCGGATTTTCTCGACCCGGAGGATGCCGGCCGCACCCGCGAAGGCTACCCGGCGCCGCGCCGGGCGGTGATGATCGCCCGGCGGGTGTGACGCTCAGGCGTCCGAAGTCCGGGGCCCGGCGTCCGCCGGCATCAGTGACGCTTCCAGCAGGTGGTCGATCAGACACAGCCGGGTGGGTTCGTCCAGCCGCCGCAGGGCCGGCGACAGAGCGCGTACCAGAATGCCCTCGCCATGGCGGCTCAGGGTTTCCACCAGATGGCGGAACTGACCGGGCGGGTCGCCGTTTTCCATGGCCGTGGACGGCCAGCCGGGGCGGGCGTGGTGCTGCTGGGGGGCGGTGTTCGGGTTCCGCCGTTGCGCCTGGGCGCGCCGCGACAGCACCGGCTGCCGGTCGCTGTCGTCCACCGCCAGCAGGCACAGGGTGTCCATCACCAGCTCACGGATCGGCTCGTGCCCGGCGCCGTCCCGGGCCTCGCTGTCGACCACGTGCACGGCCATGGCGGTGGACAGCCGCAGCACCCGGTCCGGCAGGGTAAAGCGGGTCTGCTGGAACCAATCCTGTAATCGTTGCGCCAGCCCCTCCGCGCCGTCCACCGACGTGCCCGGCAGGCACAGCACCAGATAACCGCGCTGCCAGGTGACCAGGGCATCTTCCTGGCGCACCCGCCGTTCCACGGCCAGGGCCAGCTGCCGTTGCAGAGCACGCAGCTGGCCGCCGCCCAGTTCCCGGCCCAGGGCGGTGAGATCCTTGAGTTGAATCGCCAGCAACGAAAGCGGCAATTGATAACGTTGGCACAGGGACACCAAAGGTGTCAGCGCATCGAGATTTTGACTTTGTACGCGGGGGGTGTCCGTCCCGGTGGTCATGCTGTCATCCCGTGTCGAAGTTATTATTCGCTCCTGCGTTGCACGGGCCGTCCATAGCGAATGTGACAAGCACCATAGTAAGTGTTTTGCTAAGCAGTACTTCCCGCCCGTACCAACGGTTACATTAATACCGGTTTTGGTTACGAACCGGTTATCGGGGACCGCCATTGATGACCACCATTTTGCTCACCGCTGTGATCACCGCCGCCATCACGCTGTTGGCGTTGGCGCTCTGGGCGCACTTCTATCTGTTACCGGTGCTGCGCCGCCGGCTGCGCGGCGACCTGGAGGAAGAGGCGCGCAACGCCGCCGACCTGATCGCCGCCCGGGTGGAGGAGGCGGTGAAACGGGGCATCAATGATGGCGTGCGCAATCTGCCCACCCGGGAAATGATCGAGGAAACCAGCCGCAGCCTGGCGCGCACCAGCACCGAAATGGTGGGCGAACGGCTGAGCCGGTTCTTCAATAAGAAATAGCGGGAGGGATTATCGCGACTGAAGTCGCTCCTACAGCGCACCGCCATCCCCCCGCCGTAGGAGCGACTTCAGTCGCGATATCAACGCTGCCGGTGCAGCAAGCGCCCGATAATCAAAGCCAGCCCGAAGCTGATCATCGCCAGCGAGGCATGGTCATGGGCCAGGGCGTGCCAGGTGTCCTGCCAATGGCCCAGGGCGCGCAGCAGCGCCACCAGCATCAGGCCCAGCCCGGCCACCAGAAAGGCCAGGTCCAGCCGCCGGGCGTGGCGGATATCCCGGCGCAGTTCGCGCAGCTCTTCGAGAATGTCTTCCTGCAGCAGCTGCTGGCGGGCCATCTGTGCCGCCAGCTCACCCACCCGGTCGGGCAGCCCGGCCAGTTGCTCCAGCCATACCGGGTCTTCCCGCCGCAGCACCGCCAGCAGTTCCTTGAGGCGCACATGGTCGTCGAGCCAGTTGCGCACCAGCGGCCAGAGGCTGAATTCGCCGACCATGCGCTGCAGCTTGTCCAGGGTGTCGGCGGGGCCGGTGATGCGCAGGTTTTCTTCCGCGTCGGCGCTGTTGGGGGCCAGCAGCCAGTGCAGCATGGCCCCCAGCGGCCCGCGCACGCGCACGTCCACCGGCCCTTCGTAATCGTCGTGCAGCTCCACGCCGTCCTCGTAGATCAGCACATACAGCACCCACATGGGCTGCTCGCCGCGCAGCCGCACGGCGGTGCCGTGCAGGGCGGCAAGCTGCTCGCGGCCGCGCGGGTCGCCGGTGAGCGCCTGATTGAGCAGGGTTTCCAGGGCCCCGTACATAAACAGTCCGGGCAACGAGGACGGCGAGGTCATGTGAGACGGAATCCTTCTTGGCGATGGGCGGGTCCTACCCGGCAGTATGACGAAGGGCGCGCCGGTTGCCAAAAAATGACATTGCACCGGTTCACTGACTATCTATATCGGGCAACCACATAACATTGGCTTTTTTGACCGCGCCCGGCGCCCGGGGGAACTGTTCCCGGCGGCCTTTGCCGGCTAGGCTTGTTCAACCTCCGGGCCCGGCCCGGCGACCCGTGCGTCATCCTGGGAGGGCTGTTCACCCACATGCTGGATTCGTTGTTTTCCCATCCGGACCTCTGGAAGTACATCAGTATGCCGTTCATCGCCGGCGCGGTGGGCTGGGCCACCAACTGGGCGGCGGTGCAGATGACTTTCTATCCGCTGGAGTTCATTGGCATCCGGCCGGTGTTCGGCTGGCAGGGCATTATTCCGTCCAAGGTAGAGAAGATGGCCGCCATCGTGGTGGACAAGACCCTGCAGAAGCTGGGCAGCCTGGATGAATTTTTCCGCGAGATGGAGCCGGAGAAGATCGCCGCCCACCTGACCAAGAGCGTGCAGGCCCGCATCGAGGAATACGTGGACGAGGTGATGACCGAGCGCAACGCGGTGCTCTGGGAGAACCTGCCCCTGGCGGTGCGCCGCCGGGTCTACGCCCGCGCCCGCCGCGCCATCCCTGCGGTGATGGACAATGTGGTCGACGACATCAGCCGCAACCTGGAAAACCTGGTGGACATGAAGCACATGATCGTCGAGCGCATGCGTTCCGATAAGGCGCTGATGGTGCAGATGTTCCAGGAGGTGGGCGAGCCCGAGTTCCGCTTCGTCACCAACTCCGGGTTCTATTTCGGCTTTCTGTTCGGCCTGATCCAGATACCGGTGTTTATCCTGGTGCCCGATAACTGGGTGCTGCCCATGTTCGGCTTTCTGGTCGGCATCGCCACCAACTGGCTGGCCCTGAACGTGATCTTCCGGCCCCTGAACCCGGTGCGGGTGGGCCCGTTCCGGGTGCAGGGGCTGTTTCTCAAGCGCCAGCGCGACGTGGCCGAGTCCTTCGCCCGGCTCACCACCGAGGAACTGGTGACGCTGCGCAATATCATGTACCAGGTGATCAATGGCCCCCGCGGTGACCGCACCAAGGCGCTGATCAAGCGTCACCTCAAGCCGCTGCTCAACGGCGGCTTCGTGCGCACCGCCGCCCAGCTCACCGTCGGCCCCGGCGGCTACGCCGATCTCAAGCGGGCGGTGGAAGACAAGGCGGTGGATCTGGCGGTGGAGCCGTTCGAGGACGACCACTTCAACCGCGAGCGCAGCGCCATCATCGAACGGCTGATGCGCGACCGTATGCAAGCGCTCAGCGCCGACGACTTCCAGGATCTGCTGCGCCCGGCGTTCCAGGAAGACGAATGGATTCTTATTCTGGTGGGCGGTTTCCTGGGGGCGCTGGCCGGGCTGGCGCAGTTGATCTTCTTGTTTGGTCTGGCCTGACGAAACGGGCAGGGAGAAGCCATGGACCCCATCACCCCCTCGGATCTGGCCTGGCTGCTGATCGGCTGCGCCCTGCTGTCGTCGCTGGTGACCCTGGTGGCGGTGGGCCTGGCGGTGAAGTTCTGGCTGGGACCGAAGCTGGAGCGGCACATCGACAGCCGCTTCGAGGCCGGCGCCGACCGCCTGACGGAGCGGTTCGTGGCGGTGCTCACTGGTAAATCCCGGGACCTGATCCGCGACCGGGCCCGGGATCTGGCGCGCCTGGTGGGCGGCCGCCGGGGCCGCGACGACGGCGACCCGCCAGCCCAGGAATAACCCCGGGCGGCACCGGGGAATTGTCCGACAGACGATTGGCAGGGCCTGTCATCTTTGGCCTATACTCGCCGCCTGCGTCAAGCGACGCCAGCGTTGAGCCAGGAGAACAGGACCATGTCCGATCGCGACGATCACGACGACGATCAAATCCCCCGGGACGAGCGCGGCCGTCCCCTGCGCGCCCTCAGTGGCGCCACCCGCGACCTGCGCAAATACACCCATCAGATTTGGCTGGCCGGTCTGGGCGCCTATGCCCGTGCCGAGGAAGAAGGCAGCGGCTTTTTCGATGCCCTGGTGGAAGCCGGCCGCGAGGTGGAGCGGCGCGCCAAGGAAAAGACCCCCAAGGTGGAAGATATCAAGGAGCGGGTGCGCCATCACACCGGAGAGACCATCGACCGCATGGAGAAGGCCTTCGACGACCGCCTGGGCAAGGCGCTGTCGCGGCTCGGCATTCCCAACAAGCGGGAAGTGGATTCCCTGCGCCAGCGGGTGCAGGATCTCACCAACGCCCTGGACCAGATGGACCGGGCCCGCGCCGACCACGACGTGGATCCGGACCTGGACCCGGACGACGACCTGCCGGGCAGCCGCTGAACCCGGCCGGCCCGGCTGCCCCGCAACGGGGCGGCGGGGCCGGTAAAACCCGGTTATCCGCCCTTTCCTGACACCCTATCCACAAAGTTATCCACATTTGACCGGAAAACCGGCGACCGCCGGTGCCCGACGCCGGGGCCGGACATGGCTGCGTGTTCCCGGTGGCGGCACCGCCGTGCCCTCTTTTCGGGAGTGGCCGTTGACGCCTTTTCACTATTGACAAGCGAACGGTGTCCTGAATTTGTGCACAGCATGTGTGGGGATGGGAAAGAAGGTAACAACGAACCGGGCGACGTCAATACCCGCCGATAAAATTTATTTAAGTTATTGTTTTAAAACGATTTTCTTATTTTGGTCAAAAAAACGTCAAACTGGGGCGGGGGCCTGAATGAGGCCCTTCGGCGCTGTTTTCCGCATTTTTCCCACAGGGTTATCCACAGTATTTGTGGAAAACCCCCGCGCAAGTTGGCGGGCGCTTTTCAGGGCGGAACAGGTAAAGAAAAAATGGGTTAAAAATACCGCAGACCGTGGCGCGGCTGATCAACGCCGCGCCCGGCGCGGTCTTCCAGGGGTTATCCACAGAGTTGCCCACGGCATCTGTGCATAACCCCGGGCGGCTCACAGAGCGTGGACCGCGTCCAGCACTTCCTCGGCGTGGCCCTTGACCTTCACCTTGCGCCATACGTCCCGTACCACCCCTTCCTGGTCGATCAGGAAGGTGCTGCGCTCGATGCCCTCGAACTCCTTGCCGTACATTTTCTTCAGCTTGATCACGTCGAACAGCTGGCAGACGGTTTCGTCCTCGTCGCTGATCAGCTCGAACGGGAACTCCTGCTTGGCCTTGAAGTTCTCGTGGCGGCGCAGGGAGTCCTTGGAGACACCGAATACCTCGCAGCCGGCTTCCTGGAAGTTGGGATAAAGGTCGCGGAAGTTCTGGCCTTCGGTGGTGCAGCCCGGGGTGCTGTCCTTGGGGTAGAAATAAAGCACCACCTTGCGGCCTTTCAGGGCCGACAGGGTAACGGTGGTGTCGCTGGTCGCCGGGGCGGTGAAATCCGGGGCCGGCTGGCCTTCTTTGATGCTCATGAACGATCCTTGGCTTGTCTCGTGAATGGGCGTTGCGAAAAACCGGGAGCTTACCGGTCCGACGGATGCACCGGTAGAGGTTCCCTTGCCCCCGGCGCCGGTTGTACCATATCGCCCTTTGCACGAAGAGAGATAACGGCATGATTCGCGGTAGCATCGTGGCCCTGGTCACCCCCATGCGCGAGGACGGTTCCGTCGATTGGGAACGTTTGCGCGCTCTGGTGAACTGGCATGTGGAACAAGGCACCCATGGAATCGTGGCGGTGGGCACCACCGGCGAATCCGCCACCCTGGGTTTCGAGGAGCACGACAGCGTCATTCGTGAAGTGGTGGCGGTGGCGGACAAGCGTATCCCGGTGATCGCCGGTACCGGCGCCAACAGCACCGAGGAAGCGATCCGACTGACCCGCGATGCCAAACGGGATGGCGCCGACGCCTGCCTGCTGGTCACGCCGTACTACAACAAGCCGCCCCAGGAAGGCCTCTATCAGCATTATCTGAAGGTGGCCCGGGCGGTGGATATTCCGCAGGTTCTCTATAACGTGCCCGGCCGCACCGCCTGCGACCTGCTGCCCGAGACCGTGGAGCGGCTGGCCAAGGTGCCGAACATCGTCGGCATCAAGGAAGCCACCGGCAACCTGGAACGGGCCCGGGAAATCCGCGAGCGCTGCGGCGACGACTTCCTGATCTATTCCGGCGACGACGCCACCGCCCTGGAACTGATGCTGGGCGGCGGCGATGGCGACATTTCGGTGACCGCCAACGTGGCCCCGGCGAAGATGGCGGCCATGTGCCAGGCCGCCCTGGACGGTGACACCGACCGCGCCCGCGAATTGAATGCGGAACTTGAGCCCCTGCATCGCGATCTGTTCATAGAACCCAGCCCCATACCGACCAAATGGGCGCTCTATGAAATGGGCCTTATCGACAATGGTATCCGGCTGCCGCTGGTGCCGCTGTCCAAGGCCGCCCAGCCGCGTCTGCGCGAGACGTTGCGCGGCTGCGGACTCCTGGAGGGATGATGCATCGCAGTATTGCAGTAACCGCCGTGGCACTGGCTCTGGCCGGCTGCGGCTTGCTTCCGGACAGTAGCCTTCACTATCGTGACGCCGAGGTCATCGAGCCGATGACGGTGCCCGATGGCATGGTGTTCATCGGCGAGGCGCCGCTCTACGCGGTGCCGCGAATTGACCAGCGCATCGTCGGCGTCCGTGAGGGCGAGGACGGCTTCAAGGCGCCGCGTCCGCCGCAACTGGTGGCCGTCGCCGGCGACGACCAGGATGACGACGCCGCGCCGACGCCGCCGCCGGGCCAGCAGGGTCAGGCGGTTCTCGGCAAGGATGGCAGCGGCTATCCGATCATCATGATGCCGACCAGCTTCGCCTGGGCCTGGGAGAAAGTGACCCAGGCGCTGACCCAGACCGATCTGCGCGTCACCGACCGCAACCGCGACCAGGGTGTGTTCTTTCTGACCACGCCGGAGCGCTATCAGCTGCAGCCGCCCCAGGCCCAACTCAAGCTGAGCCACACCACCAACGGTATTCAGGTGGCGGTGCTCAACGGCGAGGGCACGGCGCTGGCCGGCAAGGACTCCAGCCTGGCGATTCTGGAAAGCGTGCATCGCGAACTCTGAGTCCGGATTACCTGGAACGCAAAGGCGGGAGTAGGGTAGTTGCGACTGGCATCCCTGGGCAGTGGCAGTAAAGGCAATGGCACCCTGGTGCGCGCCGGCGACACCCTGGTGCTGGTGGACTGCGGTTTCACCCTGCGTGAGACGGTGCGCCGCCTGGCTCTGTTCGGGCTGGCCCCGGAGGACCTGGCGGCGGTGCTGATCACCCATGAACACGGGGACCATGTGCGCGGCGCCGGCGCCCTGGCGCGCAAACACGGCGTGCCGCTGTACAGCACCTTCGGCACCGCGCGGGCGGTGACCGGCAAGCCCGCCGGCTTTCAGAACACGCTGTGGCGGGAGGTGCGGCCGGGCCGGACCTTCCAGGTCCAGGGCCTGACGGTGACGCCGGTGACCGTGCCCCACGACGCCCGCGAACCCTGCCAGTACCGCTTCAGTTGGGGTGACCGGGAGCTGGGCGTGCTCACCGACCTGGGTTCGCTGACGCCCCATGTGGTGGAGTGCTACCGGGAGTGCGACGCCCTGGTGCTGGAGTGCAATCATGACCCGGAGCTGCTCGCCAACGGCCCCTATCCGGCCTCGCTGAAACGCCGGGTGGGTGGCAACTTCGGGCATCTCAGCAATGAGCAGGCGGCGACCCTGCTGGGCCACTGCAACGTGGACCGCCTGCAGCATCTCGTGCTTTCGCACCTGAGCGAGCAGAATAACACCCCCGAACACGCCCTGGCCCAGATCCACCGGGCGGTGGCCCGGGGCCAGGAACGAATCCGGGTGGCCGGCCAGAACCACGGGTTCGACTGGCTCGACATTCACTGAACCAAGACCCATCAACGCAGGTTATTTCATGGAAAAGCGCGACGAACTCTACGCCGGCAAGGCCAAGTCCGTATTCACCACCGACGATCCGGACAAGCTGGTGATCGTCTTCCGCGATGACACCTCCGCCTTCGACGGTAAGAAGAAGCAGGCGCTGGACCGCAAGGGCGCGGTCAACAACCAGTTCAACGCCGCCATCATGGAAAAGCTGCAAGCCGCCGGCGTGCCCACCCACTTCGAGAAGCTGCTCTCCAACAATGAGTGCCTGGTCAAACGCCTGGAGATGATTCCGGTGGAGTGCGTGGTGCGCAACGTGGCCGCCGGTTCCATCGTGCGCCGCCTGGGCGTGGAAGAGGGCAAGGAACTGAACCCGCCCACCTTCGAGATGTTCCTGAAGAGCGACGCGCTCGGCGACCCGATGATCAACGAATACCACGTGCGCAGCTTCGGCTGGGCCACCGACCAGCAGATCGAGACCATGAAGGCGCTGACCTTCAAGGTCAACGACGTGCTCAAGAAGCTGTTCCTGGACGGCAACATGCTGCTGGTGGACTACAAGCTGGAATTCGGCCTGTTCCACGGCGAGGTGGTGCTGGGCGACGAATTCTCCCCGGACGGCTGCCGCCTGTGGGACAAGGACACCCGCGAAAAAATGGACAAGGACCGCTTCCGCCAGGACCTGGGCAACGTTATCGAGGCCTACGAGGAAGTGGGCCACCGCCTGGGCATGACCTTCCAATACTGATCCGGGTCTGGTCACAACGGCGCTTTTCCGGGAGGCTTGGGGAAAACAACAACCCCGGCCACCCGGAGAGCCGCCATGTTCCGTATCCGCACCCATAACCAGATCGCCCTGCGCGGCCTGGAACGCTTCCCCCGCGACCGCTTCGAAATCGCCAGCGACCTGTCCGACCCGGACGCCATCCTGCTGCGCAGCCACCCCCTGGATGCCGACGCCCTGCCGGCCACGGTGCACGCGGTGGCCCGGGCCGGTGCCGGCGTCAACAACATCGACGTGGCCCATTGCAGCGAGCGCGGCATCCCCGTATTCAACACCCCCGGCGCCAACGCCAACGCGGTGAAGGAACTGGTGCTGGCGGGCATGCTGCTGTCCGCCCGCCACCTGCGCGCCGGCCTGGACTGGGTGCACGCCCTGGAAGCGGCGGACGAAGCGGATCTGCACCGCCAGGTGGAAGCCGGCAAGAAACAGTTTCTGGGCCGTGAACTGAGCGGACGCACCCTGGGCGTGGTGGGCCTGGGCGCGATCGGCTCGCGGGTGGCGCGCATCGCCCTGGACCTGGGCATGGCGGTGATCGGCTACGATCCGGCGCTGAGCGTGGACGCCGCCTGGCGGCTGCCCAGCCAGGTGACGCCCATGGCCAGTCTGGAAGCGCTGCTGGCGCGGGCGGACTTCGTCACCCTGCACCTGCCGCTGCTGGACGCCACCCGCGACCTGGTCGGCACCCAGCAACTGGCGGTAATGAAACCGGACGCGGTGCTGCTCAACTTCGCCCGCCAGGGCATCGTCGACGACGGCGCGGTGGCGGACGCCCTCAATAACGGGGCCCTGGGCGGCTTCGTCAGCGACTTTCCCAGCCTGGCCCTGGCCGGGGTGCCCGGGGTGCTGACCCTGCCGCACCTGGGCGCCAGCACCGACGAGTCCGAGCAGAACTGCGCGGTGATGGCGGCGGACGCCCTGGTGGATTTCCTGGAGAACGGCAATATCCGCCATTCGGTGAATTTTCCGGACCTGATCCTGGAGCCGGGCCCCGGTGCCCGGCTGGCGGTGACCAACCGCAACGTGCCGCGCATGCTCGGGTCGGTGCTCTCGGAGCTGGCGGACGCCAATATCAACGTGCTGGACATGCTCAATAAAAGCCGGGACCAGCTCGCCTACAACCTGCTGGACCTGGCGGAGGCGCCGTCCCCGGCAGTGCTGGCGCGCATCGGCCGCCTGGAAGGGGTGATCAACGTGCGCCTGGTGCACGGCGCCCGGGACCCGGCCTGACCCGCGGTGGCGGCCCCGGCGGCCCGCCGCCCCGGTCGGTAACCCGGGCTTTGTTATGAAAAAGCTTTCTCAAGGTGCGCGCCGCCACGGTGAGTCGGAGTTTTGCACAGCGAACGGGCATCGGTGAGCCCGTCATGAACAAGTGAGCGTAACCGCTTGATTTTGCCGGGAGATATTTATAACTCATTGATTTTGTTCGATTTTCATATAATGGATATTTTTTCGTCATTTTGGGGTCAGCGCCGCCGTAATGGGCCCCGGGCGGATTTCCTGACAGAAAGTTCACAGACTTATCCACAGATTCTGTGGGTAACTTCCCGGCCTCCGATCCGACGCCGCTCAGGCCTGAAGGCCCAGGGCGTTCATCAAGGCGCGCATCAGCGCGGCCACCCCGGCCAGTGTCGCCACGCTGGCGCCCCAAATCAGCACCAGCCATCCCAGCCGGCGAAGCCGGGAGGGGCGGGGCGCCGCCGGTTCCCGCCCGCTCATGAGTGATACCCGCTGTCGCCGGGGCGCACCTTGCCGCGAAACACATAGTAGGCGAAGGCGGTGTAGGCCAGGATGATGGGAATAATGAACAGCGCCCCCACCAGGGCGAAGCCCAGGCTCTGCGGCGGCGCGGCGGCCTGCCACAGGTCGATGTCCGGCGGCAGGATATGCGGCCAGCCACTGATGGCCAGGCCCGCATAGCCCAGCCCCATCAGAAACAGGGTGAGCACGAACGGCGCCACCTGCCGGCCCCGGCGCAGGGCGCGCAGCAGCGCCACCCAGCCGGCCGCCACCAGCAGCGGCACCGGCGAGAACCACAGCAGGTTGGGGAAGCTGAACCAGCGCGCGGCGATGGCCGGATCGCGCAGCGGCGTCCACAGGCTGACCACCATGATGGAGGCCAGCAGCGCCCAGGCCAGCGGCCGGGTCAGGGCGACCATGCGCGCCTGCAGGGCGCCCTCGGTTTTCATGATCAGCCAGGTGCTGCCCAGCAGCGCATAGGCGCACACCAGCGCCGCCCCGGTGAACAGCGGGAAGGGCGCCAACCAGTCCAGGGGAGCGCCGGTGTAGGCGCCGTCGCGCACCGGCAGGCCGCTCACGTAGGCGCCCAGCACCACGCCCTGGAAAAAGGTGGCGGTGAAGGAGCCGCCGATAAAGGCCTTGTCCCAGATGTGCCGCTCCCGCTCGCGGGCCTTGAAACGGAACTCGAAGGCGATGCCGCGAAAGATCAGCCCCAGCAGCATCAACATCAGCGGGATATACAGGGCGGTCAGCACCACCGAATAGACCAGCGGAAACGCCGCCAGCAGGCCGGCGCCGCCGAGCACCAGCCAGGTCTCGTTGCCGTCCCACACCGGCGCCACCGTGTTCATGGCCACGTCCCGATGGTGCTTGTCGGGTATGAAGGGGTAGAGGATGCCGATGCCCAGGTCGAAACCGTCCATCAGCACATACATCATCACGCCGAAGCCGATGATCAGTGCCCACAGCAGGGGTAGATCGATGCCCATGGTTCAGGCCCTCCCGTCGTCGTCGAAGGTCTCGCGCACCGCCGACAGCGGGCGCATGGCGTGGCGCTGGTGGCCCGGGCCGCCGTCGCCTTGCTCGCGGCCCTCGTCGGTGACCGGGCCCTTGCGCACCAGCCGCAGCATGTAGGCCACGCCGGCGCCGAACACGAACAGATAGACCACCACGAACAGCCCCAGGGACAGGGCCAGGGTGCCGCTGGCGTGGGGCGACACCGCCTCCGAGGTGCGCATCAGGCCGTACACCACCCAGGGCTGGCGGCCGATCTCGGTGGTGTACCAGCCGGCCAGGATCGCCACCAACCCGGCCGGCCCCATGACCAGGGCGAAGCGCAGCAACCCGGGCGAGTGGTACAGGCGACCGCGCCAGCGCTGCAGCACACTGAGCGCGCCGAGCAGTATCATCAGCAGGCCCAGGCCCACCATCACCCGGAATGACCAGAACACCACGGCGGCGTTGGGGCGATCCTCGGCGGGGAAATCCTTGAGGCCGGGAATGGTGCCGTCCCAGCTGTGGGTGACAATAAGGCTGCCCAGGCGTGGCACGCCCAGCGCCCAGTGGGTGGTTTCCGCCTCCATGTCCGGCCAGCCGAACAGCAGCAGCGGCAGCCCCTGGCCCCGGTCCGGCTCGCCGCCCCAGTGCCCCTCCATGGCCGCCAACTTGGCGGGCTGGTGCTGCAGGGTGTTGAGGCCGTGCAGGTCGCCGATCAGCGCCTGCAGCGGCGCCACCGCCACCATCATCCACATGGCCATGGAAAACATGGTGCGGATGGCCGGCTGGTCGCGGCCGCGCAGCAGGTGCCAGGCCGCCGAGGCGCCCACGAACAGGGCGGTGGCCAGGAAAGCCGCCACCGTCATGTGCGCCAATCGATAGGGGAAGGAAGGATTGAAGATCACCGCCAACCAGTCGGTGGGCACCACCCGGCCGTCGATAACCTGGAAGCCCTGGGGCGTTTGCATCCAGCTGTTGGAGGCCAGGATCCAGAACGCGGAGATCAGGGTGCCCACCGCCACCACCACGGTGGAGAAGAAATGCAGCCCCGGGCCCACCCGGTTCCAGCCGAACAGCATCACGCCGAGAAAGCCGGCCTCCAGAAAGAAGGCGGTAAGCACCTCATAGGCGAGCAGCGGCCCGGTGACACCGCCGGCGAATTCCGAGAAAAAGCTCCAGTTGGTGCCGAACTGGTAGGCCATCACCAGGCCGGACACCACGCCCATGCCGAAGTTGACCGCGAAGATCTTGGACCAGAAGTGGTAGAGGTCCCGGTAAAGAGTCCGGCGGGTATACAGCCACAGGCCCTCCAGCACCACCAGGTAGCTGGCCAGACCGATGGTGATGGCCGGGAAAATGATATGAAAGGAAATAGTGAACCCGAACTGGATACGGGCCAGGTCGAGCGCGAGCGACTCCGCCATCCGCTGTCTCCGTTGCGGGCCGGCCCCTTGCCGGCCGGCGATGCATGGATTCTAGGCGGAGTGGCGGTGGGGAGCGCCTGGACATGGTGTCCTTGGGCATTCTGTCCTTGGACGGATTGTCCAGGTGGTTATCTCCGTAGTTATCTACGCAGCTATCTACGTAGCATGGGCAACGGATTCCAGGGATGGGTGCACAGCCGGCGGGCGGCCATGCCCAGCAGCAGGCCGTGGAAGCCGGCGTTGGGGAAGCGCTCCTGGATCTCGCGGATGCGCCGGCGCGGCACGCCGAAGCGCACCAGCCCCAGGGACAGGTCGATCCAGTCCGCGCGCCGGAAGGCTTCCACCAGGTTGTCCGGCGATTCGCCGGTGCCGGTGAGCTTATGGTGCTGGACAACCATGGCGTGGATATCGTCGGCCCAGTGGGCCAGGTTCAGTTCATCCAGGTAATGGCAGGCCAGGCGGGCGGAGGGGCCCAGGTAATCGAAGGTGCCGGCCAGCCAGATGCCGGCGTCGTGGAAAAAACCGGCCAGTTCCACCTTGCGCAGGTCGTCACCGGTCAGCGGCCGTTGCGCCGCCACCAGGTTGATGACCCGGTACACATGGTTGCGATAGGGGGTCTGGTCCCTGCCGAAGCGTTCCGCGTAGTGATCGAACAGGGCGTCCAGCTCCGCCAGTTCGGTGATCAACGGTTTCATGACTGCCCCCGGCGGCCAGGCCGCCCGACTGCGTTCCTTGTCTCCGCAATTAACCATGCCGTGCCGCCCTTGTCATGACCGGGGGCGCAGTTTTGCCAATGCTTTTACAGGCTTGGTGACGCGGTACCCTTGTTTTATTGTCGGCGAATGGTTGTATAGTCGGACAATATCAGGGGATTGTTGGACAAACCATGACATTCAAAGCCCGGGAAAGCCTTTCCGAGCAGATTGCCGGTCATCTGGCCGGTCAGATCATCCGAGGTGAAATGCTGGCCGGCGACCGGATTCAGGAACTGCGCGTGGCCGGCGAGCTGGAAGTGAGCCGGGGTTCCGTGCGCGAGGCGCTGCTGATCCTGGAGCGCCGCCATCTGATCGACATCCTGCCGCGCCGGGGCGCGGTGGTCCGGGATCTCTCCGAATCCCAGGTGCGCGGCCTCTATGAGCTGGTCCAGGTGCTGCTCGGGTTGGTGATCCGCAAGGCCATCAAGAACGTGCGCGAGGAGGACCTGGACCCGATCATCGCGCTGATCCACGAATTGCAGCTGGCGGTCTCGGACCGGGATCTGGACCGCTTTTTCGACCTCAGCTTCCGCTTCCTGGAGCACGCCTATCCGTTCGCCCGCAACAGCTTCGTGGAGGACGTACTCACCGATTTGCACCCGGCGCTGCAGCGCACCTATTTCATGGCCCTGCACCTGGACGGCGATGAGATCAAGGAATGCCTGTCGTTCTTCAAGGCCCTGGTGGAGACCATCTTCCAGCGTGACGTGCGCTCCGCCCTGGAGATCATCCGCGAGTTCGCCGAACGCCAATCGGCGCTGGTGGAGGAATCCATCACCCGCGCCCGCCAGATCGAAGCCGCCTGGCGCGGACGACGCAACAAGAAGTAGCTACAAGCTACAAGCTGCAAGCTGGCTCCGGGGTTGCCTGTAGCTTGCAGCTTGCAGCTTGCAGCTTGTAGCTTGCAGCTTGCAGCTAACGTTCCGCCCGCCGAACGGCGGGCGGAACAAAGGGGCTTGCCAGCGGCGTCCTGTCTGCCTAGAATTGCGCCCCTCTGCAGAACCGTAGCTCAGTTGGTTAGAGCGCTGCCTTGACATGGCAGAGGTCGGCGGTTCGAATCCGCCCGGTTCTACCAGTTTTCGCGCCACCCTCTTTTACCGCTTCCGTGACCCCCGGGTTTACGGGTGCGGTGCCGTGACTTAGAATGGACGGCTATTCTTGAGGATGACGTATGCCTTGAACGGCGCCCCGATGGTGTCCGTCCGGCATAGTTCGAATAACCAACCGGAGGTTCACGACATTAAGCGTGGAGGCAAAGGCCGCGAGCAGCGCGCCAGAATCAATCAGCAAATCCAGGCGAACGAGGTTCGGCTGATCGACGTCGAGGGTGAGCAAATCGGCATCGTCACCGTCGAGGAAGCCCTCGAGAAAGCCAGTGGCAAGCAGTTGGATCTGGTGGAAATCTCGCCCGACGCGGAACCACCGGTGTGCCGGATCATGGATTACGGCAAGCACCTGTTCGAGCAGAAGCAGAAGGCCAAGGAGTCCCGCAAGAAGACGCGGCAGACCCAGCTGAAAGAGATTAAATTCCGTCCCGGCACCGACTCCGGCGACTATGAGGTGAAACTGCGTAACCTCAAGCGCTTCCTGGAGGCCGGCGACAAGACCAAGGTAACCGTGCGGTTCCGTGGTCGCGAAATGGCTCACCAGGAGCTGGGTCGCGAACTGTTGGAGCGCGTGGAAGCGGATTTGGCGGACCACGGGTCCGTCGAACAACGCCCGAACATGGAAGGGCGCCAGATGATCATGGTGCTCAGCCCGGGCAGCAAGAAGAAGAAATAACCGGTCCGCCGGTTGTTTGTTCTTATCAACGAACCGAAACACACGAACTTGAGATAGGTACCATGCCAAAGATCAAGACAAACCGCGGGGCCGCAAAGCGTTTCAAGAAAACCGCCTCCGGTTTCAAGCGTAAGCAGGCATTCAAAAACCACATCCTGACGAAGAAATCGTCCAAGACGATTCGCCATCTGCGTCCCAAGACCCAGGTCCACGAAAGTGACGTGGCTCTGGTCAAACGCATGATGCCCTACGTCTAAACACCGGTTTTTGGAGGTCTGAACAATGGCTCGAGTCAAGCGTGGTGTGCAGGCGCGTCGCCGGCACAAGAAAATTCTCAAGCAAGCAAAAGGTTACTACGGTGCCCGAAGCCGCGTGTTCCGCGTAGCGGTGCAAGCGGTTATCAAGGCCGGTCAGTACGCCTACCGTGACCGTAAGGTACGCAAGCGTCAGTTCCGTCGTCTGTGGATCGTGCGCATCAACGCCGCGGCCCGCATCAACGGCCTGTCCTACAGCCGTATGATCGACGGCCTGAAAAAGGCGTCCATCGAGATCGACCGTAAAGTACTGGCGGACCTGGCGGTCCGTGATCAGGTGGCTTTTGGCGCTTTGGCGGAAAAAGCCAAAGCGAGTCTCGCCGCCTGAGCACACTGTCGATCCGTCCGTAACAAGACGACAGTTCTCTGAAACGGGGGAAGAGCTCGCGCTCTTCCCCCGTTTTCGTTGTGATGGCGGGGTCGTGCCGAGGCTGAAGCCGCTCCTACGCTGCATGGGGTCGTAGGAGCGGCTTCAGCCGCGAAAACGCCCCAGCAATAAGTCCGTCGATCAGGCGGCCAAGAAACGAATCGGGTGGTTTATGATCGAAAACCTGGATAGCTTGGTGGACGCGGCGCTGGCCGAGGTGGCCGGCGCCGCGGACGCCCGCGCCCTGGACGAGGTGCGGGTCCGTTACCTGGGCAAGAAAGGCGACCTCAGCGCACTGCTCAAAAGCCTGGGCGGGCTGAGTGCCGAGGAACGGCCCAAGGCCGGCGCGCTGATCAACGAAGGCAAACAGCGCGTGCAGGCGGCCCTGGACGAGCGCCGCCAAGCGCTGGAACAGGCCGCGCTGGACCAGCAACTGAGCGCCGAGTCCCTGGACGTGACCCTGCCCGGCCGGGGCGAGCTGCCCGGCGCCCTGCACCCGGTGACGCGCATGCGCCGCCGCATGGAGGATTTCTTCCTGCGTCTGGGGTTCGACATTTCCGAGGGCCCGGAGGTGGAGGATGACTTCCACAATTTCGAGGCGCTCAATATTCCCGCCCACCACCCGGCGCGGGCCATGCACGACACCTTCTACTTCGGCGACGGGCGGCTGCTGCGCACCCACACCTCGCCGGTGCAGGTGCGGGTGATGCAAAAAGGCCAGCCGCCGTTCCGGATCATCGCCCCCGGGCGGGTGTACCGCTGCGACTCGGACCTGACCCACACCCCCATGTTCCACCAGGTGGAAGGGCTGCTGGTGGACGAGAACATCAGCTTCGCCGACCTGAAGGGCACCGTGGCCGCCTTCCTGCAGTACATCTTCGAGGTGGACGACCTGCCGGTGCGGTTCCGGCCCAGCTACTTCCCGTTCACCGAACCCAGCGCCGAAGTGGACGTGGGCTGCGTGCACTGCGGCGGCGAAGGCTGCCGGGTGTGCTCGCACAGCGGCTGGATCGAGATCATGGGCTGCGGCATGGTGCACCCCAAGGTGCTGGAGCACGGTGGCGTGGACCCGTCCCGCTACAGCGGTTTCGCCTTCGGCATGGGCATCGAACGACTCACCATGCTGCGCTACGGCGTCAACGATCTGCGCCTGTTCTTCGAGAACGACGCCCGTTTCCTGTCGCAATTCGCCTGAAATAGGGATCACCGAGAATGCGTTTCAACGAAGCCTGGTTGCGGGAATGGGTCAACCCCGCCATCGACACCGACACCCTGGTTCACCAACTGACCATGGCCGGCCTGGAAGTGGACGCCGTGGAACCGGCGGCGCCGCCCTTTACCGGCGTGGTGGTCGGCGAGATCAAAAGCTGCCGGCCGCACCCGGACGCGGACAAACTGCGCCTGTGCGAAGTCAGCGACGGTGAATCCCTGTTTCCGGTGGTGTGCGGCGCCCCCAATGCCCGCGAGGGCCTGAAGGTACCGTTCGCCAAGGTCGGCGCCCACTTGCCCGGCGATCTCAAGATCAAGAAGGCCAAGCTGCGCGGTGAACCCTCCGAGGGCATGCTCTGCGGCGGCTCCGAACTGGGCCTGGACGACCTGATCGACGGTCTGCTGGAACTGCCCGAGGACGCGCCGGTGGGCACCGATATCCGCGACTACCTGAGCCTGGACGACACCGTCATCGAGGTGGACCTGACCCCGAACCGGGCGGACTGCCTGAGCCTGCGCGGCATCGCCCGGGAAGTGGGCGTGCTCAACCGGGCGCCGCTCACCGAGCCCGCCTTGGAACCGGTGGCCGCCGCCGACGACAGCACCTTCCCGGTCACCGTGGAAGACGCCGACGGCTGCCCGCGCTATCTGGGCCGGGTGATTCGTGGCATCGACCCGGCCGCCACCACGCCGCTGTGGATGGTGGAGCGCCTGCGCCGGGCCGGCCTGCACGCCATCGACCCGATCGTCGATGTGACCAACTACGTGCTGCTGGAGCTGGGCCAGCCCCTGCATGCCTTCGACCTGAACAAGCTCAGCGGCGGCATCGTTGTGCGCAAGGCCCGCGCCGGCGAGTCACTGCTGACCCTGGATGACCAGACCCAGGAACTGCGCGACGACACCCTGGTGATCGCCGACCACAACGGCCCGGTGGCCATGGCCGGCATCATGGGCGGCCGGCCCACCGCCGTGTCCGACGACACCGTGGACCTGTTCCTGGAATGCGCTTTCTTCAACCCGCTGGCCATCGCCGGCCGCGCCCGGGGCTATGGTCTGCACACCGACTCCTCCCACCGCTATGAGCGTGGCGTGGACCCGGCCCTGCAAAGCCGGGCCATGGAGCGCGCCACCGCCCTGATCCTGGCGATCGCCGGCGGCCAGGCGGGCCCGGTCACCGAAGCCGGTGACGCCACCCGCGCCCCGCAGCCGGCGGAAATCACCCTGCGCGCGGAGCGCGCCACCGCGCTGCTGGGCGCCGCCCTGGAGCACGACGACATCGTCGATATCCTGGAGCGCCTGGGCATGACCGTGCGCCGCACCGGCGACGGGGAATGGGCGGTACTGGCACCCAGCTGGCGCTTCGATATGGCCATCGAAGAGGACCTGATCGAGGAACTGGCGCGGGTACGCGGCTACGAGCACTGGCCCAGCCGGGTGCCCTCCGGCACCCCGGCCGGTGAACCGGACGGCGAGCGCCAGCTGCCCCTGCGCCAGCTGTCCGACACCCTGCGCGACCGGGGGTACCTGGAAGCCATCACCTACAGCTTCGTGGCCCCGGACCTGCTCGCCAAGGTGGACCCGGACCACCCGCCGCTGGCGCTGGTGAACCCGATTTCCGCCGACCTGGGCGTGATGCGCACCAACCTGTTCGCCGGCCTGCTGAACGCCGCCGCCCGCAACCTGAACCGGCAGATCGACCGCCTGCGCCTGTTCGAAACCGGCCTGCGCTTCGTACCCGGCGCCGACGGCCTGGCCCAGGAGCCGCGGGTGGCCGGTCTGCTGTACGGCAGCGCCCGCCCGGCCCACTGGGAAGGCAAGCCTCGGCGGGTGGACTTCTACGACCTGAAAGGGGACGTGGAAGCCCTCACCGCGCTGTCCGACCCGGCGGCGTTCAGCTTCCGGCCCGGCCAGCACCCGGCCCTGCACCCCGGCCAATGCGCGGAACTGGTCCGCGACGGCCAGGTGGTGGGCCACTTGGGCAAGCTGCACCCGCGCCTGGCCCGGGACCTGGACCTGCCCGCCGATCTGTACCTGTTCGAGCTGGCCCTGGAACCGCTGCGCCAGGGTCTGCTGCCGCACTTCGAGCCGGTCTCCGACCAGCCCCGGGTACAGCGCGACCTGGCCTTTGTGATCGATGCCGAAGTGCCCGCCGGCGAGTTGCTGGCGGTGGTGCGGGCGGCCTGTGATGAGCGCCTGCGCACGGTACACATTTTCGACGTGTACCAGGGCGAGCACATCCAGGCCGGCCGCAAAAGCCTGGCCTTGACCTTGACCTTCCAGGATGCTTCGAGCACTCTTAGGGACGCCCAGGTCAACGACCTGGTCGAGCAGGTGGTATCCCAGGTAAAACAACAGCTTAACGCGACCCTCAGGGATTGATCGCAGGGGCTTGATCGAGGCATTTCCGATGGCGCTGACCAAGGCAGACATGGCCGACCGGCTGCATGAAGAGCTCGGTCTTAACAAGCGTGAAGCCAAGGAACTGGTGGAAACCTTCTTCGAGGAAATCCGGGACTCACTGGCCGACAACCGGCCGGTGAAGCTCTCCGGGTTCGGCAACTTCGACCTCCGGGACAAAAGCGAGCGTCCCGGTCGTAACCCGAAAACCGGCGAGGAAATCCCCATCTCCGCGCGTCGCGTGGTGACCTTCCGGCCCGGTCAGAAATTAAAACAGCGGGTTGAAGACTATGCTCGAACCCAGTCATAACGACGAACTGCCGGCGATTCCGGGCAAGCGTTATTTCACCATCGGCGAAGTCAGCGAACTGTGCGACGTGAAGCCCCATGTGCTGCGTTATTGGGAACAGGAATTCCCGCAGCTCAAGCCGGTCAAACGCCGTGGCAACCGTCGCTACTACCAGCGCCAGGACGTGCTCACCATCCGCCAGATCCGCAGCCTGCTCTACGAGCAGGGCTTCACCATTGGCGGTGCCCGGCAGCAACTGTCCGGCGACGCCAACGCCGAGCACGCCACCCGCTACCACCAGATGATCCGCCAGATGATCGTTGAGCTGGAAGACGTGCTGGACGTGCTTAACACCTGATCAAACAGGCTAAATCCGGGTTCCATCCCCCGCGCTGATCCGTTATGATGCTCGCCGCTTCGACAGGGCAACCGCCCGCCGAGGCAACGATTCGGGGCGTAGCGCAGCCTGGTAGCGCACTTGCATGGGGTGCAAGGGGTCGAAGGTTCGAATCCTTCCGTCCCGACCAAATAAAACAAGGGGTTAGGCGATTCACAGCCTAGCCCCTTTTTTGTTGTCTGCATTTTTGCCCCACTTTTTGCCCCACCGAATAATTGCTCGGCCTCGGAGTGGCACCCCGGTCGCGTAGAAGGCCCTTTTCCAAAGCGGGGCGCACCCGTGGAGCTCTATCTGTCCGAGGTGATTAAGGGCAGGGTGGTTTGTCGATTCCTGCAGCGGCGTGCTGAAGAGCATCCCTGGCCTGCGCGAGCCTAACGCCAGGCTCCTCCGCCGTACCCTCTACAACAACCCTGTGCGCGTCCTGGTGCATTCCCAGAGGGCGTCAAGGTGCACGGCTATGAGGAAGGGGGCCGGGAGTGGCTACAGCGGTGGGCGGATCACCTGGAAACGCTTCGGTAGATACTGGCTTTCAGTCTGTACTGTTGTCCGGGGGTGGAGGAGGGGTGCGTGGTAGGGAGGCCGAGGAGCGTCTACGCGCCTTTGGAATCCGGGATAGCTCGTCCTGGTACTCATCGCGTATCACGCTTGCTCTTTCCTCGACCAAACCTTCGAATGCTTCGCGCTCTTCTTGGGCCGCCTGGTCCGTTATTGTGAGGCCTTCTAGCTGAACCTCCACGTTTGCGGCCCGGTTGGTGAGCTGCGTGATAACACGCTGGTGTTGCTCAAGGCGCTGCTTCTGCAGCTCTTCTTTGTGTTCCGCTTCTTGACTCGCTTTCTGGCTCGCTTCTGCAAGGCGCCGGTCCATTTCGGCCCGGAAATCCCGGCTCATGCTGTTCTCTCGGCGCACGAGATCCTCAAGAGCTTCGCTGATGGTCATATTCTGATTTTTGGCAAGATGGCGCAGCAAAGGCCGTAGATCTTTTCTCATTCTTAAGTTGTAGGTGCTGAACTGCTTATCGTCCCGCCTTTTTTTCCACTGGTAGTACGCGGAGCGCATCCTCAGCTCCAGCATGAGGTATGGAGCGTGCGCAGGATCTTGTGGCATTTGGGTGGCCTGATCGCGCGCCGGCCACTCCGCTACCAGCCCGCTCAGACGCGATTGAAGTGACCGCCAGCCATTCGCTGGACCGACTATGTGGCCTCGCTGACCGAGATACTTGGTAGCCCATTCACAGTGCTCTTGGTCTTCGAACTTAAACCAGTCGAGCCACTCCCTCCCCATTGGATTTCCCCCACGTCTGTCTTAGATCTGAGATGTCCGAAATTATATTCTTGATTGTATTATTACACATCAACGATTAGAGTTGTGACGTGTTTTAATTCTATTTTTAATAGGTGTTAATTTTGGATGAAAGCGCGCTTGACGGCAAGCTGGGTGGCATGGCGTGGCTATTAACCACGGAAGATCCAGCGCTTTCACCAGAGGCTAGGTACTTACTGGTGCGAGTGTGGCTCATGTTCGGAACCTCTCCGGTGAGACTGAAAATTAAGCAGTTACAGGAGTTGTTCGGGATCAGCCGAAAGACATTTCTCGACGCCAGAGGCGAGCTGCTCGCGGATCCCAGGTCAGAGGAGCGAAGGCCGTGTTTGGTGACGCGCTATCAGGATGATTGGCCCGACTGGGGACCTGGTAAATTTACTCGGGGGCGTCCTGTGCGGGAGTTCCGTGTGGAGAGAGCGTTGGGGCAAAAGTTGGCGAGCATGCCGATTGATCGGGGCGCCGTTAGTCAGGCGAATAAAGTAGCTGCAGCTCTTCACTGCCGCGCGGTGCAGTTAGGTCAAAATACTGATTCGTTCGATGGGCGGGTGCAGGTTAAGGCTGAGGATCAGCTTCCTTCTCGCCTGGCCATTCCGGGCAAGCTTTTGTTAGCGATTCTGTGGAATTTGGCGGATAGACGAGGGGTGGTGATCGACGCTGGGCTTCGTCGGCTATCTCGGCTGGTGGGGATGTCTCCTTCCCGAGTCCGTAATCATCTTCACCGCCTGGAGCAGTTGGGGTTCTTCACGTTAAGGGTCCCTGGCCTGACCGGGCGCTTCGTCCCAGGAAAGGTGCCGAGTGCCCTGGTATTGAACAGCGCCGCCATCGGTTATCCAAAGTTAGCGACAGATACTCCCTCGACTGGCATCTTTCTGAACCTAGGCGAACTCAGTCCTGTGGCGTCCGTGCACCGGAAGTGCGATCGGATTTCGAACAAAAGGAGCGCCGCTGCTGTGAGCGGTAAGGTGAATGACGGTGACTCGGATCGATGGATCGAGGCGGAGGCTTCCGCTTATCCCGGTCTGGTACCACCGCATCAGGAGGAGGAAGAAGGCGAGGAGAAGCCTCCGCCCTTATATTCGGCATTCGCCGGCGAACCACGTCGTGCAGAGGTTCGAGAATATCTTCTATTCAAAGCTTGTGACTATGTGACGTGGCTGGTTAACGAGTATCCAACGGAGCTGCACGACGGGGAGAGAGGCGAGCGGAGTGAACCGGATGCGGCCGGGGCCCTCCTTGAAAGGGTAGAGCGCGAATTGTTGTCCAATGGTCAGTTACGAGAGAGGTATAAGGGAGCCAGGGTCTTATTGGCTCGCTGGTTCTGCATTCACGTCTGGCGGAGGGCCCGGGAGGTTATAGCGGTCATGGCTAAGAATGAGGAAGCGAGCCCGGAATTGGTGACCGAAAACATCGGTTCGCGTTATTCAGATATCCTCTTGATGCCGGTTAGGGGGAAGACCGTCCATTTTTTGACCTACGACTGCAGGGAGCAGACTGACCAGGCGGATGCGAAGAACCCAGCGTAAAGATTATGGGTAAGCGGATTAAATGGTTG
>NZ_VCQT01000015.1 GCF_005938655.1 Alloalcanivorax gelatiniphagus
GTGCGATGAACCAAAAAAAAGACGCTATATACCCTGTTGCGCCGCATTTTTCATCGCCAAAGCGGGGCGGAGGGGAGCGCCGATAAAAAAAAGCACCCAATCGGGGTGCCTGGTGGGACAGTCCGCCGCCGGGGCGGGGCGGGCGGGCCGCGGGCGTTAGCCGCGCGGCGCGTCTTGGTTGGCGGTGGCGTGGCCGACCAGGGTGGCCTGGTCGGCCTGCTCGCCGCCGCCCAGGGCCCGATACAGGGTCACCCGATTGGTGAGTTTATTGAGCGTCACCGCCACCCGCTGCTGACGGGCGTCGAGCAGGTTGCGGCGGGCATCCAGCACCGCCAGGTAGTCGTCGGCGCCTTCCCGGTAGCGCGCTTCGGCCAGAGCCAGGGAGCGCTCGGTGGCGGTCACCAGGGCGCTCTGGGCCTGTTCCTCCTGGCTCAGGCTGTTCCGGGCGGCGAGGGCGTCGGCCACTTCCTGGAAGGCGGTCTGGATCGCCTGCTCGTAGCGCGCCACGTTCTGATCGCGGCGCACTTCCGCCACGTCCAGGTTGGCCCGGTTGCGGCCGCCGCTGAAGATCGGCAGGGACACGCTGGGCGAGAATGACCAGGCCTTGGAGCCACCCTCGAACAGACCGGACAGCTCGGCGCTGGCGGTGCCGGCGGAACCGGTCAGGCTGATACGCGGGAAGAACGCCGCCCGCGCCGCGCCGATATTGGCGTTGGCGGCACGCAGTGCGTGTTCCGCGCGCAGAATGTCCGGGCGCTGGCGCAGCACCGAGGAGGACAGGCCGGCGGGCACTTCCGGCAGCACCGCCACGGTGGGGTCATCCAGATCCTCGCCGGCCAGCGCCGGCAGGGGCGCGCCCACCAGCACCGCCAGGGCGTTGCGGTCCGCGTCCACCCGGCGCTGGAAGCGTGCCTGGTTGGCGCGGGCGGTTTCCAGGGCGGCCTCGGCCTGGCGCAGGTCCAGTTCCGAACCCAACCCCAGATCGACGCGGCCGCGCACCAGATCCACGGACTGCTGCTGAGCGCTCAGGGTCTCCTGGCTGATGCGCAGGCTTTCCCGGTCCGCCATCAGCGTTAGCCAGGCGTTGGCCACTTCCGACACCAGGGTGATGCGGGCACTGCGCCGCGCTTCCTCGGTGGCCAGATAGCTTTGCAGCGCCGATTGTTTAAGGCTGCGCACCCGGCCGAACAGATCCAGCTCATAGCTGGCCACGCCCACATTGACCCCGTACTGGCTCTGCACGGTGCTGGCGCCGGTCTGGTTCAGGTCCGCCGGCAGCCGCTGGCGGGCGCCCTCGGCGTTGGCGCTGATCGACGGCAGCAGGGCGGCGCCCTCGATGCGGTAGCGGGCGCGGGCCTCGGCCACGTCCAGCATGGCCAGGCGCAGGTCCCGGTTGTTGTCCAGGGCGGTGTTGATCAGTTGCCGCAGCTGCGGGTCCGGGAACAGGGCCCGCCAGCCCGGCAGCATGACGCCGTCGCCGGGGGCGCCGCTGTCACCCACCGTGGCCGGCACCGGCGAGGCCGGTTGCCGGTAGTCCGGGGCCAGGCTGCAGCCGCCCAGGGCGAGGGCGGCCAGCAGGGGCAGGGTATAGCGGTTCATATGGCCGATGGCTTTACCTTTGCGGCTCATTGCTGTGCCTCCCGGTCCTCCAGCGGAGTGCTGCCGTCTTTCTTGCCGGTCATCGGTATGCCGGAGATGCGGCGTACCAGGGCATAGAACAGCGGGATAAAGAAGATCGCCAGGACCGTGGCCGCCACCACGCCGCCGAACACGCCGGTACCGATCGCGTTGCGGGCGCCGGAGCCGGCGCCGCTGCTCAGCATCAGCGGCGTGACACCGAGACCGAACGCCAGTGAGGTCATCAGAATCGGGCGTAGCCGCATGCGGGTGGCTTCCAGGGTGGCCTTGAGCAGGGAGTAGCCCTGGTCTTCCAGGTCCT
This sequence comes from Alloalcanivorax gelatiniphagus, assembly GCF_005938655.1. Taxonomy (GTDB): domain Bacteria; phylum Pseudomonadota; class Gammaproteobacteria; order Pseudomonadales; family Alcanivoracaceae; genus Alloalcanivorax; species Alloalcanivorax gelatiniphagus. Next base: position 1,940 of record NZ_VCQT01000015.1, read on the forward strand.
TGGCGAACTCGGCGATCAGAATGGCGTTCTTCGCCGACAGCCCCACCGTGGTCAGCAGACCTACCTGGAAGAACACATCGTTGTTGAGGCCACGCAGGGTCGCCGCCAGCACCGCGCCGATCACGCCCAGGGGCACCACCAGCATCACCGCGAACGGAATCGACCAGCTCTCGTAGAGCGCCGCCAGACACAGGAACACCACCAGCAGGGACAGCGCATAGAGCGCCGGTGCCTGGGCGCCGGCCTGCTGCTCCTGGAAGGAGAGGCCGGTCCATTCGAAGCCGAAGCCGTTGGGCAGATCCCGGGCCAGCCGTTCCATGGTGGCCATGGCTTCACCGGTACTGACGCCGGCGGCGGCGTTGCCCTGGATGTTCATGGACGAGACGCCGTTGTAGCGCTGCAGCTGTTGGGGACCGTAGCTCCATTCGCCGTCGGAGAAGGTGTCGAAGGGCACCATCTCGCCGACGCCGTTGCGCACGTACCAGTTGTTGATGTCATCGGGCAGCATGCGGAAGGGCGCGGCGCCCTGCACATACACCCGCTTGACCCGGCCCCGGTCGATGAAGTCGTTCACATAGCTGGAGCCCCAGGCCACCGACAGGGTGTTGTTGATTTCCGCCAGGGGCACGCCCATGGCCTGGGCTTTCTGACGGTCCACCTCGAGATCGTAGGTGGGGGCGTCCGGCAGGCCGTTGAAGCGCACCTGGCTCAGGGTGCCGGCCTGGTTGGCGGCGCCGAGCAGTTGGTTACGCGCCTGCACCAGGGCGTCGTGCCCCTGGCCGCCACGGTCCTGCAGCTGGAAGTTGAAGCCGCCGGAGGTGCCCAGGGCCGGGATCGCCGGTGGGTTGAGCGCGAAGATGATGGCCTCGCGGATCTTCGAGAAATAGCCCATGGAGCGGCCGATGATCTGCTGCACGCCGTCGGTGCTCAGGTCCCGCTCTTCCCAGTCCTTGAGCCGCACGAAAGCAATGCCGGAGTTCTGGCCACGGCCGGCGAAGCTGAACCCGCCCACGGTGAAGATGGAGGTGACCGCGTCTTCCTTGTTCATGTAGTAGTCTTCCATCTTGCCGAGCACGTCCATGGTCTGCCCCAGGGGCGAGCCCACCGGCAGCTGCACCTGGCTGAGCAGGATGCCCTGGTCCTCTTCCGGCAGGAAGGCGCTGGGCAGGCGGCTGAAGGAGAAGCCGAGCACCGCCACGATGGCCACGTAAATCAGCAGATAGCGGCCACGATGGCCGATCATTTTCTCCACCCGGCTCTGGTAGCCGTGGCTGGCACGGTTGAAGTTGCGGTTGAACCAGCCAAAGAAGCCTTTCTTCTCCTCATGCTGGGCCGCGGAGGGCTTGAGCATGGTGGCGCACAGCGCCGGAGTCAGGATCAGCGCCACCAGCACCGACAGGGTCATGGCCGACACGATGGTGATCGAGAACTGGCGGTAGATGGCGCCGGTGGAACCGGGGAAGAACGCCATCGGCACGAACACCGCCGACAGCACCAGGGCAATACCCACCAGGGCGCCGGTGATCTGGTCCATGGACTTGCGGGTGGCCTCCAGCGGCCCCAGGCCGTCTTCTTCCATCACCCGTTCCACGTTCTCCACCACCACGATGGCGTCGTCCACCAGCAAGCCGATGGCCAGCACCATGCCGAACATGGTCAGGGTGTTGACGGTGAACCCGAACGCGAACAGCACCGCGAAGGTACCCAGCAACACCACCGGCACGGCGATGGTGGGAATCAGGGTGGCGCGGAAGTTCTGCAGGAACAGGAACATCACCAGGAACACCAGGGCGATGCCCTCGAACAGGGTCTTCACCACCTCCAGGATGGAAATCTTCACGAACGGCGTGGTGTCGTAGGGGTACGAAATTTCCATGCCTTCCGGGAAGAACTGGCTCAGCTCGTCGAGCCGCGCGCGCACCCGGTCGGCGGTGTCCAGGGCGTTGGCGCCGGACGCCAGGTTGATGCCGATCCCGGACGCCGGCTTGCCGTTGAAGCGGGCGTCGAAGTTGTAGTTTTCCGAGCCGAGTTTTACCTCGGCCACGTCACGCAGCCGTACCCGGGAACCGTCGTTGTTGACGCGCAGCAGGATTTCGCCGAATTGCTCCGGCGTCTCCAACAGGGTCTGAACGATGATCGAGGCGGTGAGCTCCTGGTCTTTCACCGCCGGCTGGCCACCCAACTGGCCACCGGTGACCTGGTTGTTTTGCACCGTGATCGCCTGGATCACATCGGTGGTTGTCAGGTCGTACTGGTTGAGCTTGTTCGGGTCCAGCCACACGCGCATGGCGTACTGGGCGCCGAACAACTGGGTGGTGCCCACCCCTTGCACCCGGCTGAGCGGGTCCTGGACGTTGGCGCCAAGATAGTCCGACAGGTCGGTGCGGCTCATGCTGCCATTGTTGGAGGTGGCGGCCAGCACCATCAGGAAGGAGTCGGACGACTTGCTCACCTGCACGCCCTGTTGCTGCACCACCTGGGGCAGGCGCGGCGTGGCCAGCTGCAGTTTGTTCTGCACCTGGACCTGGGCGATGTCCGGATCGGTGCCGGCGGCGAACGTCAGAGCGATCTGCGCGGTGCCGGTGGAGTCGCTGGTGGAGTCGATGTAGAGCAGGTTATCGATGCCGTTCATCTGCTGCTCGATGACCTGGGTCACCGAGTCTTCCACCGCCTCGGCGGAGGCACCGGGGTAGCTGGCGCGGATGGTCACTTCCGGCGGCGCCACCGTCGGGTATTGCTCCACCGGCAGGTTGTAGATCGACAACGCCCCGGCGAGCATCATGACGATGGCGATCACCCAGGCGAAGATGGGTCGGTCAATAAAGAATCTGGCCATGATTGTCCCTGTTGCGTGGGCGGTCGGTTATTGCGCGTCTTGGCCGGCGTCGTCGCCGGCCTGCTCAGAAGGGGCCTGTTCAGAAGCGCCCTGATCCGGGGCGTTCTGGTCCGCGGCCTTGCTCTCGGCGGGCGCCTTGCCGTCGCCGGAGTCGCCTGCGGAGGCCGCTTTGGCGCCGTCGTCCTGGGCCTCGACGTTGACCGGCTTCACCGGGGCGCCGGGGCGGATCTTCTGCAGGCCTTCCACGATCAGGCGGTCGCCGGCCTTCAGGCCGTCGCGGATCAGCCACTGGTTGCCCACTGCCCGTTCGGTGGTCACCTGCCGTTGTTCAACCTTGTCGTCGGCGCCGATCACCAGGGCGGTGGCGTTGCCGTTGGGGTCCCGGGTGACGCCTTTCTGGGGCACCAGGATGGCATTGCTCATCTCGCCCTGGGGCAGACGGGCGCGCACGAACATGCCCGGCAGCAGATCGCTTTCCGGATTCGGGAACAGGGCGCGCAGGGTCACCGAGCCGGTGCTTTCCTCCACCGCGAACTCGGAGAACTGCAGCACGCCTTCCCGGTCGTAGGAGCTGCCGTCTTCCAGCAGCAGGGTGACACGGGCCTTATCCTCGCCCACCTTCTGCAGGCGGCCGGCTTCCAGGGCGGCGCGCAGCTGCCGCAGGTCCCGGTTGGACTGGGTCAGGTCCACATAGATCGGGTCCAGCTGGCGAATGGTGGCCAGTGCCTGGGCCTGGCTGGCGGTAACCAGAGCACCGGCGGTCACCGAGGAACGGCCGATGCGGCCGCTGATCGGTGCTTCGATGGTGGTGTAGTCCAGATTGATGCGGGCGCTGTCCAGGGCGGCACGGGCGGCGGCCACCTGGGCCTGGTTTTCGCCCAGGGAGGCCTGGGCCTCGTCGTATTCCTGCTGGCTGACCGCTTTCATTTCCAGCAGCCGTTCGAAACGCTGGGCGCGCAGACGGGTGGACTTGAGCGTGGCCTGAGCCCGGGCCAGGTCGGCCTTGGCGCTTTCCACCTGGGCCTGGTAGAGGCTGTCATCGATGCGATAGAGCGGGTCGCCGGCCTCGACTTCCTGACCTTCCTCGAACAGCCGTTCCTCAATGATGCCGTTGACCTGGGGCCGGATTTCCGCCACCTGATAAGGGGTGGTGCGCCCGGGCAGTTCGGTGGTCTGGGTGAAGGCCCGGGGTTGCACGGTAATGAAACCGGCCTCCGGCGGGCCGCCGGCCTGTTGCTGCTGGTTGCCGTCATCACAGGCGGCAAGCACCAGGGAAAAAAGAACAATAAAGGGGAAGGACACCGAACCTCTGCGCATGGAAACCTCGGTTCTATTCGTTCGCGTCTGATTGGAAGCGTTTCAAAGTATGAAGGCTTGGGAGTATACATACATCCAAGAACGTATGTATAGTGGAGCCCATGAAAAAATGGTGTGCGCGGCCCGCTGCCCGCACGCGGCTTATTCGAACCACCCCGAGACCGTATATGGCCAGACGGACCAAGGCGGAAGCGCTGGAAACCCGCGCCCAGATCATCGATGCCGCCGAGCATGTGTTCCATCGCAAAGGCGTGGCGCGCACCTCGCTGAACGATATCGCCCAGGAAGCGGGCGTTTCCCGGGGTGCCATCTATTGGCACTTCAAGAATAAGCACGATGTGTTCGAGGCAATGTTAAGCCGCCACCGCCTGCCCACCGAAACCCTGTCCCAACGCGCCGGAGACCCGGACGAAACCGATCCCCTGGGGCGCCTGCGGGAGGTGCTTGTGGACGCCTTGCAGCGTACCGTCCACGACCCGGGTTACCGCAGGGTATTCGAGATTCTGTTCTATAAATGTGAATTTACCAAGGATACCGACCCGCTGATGTCGCGGGTGCAGGAGAGTTTCCTGGACAGTGCCGCCAAGATGCACCGCACCCTGCGCAACGCCATCGAGCGCGGCCAGTTGCCCACCACCCTCAATGTGGACCGGGCGATTACCCTGTTGCACGTGCAGATGACCGGGCTGCTGTACACCTGGCTGCTGCTGCCGGACAGTTTCGACCTGGAAACCGAAGCCACCGATTTCGTGGACTGCTACATCGCCAGCCTGCGCCAGTGTCCGACCATGTCCGGCGTGCCGGACGGGGAGCACTGAGCCGCTCCCCCGGCGGTGCCCGGTGAATTCAAAACGCCATTCCGATTTATTTGACGATGTGGTCGCGGCGTGCCACATTCTCCCGACATACCAATAAGTATGTCCGCTGGAACCCCCTTCCGGCGGGCCTCGGAACCTATTCCGGAATGACTCTAGGAGAGCCCATGCTGCCCCTTTCCGACCGGGCCCAGGCCCTGCACGACCAGCTCGTCGCTTTTATGGACCAGCACATCTACCCCAACGAGGCGCTTTACGCCGAGCAGATCAACACCGGCGAAAACCGCTGGGCGCCGCCGCCCATCGTCAAGGAACTGAAAAAGAAAGCCAAGGCCGAGGGCCTGTGGAACCTGTTCCTGCCGGAAAGCGAGCTGGGCGCCGGCCTCAACAACTACGACTACGCCCACCTGTGCGAAATCATGGGCCGCAGCGGCATGGCCCCCCAGGTATTCAACTGCGCGGCGCCGGACACCGGCAATATGGAAGTGCTGGCCCGCTACGGCAGCCCGGAACAGCAGGAACAATGGCTCAAGCCCCTGCTGGCCGGCGAGATCCGCTCCTGCTTCTCGATGACCGAACCGGCGGTGGCCTCCTCCGACGCCACCAACATCTGCACCGAGATCAAGCGTGACGGCGACGAGTACGTCATCAACGGCCGCAAGTGGTGGTCGTCCGGCGCCATGTCCACGGACTGCAAGATCGCCATCGTGATGGGCAAGACCGATCCCGAGGCGCCGCGCCATCAGCAGCAGTCCCAGATTCTGGTGCCCCTGGACACCCCCGGCGTGACCATCGAGCGCGCCCTGCACGTGTTCGGCTACGACCACGCGCCCAAGGGCCACGCGGAAATCGTCTACGACAATGTGCGGGTGCCGGTGGGCAACCTGATCCTCGGCGAGGGCCGTGGCTTCGAGATCGCCCAGGGCCGCCTGGGCCCGGGCCGTATTCACCACTGCATGCGTACCATCGGCCTGGCGGAACGGGCCCTGGAAGCCATGTGCCAGCGGGTCGAGGCCCGTGAAGCCTTTGGCCGCAAGCTGTCCCAGTTCGACTCCATCCGCAAGGACATCGCCCGCTCGCGCCTGGAAATCGAACAGGCCCGGCTGATGACCCTGAAGGCGGCGCACATGATGGACACCGTGGGCAACAAGGTGGCCCGCCAGGAAATCGCCATGATCAAGGTGATTGCCCCGGAAATGGCCCTTAAGGTGGTGGATCGGGCGATTCAGGTGCACGGTGCCCTGGGTGTCTGCCAGGACAGCTTCCTGGCCTCCGCCTGGGCCAACCTGCGCACCCTGCGCCTGGCCGACGGCCCGGACGAGGTGCACCTGGACACCATCGCCAAGCTGGAACTGGGGCGGTACCGATAAACACAGTTGCAAGTTGAAAGTTACAAGTTGAAAGGGGTCATGCCGGCCGGCCCGGTTCGAGCGCCGCGGAAAGCGTGGCCGCGGGCACGGCGCGGCAGACCCTGAGTGCCGTACCTCGCGTTGTAACTTTTAACTTTGAACTTTGAACTTCGCCAAGGAGAACAACAATGAGCAAACTGTTCGATCTGACCGGCAAGGTCGCGCTGATCACCGGTTCCACCCGGGGTATTGGTAAATCCATCGCCGAGGAAATGGCCCGGGCCGGCGCCAAGGTAGTGATTTCCAGCCGCAAGCCGGAGCCGTGCCACGAGGTGTGCGAGGCGATCAAGGCGGAAGGTGGCGAGGCCATCGCCGTGCCCTGCAACGTGGGCAAGAAAGAAGACCTGATGAACCTGGTCGACGAAACCCTGGCCGCGTTCGGCAAAATCGATATTCTGGTGTGCAACGCCGCCACCAACCCGGTTTACGGTCCCACCGCCGAACTCACCGACGAGGCCTGGGACAAGATCATGGACACCAACGTCAAGGGCACCTTCTGGCTGTGCAACCGGGTGCTGCCGGAGATGGACAAGAACGGCGGCGGCAATGTGGTGATCATTTCCAGCATCGCCGGCCTGCGCGGCAACACGGTGATCGGCACCTACGGCGTCTCCAAGGCCGCCGAGGCCGCCCTGGCCCGTAACCTGGCGGTGGAGTGGGGCCCGCGCAACATCCGCGTCAACGCCATCGCCCCCGGCCTGGTGCGCACCGACTTCGCCAAGGCGCTCACCGAGGACCCGGAACGCCGCAAACGCGCCGAGGAACGCACCCCGGTACGCCGCATCGGCGAACCGGTGGACATCGCCGGCGTGACCCTGTTCCTGTCCAGCGACGCCAGTGCCTATGTCACCGGCCAGACCATCGTCGCCGACGGCGGCGAAACGATCTGCTAACCAAAGTTGAAAGAAGAAAGTGAAAAGTTGAAAGGATAAAGACCAAGCCGCTTTTTAACTTTTAACTTGTAACTTTCAACTTGTTTTCGAGGTTCTTATGGAAGGTCAACCGGAGATCGTGCCGGTCCTGGACGCTCATCGCATCGACGAGAAGCGCCTGGCCGACTATCTCAAGCAACGGGACCTGCTCGACGGTCCTCTGACGGTGCGCCAGTTTCAGGGCGGCCAGTCCAACCCCACCTATTTGCTGGAAAGCGGCGCGCGGCGCTATGTGTTGCGCAAGAAGCCGCCGGGCAAGGTGCTGCCCTCCGCCCACCAGGTGGACCGGGAATACCGGGTCATGAAAGCCCTGGGCGAGCACAGCCAGGTGCCGGTGCCGGCCATGCACGTGCTGTGCGAGGACGATGGGGTGATCGGCACCAGCTTCTACGTGATGGACTTCGTGCCGGGGCGGGTCTATTCCCACCCGCAGCTGGAAAGTCTGAACAAGGAACACCGGGGCCAGCTCTATCAGGACATGATCGACACCCTGGCGCGGCTGCACCGGGTCGACCACCAGGCCGCCGGCCTGGGGGACTTCGGCCGGCCCCAGGGCTATGTGACCCGTCAGGTGAAGCGCTGGAGCGCCCAGTACGAAGCGTCCAAGACCGACGAGCTGCCGGCCATGGACAATCTGATGGCCTGGCTGGCGGACAATATTCCCGACGACGACAGCGCCGCCATCGCCCACGGCGACTTCCGCCTGGGCAACCTGCTGGTGGACAATCAGCAACCGCGGGTGGTGGCGGTGCTGGATTGGGAGCTGGCCACCATTGGCCATCCGCTGGCGGACCTGGCCTACTGCTGTCTGCCCTACCATCTGCCCCACGGGGTGAATGGGGTGCGCGGCCTGGACGGCCTGGACCTGACCGCCCGGGGCATTCCCGACGAACACACCCTGCTGGAGCGCTACTGCGAGAGCGCCGGCCGTGACGGCATCAACGACTGGCCGGTGTTCCTGGCCTTCGCCCTGTTCCGCACCGCGGCGATTCTGCAAGGCGTCCACGCCCGCGCGCTGCAGGGCAACGCCAGCAACCGGGATGCCCTGGAAGTGGGCAAACGCGCCGGCCTGATGGCCGAACGGGGCTGGCAGATCGCCCGGGCACATAGATGAAACGTTAATGAAGCATTGTAGGAGCAGCTTCAGCCGCGATGGTTTGGGCGTTGTCCACCTATCGCGGCTGAAGCCGCTCCTACGGTGATTGACATGAGGTCGGTAATGAAAACGTTCCGCAAGATCCTGGTCACCAACGACGATGGCATCGACGCCCCCGGTCTGCGGGTGGCCGAGGCGGTGGCCGCCGAGCTGGCCGACGAAGTGTGGACGGTGGCGCCGGAGCATGACCAGAGCGGGGTGGGGCAGGGCATCTCCCTGCACACGCCGCTGCGCGTGTACCACCACGGTGAGCGGCGCTTCGCGGTGTCCGGCACGCCGGCGGACTGCGTGATGTTCGCCCTGGCCGAGTGGTTCGCCGAGGAGGCGCCGGACCTGGTGCTGTCCGGGGTCAACTGCGGGGCCAACCTGAGCGATTCGGTGATGTACTCGGGCACCGTGGGCGCGGTGCTGGCGGCGGCCCACCTGGGGCTGCCGGGCATTGCCCTGAGCCAGGCGTTCGTCGGTGACCGGGAGGCCATCGACTACACGCCCACCGAGCGCCATTCGGCGGCGCTGATCCGCGAACTGTGGGCCGCCGGCGCCGACCGGGACGGCTATCAGCGGGCCTGCTGGAACCTGAACTTCCCGGACCGGCCGGTGGCGGAACTGCGCGGCAGCCGTTTCACCCGGCAGATCGGCGGCGGCATCGCCGGCCCGCGCCTGGTGCATGGCACCGACGGGCGCGGCCTGACCTACCACTGGCTGTCCTTTGAGCGCCGGCCGGGCAGCATCGAACACCCGCAATCCGATGTGGTGGCACTGCGCGACGGCTTCGTCTCGGTGATGCCGCTGCAGCCCACCCGGTGCGACGACGCCCTGGCGGATCACTATTGGGAGCAGGGCGAACGGCCGCTGCCTTGATCGCCGGGCGGCCGTCCGTTTTGCGAAATGATATTCCAAAATAATATTGACGGTCCCGGGAGGCCATGTCAGATTGGCTGCCTGCCCGCGTTCCGGGCGTCGGTTTTTTCACGCCCGCCGGCCGGTATCACCATGCCGGCCGGCGGCGTATTTTGATAGCTTAATCTCACAGCTGATTCCACAGCTGATTTCTACAACAAGGGCGCGGCCTGGTTCGCGCCGTGAAACGGTATGACTTTTTAGGGAGAGTACAGGCATGTTCGATCGGCATTTTGCCGTCTGGCCGGATGGGGCCCCCCATCATCTGACCCTGCCGGAAACCAGCCTTTACGAGAATCTGGCGATTTCCGCCCTTCGTTACCCGAACGAAAACGCCATCATTTACTACGATCGGCCGATTACCTACCGGGCACTGAAGGACGAGGTGGACGCGCTGGCCGGCCAGCTCGAGCATCTGGGCGTGGAGAAGGGTGATCGCGTGCTGCTGTTCATGCAGAACGCGCCGCAGTTCATCATCGGTTACTACGCGATCCTGCGTGCCAACGCCATCGTGGTGCCGATCAACCCGATGAACCGCACCGCCGAGCTGGAACATTATCTGGAAGACACCCAGGCCGCCGTTTGCCTGTGCGGTCAGGAAGTGTTCGGGCAGATCGAATCGCTGATCGGCCATGAACGCCTGCGCCATGTGATCGTGGCCGCCTACGGCGAGTACGCCGCCACCGACACCGACCTGGAGCTGCCCGCCGAAGTGCGCGCCGCCGCCCAGCCGGTGAGCGGTGAGGGGGTGATCTCCTGGCGCGCCGCCCTGGACGCCGGCTATCGCCCCGGCGATCTGCTGGTGGGCGCCGACGATCTGGCCGTGTTCCCCTACAGTTCCGGCACCACCGGCGCGCCCAAGGGCTGCATGCACACCCACCGCTCGGTGATGGCCACCTGCGTGCACGGCGCCGCCTGGCGGCCCGGCGGCGGCCGCGAGGGCGTGACCCTGGCGACCCTGCCGTACTTCCATGTGACCGGCATGCAGGGCGCCATGAACAGCCCGATCTTCCAGGGCTCCTGCATCGTGCTGATGACCCGCTGGGACCGCCGCACCGCCGCCAAGCTGATCGAACGCTACCGGGTCACCAGCTGGACCAACATCGTCACCATGGCCATCGATCTGCTGTCCGACCCGGACGTGGAATCGTTTGACCTGTCCAGCCTGCAGAACATCGGCGGCGGCGGCGCCGCCATGCCGGAGGCGGTGTCCGACAAGCTGTTCAATCTCACCGGCCTGCGCTACATCGAAGGGTACGGCCTGTCCGAGACCATCGCCGCCACCCACATCAACCCGGCGGATCACCCCAAGAAGCAGTGCCTGGGCATTCCGGTGTTCGACACCGACTCGCGCATCATCAACGAGGAAACCGGTGAGGAACTGGGCGTCGGTGAAGTGGGCGAGATCGTCTCCAACGGCCCGCAGGTATTCCAGGGCTACTGGAACCGTCCCGAGGAAACCAAAAAAGCCTTTATCGATCTGGACGGCAAACGCTTTTTCCGCACCGGCGACATGGGTTACTACGACGAGCAGGGTTATTTCTTCATCGTCGACCGGGTTAAACGGATGATCAACGCCTCCGGTTTTAAAGTTTGGCCGGCGGAGGTCGAAAGTCTTATGTACCGTCACCCGGCGATTCAGGAGAGCTGCGTGATTTCCGCCCCCCACGAGCGCCGCGGCGAAACCGTCAAAGCCTGCGTGGTGCTGACCGCCGCCGAAAAAGGCAAGGTCTCCGAGGAGGACATCATCGACTGGTGCAAGGAGCAGATGGCCGCCTATAAGGTACCGCAGATCGTTGAATTCCGTGATGAACTGCCGCGCTCGCCCACCGGCAAGGTAATGTGGCGCTCGTTGCAGGAAGCGGAGTGGGAGGCCCACAAAAAGCAGGCGTAAAGTCCGCATAACGAAACTTTATTTTAAAATATTGACGCCGATGCTGGCCGCTGCTAGCGTCGTTGGCGGTTTTTAGTGAGCCGCTTTTAATCACAAGAAAAACGAAATCGTAACGATGCGGCCCGGACGACGGGACTTCCGGACGGGCCGCGCGGCGATTTCATAACAACGAGGAGTTCGAGCCTTGGACGTGTTTCTGCAGCAAGCGCTGAATGGCCTGACGCTGGGTAGCATCTACGGGCTGGTGGCCCTGGGGCTGACACTGGTTTACGGCATTCTGCACGTTCCCAATTTCGCCCATGGCGCGCTGTACATGGTGGGCGCCTACGTCAGCTATTTCATCATGGTCGAACACGGCCTCAACTACTGGGTGGCCATGGCCGGCGCCGGGATAGTGGTGGCGGCGCTCTCGGTACTGTGTGAGCGGCTGGTGTTCCACCCCCTGCGGCATTCGCCGCCAATCCACGACAAAATCGCCGCCATCGGTATTCTGCTGTTTCTGGAAGCCGTGGTGCAGATGCATTGGGGTGCCGACTTCCGTCGCATGCCCACCCCCTACACCGAGATTTACCATTTCGGTTCCCTGACCCTGCCGGCCCAGCGTTTGCTGATCATCATCGGTGCCTTCTCGCTGATGGGTGCCTTGCACCTGTATCTGAAGAAGACCATGACCGGTTCCACCATCATTGCCATGGCGCAGAACCGGGAAGGTGCTTTCCTGGTCGGTATCGATGCCAACCGGGTGGCGATGATGACCTTCGCCATCGCCGGTTTCCTGGCGGCGGTGGGCGCCACCCTGTTCGCGCCGATCAACCTGGTGTACCCGGCCATGGGCCACCTGGTGATCATGAAAGCCTTCGTGATCATCATTCTGGGCGGCATGGGCAGCATCCCCGGTGCCATCGTCGGTGGTCTGATCATCGGCTTCGCCGAGGCGCTGGGCGGTTACTACCTGTCCGGCACCTACAAGGACCTGATCGCCTTCGTGCTGTTGGTGGCCATCCTGTCCATTAAACCCACCGGCCTGTTCTCCAAGGGGGTGCGCTAATGGATCGCATCATGAATTTCTTCGCCAGCCCGGCCATGAAAATCGTGCTGATCGCCGCCGGCATCCTGTTCCCCCTGGTGGCCACCAGTGAATACCAGATCTATGTGATGGCGCTGGCCTTTATCTGGGCCATCGCCGTGTACGGCCTGAACATCATCACCGGCTACTGCGGCCAGCTGAACCTGGCCCATGGCGGCTTCTTCGCCATCGGCGCCTACGCGGTGGGGCTGCTCACCGTGGATTACGGCTGGGCGTTCTGGCCGGCGTTCATCGCCGCCGGTGTGATCGGTGCCTTCCTGGGCTTCCTGGTGGGGGTGGTGTCGCTGCGCCTGAAGGAGCATTACTTCGCCATCTTCACCCTGTGCGTGGGCTTCATCATCTTCCTGCTGATCGAGAAATGGGAAGAAGTCACCCACGGTACCCTGGGGGTGATCAGCATCGCGCCGCCGGAGGGTTTCGGCCTGGTGGACTTCACCGAAACCATCCCGTTCTACTACCTGGTGCTGTTTTTCCTGGTGCTGGCGATCTGGTTGATCAGCCGCATTTCCCGCTCCCTGGTGGGGCGCACCTTCCTGGCCATCCGCATCAGTGACGATCTGGCCCAGTCCCTGGGCATCAACCTGATGCGCAACAAGGTACTGGCGTTCGTGCTGTCCACCACCTATGCCGGCCTGGCCGGTGCCCTGCTGGCCGGCGTGGTGCGCTTTATCGGCCCGGACCTGGCGGAAATCACCCACACCTTCGACGTCATCACCTACCTGCTGGTGGGCGGCATCGGCACCCTGATGGGCCCGCTGGTGGGGACCCTGCTGATCACCTGGATCACCCAGGCGGTGCAGTCCTTCGAGGAGTACCGGATGATCGTGTTCGGTCCGCTGCTGGTGCTGCTGGTGATCTTCATGCCCCGTGGCATTGTCGGCACCTTCCTGACCTGGCGCGGCCGTCGTCTGGCCAGCCGCGCCCCGGCCAAACACAGCGCGTCCCGCGTCGAGAAGAAAAAGAACCAGGAGGAGGCCGGTACCCATGGCTGAGCATCCGCTGCTGAAAATCAGCAATCTGACCAAGCGCTTCGGCGGTCTCGCCGCCGTCAATGACGTCAGCGTTACCTTCGAGGCCGGCAAGATCAACGCCATCATCGGGCCCAACGGCGCCGGCAAGACCACCTTCTTCAACCTGGTGGCCGGCGCCATGCCGCCCAGCGAGGGCAGCATCGAATTCCAGGGCATGGACGTGACCGGCATGTCCCCGGACCGCATCGCCCGGCTGGGCATCGCCCGTACTTTCCAGACCACCATGCTGTTCGATCAGTCCACGGTGCTGGACAACCTGATCGTTGGCCACCGGCTGCGTACCCAATCGCGGCTGTGGGACGTGATCATCAACTCCAAGCGCCTGCGCGACGAAGAGAAGAAGTGCCGCGCCCGCGCCGAGGAAGTGCTGGATTTCGTCGGCCTGTCCCACCTGGGCAACCGCTATATCCTCGACATCAGTCAGGAAGAGCGTAAGCGGGTGGCGTTCGCCCTGGCCATGGCCACCGACCCGGAACTGGTGCTGCTGGACGAACCGGCCGGCGGCATCAACCCGGAGGAAACCGAGAACCTGGCCGCGCTGATCCGCAAGATGGTGGCGCACGGTATCAGCGTCTGCCTGATCGAGCACAAGATGGACATGATCATGAGCCTGGCGGACAAGATCATGGTGCTCGACCACGGTGAAAAAATCGCCGAGGGCACGCCGGAACAGATCAAGAACGATCCGGTGGTGATCGAAGCCTATCTGGGGAGTGACGAAGATGTTGAAGCTTGAGAACGTTGACGCCTGCTACGAAGGCTTCAAGGCCCTGGATGGCGTTTCCATGAACGTGGAAGCCGGCGAACTGGTGGTACTGCTGGGCGCCAACGGCGCCGGCAAGTCCACCCTGTTCAACACCATCAGCGGCCTGCTCAAGGCCAGCGCCGGGCGTATCAGCCTCAATGGCCAGGACGTCACCGGCAAGAAACCCTCGTCGCTGGTGCAGGCCGGCGTGGTGCAATGTCCGGAAGGGCGCAAGCTGTTTCCGGAAATGTCGGTGCTGAAAAATCTCATGCTGGGTGGCTACGTGCACCGGCGTGATCGGGCCGGCATGAAAAAAACATTGGACCATGTGCTTGAAATGTTCCCGATTTTAAACGACAAAAAGGATGATGCGGCGGGCTCCCTCAGTGGCGGCCAGCAGCAGATGGTGGCCATCGGTCGCGCCCTGATGGGCCGTCCCAAGCTGCTGATGCTGGATGAGCCGTCCCTGGGCCTGGCCCCGCTGGTGGTCAAGCAGGTGTTCGGCGCCGTGCAGGCCATCAACCGCGAGGGCACCACGGTGCTGCTGGCGGAGCAGAACGCCTTCGCGGCCCTGAAGATCGCCACCCGCGCCTATGTGATCGAGAACGGTCGCCTGGTGATGGAAGGGGACCGCGAGGCCATGCTCGGCAATGAGGCGGTACGCAAGGCGTACATCGGCGCCTGACCCGGGCCGGCGTAACTGATCCGAGTCAACGCGAAAGCACTTCAATTCACACAACAATACCCTGACAAAAACAATGGGAGAGAACAGCATCATGACATTGACCCGAACCTTTCGACGCCTGGCGGCAGCCAGCGCCGTGGCCCTGGCCCTGGGCGGCGTGGCCCACGCCGAGGAAGTCACCATCGGTTTCACCGGCCCGCTCAGCGGCGGTGCCGCTCTGTACGGTGAAAACACCGTGGAAGGCCTGCGCATGGCCGCCAACGAGATCAACGAGGCCGGCGGTTTCGACGTGGATGGTGAGAACTACACCATCAAGATCGAAGCCCTGGACGACAAGTATTCACCCAGCCAGGCGGCGGTGAACGGCAAGCGGCTGGTGCAGCAGTACAAGGCGCCGATCATCTTCACCCCGCACTCCGGCGGCACCTTCGCCCTGCAGGCGTTCAATGAGCGCGACGGCTTCCTGGTAATGTCCTACACCTCGGTGCCGGCGGTGACCGCCAAGGGCAACAAGCTGACCGTCAAGATTCCGCCGAACTTCACTGACTACCTGGTGCCGTTCGCCCGAATCACCATGGACCGCTTCGGCAAGAATCTGGCGGTGGCCAACGCCACCCACGACTACGCCAAGTACTGGACCAAGGAATTCGTGCCGGTATGGCGCAAGATGGGCGGTGAAGTGGTTGCCACCAACCCGATGGACTACAACAAGTCCGCGGACTACTACACCGGCGTCAGCAAGGTGCTGGCGGACAAGCCGGACGTGATGTTCGTGGGCGGTGCCTCCGAGCCCACCGGTCTGGTGGTGCGTCAGGCCCGTGAGCTGGGCTTCAAGGGCGGTTTCGTGATCATGGACCAGGCCAAGATCGATGAAGTGGCCAAGGTATCCGGTGGTCTGGACTCCCTGGAAGGTTCCGTGGGCGTGGTGCCCCTGGCCAACTACAACACCCCGGGCGCGGAGCGTTTCGTGAAACTCTGGAAAGAGAAGCACGACGGCGTGGCCACCTCGGAAACCGCCTACCACTACTTCGCCATGTACCTGGTGATGCACGCCATGCAGGAAGCCGGTTCCGTGGACGACCCGGTGGCCATCCGCGCCGCCATCCCGGAAGCGCTGAAGGACGTGGATCCCAAGCACAACCCCTATGACGTGACCGCCATCACCGACGACGGCAACCTGGGCGCTGAGCCGCAGATCGCCGAAGTGAAGGACGGTAAAGTGATGATCCGCGAAACCCGGGACTACAAAGAGTAAGTCGCCACCCGATAGTGGAAATCAGGAGGGCACCCGGTCGGGTGCCCTTTTTGATTGGCCTGTAGGAGCGGCTTCAGCCGCGAACCGGCGACCGTCCGCTAGATAAAACCAAATTTCAAATTATTGATAAAAGGCCCGTTTTTCCTATACTGGAGGGCCTGCACGTTAACCGTTTTCAAGGCCACCGGAGACGCCGGAAACATGGCGAAAAAAGACATTTCCGGGGCCTTCCGCTGAAGGAGGCATCATGAGCGAGGTAGTCAGCTACCGTCTGGAAGGCGACATCGGCGTCATCAGTGTTAATTATCCGCCGGTAAACGCCCTGGGTCAGGGCGTGCGCCAGGGGCTGACCGAGTGTCTGCGCCAGGGGCTTCAGGACGACCAGGCCAAGGCCCTGGTGGTGATCGGCGAAGGCCGCACCTTCCCCGCCGGCGCCGACATCCGTGAATTCGGCAAGCCGCCCCAGGGCCCGGCCCTGCCCGACGTGGTCGCCGAGTACGAGGCCAGCGACAAGCTGGTGGTGGCCGCCATCCACGGCACCGCTCTGGGCGGCGGTCTGGAAGTGGCGCTGGGCTGCGATTACCGGGTGGCGCTGGACTCCGCCAAGGTGGGCCTGCCGGAAGTGAAGCTGGGCATTCTGCCCGGCGCCGGTGGCACCCAGCGCCTGCCGCGCCTGATCGGCGCGCAGAAAGCCCTGGAAGTGATCGTTTCCGGCAACCCGGTGAAAGCCAAGGACGCCCTGGCCCTGGGCATCGTCGACGAGATCGTCAGCGGTGACCTGCTGGAAGGCGCCCTGGCCTATGCCCGCAAGCTGGCCGCCGACAACGCGCCGCTGCGTCGCATCCGCGATCTGCAGGCCCAGAAGGAAGACCCGGACCTGTTCAGCAACTTCGAAAAATCCATCGCCCGCAAACAGCGCGGCTTCAAGGCCCCCTTCCACTGCATTAAGGCGGTGCAGGCGGCGGTGGAGCTGCCCTTCGACGAGGGCATGAAGCGTGAGCGCGAACTGTTCGGCGAACTGCTGGTAAGCCCGGAATCCCGCGCCCAGCGCCATGTGTTCTTCGCCGAGCGGGAAGTGGCCAAGGTGCCCGGCCTGGCCAAGGACACCCCCAAACGCGAGATCAACCAGGTGGCGGTGATCGGCGCCGGCACCATGGGCGGCGGTATCGCCATGAACTTCGCCAACGCCGGCATCCCGGTGAAAATCCTGGAAGTGAAGGAAGAGGCGCTGGAGAAAGGCATCGCGGTGATCCGCAAGAACTACGAGAACACCGCCAAGAAGGGCCGCATCACCACCCAGCAGGTGGAAGATCGCATGGCGCTGATCCAGCCCACCCTGAGCTACGACGACCTGTCCGACGTGGACCTGGTGATCGAAGCGGTGTTCGAGAACATGGACGTGAAGAAAGCCGTGTTCAGCGAGCTGGATCGGGTCTGCAAGAAGGGCGCGATCCTGGCCACCAACACCTCCACCCTGGACGTGGACCGCATCGCCGCCTTCACCCAGCGTCCCGAGGACGTGATGGGCATGCACTTCTTCAGCCCGGCCAACGTGATGAAGCTGCTGGAGAACGTGCGCGGCGAGAAGACCGCCGATGACGTGATCGCCACCGTCATGGACCTGAGCCGCCGCATCGGCAAGGTCGGCGTGCTAGTAGGCGTGTGCCACGGCTTCGTCGGCAACCGCATGCTGCACAAGCGTCAGGCGGAAGCCGTGCAACTGGTTAACGAAGGTGCCAGCCCCGCCCAGGTGGACAAGGTGCTGTTCGATCTGGGCTTCCCGATGGGCCCGTTCGCCATGTCCGACCTGGCCGGTATGGACGTGGGTTACCGCATCCGCGAAGAGCTGCGTAAGGAAGATCCCGACAACGCGCCGCCGCGTAACTGGACCGATGAACTGGTGGAGCAGGGCCGTCTGGGCCAAAAAACCCAGGCCGGCGTATTCGACTACAAGGAGGGCGACCGTACCCCGGTGCCTTCATCCGAAGTTGACGCCCTGATCGCCAAATTCCGCCAAGAGCAAGGCATTCAGTCCCGTGACGTCAGCGACCAGGAAATCCTGGAGCGCTGCATGTATGTGATGGTCAATGAAGGCGCCAAGATCCTGGAGGAGGGCATCGCCGCCCGCCCGCTGGACGTGGACGTGATCTGGATCTACGGCTACGGCTTCCCGGTGTATCGTGGGGGCGTGCTGTTCTGGGCCGACTCCGTGGGCCTCAAGACCATCTATGACAAGGTGAGCCAGTTCCACAAGGAAACCGGCGACGATGTATGGAAGCCGGCGGCGCTGCTCGAGAAGCTGGCCAATGAGGGCAAAGGCTTTTACGGCTGAGCCCGCTCATCGCGGCTGAAGCCGCTCCTGCGGAGTTCCGGGCAGGAGCGGCTTCAGCCGCGACCACGGCATTAGAGAGGACATTATGGATATTAACTACACCCCGGAAGAGCGCGCGTTCCGCGACGAAGTGCGCGGCTTCCTGAAGGACAAGCTGCCGGCGGATATCTCCCGCAAGGTGAAAGAACACAAGCGCCTGGGCAAGGAAGACACGGTCCGCTGGCAGAAGATTCTCAACGAGCAGGGCTGGCTGGCCCTGCACTGGCCGAAAGAGCACGGCGGCACCGGCTGGAGCCCGATCCAGAAGCACATCTTCGAGGAAGAGTGCGCGGAAGCCGGCGCGCCCACCGTGCTGCCGTTCGGCGTCAACATGGTCGCCCCGGTGATCATCAAGTTCGGCACCCAGGAACAGAAGGATTATTACCTGCCGCGCATCCTGCGCAGCGACGACTGGTGGTGCCAGGGCTACTCCGAGCCCGGCGCCGGTTCCGACCTGGCCGGCCTGAAGACCCGCGCGGTGCGCGAAGGCGATCACTACATCGTCAACGGTCAGAAGACCTGGACCACCCTGGGCCAGCACGCCAACATGATTTTCTGCCTGGTGCGCACCGACCCGGACGCCAAGAAACAGGAAGGCATCTCCTTCCTGCTCATCGACATGGAGAAAAGCGAGGGCATCACCGTGCGCCCGCTGATCACCCTGGACGGCGAGCACGAAGTGAACGAAGTGTTCTTCGACAACGTCAAGGTGCCGGTGGAGAACCTGGTCGGCGAGGAGAACAAGGGCTGGACCTGCGCCAAGTACCTGCTCACCTTCGAGCGTACCGGCATCGCCGGTGTCGGTTCTTCCAAGGCTGCTTTGGCGCACCTCAAGCAGGTGGCCCGCGAGCAGACCGTCAACGGCAAGCCGTTGATTGAGGAACCGCACTTCCGCGCCCGCCTGGCGGACGTGGAAATGGAGCTGATGTCCCTGGAAATGACCAACCTGCGCACCGTGGCGGCCGCCGAGGCCGGTGGCGTGCCCGGCGCGGAAAGCTCCTTCCTGAAGATCATGGGCACCGAACTGCGCCAGGAGATCACCGATCTGTTCCGCCGCGCCGCCGGTCCCCACGCTCTGCCGTTCCTCCCCGAGGAACTGGCCGGTGACTTCGAGGGCCCCTATGTGGGACCGGAGTTCGCCGCCTCCGTGGCCAGCCGTTACTTCAACTTCCGCAAGCTCTCCATCTTTGGGGGCTCCAACGAAATTCAGAAGAACATCATCTCCAAGATGATCCTCGGACTGTAAGGAGTCGACGAACATGGATTTCAAACTTAGCGACGAGCAGCGCATGCTCGAAGAGACCGTGGGTCGTCTGGTCCGTGACACCTATACCTTCGACGCGCGCAACAAGATTCTCGAGTCCGAGCAGGGCTTCAGCACCGACATGTGGAACCAGTTCGCCGAGCTCGGCCTGCTGGGCGTGCCGTTCTCCGAGGAAGCCGGTGGCTTCAACGGCGGCGGCCCGGAGCTGATGGTGGTGGCCGAGGGCTTCGGCCGTGGTCTGGTGGTGGAACCCTACCTGGCCACCGTGGTGCTGTCCGGCACCCTGATCGACAAGCTGGGCAACGACGCCCAGAAAGAGCAATGGGTGAGCGCCATCATCGGCGGCGAAACCCGTTTCGCCCTGGCCGCCTACGAGCCGCGGGGTCGCTATGACCACACCGTGGTCGAGACCAGCGCCAAGAAAGACGGCGACGGCTATGTGATCAACGGCGAAAAAGCCGTGGTTCTGCACGGCGACAGCGCCGACCAGCTGGTGGTGATCGCCCGCACCGGCGGCGACAGCGACGCCCGCGACGGCCTCAGTGCCTTTATCGTCGACGCCAACGCCGACGGCGTGAGCCGCAAGGGTTACGCCACCATCGACGGCCTGCACGCCGCCGAGATCACCCTGAGCAACGTCAAGGTCGGCGCCGACGCGCTGCTGGGCGAGGAAGGCAAGGCCATCGACGCTCTGGAAGCGAGCCTGGACCTGGCCCTGATCACCCTGTGCGCGGAAGCCGCCGGCGCCATGGAAGTGGCCTGCGACCAGACCCTGGACTACATCAAGGAACGCCAGCAGTTCGGCGTGCCGATCGGCAAATTCCAGGCCCTGCAGCACCGCATGGTGGAAATGCGCATGGAGCTGGAAAAAGTACGTTCCATCACCATGCTGGCGGCCTGCAGCCTGGACGCCCCGGCGGACCTGCGCAAGAAACGCATCTCCGCGGCCAAGGCCCAGGTCGGCAAGTCCGGCCGCAAGGTGGCCGAGGAAGCGATCCAGCTGTTCGGCGGCATGGGCATGATGGAAGAAACCGCGGTTTCCCATTACGCCAAGCGCATCGTGATGATCGACCACTGGTTCGGCGACCGGGAATACCATCTGGGTATTCTGGAAACGCTGATCGACGTGGACGACCACGCGGCGTAACCGGAAAGGGCGGCCCGCGGGCCGCCCTTTTTGGTTGAAAGTTCCCCGTAGGAGCGACTTCAGTCGCGATTGCCACGGCGATCAACCGCTTGATCGTGACTGAAGTCGCTCCTACGGGGCGCCATATCAAAAATAATTTTCCGGGAGAGTTCGCAATGACCGTTAACCGCCAGATCATTCTCGCCAAACGTCCGGTCGGCATGCCCGACGACAGCAACCTGAAACTGCAGGATGGCACCGTTCCCGAGGTGGGCGAAGGTCAGGTACTGGTACGCACCATCTATCTGTCCCTGGACCCCTACATGCGCGGCCGCATGAGCGCCGCCAAATCCTACTCCGCCAGCGTGGAAGAAGGCGCCGTGATGGAAGGCGCCACCGTGGGCCAGGTGGTGGAATCGCGCAGCGGCGATTTCAAGCAGGGCGACTATGTACTGTGCCCGGGTGGCTGGCAGGAATACTCCGTCAACAACCCGAAAATGATGCGCAAACTCGACCCGGCCCAGGCGCCGATCAGCACCGCCGTGGGCGTGCTCGGCATGCCCGGCTTCACCGCCTATGTGGGCCTGGATGAAATCGGCAAGCCGCAGAAAGGCGAAACCGTGGTGGTGTCCGCCGCCGCCGGTGCGGTGGGTCAGGTGGTCGGTCAGATCGCCAAGATTCAGGGCTGCCGCGTGGTCGGCGTGGCCGGCGCCGAGGACAAGTGCAAGCACGTGGTAGAAGCCTATGGCTTCGATGCCTGCGTGAACTACAAGGACGCGGACTTCCGCGACCAGCTCAAGCAAGCCTGCCCCAACGGCATCGACGTCTACTTCGAGAACGTGGGCGGCGAGACCTTCGACGCGGTGATGGAGCTGGTCAACGACTTCGCCCGTATTCCGGTGTGCGGCCGTATCGCCCACTACAACGACACCGAGCAGCCCCAGGGCCCGGACCGTCTGCCCGGCTTCATGGGCAAGGTGCTGGTCAAGCGTCTGCTGCTCAAGGGCTTTATCCAGTTCGATTACGCCCACCGTGGCCCGGACTTCCAGCGCGACATGGGCGCCTGGATCCGCGACGGCAAGGTCAAGTACCAGGAAGACCTGGTGGACGGCCTGGAAAACGCGGTCAGCGCCTTCCAGGGTCTGTTGCAGGGCAAAAACCGGGGCAAGCTGCTGATTCGCGTCAGCGACGACCCGACCCTGAAGTAAGGGTCCTCCATGTCCGACAATCCGGCCGTGGCGCTCCTGTTCGAGCGCCATGGGCCACGCTATCGATGGTTCGCCACCGTCACGGTGATGCTCGGCACCCTGTCCGTGGTGCTCGCCGCCACCATCATCAATGTGGCGGTGCCATCGATCATGGCCCAATACGCTCTGGCCCAGGATCAGGTGCACTGGCTCGCCACCGGTTTTCTGGCGGCGATGACCGTGGGCATGCTGCTCAATGCCTGGGCGGTGGCCCGTTTCGGGTCGCGCCAGGCGTTCCTGCTGGCCATGGGCATTTTCATCGTTGCCTCCCTGGTGGGCGGGTTCGCCGACAGCTTCACCGTGCTGGTGCTGGCGCGGGTGGTGCAGGGGGTGATGGCCGGCATGATCCAGCCGCTGGCCATGATCACCATTTTCCAGGTGTTCCCGTTGCACAAGCGGGGCCAGGCCATGGGCATCTATGGCATGGGCGTGATCCTGGGCCCGGCCATCGCGCCGGCCCTGGGCGGCGTGCTGGTGGACGCCTGGTCCTGGCGCGCCACCTTCTTCGTGGTGTTGCCGGCCTGTGCCCTGGCCATGGCCCTGGGCCGTGCCTTTCTGCCCAACCACCGGGAAGCGCAGGCGCCACGGCTGGACTGGGCCGGCCTGGCCCTGCTCAGCCTGGGCCTCACCGCCACTTTGTGGGCGATGGCGTCCGGCCTGCGGCGTGGCTGGCTGGAGCCCTGGCTGTTGAGCGCCTTGATCGGTGGTCCGCTACTGTTGATCGCCTTCGTGGCCTGGCAACGGCGCGCCCGGCATCCGCTGTTTGATCTGCGGGTGTTCGCCACCCCCGGATTCGGCGGCGGCTTCCTGCTGTCCATGGCCATCGGCGCCGGCGTGTTCGCCTCCACCTACCTGTTCCCGCTGTACTTCCAGCAGGTGTCCGGGTTCAGCGCCTCGGCCTCCGGGCTGATGCTGATGCCCGCCGGCCTGGCGATGGCGTTTATCTTCCCGTTCGTGGGCTACCTTACCGACCGCATGCCGCTCACCGGTCTGGTGGCCGCCGGCCTGCTGTTCTTTATCGCCAGCATGGTTCTGATGCGCGCCGCCGACCCGACCACCGCCGGTGTCTGGCTGGTGACCTGGGCGGTGCTGGCGCGGCTGGCCATGGGCCTGATGATGCCGCCGGTGACCACCGGCAGCCTGATGATGTTGCCGCCGGCGCTGATTTCCCAGGGCTCCGGCATCATCAACTTCGGCCGCCAGATCGGTGGCGCCCTGGGCATCAACCTGTGCGCCATCTGCGTACAATTCTTTTCCGACCGGTACTGGCAGGCTTACCCGGAGGCCGGGCACCCCCGCGCCTTTGAAGTGGGCTTCGACGATGCCTATCTGATGCTCTTCATTGTCTTTGTTCTTGGTTTCCTTCCCCTGCGCGCCCTGCGCCGGGGGGAGCGACGTATGCACGCGGAGAAATCCTGATGACCGATTCACAACCCCACGCTTTGATTATCGGCGCCGGCGCCATCGGCAGTTTTTACGGTGCCATCCTCAAGCGCGCCGGTTGCACCGTGAGCGTCGTGGTGCGCTCCGAGTACGACGCCGTCAAGGAAAACGGCTTCCAATTCGAAAGCCCCCTGGGGGATATCTCCTGGGCCCCGGATTACCTCTACAAGGACGGCGACAAGCCGGACGCGGTTCCGGATTATGTGATTCTCGCCACCAAGGTGCTGCCCGACAGCGACCGGGTCGCTCTGGTCAAACCCTGGGTGGGCGAGGGCACCCGCATCGTGTTGATCCAGAATGGCCTGGATATCGAACGGGAACTGGCGGACGCCTACCCGAACAACCCGGTGATCAGCTGCCTGGCGTTCGTGGCGGTGAGCCGCCAGGGCCCGGGCCGCATCAAGCACAACGCCTACGGCCGCCTGGTGATGGGCCGTTTCCCCCAGGGCGCCGACGCCCACTGCGAGGCATTGCGGGACCTGTTCGTGGCCGGCGGCATCGACATCAAACTGGCCGACGATGTGGTCCGCGAGCGCTGGCTCAAGTGCGTCTGGAACACGCCGTTCAACCCGCTCTCTGTGCTCGCCAACGGCGCCGACACCCTGACCATGCTGGATGCGCCCGGTGGCGAGAAACTGGTGCGTGAACTGATGGATGAGGTGATGGCCACCGCCGCCGCCGACGGCTATCCGTTGCCCCCGCAGCTGCCGGACAGCAACATCGAAGGCACCCGCAAAATGCCGGCTTACAAGAACAGCATGGCGCTGGATTATCTGAATGGCCGCGCCATCGAACTGGACGCCATTCTCGGCAACGTGGTCGCCATCGCCCAGAAGCACGGGGTGGCCGTACCGCGTTTGGAAACCATGCTGGCGGCGCTGCGCATGCGCGCCTGAGGTAGGGCGGGGGTCGCGGCTGAAGTCGCTCCTGCGGGGGGCTTTTGGGGTCGCGACTGAAGTCGCTCCTACTGGGGCTGTGGGGTCGCGACTGAAGTCGCTCCTACGGGAGCTTGTGGGATCGCGGCTGAAGTCGCTCCTGCGGGGGTTTTCGGGCGCGGTTGAAGCCGCTCCTACGGGAGCTTGTGGGATCGCGACTGAAGTCGCTCCTACGGGGCCTTTGGGGGTCGCGGCTGAAACCGCTCCTGCGGGGGCTTGTGGGATCGCGACTGAAGTCGCTCCTACGAGGCCTTTGGGGGGCGCGGTTGAAGCCGCTCCTACGGGGATCTTGTAGGAGCGACTTCAGTCGCGATCAACGGCCTCGGATCAGGTCGCGTAATCGCTACCAATCCGCTCCAGCTTGCGCAGCAGCGCCGGCCAGGTCAGCTTGCTGGCCATGCCCAGCTGCTGGGATTGCTCGGCGGTGGTGTCCAGAGCCTGCTGGGACGGCAGGTAGGGTTCGCCCTGGCCCAGCGTGCGTACCTGGATCTCGGCGGCCTTCATCAGGAAATACATGTAGGTGAAGGCTTCGCCCACGTTGCGGCCCACGCTCAGGGTGCCGTGGTTGCGCAGCAGCATCATGTTCTTGTCGCCCAGATCCCGGATCAGCCGTTCGCGCTCGTCCAGGTTCAGGGCCACGCCCTCATAATCGTGGAAGCTCAGGTGCTGCAGGCACAGCATGGCGGTCTGGCTGAGCGGCAGCAGGCCGTCCTTGTGGGCGCTCACCGCCACCCCGTCCGGGGCGTGCAGGTGCAGCACCGCGCCGGCTTCCTCACGGGCCATGTGCACGGCGCTGTGGATGGTGAAGCCGGCCGGGTTGACCCGGTTGGTGGCGCCCGGGTCGACGATCTCGCCGTCCCGATCCACCTTCACCAGGGACGACGCGGTGATTTCGTCGAACAACATGCCGTAGGGGTTGATCAGGAAATGGTGCTCCGGCCCGGGCACGCGGGCGGACAGATGGGTGAACACCAGGTCCTCCCAATCGTACAGCGCCACCAGGCGGTAGGCGGCGGCCAGGTCCTTACGAACCTCCCACTCTTCCTGACTCATGGTGCTCTGGCGAGCGGTTGCTTCGGTCATTGCGGCACCTCGTTTGTTGTGAAATAGTGTTTCATTAATATAACAACAGTATTGAAGTTATGGGAAATCCGGCCACAAGCCCCAGGCGACAAGCCGCCAGCAGAGGGAGATCCCTGACCTGCTTGCAGCCTGCGGCTTGTCGCTTGCGGCTAGTCGTTCACCAGCACCCGTTTGCCGCTGAACGCGTCTTCCGCCATGTGCTTGTGCGCCGCTTGCGCGTCGCTGAACGGGAAGCTTTTCAGGGGCAGGGGTTTGAGACGGCCGTTGGCGAACAGCGGCGCCAGCCGGTCGTTGAAGATCTCGGCGATGGCGATGCGTTTTTCCAGCGGCTGGCTGCGCATGGTCATGGCCATCATGGTCGGCCGGCGGGCGATCAGCGCGCGCAGGTTCAGCTCGGTGGTGGCGCCGCCCAGGGCGCTGAGCATCACCAGCTTGCCCTCGATGCGCAGACCTTTCAGCAGGTTCTTCCAGTCCGGGCCCACCATATCCAGGATCACCGCCACGCCCTCGCCGGTGATCTCCAGCAGCCGGTCGGGCAGGTTGTCGTCTTCCAGCACGGCTTCCAGCAGGCCCATCTCCCGGGCACTGGCCAGATTGTCCAGGTCACGGCTGGTGCCGATGGGGCGCGCGCCCAGGACGTTGGCCAGCTGGGTGGCGGCCAGGCCCACGCCGGCGGTGGCCGGGCGGATCAGGCACCATTGGCCCGGTTGCAGGCCGCCTTCCAGAAACAGCCCCCGGTAGGCGGTAAGAAACGCCTCGGGGATGGTAGCGCCGGTGGCGAAGTCCAGTTCGTCGGGCAGCGTCAGGGTCTCCCGTTCGTGGACCACCAGTTGCTCGGAATAGGCGGCGCTGGGGATCAGCCCCATCACCCGGTCGCCCACTTGCCGGCCCATGACGCCGTCACCCACCGCGTCGATGACGCCGGCGTATTCCAGCCCCGGCACGCTGTTGTCGAAGCCCGGCGGCGCCGGGTAAAGGCCCTGGGTCTGCATGATGTCGGCGCGGTTCACGCCCACCGCGCGCACCGCCACGCGGACCTGGCCGGTGCCGGGTTCAAGTGCCTCGCGTTGTTCCAGTTTCAGAGTGTGGTCGTCTTGAATGCGCCACGCTTGCATGGTGTTTCTCCCAGCCAAACCGGGCGGCGATGCCGCCCTGGTCAAGTTCATGTTGTCGCGCGCGCCGGGATCGCCGGGCGCGCGCCCAGAAAGAGTGTCCCGGTATGAGCTCAGCGCTTCAATATCCTTTCACCGAGCCACCCGCGGCCGGCCACCGTGTTCAAGTGGCGCCCGGCGTGTATTGGTTGCACTTCCCGCTGCCGTTCTCCCTCGACCACATCAACCTGTGGCTGCTCGAGGATGGCGACGGCTGGACCCTGGTGGACACCGGCTTCGGCTCCCGCGCCACCCGGGATCTGTGGCGCGCCGCCTTCGACAGCGCCCTGGACGGGCGCCCGATCCGGCGCATCCTGGTGACCCATTACCACCCGGATCACATCGGCCAGGCCGCCTGGCTGGCCACTCACTTCCAGGCCCCGGTCTGGATGACCCGGGGTGAGTGGGCGCTTACCCAGCGCCTGCAGGCCGCCAGCGACCAGGAGGTGGCGGACGGCTTCCGTGGCCTGTTTGGCCGTCACGGCCTGGGCGAGGCGGAGCTGGCCACCCTGGCCGGTCGCGGCAACGGCTACCGCAAGGTAATGCCGGAGCTGCCGCCGACGCCGGTGATCATCGCCGAAGGCGACACCGTGACCATCAACGGCGACACCTGGCGGGTGCACATCGGCCGGGGCCACGCCCCGGAACATGCCTGCCTGTACCGGGAGCGGGACCATCTGCTGATCAGCGGTGACCAGGTGTTGCCCACCATCTCCAGCAACCTCACCGTGCGCGCCAACCTGCCGGACGAGGACCCGGTCACCGAGTTCGTCGATTCCCTGCGCGCCCTGCGTGCGGCGCTGCCGGCGGACACCCTGGTATTACCGGCCCACGGCCTGCCGTTCCGTGGCCTGCACCAGCGCATCGACGACCTTTGCGCCCACCACGACGAGCAGCTCGATGCCGCCCAGGCGGCCTGCGACCAACGGCCGCTCACCGCCTTTGATCTGTTGCCGGTGCTGTTCAAGCGCGAGCTGGACAGCCACCAGCTGATGTTCGCCATGGGCGAGAGCATCGCCCACCTCAACTGCCTGCACGCCCTCGGCCGGGTACGGCGCGAAGAGCGCGATGGATGCCTCTATCACATCGCGGTCTAGCATACCGGTCGGTATGGCCGGGGCATTGTATAAATTGGCTGGGAGGAGGGGGAGGTCAGTTGAAAGTTGAAAGTTGAAAGTTGAAACGCGCGGGAGGGTAAGGGAAGCCGCGAGGCGGGGTGCCCGCGTGGGGAAGCGGGCCGCAAGCTTCGAGGCGCAAGCTACAAGCCGCGCGCAGCGCTCGTCGGCCGAAGGCCGCGGGAAAGCCCCCGCGGCCACGACCTTTCAACTTGTAACTTTGAACTTTGAACTGGCCGTCGCCGGCACGGCGCCGCAGCCACAAACCGCGCGCTTGCAGCTTGCAGCTCGGTGCTACCGCGCGTCGCGGACCATGCCTCGGGCGATCACGATCTGCTGGATCTGGGTGGTGCCTTCGTAGATCCGGAACAGACGCACGTCACGGTAGAAGCGTTCCACCGCGTATTCGGCCATGTAGCCGGCGCCACCGTGGATCTGCACCGCCCGGTCGGCCACCCGGCCCACCATTTCCGCGCAGAACAGCTTGCAGCAGGAGGCGTCGAGGCTGACGTTCTTGCCGGCGTCCTTGCTGCGCGCCGCTTCCAGTACCATGGAACGGCCGGCGAAGGCTTCGGCGCGGGAGTCGGCCAGCATCGCCTGGATCAGCTGATGGTCGGCCAGGGGCTGACCGAACTGCTTGCGTTCCATGGCGTATTTCAGCGCGTCCTCGATCAGTCGCTCGGCCACGCCCACGCACACCGCGGAGATGTGCAGGCGGCCCCGGTCGAGCACCTTCATGGCGGTCTTGAAGCCCTGGCCTTCCTTGCCGCCGATGATGTTCTCGGCGGGCACCCGGCAGTTGTCGAAGGTGATGTCGCAGACGTGGGCGCCTTTCTGGCCCATCTTCACGTCCGGCTTGCCACGGATCAGGCCGGGGGTATCGCCTTCCACGATAAAGGCGGTGATGCCGCCGGCGCCCTTGTTGTCCGGGTCGGTGCGCGCCATCACCGTGTACAGGCCGGCTTCCGGGCCATTGGTGATGTAGCGCTTGGTGCCGTTCAGCACATAGTGGTCGCCGTCCTTGTCCGCCCGGGTTTTCAGGCTGGCGGCGTCGGAGCCCACGTCGGGCTCGGTGAGGCAGAACGAGCCGATCACTTCGCCGGTGGCGAGCTTGGGCACGTACTTGCGCTTCTGTTCCTCGGTGCCGTCGATCAGGATGCCCTGGGCGCCGATGCCGTTATTGGTGCCGAACAGGGAGCGGAACGCCGGCGAGGTATGGCCGATCTCGAAGGCCACCAGGGCTTCCTCTTCCATGGTCAGGCCGAGACCGCCGTACTCTTCCGGAATGGACAGGCCGAACAGGCCCATTTCCTTCATTTCGTTGGCGATGTCTTCGGGGATAGCATCGTTTTCCGCCACGGTCTGCTCCGCCGGAATCAGGCGGTCGCGCACGAAACGGCCGATGGTGTCGACGAGTTGGTTGAGCACTTCCTGGTCGCGAATCATGGGGTTCTTCTGTCTTATTGGTTAATCTGGAGGCTGGCTGGTCCGGAGGCATGACCGGTGGGTCGCCGGCGGCTTGCATCGCACTCTGTCACGACCTATTCTTGCCGTCAAGTTTCGGAATGATGTTCCGCTATGCGGACTGATGTGCGAACTAACAGCGCCTGGCGGCGCAGTTGAAAGTTGAAAGTTAAAAGTTGAAAGCGCGGTTGGAGCTTCGGGCCCACGGGCCGCTCTTCGCCGCGCATCCGGTCGCCGGCATAAAGGCACGCAGTCGTGCCGCCCTTTTAACTTTCAACTTTTAACTTTTAACTCAGGATTTTTCCATGCTCGACGCCTACATCTATGACGGCCTGCGCACTCCCTTTGGTCGCCATGCCGGCGCGCTTGCGCCGGTGCGCCCCGACGATCTGCTGGCCGGGGTGATCCGCGCCCTGATCGCCCGTAATCCGTTCGCCCCGGAAGACTTCGAGGACCTGGTGGCCGGCAACACCAACCAGGCCGGTGAAGACGCCCGCAACCTGGCCCGCCACGCCGGCCTGCTGGCCGGCCTGCCGGAATCGGTGGCCGGTCTCACCGTCAACCGTCTGTGCGGCAGCGGCCTGGCCGCCACCCTGGACGCGGCGCGCATGGTCACCGTGGACGAAGGCCAGCTGGTGATCGCCGCTGGCGCTGAGTCCATGAGCCGCGCGCCCTTCGTCATGGCCAAGGCGGAATCGCCCTACAGCCGCAACATGCCCATGTACGACAGCACCATCGGCGCTCGTTTCCCCAACCCGGCCATCGAGAAGCAGTTCGGTGCCGACACCATGCCCCAGACCGCCCAGAACGTGGCCGCCGAACTGGGCATCAGCCGCGAGCAGGCGGACGCCTACGCCGCCCAGTCCCAGCGCCGCTATGAAGCGGCCCGCGCCGATGGCTTTTTCCAGGGCGAAATCCAGCCGGTGGAAGTGCCCCAGGGCCGTAAGAAACCGCCGCTGTCCGTGTCCGAGGACGAGCACCCGCGCCCGGGCACCGATGTGGAAAAGCTGTCCAAGCTGCCGGCCATCGTCGAAGGCGGTGTGATCACCGCCGGTAACGCCTCCGGCGTTAACGACGGCGCCGGCGCCCTGATCATCGGCTCCCGCGCCGCCGGCGAAAAAGCCGGCATCGCCCCGCGCGCCCGCATCATCGCCGGCGGCGTGGCCGGCGTGCCGCCGCGCATCATGGGCCTGGGCCCGGTGGGTGCCTGCCGCAAGGTGCTGGACCGCGCCGGCCTGACCCTGGCCGACATGGACGTAATCGAAATCAACGAGGCGTTCGCCGCCCAGGTGCTGGGCTGCTGCAAACAGCTCGGCCTGGAAGGCGACGATGAGCGCCTCAACCCCAACGGCGGCGCCATCGCCGTGGGTCACCCGCTGGGTGCCTCCGGCACCCGCCTGGCGCTCACCGCCCTGCGTCAGCTCGAGCGCATCGACGGCCGCTACGCCCTGGTAAGCCTGTGCATCGGCGTGGGGCAGGGCGTTGCCATGCTGATCGAGCGCCTGCGCTAAGCCGCCGCCGGAGGGATGATCGCGACTGAAGTCGCTCCTACATTGACCGCATCCCACTGTAGGAGCGACTTCAGTCGCGATCCACTCCATGGCCATCAAGGAACGCCCGCGCCAGGGCGTCCGCTTCCCCTGCACTGGCCACGATCCGCAGCGGCACCTTGAACAGGCCCGCCAGGGCGGCGCTCTGTGTTCGCATCATCAGGCGCCGGGTGGTATCCGGCTCCACTCCCACCATGCCCCGGCAGCGGCGCGCCAACGCGTCCCGGTTGCGCTTCATCCATAGGGTGCGCCGTTTACGGTCCTCATGGGCTTCCCGGTGTTCGCCCTGGAGGGCGGCCACCACCATCACGAACGGGGCCGGTTGCCCGATCAACGCCTCCATCTCCGCCTCCCAGCGCGCCGCGTAACCCTCCGGCAGCCCCTCGGGCATCAATCGCACCAGGGGAAAGTCGGCCACATCGTGCACCTGAAAGTCATTCGGATTCATGGTCCGCCTCCCGGTCGCCGTGGGCGGCCTTCAGCCAGGCCCGCAGGGCCGGGTCCCGGACTTCGAGAAACTCGAACAGTCCCAGGGCACGCAGCGCTGGCAGCAGCTCGCTCAAGTGCCGTTCCGCCCGCTGCCGCTGGTCGATTTCCGTTTCCGGGTCCAGCCACAGGCGGGCATTTGCCAGGAAGGCGCCCACGGACCCCTTGCGGATCACCGTGCCGTCTATTTCCAGGCTGTTCTGTTGATCGGGAAGAATATCGTTGGCTCGCATCGTCGTTTCCTTCAGTCGTGTCAGTTGGGGCCGGGAACCGGGGTGCGATCCAGACTAGTCCCGAGCGCTTGACTGAAATACCATATAAATGCCATTCAATATCGGAAATGCGCCAACATGAGCTGGACACAGATGTCCCCGACCGGGGGCAGCGGCACTTTCCCGGCCGTCCAGGGCCCTCTGCTGGCCCGCATCTGGGACAAATCCCAGGCCAGCCGGGAGGCCCGCGCCGCCGGCGTGCATCAACACCGGGAAGGGCAGCTCTGCGGCGCCACGGAGGGGCTGTTGACCGTGCACACCGGAGACACCCGGTGGGCGGTCCCCGCTCTGCACGCCATCTGGATTCCGCCAGGCCAGGAGCACGGCATCGATCCCCACGGGCAGTTCGACGGCTGGGCCATGCTGATCAACGAAGCGCTGTGCCAGGGGTTGCCGGCGGAACCCTGTATCCTGCGCGTGTCCGGCCTGCTTATGGAGGCGGTGAAACGGGTGGCCGGTTGGGATGAACGGACCTGGACGCCGGACCGGGACCCGCTGGTGGCGGTGATCGCCGCTGAAATTCGTGCTCTACCGGATGCGCCCCTGGGGTTGGTCATGCCCCGGGACCCGAGGCTGGCGCGCATCGCCCACGCCTTGCTGCGCGACCCGGCGGACCGGCGCGGCCAGGCCGAATGGGCAGACTGGGCCGGCCTGTCGCCGCGCACCCTGTCACGGCGTTTTCCCCAGGAAACCGGGTTGGGATTTCAGGCCTGGCGCCAACGCGCCCGTCTGCTGCGCGCCCTGGAACACCTGGCGGCGGGTCTGCCGGTGACCACCGTGGCCCTGGAGTGCGGCTACCAGACCACCAGCGCTTTCATCGAGGCGTTCGGCCAGGTCTTCGGTATGACGCCGGGCCGCTGGCGGGGGCAGGGCGGTTTGGCGGGGCAAGGTTGAAGCCGTTCCCGCGATGCGCCTGCCGGGGTTTTGCTTGCTATTAAATAGCACGCTATGTAATCATGCTCGCCATGACTGACGACACCGACAACCCGGACTCCCTGCTGCGGCTCGACCTGCAGCTCTGCTTCGCGCTGTATTCCACCCAGCTGGCCATGACCAAGGTCTACCGCAAGCTGCTGCGCGAGCTGGACCTGACCTACCCGCAATATCTGGTGATGATGGTGCTGTGGGAGCGCGACGGCCAGTCGGTGTCCGGCATTGGCGAGCGCCTGTTTCTGGATTCCGCCACCCTGACGCCGTTGCTGAAACGGCTGGAGAGCGCCGGCCTGCTGCAACGCCGGCGGGCCGCCGAGGATGAGCGGCGGGTGGAGGTGCATCTTACCGACGCCGGCCGGGCCCTGCGCCAGCGGGCGGAGGCGGTGCCGGAGGCGGTGGCCTGTGCCAGCCACTGCGATCCGGACGAATTGCGCGCCCTGAAAGCACAGTTGGAAGATCTGCGCGACAGCCTTACCGGGAGGTCCTGAGCGGCTGGCGGGCTGAGCGTCGCTGCGGTGGATCGCGACTGAAGTCGCTCCTACAGCGGGGTCTGGCAAAGTCGGTCCCGCCACGGGCCCCGGCGAGGCCGATCCGGCGGTGGGGTCGGGCAAGGTCGACCCACGGCTAGGTCCGGGAAGGTCGATCCGACGGCTGGGTCCGGCGAGGCCGATCCCACTGCAGGGCCGGGCAAGGTCGTCCCACGGCGTGGCCTGGCAAGGTCGGTCACACGGCGTGGCCTGGCGAGTGTAGGTGTAGGAGCGACTTCAGTCGCGATCCGCCCTAGGGCGGCAAACCACAAACAATTAAATAGCACACGATTATATCGTGCAAAATCAACCAAGCGGAGAAAGACTCATGAGCACCGAAAAAACCCTGTATCAAGCCGAAGCCCGTGTCACCGGTGGCCGCGACGGCCGGGTCACCAGCAGCGACAAACAGCTGGATCTGCAACTGACCATCCCCAAGGCCCTGGGTGGCCCCGGCGGCGATGGCACCAACCCGGAACAGCTGTTCGCCGCCGGCTATTCCGCCTGCTTCCTCAGCGCCCTGAAGCTGGTGGCCAGCCAGGCCAAGGTGAAGCTGTCCGATGAAACCCACATCAGCGCCAAGGTGGCGATCCTCCAGGACGGTGAGGCTTTCAGTTTGGCGGTGACCCTGGCGGTGACGCTGCCCGGTCTGGAAGAGGACGACGCCAAGGCGCTGGTGGATAAGGCCCATCAGGTGTGCCCGTACTCCAACGCCACCCGTGGCAACATTCCGGTGGATCTGGAAGTTTACGTCTGATCCGGTGTCCGGGACCCGCGTCTTCGCGGGGAGGGGGATCGGGCACTGGCCTCGGCGTGCGGCGATGCTAGAATCGGCCCGCATTCCCTGAAAACCGTATCCGCCGAAACGAGGTCGCCGTGTCCCAGATCACCCGCGCGTTGGACTATCTCAAGCAAGGCCTGACTCTGGCCCGCAGCCCCGGGCTGCGGCCCTATGTGATCGTGCCGATGGTGTTC
Organism: Alloalcanivorax gelatiniphagus; assembly: GCF_005938655.1. GTDB lineage: Bacteria > Pseudomonadota > Gammaproteobacteria > Pseudomonadales > Alcanivoracaceae > Alloalcanivorax > Alloalcanivorax gelatiniphagus. The sequence goes on from NZ_VCQT01000015.1 coordinate 35,944, forward strand.
AACGTGCTGGTGTTCGGCGGCCTCTATTACCTGTCCGGCCAGTGGATCGCCGGCTGGATCGCCGACGCCACCGCCGGCTGGAACTTCGACGGCAACCTCAGCTTCCTTAACGGCGCCATCAGTTTTCTGGTCGGTGCCGCGGTGGTGCTGGTGTGGATTCTGTTGCTGGGGTTGCTGGCCAGCGTGTTCACCCTGGGGGTGCAACTGCTGGCCGCGCCCTTCATGGGCTTTCTGTCGGAAAAGGTGGATGTGCGCATCAGTGGCCGGCCGATGCCGGAGGAGTCCATCGGCGCCATGACGGTGCGGGTATTCAAGCGCGAGTTGCGCAAGACCTGGTACTGGCTGTGGCGGGCGGTGCTGATTCTGCTGGTGGTGCTGGTGATCTACTTCATCCCGGTGGTCAATGTGCTGGCGTCGGCGGTGTGGTTTCTGTGGTCCGGCTGGTTGCTGGGTATGCAGTATATTGACTACGCCGCCGACAACCGCCAGGTGCCGTTCACGGTGATGCTGGAACGTCTCAAGACCAAGCGCTGGCTGGTGCTCACCTTCGGCTCGGTGATCCTGGGCCTGACCATGCTGCCGCTGGTCAACCTGGTGATCATGCCGGTGGCGGTGATTGCCGGCACTCTGGTGTGGGTGCACGAGCTGGCGGATGAACCGGTGCCGCGACGGGACTAAGCATCGCGGCGTTCATCATTTGGGATTTCTTTGCCTGTTCCTTGTTTTTTTTTCTAATAATAAAAGCTGAGCCCCGAGGCGCCACGCGAAGCGTTCGGGTTGGGTGATCCCGCCGTTTTCTTATTACTGCATATCGTTTCTTCGTTCCCTCTCCTGAAACAGTCGCTGAAGGGTTGTGAACCCCCGGGAAAGCCGGGCAACAGCCGTCTAATGATTTAGGCTTAAAATCCCCTAAGGCTGCGAAAATTTAGTGATCTAAGCTCATTGTAAAAGGTCAACTATTGTAAATAAATGCACGTTGACCGTTGTGTTCCTGTGAAATAGATTCGCCGAATTGTGAACTCGTTCCTTGAATGAAAGAGTTTGCAGCCGGTCTTCGGACCAGGGGGTGAGAACAACGATCGGAGCCATGAACTCCGACCGGGGATAGCAAAAAATACGGGGGAAGGGACCTAAAACCGCCACCCGGGGTGCGTCCGCACCGTGCTCTCCATCTCGATCCTTTTATCGACGGGTTTTTCGGGATGTATCAATGAGCAGTCAATCCGGTTTCTTGCGTATCGCACTTTTGGCCCTGGCGCTGGCCTTCCATGTCGGCCCGGCCCGGGCGCAAAGCGCGCCGCCTCAGGTGGTGGTCAACGGCGTCACCTTCCAGGGTAACTACACCTACACCGCCTCCGATCTGTCCGGGCTGATCGCCTCGGAAATCGGCAAACCCATGACGCTCAAGGACATCCAGAGCCTGGCCGCCAAGGTGGAGGCGTTCTACCACGACGCCGGCTACCCGCTGGTCAAGGTGGTGGTGCCGCAGCAGACCTTCGCCGACGGCACGCCGGTGAAACTGGTGGTGCTGGAAGGCCAGCTGGGTGAGATCCGCATCGAAGGCAATCAGCGCTACGCCTCCCGGCGCATCCTCGATGCCCTGGCCGCCGCCGACGTGCACCGCGATGAGCCGGTGCGACTGGATCGGGTGGAACGGGCCCTGACCCGCCTCAACCGTCAATCCGGCATCGAAGCCGCCGCCGCCCTCAAACCCGGCGCCCGCCAGGGCTACACCGACCTGATCATCAAGGTCGAGGAAGCGCCGCGCGTCACCGGCGCTCTGGAACTGAACAACTACGGCAGCAAGGACACCGGTCGCTACCGGGTGGTGCCGTCCATCACCCTGCAGAACCTGACCGGCCGGGGCGACAACGCCAACCTGATCGGCATGCAGTCCATCGGCGACGGCGACGCCTGGTTCGCCTACGCGGATTACGTAACGCCGGTGAACGCTCGCGGTACCAGCGTCCAGGTGTACGGCTCCACCGGCAACGTCAACGTGGGCCGGGACTTCGAGGTGCTGGAAGTGGAAGGCGACAGCACCGGCCTCGGGGTCGGTGTGTTGCAGGACCAGATCCTGTCCGCGCGCAGCGTGCTGACCTACAGCGCCTGGCTGGAAGGCACCGATCTGGATCAGGACATGCTCGGCGTGCGCATCGCCCAGGACCGCATCCGCAAGCTGCGGGTGGGCGTGGCTCTGGACCGCACCGACCTGTCCGGCCGCAGCCTGATGTCGGTGGACCTGCACCACGGCCTGGGCGAAAGCCTGGGCGGCATGGACGACAACTCCACGCTGTCCAGCCGCGCCTTCGCCGGCGCCGACAACGACTTCACCAAGGTCACCCTGGACCTGGCCCGCATCCAGCGCCTTAACGCGCGCACCCTGCTGATCCCGCGCCTGTACGGCCAGTACGCCTTCGACCCGCTGGTGTCCAGCGAGCAGTGGGCCATCGGTGGCGCCAATTCCGTGAAAGGCCACCCGCCGTCGATCTATTCCGGCGACAGCGGCTTCACCGCCTCCCTGGAGGCGCGCTATGACCTGTTCGCCGACGATTCCCGCTACCAACTGATCGGCCAGCTCAGCCATGGCCGTCTGTACATCAAGAAGCCGTTCTACGACCAGGACGATGAACAGGACATCTCCGGCGTCAGCCTGGGTCTGCTTGCACGGCCCTGGAAACCCATCGAGGTGCGCCTGGATTGGGGGCTGCCGCTGGGCACCGAAACCGGTGACAACAATTATTTCTACGCTCAAGCACGCTACCGCTTCTGAGCGCCACCACTTTTACGGGTAACGAATCATGGCACGGAATAAAAAACGCAATGCTTCAGTGGCGGTCGCCGTATCGGTTTCAGTGTTCGGCTTCAGCGGCGCGGTCCAAGCCGGCCCCACTGGCGGTGAGGTGGTGCGGGGGGATGCCTCGATCACGCCGAACGGCGTGGAGACCATTATCAACCAGCTGTCCAACAAGGCGGTGATCAACTGGAACGACTTCAGCATTGATCCCGGCGAGCTGGTCAAATTCATCCACCAGGCCAACAGCGATGTGACCCTTAACCGGGTCACCGGCGGCACCGTGTCCCAGATCAAGGGCGCGCTCACCGCCAACGGCAACATCTTCCTGATCAACCCCAACGGCATCGTGTTCGGCGCCAGCGCCGAGATCGACGTGGCCGGCCTGCTGGCCACCACCTTCGACATCGCCGATCAGGACTTCATGGACGGCAAGCTCAACTTCAGCGGCGAGCTGATGAACAACGCGTCCATCACCAACCAGGGCGAGATCAAGGTCGGCAACGGCGGCTTCGTCTACCTGATCGCTCCCAATGTGGAAAACACCGGCCACATCATTGCCAACGTGGGCCGCGTGACCCTGGCCAATGACGGCTCCTACGACATCGATCTGACCGGCAACGGGCTGGTCACTTTTTCGGTGACCGACGCGGACCTGAGCGGCGCCACCGGCAGCGTCAAGAACGGCCCGGGCGGTAAAATCGAAGCCGGCCATGTGTTGCTCTCCGGCAGCCAGAAAGACGCGGTGGTGTCCTCCGTGGTCAACCAGGGTGATATCACCGCCGCCACCGAACTGACCATGGCCGGCGACGACCTGGAACAATCCGGGACCATCACCGCGGCGGCCTCCACCCTGGAGGCGGACAACGCCATTGTTTCCAACGGTGGTTCCATCAGCGGTGGCTCCACGACCCTCAAGGCGGGCACCGGCATCGGCGCCGCCGGCGCCGTGCACACCGACGTGGACGACCTGGCGGTGAGCAGCGAGAGCGGCGCCATCCGCGTCAACGAGGCCGATGAACTCGACAGCCTGAGCATCACCACCGGCGACAACGCCGAAGTGAACTTCACCCAGGCTGGCACCGATCCGGTAACCGGCGACCCGGTGCAGGACGCCGTCAGCGTCCAGTTCAACGGGCAAACGCTGAGCGCCAGCCGCGATACCGTGAAAACCGATCTGGACTTTACCCACGGCGACGGCGGCGTGACCCTGTCCGGCGTTAACGTGGAGGGGGACCTGAGCGTCACCGCCGCCGGCAACATCGTCGGTAATGGCAACCTGGACACCGCCGCCAGCGGCGAGCACGTGACGCTGACCACCACCGTGGACGGTGCCACCATCGGCGCCGAAAACAATGCCCTGCGCATCGACGCGGACACCCTGCGCGCCGAAGCCCAAAAAGGCCACGTAGTGATCACCGACACCGGCGGCGATCTGACCCTGGAACGGGTCAGCACCGGTGACAACAGCGTCGAAGCCGGCCTGCGTGCCCTGATCACCGCGGAAAAAGGCGACCTGCGCGGCAGCGATGGCGCCGAACCCAACGTGGAAGCCTGGGCCACCAATCTGAAAGCGGACGGGGCCATCGGCAACACCGGCCAGGCGGTGACCACCGCCGTGGACGTGCTCTCCGCGTCCACCCAGGACGGTGGCATTTACGTGGACGATCAGGACGGTGAGCTGGTGCTTGGCAAGATCAGCGCCGGCGAACGCATCAGCCAGGGCGGCCTGCCCACCTCGTCCACCGGCATCAGCAACGCCGACGGCAACATTACGCTGAGCAACGGCGCCACCGGCAGCCACGACGTGGTGATCGGCGCCGACGACAATATCGTCATCGGTGACACCGTCTCCGCCACCGACCAGCTGACCATGCTGTCCCGAGGCGGCGGTCTCTACAACGGCGGCGACACCGCCATCCTTACCGGTCGCTACGTGTATCTGCAGGCCGCGGATCGCATCGGCCAGAGTGGCGGCGCCCTGAAAACCCAGAGCAACAGCCTGAACGCCAACTCCGGCGGCAACGGCGTTTATCTGACCGAGAACAATGGCCTGAATGCCGCTGCCATTCGCTCCCATGGCGAGAACGCCAAGGTGGAACTGGAAGCCACGGTGGGCGACGTGGTGCTGGGCCTGGTGGAGGTTCAGGACGGCGACGCCTCGGTGATCAGCCAGGGCGGCAACATTCGCGGCGACGGCGGTGCGCCGCTGAACGTGAGCGCCAATCACCTGACCCTGGACGCGGACGGCGCCATCGGCAGCTCGGTGCAGGCGTTGGCCACCAAGGTGGACAGCCTCACCACCATCACCGGCACCAGCCTGGCCGGCACCTATGTGGCCAACACCGGCCTGCTGTCGAGCCTGGATGCCACCACCCTGGGCGGCAATGTGTCGGTGACCGACGACGCTGGCGGCGTCACCTTCAACCGCGCCAACGAACACCTGGCGGTGCAGCGCAGCGGCGGCGAAGGGCTGGACCTGGCCTTCAACAACGGGGCCGGCAACCTGATCGTGGAAGGCGTTGATCTGAGCGGTCATCAGGTGGACCTGAGCGCCAGTGGTCGTATCGGCGACGGCGGCGGCGTGCTGGCCGCCGACGGCCTGACACTGGCCGCCGGCGACGACATCGACCTGACCACCGACGCCAACCGCATCGACGCTACCACCCGCGACGGTGACATCGACCTGGATAACCGTGGCGAGGGTCCCCTCGCCCTGAACGCCGCCGCCGGCGGCGCCGACCGCGACCTGACCGTCAGCCATCAAGGTGATCTGAATCTGGGTCAGGTGTCCGCGGACGGCCTGATCAGCCTCACCGCCACCGGCGCTCTCAACGGCGACGGCGAAAACACCGCCATCACCGGCAAGGACGTGAAACTGGACGCCGGCAGCATCGGCAGCGACAGCCGTGACCTTTCCACCGCTATCACCGGCAGGCTGTCCATGCTCTCCGACGGCCACGTCTACGTGACCAACGTGGGCGCCCTGAGCATGCTGGACGGGGAGGCCGGTGGTGACATCGACTTCACCCAGTCCGGTAACACCGTGCTGGGCAAGCTGTCCAGCGGCGGCAGCGTGACCTTCAAGGCCACCGGCCGGGTCAGCGACGGTAACGGTGACGACGACAACATCGTCGCCGAAGATCTGACCCTGGACGCCCTGCAAGTGGGCGCCGCCGATGGCGTCGTGGACGCGCTGGAAATCCGCGTCGACGAACTGGTGGTCGACGCCCGCAACGGCGGCATCTATCTGCGCAACAAAAAAGCCGGCCCGCTGGACCTGATCCGGGCCCGCGCCGCCGGCGGCGATGTGAACATCGACACCGCCAGCACCATGAACCTGGGCACCGTGACCTCCGCCGGTGGCAACGTCACCCTGACCAGTGGCGGCGCCATCAACGACGCCCGCCCGGACGGCGCCAGCGAGGCCAATGTGGTGGCCCGCAAGGTGGACCTGCGTGCCCAGCAAGGCGTCGGCAACACCGGCGCCCTGGTGCTGGACGTGGACCAGATGTCGGTGAGCGGCGGCAATGGCGACGTCAACGCCGCCAGCCCCGGTGCCGTGGAAGTGGACGCCGACAGCCTGGTGGGCAAGGGCGCCGGCGGCGTCACCATCGTGGCCGCGTCAATCACCGTGCTCGACAACAACGGCGGCATCCTGGTGATGGACGGTGGCAAGCTGGTGCTGACCGCCACCAACGGCAACATCGTGTTCCTGAATCAGGACGACACCATTCGCCTGCCCGGCGGTGGCAGCATCACCCTGACCGCCCGCGGCGACACCACCAATGAGGGCTACAACGGCAATATCATCGCCGGCAACCTGATCACCGAAGACGGCGGCAACATCACCCTGGACGCCGACCACAACGTGACCCTGGGCATGCTGGACGCCGGCAGCCACGGCGACGTCTATGTGATCGCCCGTGATGGCGTAATCCTGGACGGCAACGGCGTCGACCAGAACGTACGCGGCGACCACGTCACCCTGATCGGCAATACCCCCAGCCAACGTGACGCGGAAATCGACCGCGAAACCGCCATCGCCGACTACGCCGCCCGGTTGGCGGAGCTGAACGCCAAGGTCCTGCAGCTGCAGACCCTGCAGCAGCAGCTGGAGTCTTACCTCGCCGCGCTCAACTCGGCGATCGTCAGCAAGAACATCTCCCAGCAGAACCTGGCCAGCGCCCAGCGCACCGCCGACCGTCTCAGCAACCAGCTGGACAGCGCCAGCAGCGCCCTGGACAACCTCAACCGCATTGTGTCCGTGGCCCAGGCGGCGGTGGATGGTGTTTCCCTGGCCGCCGGCGCGGCCCAGGCCATTCCGTTCAGCGGTGACGGCGGTTCCGATGCGGTGTTCCAGGGCCTGAGCCTGGCCCTGTCCATCGCGCAAATCGCAGTGGATGAATACGACCGCAACGTGGTCTCGCCCCTGGCGGACGAGGTTAATGACGCGCTGAACGACCTGGACGTGGCCAAGAGCTCCTACCAGGACGCGATCACCAACGTGGATACCTGGACCAGACTGCGCGATACCACCCAGGTGTCCCGGGACATGACGGACCATTCCGTGTTCAAGGCCACCGCCGCCCGCGACGCCAGCGAGCTGCTGCGCAAGCAGTCCATCGCCGCCTACGACCAGGCCACCGATATCGACATGTCCGCCGCCAAGCCGCTGGGCATCGAGGCCAACCGCCTGGATATGGGCACCAGCAGCGGCCGGGCTCTCAACACCGCTGTGTACCTGGACTCCACCGGCAATCTGGGCCTCGGCGACATTAAATCCGTGGGCGAGATCCGTGCCGAAAACGTGGCCGGCAACATCAGCGTGGTGGGCGACGTGGTCAGTCCGACGCTGATCTCTCTGCAGGCCGACGGCGCGGTACGCGGCATCGGGGGTACCTGGGTGAACGGTGAATGGGTGCCGTCGGTGGGTACCCTGCACGCCCCGGCCATTGCCGTGCGCGCCGAGCAGGGCGTCGCCAACCAAGAGGACTCGCTGTACACCGACACCAATGAAATCGCCATCGACGCCGGCGACGGCGACGCCTTCGTGATCAACGACAACGGCGGCGACGAGCTGGTGCTGGGCACCGTGGACGGCCTCAGCGGTCTCACCGCCGCCGGCGACATGGGTCTGCGCAACAACGGCGACCTGCGCCTGAAAACCCAGATCATCGACACCGACGTGACCGCCGACAGCGACACCTATCTGATGGCCCAGGGCGGCGCCATCATCGATGACAACGGCGACACCCTGAACGTCACCGGCGGCGATCTGTACTTCCGCGCCGACGGCCAGGTGGAACTGGACACCCAGGTGGACCGCGTGGTCGAAGGCCGCACCAGCGACGGCGACGTGCTGCTGCGCGAGCGCGACGACCTGGCGCTGATCGCCCTGGAAACCCTGAACGGCGACATCGATGTCACCGCCGGCGGCAACCTGACCGTTTATGAACTGGCCGCCGCCGGCGACAGCGCCACCATCCGCCTGAACGCGAAAGGCCGCATCGACGACGACCAGGACAACGACACCGGCATCGTCGCCAAGCGTCTTGAACTGACCGCCGGCGACAGCATCGGTGCCACCGGCAGCGTCACCCAGCGTGGTCTGGACACCGCCGTGGACGTGGTTACCGCCGACGCCAAGGGCGAGGTCAATATTCACGACCAGGACGACCTGGACGTGGAGAAAGTCACCACCACCACCGGCAATGTCACCGTCACCAGTGCCGCCGGCGACCTGCATCTCGGCGAAGTGCGCACCAACGGCGAGGGCGGCAACATCACCCTGGAGGCCGACGGTGCCATCGACGCCCTCAACGAGGCGGACGACACCCCGGAACTGTACGCCGACCAGCTGGCCCTGCGTGCCGGCAATGGCATCGGCACCGCCGACCAGTCCCTGCTGATCGAAACCGGTGCCCTGGAAGCGGACGCCGGTGACGGCGGCCTCTACCTGTTCAACCAGAACCGTGACCTCACCGTGGGTGGTGTCACCCCGAACCTGGGCCTGCCCGGTCTCACCGGCCTGGACGCCAACGGCGACCTGCATCTGACCGTGGCCGACGGCGCCCTCACCGTGAACGAGGCGGTGACCCAGACCGGTGAAGGCGACACCCGCCTGAGCAGCGGCAAGGGCCAACTGCTCAAGGCGGACGTGGCCGCCGCCGGCGATCTCACCTTCACCGCCACCACCGGCGACATCACCGCCGTCAACGGCGTGCAACTGACCAGCGGCGGCGATCTGTCCGCCACCGCCACCGAGGGCGGCGTCAGCCTGGTGGAGAACAGCCACGCCCAGGCCGACGGTGACCTGACCCTGAAAGGCGGCACCACGGTGTCGCTCAACAGCGCCAGCGTCGAAGCCGGCGGTGATCTGACCATGACCGGCGAGAACGGCAACGTGACCCTGGTCAGCAGCCAGGCCACCGGTGCCGATGATGTGACCCTTACCGCCGGCCAGAGCATTACCCTGTCCGGCTTTTCCACCCTCACCGCCACCAACGGTGCCCTGGACGCCACCGCCACCGGGGGTAGCGTCACCCTGGTGGGGAACAGCCGCGCGCAAGCCGCCGGTGATCTGTCCCTGAAAGGCGGCGACTCGGTGTCGCTCAACGACTCCAGCGTCGAAGCCGGCGCTGATCTGACGCTGACCGGTGAAAACGGCAACGTGACCCTGGCCAACAGCCAGGCCACCGGTGCTGATGACGTGACCCTCACCGCCGGCCAGACCATCTCCCTGTCCAGCCTCTCCTCCCTCACCGCCACCAACGGTGCCCTGGACGCCACCGCCACCGGGGGTAGCGTCACCCTGGTGGGGAACAGCCGCGCGCAAGCCGCCGGTGATCTGACCCTGAAAGGCGGCGACTCGGTGTCGCTCAACGACTCCAGCGTCGAAGCCGGCGCTGATCTGACGCTGACCGGCGAAAACGGCAACGTGACCCTGGCCAACAGCCAGGCCACCGGTAACGACGACGTAACCGTCACCGCCGGCCAGAACGTTACCTTGTCCAGCTTTTCCACCCTCACCGCCACCGGCGGCGCCCTGGACGCCACCGCCACCGGCGGCAACCTGGAGCTGAATGGCAACAGCAGGGCTACCGCCGCCACTACCCTGGATCTGTGGGCCGGCAATCAGGTGTCCCTGAACAGCGCCACCGCGCAGTCCGGCGGGGACATGACGGTGACCGCCGACAACGGCAACGTACAGTTCAACAACAGCCGCGCCGCCACCGAAGGCGCGCAAACCGTCAGCGCCGGCGGCAGTGTGCTGCTGACCCAATCGCAGCTGCACACCGAAACCGACGGCGATATGACGGTGACCGCCACCAACGGCGACATCAGCCTCAACAACAGCCAGATGCTGGCCGGTGGTGCCTTCGACGGCCAGGCCGGCGGCGACGCCGGGCTCATCCAGAGTCTGATCAGCGCCGGCGGCTCCACGGACCCGGAAGCGGACCCCGCTGATGGCACTCTTGATCTGGACGCCGGCGGCAATGTGCGTCTGACCCAGGGCAGCACCATCACCGGCACCGGCGACACCCATGTGGGCGCCGAGGACGGCGAGCTGCTGGTGGTCGACAGTGGCAAGATCCTGTCCGACGGCAACATCGATCTGAAGGCGGGCACCAACGCCATTTTCAACACCGGAAGTGCGGTGGCCGAGCAGGATCTCAAGCTCACCGCCGGCAACAACGTGATCGTCTCCGGCGCGGGCCGACTCACCGCCACCGGAGGCGACCTGACCGCCACCGCCGAGGGCGGCAACCTGGAATTCACCCAGAACAGCGGTGCCACCGCCGGCGGCGACCTGTCGCTCACCGCCGACGGGCAGATGCAGCTGACCAACGCCTTCGCCAACGCCGGCGCGGACCTGGCGCTGACCGCGCGCCAGGGTTCGCTGCGCATGACCAGCAGCAACGCCACCGCCGGTGGCAAGGTGGACGCCAGCGCCGGCCAGGACCTGCAAATGTCCGGGGGCTCCACGCTGATTGCCAACGGTGGCACGCTCAACGCCACCGCCACCAATGGCACTCTCAACCTCAGCCAGAGCAGCCGCGCCTCCGGTACCGACGACGTTACCCTGCGCGCCGGCACCGATCTGTCCCTGAATAGCGCCAGCGTGGAATCCCTGGACCAGGACTTGAGCCTCACCGCCGATACCGGCAGCGTGACCCTGGTCACCAGCCAGGCCACCGCCCAGGGTGATGCCACCGTGACCGCCGGTCAGAACCTGTCGCTGTCCGCCGGTTCCACGCTCACCGCCACCGACGGCAACCTGGGCCTCACCGCCAGCGAGGGTGAGCTGAGCGTCAGCCAGTCCTCAGAGCTGACCGCCGGCAACGATCTGACCGGTAAAGCCGGCACCAATATGGCTTTCACCACCGGAGCCAGAGTGAACGCGGGCGATAACCTGGACCTGGACGCGGGTAACCACCTCACCGCCGAGGACAGCCAGGTGCGCGCCGAAGGCGACGCCGCCCTGACCGCCACCGACGGCAACCTGACGGTGACCCGCGCCACGGTCACCGCCGGCGGTTTCCTGGACGGCGACGCCGGCCAGGGCATTCTGCTGACCGCCGCCACCCTGGCCAGCGGCCGCCCGGCCGTGGTACCGCCTTTTGCGCCGTTTGCGCCGACTGCCGCCGACAACCTGGACCTGACCCTGAACGCGGGCAGTGGTGACATCGCCCTGTCCCAGGCCAGTGTGGTGGAGTCCGCCGGGGCCCTGGTGATGGACAGCGAAGAAGGCAACGTCAGCCTCACCAATAATAGCCGGGCCACCGCGGTCACCGACGCCACCATCGGCGCCGGCGGCGGCGTCAGCCTGGCGCAAGGCTCGCGCCTGGAAGCCACCACCGGCGACCTGGAGGTGACCGCCACCGACGGGGACTTCACCGCCCGCGACGGCTCCGAGCTGCGTGCCGGCGGCGACTTCACCGGCAACGCCGGCGGCGACCTGGCCTTCACCAACGGTGCCCGCGCCGAGGCCGACGGTGACCTGGACCTGGACGCCGCTGACAATATGACCATCCAGGACGCCACCGTGCGCGCCGACGGCGACGCCGCCCTGACCGCCGCCAGCGGCGATCTGGCGGTGACCCGCTCCACGGTCAGCGCCGGCGGCTTCCTGGACGGCGATGCCGGCGGGGCGCTGACCCTGACCGCCGCCACCCTGGGCAGCGGCGAGACTGAAATCCGCCGCCTGGCGCCCCTGGAACCGGGCAGCGTGGACCTGACCCTGAACGCCGGCAGCGGTGATCTGACCCTCACCGACAATAGCCGCGTCAACTCCGCCGGGGCCCTGGTGCTGGGCAGCGACGAAGGCAGCGTGGTGCTTACCAGGGGCAGCCGTGCGCAAGCGGCCACCGACGCCACCCTCACCGCGGCCACCGATGTGAGCGTCAACCTCAGCTCGTCGGTGGAAGCCGGCGAGGGCGACCTGACCCTCACCGCCACCGACGGAGACCTGAGCGTCACCAGCGGCGGTTCGCTGGTCGCCGGCAACGACCTCACCGGCACCGCCGGCCAGAACGTGACCCTGGACCAATCCACCGCCGATGCCGGTGGCGATCTGTCCCTGGACGCGCAGGGCGCGGACCTGACCCTGACCAACAGCAGGGCCACCGCCGCCACCGATCTGGACCTGCGGGCCAAGGGCGACCTCACCGTGGACCACTCCGAGGTGCGGGCCACCGACGGCGATATGAGCCTTACCGCCAGTGACGGTGATCTCGCCGTGCGTCAGGACAGCACCCTGACCGCCGGCAATGATCTCACCGCCGACGCCGGCAACGACCTCAGCATCGCCGACACCACGGTGCGCGCTGAAGGAGCCCTGGGCCTGACCGCCGGTGAAGAAGGCGACCTGTCCCTGACCCGCGCCAACGTCACCGCCGGCGGCGTGCTCACCGGCTCAGCCGGTGGTGCGGGTACCCTGACCGGCACCACCCTGACCAGCGGCGACGCGCTGAATGCCGACCCGGCGAACCTGAGCCTGAATGTCGGCGGTGACCTGACCATCACCAATGGCACCCGCGTTACCGCCAGCGACTCGCTCACCCTGAGCAGCGCTGACGGCGCCGTACAGGTGGACGGTGTCAGCGCTCTGCAAGCCGACCGGGACGTGACCGTCACCGCCGGCACCGATGTTCGCTTCGACGACGCCAGCCTGGACGCCCTGAACGGCAACGCCCGGGTCACCGCCTCCGACGGCGATCTGACCCTGGCCAACGGCGCCAACCTGACCGCCGGCGCCGACCTGGACGCCAACGCCGGTGGCAAGATCACCATGGACGCCAGCAGCGCCATGAACAGCGGCGCCGACCTGACCCTGAAGGCCGGTGACGATGTGGCCCTGTCCACCCTGCGCGCCGGTGGCGACGTGTCCGTGACCAGCGAGGAGGGCGGCATTCAGGCCGACCCGGGCATTGCCGAGCACATCCACGGCGACAACCTGTTCCTGTCCGCGGCCAAGAGCATCGGTTCCTCGCTCAGCGGCCTGAAGACCCGCGTGACCAACCTCTACGCCACCATCACCGGCAGCGGTGATCTGCACCTGGAGGACCTGGACGCCAACGGGCTTACCGTGAAGGACAGCAGCCTGGCCGACGGCGACGCCCACCTGCGCGCCGGCGGTGACCTGACCCTCGACGCCCTGGCGGTGAACGGTGACGCGGTGCTCGACAGCGCCGGCCGCCTGGCCACCAGCGTCAACGGCACCCTGAGCGCCGATGATCTGCAGGGCCGTGCCGTTAACGGCATCGATCTGACCTCGGAACTGGGCAGTGCCTCCCTGGCGGTGACCGGCACCGGCGACATCCAGCTGGACAACCAGGGTGACCTGCGTCTGGACCAGGCCGGCACCGCCGACGGCGACATCACCGTGGGTACCGTCGGTGACCTGGGCATTGGCCAGGTCGACGCGAACACCCATGACGTGGCTCTGACCGCCTCCGGTGCCATCGCCACCGACGGCGCCGGCGAGATCGACGGCCGTTACGTGGCGCTGCGCGCCGGCCAGGGCATCGGCGGCCTGCCGCAAAGCGAAAACCTGGACGACCTGTTGACCCTGCGGGCCGAGCGCATCGACGCGCTCAGCGACGCCGGCGACATCATCCTGCGTCAGCAGGGTCCGGTGTTCATCCGCCAGGCCCGCACCGGTGACGGCCGTGTCGGCGTGCTGGTGGAAGGCGGCGATGCCACCCTGGGCGATATCCACGCCGATGGCGACGTGACCCTGATGGCCCAGGACGGTGCACTGCTGGACGACAACGACTCTTCCACCCGCGTCAGCGGCGCCGCGGTGTCGCTGAGCGGCCGTGACGGTATCGGCACCGACACGGTGGCCATCTCCACCCGCGCGGAACGGCTGCGGGCGGAGGCGGACACCGGTGTCATCAACGTGGAAGAGCAGGACGGCCTGGCCGGCCTGGACGCCACCATCAACAACGGCGACATCCGCGTGCGCACGCTGACCGGTAACCTGACCGTCAACGAAGTGCAGGCCCTGGCCCCCGGCAACGCGGTGATGCTGTCCGCGGTGGCCGGCGCCATCCTGGACGGCAACGCCGAGGCCAACAACATCGTGGCCGCTCTGCTGGAACTGACCGCCGCCACCGGCATCGCCCGCGCCAGCGACCCGCTGGACGTGGATGTACAGACCCTGGGCGCCACCGGCGGCAGCGGCGGTGTGTACATCAACAACCGGGGCACCGGTCCGCTCACCCTCACCGGCCTCACCGGCCAGGGAGGCCTGGGCCTGACCACCGGCGGCGACCTGGACCTCACCGGTGACCTGAACGGCCGCCGCGTGGACCTGAGCGCCGGCGGCAACCTGACCCAGCATGGCCTTATCAGCGGCACCGATGGGGTCAGCGTCAGCGGCAACGGCAACGTGACCATGGTCACCGGCGCGGAAACCCAAAGCAGCGGCCAGGTGCACTACCGGGCCGGTCAGACCCTGGCGGTGGACCGTATCCACACCACCACCGGGCTGGGCGGCGGCACCGTGATCCTGGAAGGCCGCAACCTGGTCAGCAACGCCCCCACGCCGGGCTCCATCCGCGCCGGGCAGGTGAACGTGCGCGTGACCAACAACCCCGACAGCGACCGGGTTTACGAGATGGTCGACACCACCAACGGCAAGGCGCGGGTGTTCCTCAATGACCGCACCCTGGGCGGCAAGGTGGTGGAAGACTCCCAGTACGTGGCCGACCTGACGCACCCGCAAAGCGTCGCCACCACGGGCCCGGTGTTCAACCCGTTCGAAGGCTTCCAACCGCAAACCGCCAGCCGGGGCTTCCAACCCGTCGCCGGCGACGACGGCGAGTGGCGCTACGAGCCCTGATACACACCTTCCACCCCATCCAAAGCCCGGCCTCGCGCCGGGCTTTTTTTAGGTTCATCGCGGATTCCCGGGAAAGGCGGCTTTGATCTTGAGGAAGAAGTAGTCGCTGTCCCGGTAGCCGTAAGC
>NZ_VCQT01000016.1 GCF_005938655.1 Alloalcanivorax gelatiniphagus
GCAGGGATGCCAAAAACGGGAGCGCCCAGGGACGGCTTGAGCGATCCCGGAAGGCACCCACACAGATCCGCGTCCCGGATAGAGACCCCTCGCATCGATTTCCCGCCAAAGTGCGATGAACCAAAAAAAAGGCCACCCGGGGGGAGGTGGCCTTGGGGGTTCCTTCATTGCCTGAAGGAAGGGGGATATGCGTCGCTTAACGCCCTGGGGGAGGCGGTGACCATCCGTGGCCGGCGACGCAGATTTACTGTCTCATGATTTTTCGCCGCCGTGTGTAAAACAGATTTAAATGTGTTCGGGGGCGAAATCAGGCCGCTTGGCTTCACGGTGTTTTCATCATGGCGGCCTGAAACTTGTACAAGAACGACCACTTGTACAGGTACCACGCCATGGATCGCGAGCACCACGCCAAACCTCAGGACGACCGTATTCCGGTGGGCATCAGCGCCTGCCTTCAGGGCCAGGAGGTGCGCCACGACGGTGGCCACAAGCACTCCCGCTACTGCACCGAGGTGCTGTCCCGCTATTTCGATTTCCATTCCCTGTGCCCGGAGATGGGCGCCGGCCTGGGCGCGCCCCGCCAGGCTATGCATCTGGTGGATACCGACCAGGGCGTGCGCCTGAAGGCCACCCGTGGGGAGCAGGATTTCACCGACCTGATGAACGGCTTCGTGGACCGCACCCTGGAGGGGCTGGCCGGGCTGCGCGGTTTCGTGCTGATGGCCAAGTCGCCCAGCTGTGGCATGGCGCGTATCCGCGTGTACCGGGAGGACGGCGAAGTGGGGCGACGGGATGCCAGCGGCCTGTTCGCCGCCGCCCTGATGGCGCGCTATCCGCTGTTGCCGGTGGAGGAGGAGGGCCGCCTCAACGACGACCGTCTGCGTGAGAACTTCGTGGAGCGGGTGTTCGTTTACGACGACTGGCGCCGCCTGCGCGAGGCCGGGCTCACCGCCAAGGGGCTGATCGGTTTTCACAGCCGCCACAAATTCCAGTTGCTGGCCCACAGCGAGGTCACCTACCGGCGCCTGGGCCCGCTGCTGGCGGACCTCAAGAGCCGGCCGCTGGAGGAGATCGCCGACGACTATATCGGCGCCTTCATGCCGGCCATGGCCAGGCAGGTTTCCCCGGGCGCCCACGTCAACGCCATGCTCCACCTGGCCGGGTTCCTGCGCGACCACCTGGACGACGCGGACCGGCACCTGCTGCATGAGCAGATCGACGCCTATCACCGTGGCGACGTGCCCCTGGTGGTGCCCATGACCCTGCTGCGCGGCGCCCAACGCAAGGTGGCGCAGCCCTATCTGGCGCTGCAGGACTACCTGAACCCCTATCCGGACGCCCTCGGCCTCCGCAACCGGGTATGACCCCCATGGCGAGCAACGACTACAGCATCCAGGCGATCAGCGAGCGTACCGGCGTGCTGCCGGTGACCCTGCGCGCCTGGGAGCGGCGCTACGGGCTGATTCGCCCGGCGCGCACCGCCCGTGGCCATCGCCGCTACAGCGATGAGGATCTGGACCGTATCCGCCGGGTGTTGGGCTGGCTGGAGCGGGGCCTGCCGATCAGTCAGGTGCGGGCGGTGCTGGACGGGGAGGGCGGCCCGGTGCTGGCCGGTGATCCCTGGCGGTCCGCCGTGGAGGAGGCCTTGGCGGCCCTGGAGGCGCGCAATCTGCCGCGCCTGGAGCAGTGGTTCCAGCGCCAGGTGGCCGACTACGCGCTGGACAAGGTCCTCACGCACTGCTGCGACCCGTTGCGCGAGCATCTGCGGGCCCGGCCGGACGGCACCGCCGCCCGCTCGTTGCTGGACAGTTTTTTGCGCCAGAAGCTGGGTGGCCGGGCGCTGGCGCTGGCCCCCGGCCGTGCCGACCCGGCCTGGCTGGTGCTGGCGGTGGGTAATCCGCTGCCGGCGCTGAGCCGGGCGGTGCCGCGCGGCGTGCCGGTCTGGTGCCTGGAGGAGGCGCCGGCCTGGGGCGCCCTGGCGCCGTGGCTGGCGGACCCGCGCACCCGCGGGGTGCTGTGGGTGCTCGGCGAACATCCGGGCCGGCGCCGGGCGGAGCAGCTGTGGCCCGCCGACGCCGCCCCCGGCCTGCCGGTCTGGTGCACCGGCCCGGCGCTCACCGACGAATTGATCACCCCGCCCTGGTTGCGGCGGGTGCCCGGTGACCGGGCCGCGCTGTACGCCGCCTGGGACGCCCTGGGCGCCGGGCTCGACCAGAGCGGGCTTCAAGATACCCCTGCAAGAGGAGACGCCGGTGCGACTGGTGTGGTTTCGTAACGACTTGCGCTGTCACGGGCACACGCCCCTGACCCAGGCGCTGGCCGGCGGCGATCCGGTGATCGCCCTGTATCTGTTGTGCCCGCGGCAGTGGGACCAGCACGAGGTGGCGCCGCTGCGCCGCTGGTATGTGCTGGAAAGCCTGCTGGAACTGGGTGACAACCTGGCCGCCAAGGGCATCGATCTGCATGTGCTGGACGCCGGTGACTTCGACGGCGCCGCGGACACCCTGGCCGGCTTCGTGGCCGAGCACGGCGTTCGGGAAATTTTCTGCAACCGGGAGTACCCGCTCAACGAGCTGAACCGGGACCGGGCGGTGGCCCGGCGGCTGGAGCAGGACGGGGTGCGGCTGCACGGTTTCGACGACGGCGTGCTGGTGCCGCCGCGCACCCTGAGCACCGGCAAGGGCACGCCCTATACCGTGTTCACCGCCTACAAGAAACGCTGGGACCAGTGGATGGACGACGCCGACCGGTGCGCGGTGCCGGAGCCCGCCTGGCCGCAGCCGTCCGGCTCCTCGAACCAGGGCCGTTTCCATGGCCGTGACCGGGTGGCGGCGCTGCGCGACGGGTTGGACCTGCCGGAGAGCCTGACCCGGCCCTGGCGGCCCGGGGAAGCCGCCGCCTACCGGCAGCTCTACGACTTCGTGGAGCATCAGTTGGGCGACTACAAACGCTACCGGGACTTTCCCGCCGAGCCGGGCACCAGCGGCCTGTCCACGGCCCTGTCCGCCGGCACCCTGGCGCCCCTGGACGCCTACCTGGCGGCGCGCCGGGCGCTGGCCGACAGCGGCGCCCGGGAAGGCGCCGCCACCTGGATCGGCGAACTGGCCTGGCGCGACTTTTACCGCCAGATCATGCACCGCTTTCCGGCGCTGGCCACCGGCGCGCCGTTCCGACCGGAAACCCGGCTGTTGCAATGGAACGACAACGACGGGCATTTTCAAGCCTGGTGCGAGGGCCGCACCGGTTACCCGCTGGTGGACGCCGCCATGCGGCAACTGGTGCGTACCGGTTGGATGCACAACCGGCTGCGCATGTTGACCGCCATGTTTCTCAGCAAGCATCTGTTTATCGACTGGCACAGGGGCGAACGCTTTTTCATGCAGCATCTTATCGATGGCGATTTCGCCAGCAACAACGGCGGCTGGCAATGGAGTGCCTCCACCGGCACCGATGCCGCCCCATACTTCCGGGTGTTCAGCCCGATCCGCCAGAGCCAGCGTTTCGATCCGGACGGCCGCTTTATCGCCCGCTATGTGCCGGAGCTGGCCGAACTGGACAATGACAGCATCCACGAACCCTGGACCCAGCCGCTGCTGTGCCCGGACTACCCGGCGCCCATCGTCGCCCACAAGGGCGTCAAGGAACACGTTCAGCAAGCGTTCCGCCAGGCCGGTGACGCCTGGCGCCAGCAGGAGGGCGGCCAATGAGCCAGCGTATCGCGGTGATCGGCGCCGGCATCAGTGGTCTGACCGCCGCCTGGTATCTGGGCGAGCGGCACCAGGTCACGGTGTTCGAGGCGGAACCGGAGCCCGGCGGCCACACCTACACCCTGGACGTGCACCGGGACCACGGCGACTATGCGGTGGACATGGGCTTTATTGTCTTCAATGACCGCACCTACCCGAACTTCGAAGCGCTGCTGTCGGAACTGGGCATCGGCCGCCAGCCCACCGCCATGGGCTTCGCGGTGAGCGACGCGGCCAGCGGGGTGGAATACTGCGGCGACGGCCTGGCGGGCTTTTTCGGCCAGCGCCGCAACTGGCTGCGCCCCGGCCACTGGCGTCTGCTCGCCGACATTCTGCGCTTCAACCGGGAAGCGCCGGCACTGCTGGAGCAGAGCCAGGGCGAGCTGCCCCTGGGCGAGTACCTGCGCGCCCGGGGCTACGGCGAAGCGTTCCGGCGCCACTACATCCTGCCCATGGGCGGCGCCATCTGGTCCTGTTCCCTGGCGCAGATGGAGGCGTTTCCGGCCCGTTTTTTCGTGCGCTTCTTTATCAATCACGGCCTGCTGGCCCTGCGCAATCGCCCGCAGTGGTACGTGGTGCCCGGCGGATCGCGCAGCTATGTGACCGCCCTCCGGCAGCGCTGCCAGGCGCAGATCCGCACCGCCACGCCGGTGCGTCAGGTACGCCGCGATGAACAGGGCGTGACCCTGACCCTGGACGGCGCCAGCGAGCGCTTCGACCAGGTGATCCTGGCCTGCCACAGCGACCAGGCCCGGGCTCTGCTGGCCGACCCGGACCCGCGCGAGCGGGACTGCCTGGCGCGGCTGCCGTACCAAAGCAACGACGTGGTGCTGCACACCGACACCCGGCTGCTGCCCCGCCAGCGGCGGGTCTGGTCAAGCTGGAACGCGCTGCTCGGCGAGGCCGGCGACGACCAGCCGGTGCAGGTCACCTACAACATGAACATCCTGCAGGGCCTGGAGGCGCCGGAAACCTTCTGTGTAACGCTCAACGCCGGCGACCGCATCGATCCGCAACGGGTGCTGCACCGGGTGCGTTTCGACCATCCGCTGTTCACCCTGGACGGGCTGGCGGCCCGCGACACCCTGCTGGCGGACAACGGTGCCCGCCGCACCTGGTTCTGCGGGGCCTGGTGCCGCAACGGTTTCCACGAGGACGGGGTGGCCTCGGCGCTGGCGGTGGTCAAGGGTCTGGAGGGCGCGCCGTGATTCCCCGTTTCGCGCTGGCCCGGGGCCATGTCTGGCACCGCCGCTTCACCCCGGTGGACCACCGCTTCCGCTATCCGCTGTGGCTGGTGTGGTGTGACCTGGATGCCACCGATGAACTGGTTCGGCGCCACCCCGGCTGGGGGCGCCGCTGGCGGCCGGTGACCTTCCGGGATCGGGATTTCGTCGATCCGCAGGACCTCCCCCTGGACCACAAAGTGCGCGCCAAGGCCGCCGAGCTGGGCCTGGACTGGAGCGCCGGCCGGGTCTGCATGCTTGGCCAGTGGCGCACCTTCGGCGTGTTGTTCAATCCGCTGGTGCTGTATTTCCATTTCGCCGATGGCGAGGACAAGCCGGATGCGGCGCTGGCGGAGGTGCGTAACACCCCCTGGCGGGAGCGGCATTTCTACCCGCTGCGGTTCCGTCAGGAGAACGGGGATCAGGTGGTCGAACACGACAAAACCTTCCACGTGTCGCCGTTTTTACCCCTGGCGTTGCGCTACCACTGGACCCTTCACGCCCTATTTCCCGCCTTCCGCCTAACGTTGCGGGACCAGGACGGTGAGCAGACGGTGTTCGCCGCCGGCCTGGATCTGGCCATGCTCGAGGCCCGCCCGCCGGCGATGACGGCGGTGATCGCCCGCTTCGGGGCCCAGGGGGTTCGCACCCTGGCGGGGATTTACTGGCAGGCTTGGAAACTCTGGCGCAAGGGCGTGCGGGTGTACGCGCACCCTGGCGCCGGGGACGGGGACGGTGAGAATGGAGACAAAACACATGATGGACGGTGAAAAAGCCCTGGCGACTCAGCGCCCGTCCTGGATGCAGGGTGTGGCGAGAAAGCAGGTGCAGGCGCACCTGGCGAAGCTGCCCCACGGCGGCGTGACGCTGCGCGAGCCGGACGGGGAAGTGGTGGTGATCGGCGACGCGGCATATTTCGGCGCGGAGATCGAAATCCACCACTGGGACACCTACCGGGCAATGATGACCGGCGGCTCCCTGGGCGCGGCGGAAGCCTATATGGCCGGCGCCTGGGACAGCCCGGATTTGCTGGCGGTGATCCGCTATTTCGCCGCCAACGTGGAGGCCATGCAAGCCATGGAAGCCGGCGCCGCGCTGCTGGCCCGGCCGGCCCTGAAGCTGCTGCACACCCTCAATCGCAACTCGCCGGCGGGCTCGCGCCGCAACATCGCCGCCCATTACGACCTGGGCAACGACTTCTTCGCCCTGTTCCTGGACCGCAGCATGATGTACTCCAGCGCGGTCTACCCGGAGGTGGACGCGGACCTGGAAACCGCCTCCGAGTACAAGCTGGAACGGATCTGCCAGCGCCTGGAGCTGGCCCCCGGCCAGCACCTGCTGGAGATCGGCACCGGCTGGGGCGGGCTGGCCCTGTACGCCGCCCGCCACCATGGCGTGCGGGTGACCACCACCACCATTTCCCGGGAACAGGCCCGCTACGCCCGCGAGCAGGTGCGCGCCGCCGGCCTGGAAGACCGTATCGAGGTGCTGGAAAAGGACTACCGCGACCTGGACGGCAAGTACGACCGGGTGGTGTCCGTGGAGATGATCGAGGCGGTGGGGCACCAGTATCTGGACGGCTATTTCCGGGTGCTGGGCGAGCGGCTCAAGCCCGACGGGCTGCTGCTTTTGCAGGCCATCACCGTGCCCGACCAGCGCTACCGTTATGCCCGTGACCGGGTGGATTTCATCAAGCGCTATATTTTCCCGGGCGGCTTCCTGCCGTCGGTGTCGGTGATGTGTCAGGGGCTGCGCGACAACACCGCGCTGATGCCGCTGGCCCTGGACGATATCGGTGAACACTACGGCCGCACCCTGGCGGACTGGCGCGAGCGCTTCCTGCGCGCGCTGCCCCGCATCCGCGAGCTGGGCTTCGACGATCGCTTCTGCCGGATGTGGGATTACTATCTGTGCTACTGCCAGGGGGCCTTCATGGAGCGCGCCATCAGCACCGTGCATCTGCTGGCGGCGGGGCCCGGTTACCGCCCCCGGCAACGGCTGAACTGAGCGGCCTGCGTCGCTTTTGACCATGGCCGGGGTGCGGCCCTGATCAATATGGTATAGTTTGCCGTCCGCGCCCCGGTGGCCACCCCGCCGGCGGTGTCCCAAGACCCAGAACAAAGCCCCCTATCCGGGGCGGTATTGCCGTATGACTGCACAGGCTCAAGAGATCGTGCGCGCCCATCTGGCGGGCACCGGGGATCAGCCCGAACTCACCGACGATCAACGCGCACTGTACCGGCGCCGCATTAAGGAACGGTTACAGCAGCGCGACGCCGTGATGGTGGCGCACTATTACACCGACCCGGAAATCCAGGCCCTGGCCGAGGAAACCGGCGGCTGCGTGGCCGACTCCCTGGAGATGGCCCGCTTCGGCCGCGACCACCCGGCCAGCACGCTGATCGTGGAAGGCGTGCGCTTCATGGGCGAGACCGCCAAGATTCTCAGCCCCGAGAAGCGGGTGTTCATGCCCACCCTGGAAGCCACCTGCTCCCTGGACATCGGCTGCCCGGAGGATGAGTTCGCCGCCTTCTGCGACCAGCACCCGGACCGCACCGTGGTGGTCTACGCCAATACCTCGGCGGCGGTGAAAGCCCGCGCCGACTGGGTGGTGACCTCGTCCATCGCGGTGGAACTGATCGAATACCTGGACCAGCGCGGCGAAAAAATCCTGTGGGCCCCGGACAAACACCTGGGCAGATATGTGCGCGCCAAGACCGGCGCCGACGTGCTGTGCTGGGACGGCGCCTGCATCGTCCATGAGGAATTCAAGGCCCAGGGGCTGCTCGACCTGAAGGCCGCCCACCCGGGCGCGGCGGTGCTGGTGCACCCGGAATCGCCGGCGGCGGTGGTGGAGATCGCCGACGTGGTGGGCTCCACCTCGCAGCTGATCAAGGCCGCCACCGAGATGGCCAACGACCGCTTTATCGTCGCCACCGACAAGGGCATCTTCTACAAGATGCAGCAACTGGCGCCGCACAAGACCTTCGTGGAAGCGCCCACCGGCGGCAGCGGCGCCCAATGCCGCAGCTGCGCCCACTGCCCATGGATGGCCATGAACGGCCTGGAAAACACCCTGGCGGTGCTGGAAGACGACAACGGCTGCGGCCAGGAAATTTTCGTCGACCCGGCCCTGGCGGCAAAAGCCATGAAGCCCCTGGACCGCATGCTCGATTTCGGCGCCAGCCTGAAAAAATAGCCAACCCGACATCGCGGCTGAAGCCGCTCCTACAGTGTCAGTGTGTTGTAGGAGCGGCTTCAGCCGCGATAGCCCCCGCCTAGAACTCCTCCGTCGACAGCCGCTCCATCTCATCCCCTCGGGCGGTCAGCTTGCTGCGCAGGGAGAACTGATCGCCGGCTTCCTTGAGCGCGAACTCCATTTGCCGCAACGCCTGGTCGTCCCGGCCGCGCAGGAACAGCACCTCGGCCCGGGCCCGGTGGGCCCGGGCCTGGTCGCCGGTGTTGCCCCAGGCATCGGCGGCCATGGACCAGACACCCGGGTCGCCGGGGCGGGACAGCACCAGCGGCTCCAGCAGCGGCAACGCCTGCTCCGGTTGCTTGGAGAGCAGATAGGCGCGGGCCATCACCAGGGAGGTGGCGTAGTCTCGCGGATTCACGTCCAGCAGCCGGCGGCCGCGCTCGATCACCGCCGGGTAGCGGCCCTGGTCCAGATCCACTTCCATAAGGCCGAGCTGATACCAGGGCTGGAAACCGTCCTCATCGGCGATCAGGTCGTTGAACGCCTTGCGGGCCGCGTCATAGCGGTCGGCGCGCAGTTCCGTCAGCGCCAGGCCGTAGCGGGCCGCCTGGGCCTCCAGGCCGCTGACCTTCTTGAGGCGCTCCTGAAAATACTGGCGGGCCCGTTCCGGGGTTTCGAAATAGCGGGCCTGGACGCGGGCGCGCACCAGCTCGAAGGGCAGGCTGGGGGCGGTCTCCGGGTGCGGCAGGTTGCGCGCCCGGGCGCGGGAATCCGCCACCCGTTCCTCGGTGAGTGGGTGAGTAAGCAGAAACTCCGGCGGATCGCCGGCGTAGCGCTGCTGTTCCAGCATGCGCTCGAAGAAGCGCGGCATGGCGGAGGGGTCCATGCCGGCGTTGGCCAGGGTCTGCATGCCCACCCGGTCGGCTTCGTATTCGTTCTGCCGGGAGTAGGCCAGCTGCGACTGGATCGAGGCCGCCTGGGTGGCGGCCATGCCGGCCATGCCGGCGTCGGCGGCGCCGGCCACCGCCAGGGCGATACTGGCCAGCATGGCGGCCAGCACCGCCGGGCCACGACGTTTGGAATCCAGATAGCGGCGTGCAAAATGACGCTGGCTGACGTGGGCGATTTCGTGGGCCACCACGCCGGCCACCTCGTCCTCGGATTCGGCATTGAGGAACAGCCCCGCGTTCAGGCCGATCACCCCGCCGGGCACCGCGAAGGCATTGATGGCGCTGCTGTTGATCACCACTATGGCCAGATCCGGTTCGTTCAGATCACTGTAGGAGGCCAGCCGGTAGACCAGGCTTTCCACATACTCCTGAACCAGGGCATCATCCATGATCGGTGTCTGGCCGCGCAGTTGGCGCAGCCAGGCGCGGCCCAGGCGATGTTCCTGGTCCGGGGACATCACCGCCACGGTGGGGTCGCCCAGTTCCGGCAGATCGTTGGCGGACTGCGCCTGGCCCGCCGCCGACAGCAGGCACAGCAGGAAAAGCAGGCTCAGACGGGTGACGGCGATCAAAGTGAACTCCTCTGAACTATATTGATCAGTACCTTATAATGACGGCCCCGGCGCAAGGATCACACCATGGAAACAACATTTTTGGATGCCCGAGGGCTGAACTGCCCGCTGCCGTTGCTGAAGACCCGCCAGGCTCTGCGTGGCCTGCCGGTCGGGTCTCTGCTTGAGGTGGCGGCCAGCGATGCCGGCTCGGCACGGGACATTCCCGCCTACCTTCGACAATCTCCCCATGAGCTGGTTCGCCACGACGACCACCAGGGCGAGTTTCGCTTTGTGATTCGCCGTGGCGAGGAAGACGCCGCGCGACAAGGGGCGCGCTGATGCTGGACGTGCTCAAGGGTTGGTTCAATACCTGGTTCTCCGACGACGAGGCGGTCTACCTGCTGGTGGTGCTGGTGGTGGGCTTCGCCGTGGTGGTGCTGTTCGGCGGCATGCTGGCGCCGGTGCTCACCGCGCTGGTGCTGGCCTACCTGATGCAGGGGCTGGTCACCCAACTCACCCGCCTGGGGCTGCCCACCAGGCTGTCCGTGAATCTGGTGTTCCTGCTGTTTCTGGCGGCGCTGACCATGGTGCTGGTGGTGGTGATGCCGATGGTGTGGCGGCAGACCGTGTTGCTGGTGCGCGACCAGTTGCCCTACATCGTGCACAACGCGGAGACCTGGCTGCGGGCGCTGCCGGACCGCTACCCGGAAATGGTGTCCATGGAGCAGGTCAACACCCTGGTCAACGTGACCCAGCGGGAGATGGCCCAGTTCGGCCAGTCGGTGCTGACCCTGTCGCTGTCGTCGATCCCCAACGTGCTGGATATCCTGGTGTTCCTGGTGCTGGTGCCGGTGCTGGTGTTCTTCTTTCTCAAGGACCGGCAACTGCTGGTGGGCTGGCTGCTGGGCTTTCTGCCGCAGCGTCGGCGCATTCTGTCCCATGTCTGGGACGAGATGGACCAGCAGATCGCCAACTATGTGCGTGGCAAGGCGGTGGAGATCCTGCTGGTGGGGGCCACCACCTTCCTGGCGTTCCTGTTCCTGGGGCTCAATTACACCGTGCTGCTGGCGGTACTGGTGGGCTTCTCGGTGCTGATTCCCTATATCGGCGCCACCATCGTCACCCTGCCGGTGGCGGCGGTGGGCTACCTGCAGTTCGGCTGGAGCGGTGATTTTGCCCTGGTGATGGTGGTGTACGGGGTGATTCAGTTTATCGACGGCAATATTCTGGTGCCGTTGCTGTTCTCCGAGGCGGTCAATCTGCACCCGGTGGCGATCATTACCGCCATTCTGTTCTTCGGTGGCATCTGGGGGCTGTGGGGAGTGTTCTTCGCCATTCCGCTGGCCACGCTGCTCAAGGCGGTGATCAACGCCTGGCCGCGCCGGCCGTTGCCGGCGGAACCGGAGGGGTAGGGGGGATCGCGGCTGAAGCGGTACGCCGCCCGGCCGCTCCTACAGCGTGGTCGTTGTAGGAGCGGCTTTAGCCGCGATAAAAGGCGTCAGAATCGGTACTGACCGCCGTCGATGCCTTGCTGGATTTCCGGGGTAAGCGGCTGGTAGGCGCTTTCGCCGGGCAGCAGCACGTAGACTGGATCGTCCACCTGGTTCAGGTCGTACTTCTCTTCCTTGAGTTTGTTTTTCTGGTGCTTGAAGGTGCCGGTGGTTTCCACGCCGTGGTCGGTGATACGCAGGAACACCGGGATCGCGTAGGGGGGCAGATCCCGTTGCAGGCCGGCGGTGAATGCGGCCCAGTCCACCTCGCCATGGGCCCGGTCCAGGCGCAGTTCCGCCATGCCGGCGCGGCCGTTGGTGCCGGGGATTTCCACCCCGTAAACCACGGACTCCACCACTTCGTCGGCGCCGTCGAGAATCTGCTCCACCTCGGTGGTGGACACGTTCTCGCCCTTCCAGCGGAAGGTGTCACCCAGGCGGTCCACGAACTGGGCATGGCGGAAGCCGATGTCGCGCATCATGTCGCCGGTGTTGAACCAGGCGTCGCCCTTCTTGAACACATCCCGGAAGATCGCCTTCTCGGTTTTTTCCTGGTCGGTGTAGCCGTCGAACGGGGTCTTGTCGGTGATCTCGCCGAGCATCAGGCCGGATTCGCCCTTGCTCACCTTGATCATGTGGCCTTTCTTATCCAGCACCGGCTTGTCCGCTTCCTTGTCGTATTTGACGATGGCGTAGCTGACCGGCGAGAAGCCCACGGTGTTGTCGAAGTTGAACACATTGGTGAACGCCACGTTGCCCTCGGAGGAGGCGTACAGCTCCACCACGCGCTCGATGTCGAAGCGGTTCTTGAACTGCTTCCAGATGCTCGGGCGCAGGCCGTTGCCGACGATCACCCGCACCGGGTTGTTGGCGTCGTCCGGCTTCTCCGGCTGCTCGTGCAGGTAGCGGCACAGCTCGCCCACATAGCCGAAGGCGGTGCAGTTGTGCTTACGCACGTCGTCCCAGAAACGGCTGGCGGAGAACTTGCGGGCCACCGCCAGGCCGCCGTGGCCGGCGATCACCGAGGCCCAGCAGATCACCATGCCGGTGGCATGGTAGAAGGGCAGGGTGCAGTACAACCGGTCGTCCTTGCCGAGACGCACGGCGGAGAAACCGAAGGCGCCGTAGGCTTTTTCCCAGCGGCCGTGTTTGAACACCACCGCCTTGGGCAGGCCGGTGGTGCCGGAGGTGTAGATGTAGAACAGCGGATCGTTCAGGAAGGTCTGGTGGGTGCTGGCCGGATTCTCGCTGGAGCAATCCTTGATCTCGGTGGCCAGGTTGGTGAACCCCTCCGGCGCGGTGCCCGGGTTGGCCAGGGTGTCCTGGTCGGCGAGGAAGAAGAAGTTTTTCTTCAGGTCCAGTTCGTCACGGATTTCCTGGATGGTCTCCACCAGTTCCTCGCCGACGATCACCGCCTTGGGCTCCACCAGGTTGACGCTGTGCACCAGCACCTTGCCTTTCTGGGAAGTATTGAGCAGCGCCGCGCACACGCCCAGCTTGGCGCAGCCCAGCACGGTGGCCAGCAGCTCCGGGCGGTTCTCGATGTCCACCGCCACGGTGTCGCCTTTCTTCAGACCAATGGAGGCCAGGTAATCGGCGATGCGGTTGGCCCAGGCGTTGAACTGCTTGTAGGTGAGCTCCCGGTCCTCGTAGAGAATGGCGATACCATTGGGGTTTTGCTCGGTGGCATGCTCGAAGGCCACGCCCAGCCCCAGCGGGGTGGTGGCGTCGGTGTTCTTGCTCATTTTCGAGCCCTTGATCAGACCGGGCAGATTGCCGATCACTTCGGGCACCTTGGACAGCAGCTTGGGCAACGTAATTACGTCGGCGTTGCTCATGGGGTCTCCATTAATCCGTGTTCTTGGAATGCCCGGATCGTGCCGGGAGCTCGGGTTGGCGGCCACTCGCTTACCGGGGGCCACCGTAACAAAGCCTGTACCTCTTGTGTGAACAGGCTCTGAAAGCGTTGCAAAGGGCGCCCGCTGGGCCGTGAAAGCGGGGATACCTTAACCCCCGCTTCGTATACCAGCAAGCAAACCCGGGCCCTGAACGCGACCCGTGAGTCGCGCCGAAGCCGGGGTTATTGAAGCACATTTTGGCACTATGGTCCCGCCACGGGAGCTTCGCCCACTTGTCATCCGGTGACAATTCCTCCGGTCCCGAGGAGGTTACGGCTGGTCGGGGGTCACGGTGACCAACAGTTGCTGGCGGCGAACCTGGGCACCGGCGGTGGCGTCCACCGCCGCCACCACGCCATCGCAATCCGCCGTCAAAGAGTGCTCCATTTTCATCGCTTCCAGTACCGCGATAACTTGGCCGCGGGTGACCCGATCGCCCGTCGCCACGGCCACCTCGGTGAGCGCGCCGTCCATCGGCGCCTGAATCCGGCCGGACCCGGGGCCGTCCACACCGGCCCCGGCGCGGTGGGTATGGTCCTCGAACCGCACCCGCAGGGTGCCGTCCTGCAGCCACAGCCGGGCGCCGTCCCGCCACCAGCGATAGTGCCGGCGCACGCCGTCCAGGGTGGCCACCAGGCCGCCGTCCGGGTCCACCCGCTCCAGGGTCAGGTCCGGGCCGTCGCGCAGCCCGTCCGGGGTCAGATAGAGGGTGCGTTCCTCGCCGGCGGCGGCCAGCACCAGCGGCTGGGCGCCCAGGCCGCTGGAATGCCAGCCGGCGTAGCCCGGGCCGCCCGGCGCCGAGCGGGACGGGCCCTGCCGGCCCAGCAGCAGCGCCGCCAGCCCCCACAGCGCCGCCGGTGGCGCCAGCGGACTGAGCGCCGGGTCGTCGGCGAAATCACCGCCGATAAAGGCGGTGGTGGCGTCGCCGGCGGCGAAGCTTGGATGGCGCAGAATCGCCGCCAGGAAACGGCGGTTGTCGTCCAGCCCCATCAATTCGGTCTCTTCCACGGCGCGCAGCAGCCGCCGGCGGGCCTCGTCCCGGCTGGCGCCCACCGCGATGATCTTGGCCAGCATCGGGTCGTAGTGGCTGCCCACCCGGGCGCCGTCCACCAGGCCGTGGTCCACCCGCACCCCTTCGCCCCGGCCCGGGCGCCAGCGCCCCACGGTGCCGGTTTGCGGCAGGTAGTTGCGCGCCGGGTCCTCGGCGTACAGGCGCACCTCCATGGCATGGCCGGTGATGGTCACCTGCTCCTGGCTGAGCGGCAGCGGTTCGCCGGCGGCCACCCGCAGCTGCCAGGCCACCAGATCCTGGCCGGTGACCAGCTCGGTGACCGGGTGTTCCACCTGCAGCCGGGTGTTCATTTCCAGAAAGTAGAAGTCACCGTTGTCCGCCAGCAGAAACTCCACCGTGCCGGCGCCCACGTAATCGCAGGCCCGGGCGGCGTTCACCGCCGCCTCGCCCATGCGCGCGCGCAACGCCGGGTCCACCGCCGGGGAGGGCGCTTCCTCCACCACCTTCTGGTGGCGGCGCTGCACCGAGCAGTCCCGCTCGCCCAGATGGATCACATTGCCCTGGCGGTCGCCGAACACCTGGATTTCCACATGGCGGGGATTGACCACCGCCCGCTCCAGGATCAGTTCGTCGTTGCCGAAACTGTTGGTCGCCTCCTGGCGGGCGCTTTTCAGCTGGGCGGCGATGTCGGCGGCGTCGGTGACCACGCGCATGCCGCGTCCGCCGCCGCCGGCGCTGGCCTTGATCATCAGCGGCAGGCCCACCCGCTGCGCTTCGCGGATCAGGGTGTCGTCGTCCTGGGCCTCGCCCTGGTAGCCGGGCACGCAGGGCACGCCGGCTTCCTGCATGGCGATCTTGGACAGGCGCTTGGAGCCCATCAGCCGGATCGCCGCCGGCGGCGGCCCGATAAAGGCGATGCCGGCGCCCTCGCAGGCCTCGGCGAAGTCCGCGTTTTCCGACAGGAAACCGTAGCCGGGATGGACCGCGTCGGCGCCGGTGCGCCGGCAGGCGTCCAGCAACGCGGCCACGTTCAGATAGGATTGGGTGGCCGCCGCCGGGCCGATGCACACCGCCTCATCGGCCAGCGCCACATGGCGGGCGTCGGCGTCCGCCTCGGAGAACACCGCCACCGTGCGGTAGCCCAGGGATTGCGCCGAGGCGATCACCCGGCAGGCGATTTCGCCCCGGTTGGCGATCAGTACTTTCTCAAAGCTCATCGGTGGTTCCTTGTCGTTTGTTCGCGGCCGGGTGGTTGTTGTGGTGGGTTGGGTTTGATCGCGGCTGAAGCCGCTCCTACAGCAGTTCCCATCATGGTAGGAGCGACTTCAGTCGCGATCCTGAGCCCAAGCCGGCGCCCGTTTCTGCACGAAGGCCAGTGTGCCTTCCTGACCTTCATCACCGTTCACCGCGTCGGCGAATTCCCGGGCGGCCCGGTCCAGCAGTTCGTCCATGGGCATCTGGTCCACGTCCAGCACCAGGGCCTTGGTGGCGCGGTTGGCGCCGGGGGCGCAGCGGCGCACCTGGGTGAGTTGCTCGGCCAGCTTGCGGTCCAGTTCCTCGGCGGAGTCCGCCACTTCGTGCACCAGCCCCAGGGCCAGCGCCCGGTGGCCGTCGAAGCGGGCGCCGGTGAGCGCCAGCCGGCGGGCCTGGGTGAGGCCCACCCGGCGCACCACGAACGGCGCGATCTGGGCGGGAATCACACCGAGCCCGGTTTCCGGCAGGGCGAAGCGGGCGTCACCGGCGGCCAGGGCCAGGTCGGACACGCAGGCCAGGCCGAAGCCGCCGCCCATCACCGCCCCTTCCAGCACCGCCACCAGCACCGCCGGCAACCGGTTGGCCCGGGTGATCATTTCCCCGAACCGGCGGTTGAGCCGGAAGAACGCCTCCGGGTCGCCCCCGGCGGCTTTCTGGCGGGCGCCGGCCATGTCCTTGATATCGCCGCCGGCGCAGAAATGCCCCCCGGCGCCACGCAGCACCAGGGCCCGCACCCCGGCGTCCGCCTCCACCAGGTCGAACACCGCCAGCAACTCCTCCACCATGGCCAGACTCATGGCGTTGCGCGCCTCCGGCCGGTTCAGGGTGACGTGCAGAACGCCTTTGTCACGGGTCAGGAGTAGGGTTTTGGTTTCAGGTAGCTTCATGGTCTCTTCCATCGTGCTGGTTCCCCCGTAGGAGCGGCTTTAGCCGCGATCCGCGCCACGGCTTGACCAAATCGCGGCTAAAGCAGCTCCTACGGCGTGTTGTTCCCGGCGGTTACTTCTTTTTACCCGGCAGAATGTTCATGGTCTTGCAGATAATCCCCAGCATCACCTCGTCGGCGCCGCCGCCGATGGAGGCCAGGCGGCCGTCGCGGTACATCTGGCTGGCCGGGTTGTCCCACATGAAACCGTTGCCGCCCCAGTACTGCATGCAGCCGTCGGCCACTTCGCGCAGCAGGCGGCCGGCCTTGAGCTTGGCCATGGACGCCAGGCGCAGCACGTCGCCGCCGTTCACGTAGGTCTCGCAGGCCTGCCACACCAGGGCGCGCAGCAGCTCCACCTCGGTTTGCAGTTCCGCCAGCTTGAAATGCACCGACTGGTTGTCCAGCAACGACATGCCGAACACCTGGCGCCCGCGGGCGTACTCGATGGTGTCGTGGATCAGGTTGTCACAGCCCTTGAGCGCGTTGGCGGCGCCCCACAGCCGTTCCTCCTGGAACTGCATCATCTGCATCATGAAGCCCATGCCTTCCTGGCCGATCAGATTGCTTTGCGGCACGCGCACGTCATCGAAAAACACCTGGGCGGTTTCCGAGCTGCGCATGCCCAATTTATCCAGGGGCTTGTCCACGGTGATGCCGGCGGCGTCCTTGGGCACGATGATCAGCGACTTGTTGATGTGCGGCTTGTCGTCGGAGGTGTTGGCCAGCAGGCAAAAGAAGTCGGCGCTGGGCGAGTTGGTGATCCACATCTTGGTGCCGTTGATCACGTAGTCGTCGCCGTCTTTCTTGGCGCTGGTCTTGATGTTGGCCACATCGGAGCCGGCATGGGGCTCGGACACGGCGATGGACGCCACCATGTCACCGGCGATGGCCGGCGCCAGATAATCCCGCTTGAGCTGGTCGGAACCGAACCGGGCCAGGGCCGGGGTGGCCATGTCGGTCTGCACGCCGATGGACAGCGGCACGCCACCACAGGCGGCGCCGCCGATCTCCTCGGCCACGATCAGGCCGTAGGAATAATCCAGACCCATGCCGCCGTATTCCTCCGGCTTGGTGACGCCCAGCAGCCCCAGGTCGCCCATTTTCTTGAACACCTCATGGATCGGAAAACGACCGGCGTCCTCCCACTCCCGCACATGGGGATTGATGTCCTTCTCGACAAAATTACGCACCGTGCGGCGCAGTTCCTCGTGTTCCTGGGTAAACAGCATGGGATTGCTCCTGGGTTTTCGCGTTCGTTAAAAGCGTTTCGTTTTTGTCTGGGCAGTTGAAAGTTACAAGTTAAAAGTTGAAAGGGCGGCTCCGCTAAAAGGGGCTGACGCTGACGGCTACGAAGCCGCCCTTTTAACTTTCAACTTTCAACTGCTTTTACAGCCTCGCCACGCCAAACGTATTGGCGCGGAGATCCCGTTCCTCCGCCTGCCGGAAAATATCCAACACATACGCCAGTACCTTGCGGGTGTCGCGGGGGTCGATGATGCCGTCGTCCCAGAGGCGCGCGGTGGCGTAGAGGGCGGTGGATTGGGCGTCCAGTTTCTGGGCGGTGCTTTGCTGCAGCATATCGAGCACCTTTTCGTCCGGTTCCAGGCCGTTGGCTTTTTGTTTGGCCTCGGCGACGATGCGCAGCACCATGCCGGCCTGCTGGCCGCCCATCACCGCCACCCGGCTGTTCGGCCAGGAGAAGATGAAGCGCGGGTCCAGGCCACGGCCGCACATGGCGTAGTTGCCGGCGCCGTAGGAGCCGCCCACCAGGATCGACACTTTGGGCACCCGGGCGTTGGCCACCGCCTGGATCATTTTCGAGCCGTGTTTGATAACCCCGTTCTGTTCCGCGTCGGTGCCCACCATGAAGCCGGTGGTGTTGTGCAGGAACAGCAGCGGGCGGTTGGTCTGGTCGCAGAGCTGGATGAACTGGGCGGCCTTGGCGGCGCCCCGGGGGGTGATCGGGCCGTTGTTGCCGAGCACGCCCAGGGTGCGGCCTTTGATGTCGATCCAGCCGCACACGGTGGCCGCGTCCCAGTCGTTCTTGAAATCCAGAAAGTCGGAATCGTCGGCGATGCGGGCGATGATCTCGCGCACGTCATAGGGCTTCTTGGGATCGGCGGGCACCACCCCCAGCAGTTGCTCGGCGTCGTAACGGGGCGGGGCCCAGTCGCCGGCGGCACGGGGGTGATCCTTGAGGCCCAGCTTGTTCATGATGTCGCGGGCGTGGCGGATGCCGTCGGCATCGTTTTCCGCCAGGTATTCGGCGGTGCCGGCCACGCCGGTGTGCATCTCCGCGCCGCCCAGTTCCTCGTCGCTGGCGATCTCGCCGGTGGCGGCCTTGAGCAGCGGCGGGCCGGCCAGAAACATCTTGGCCCGGTCGCGCACCAGCACCACGTAATCGGACAGGCCCGGCTGGTAGGCGCCACCGGCGGTGGCGTTGCCATGCACCACGGTGATCTGCGGTATGCCGGCGGCGGACAGCCGCGCCTGGTTGGCGAAGGTGCGCGCGCCTTCCACGAACACTTCCGAGGCGTAGTTCAGATTGGCGCCGCCGGATTCCACCAGGCTCACCATGGGCAGCCGGTTTTCCAGGGCGATTTTCTGCAGGCGCAGGGTTTTGTGCAGGCCCGACGGCGTCACCGTGCCGCCCTTGATGGCCGAGTTGGAGGCGGTGACCAGGCAGCGCACGCCGCTTACATAGCCGATGCCGGCGATGGTGCCGCCGCCGGCCTCGGTGCCGTCCCGGTCATCGTGCATCTTGTAGCCGGCCAGGTTCATCAGGCTCAGAAACGGGGAGCCGGCGTCCAGCAGCCGGGCCACCCGTTCGTGGGGCAGCAACTGGCCGCGTTTTTCGAACTTTTCCCGTTTGCTTTCGGCAGTGTCCACCACCGCCTGTTCAATGGCGCGGAACTCGTCCACGGCTTCCAGCAGGGCCGCGCGGTTCTGTTGGTAGACCTGGCTGTCGGGATCGAGAACGGAGTCGAGCACGGTCATGGGGTGTCCTTGTGGTTCAGTCTTTCAACACGGCGGGCGTCACGGCCCGGTGGAAGCCGTCGTAGGGCCGCGAGTTGCGATGATCGGGCAGCGGGAACATGGCCACGTTGCCCTGGCTGGCGGCGCCGTCGATGCGCAGGGTGTCGCCGCTGATAAAGGCGGCGCCCTCGCACAGCAAAAAGCAGATCGCCGAGGACACTTCCGCCTCCAGGCCAAGCCGTTTGAGCGGCACCGCGTCGCGCAGGGTCTTGATGGTGCGCTGCATGCTTTCCGGGTAGGTGTCCATGCCCGAGGAGGCGATCCAGCCCGGCGCCACCGCGTTCACGCGCACGCCGCAGCAGGCCCACTCCAGGGCGGCGGTCTTGGTGAAGTTGTCCATGCCGGCGCGGGCGGCGCCGGAATGGGCCATGCCGGGCATGCCGCCCCACATGTCGGCGACGATGTTGACGATGCTGCCGCCGTTTTGATTCATGCCCTGGGTGAACACCTCCCGGGCCATCAGAAAACCGCCGGTCAGGTTGGTGCGGATCACCGTTTCCCAGCCTTTCTGGCTGATCAGCGCCACCGGCGAGGGGAACTGACCGCCGGCGTTGTTGACCAGGCCGTCCACCCGGCCCACCGCCTTATAGATGGCGGCCACGGTGTCACGGACCTTGTCCTCGTCGCGGATGTCGCAGGCAAAGCGCAGGGCTTCCTGGCCGGTGTCCTCCAGAATTTCCCCGGCCACCGTGCGCAGCTTGTCTTCCTTACGGCCGATCAGCACCACCCGGGCGCCCAGCGCCGCCAGTTCATGGGCGGTACAACGGCCGATGCCCGAGCCACCGCCGGTGACGATGATGGTTTTGTCCGCGAACAGGTCGTCGCGGAAAACGGAACGGTAGGGCATTCGGAATATCCTCACTGCAAAAAAATTAATTTGGGCCGGTGGCACGGCCAGCTTGCGGCTTGTAGGAGCGGCTTCAGCCGCGATCCGGCGGTTGGCGGGACCATTAACGCCGGATCGCGGCTGAAGCCGCTCCTACGGGGTGGTTTTTACCTGGTGGGCGATCTCTTCGCTCACCGCGATCGGCATATCCAACAACTGCTGGGCGAACGCCTTGCCCTGGGGGTCGATGCGCAGGCTGGCGATGCCGCCGCCGCCCAGGGCGTGGCGCAGCAGGAAGTTGAAGGCGTCGAAGCCGGGCAGTTCCCAACCGCTCACGGAGCCCCGTTCCGGGTCCAGCACATGCTGCATATAGTCGGCCACCGCCTGCTCGGTGAGCGCCGCGCGCAGGTAGGGCAGGTATTCCGGCCGGCGCGCCATCACGCCGATGTTGGCGTGGTCGCCCTTGTCGCCGGAGCGCGCCCAGGCCAGTTTCACCAGCGGCACGCTGGCCGGCCCGTCGGCGGTGTCGGTGCCGCGGGTGGCGGGCAGGGTGGCCGGGTCCAGCGGTTCGCCCACCGGCACGCCCACCTCCACCGGTTGCCCTTCCAGGTCCACGGTGGCGGTCACGTCCACCTTCGGCACCAGGGTGGAGAACAGGCGAATGCGCGGCACCGGCTTGGGCCGGCCACCCACCAGCCCGGACAGGCCCGGCGCCATGCCGGTGGCGGCCTGGGCGATTTCCCGGGCAAACAGGCCCAGTGCCTTGCGGTCGTCGTGGAGGGCGGCGATTTTCACCACCACCTCGCGGGTGTCGCCGCGCCGGCCGTGGGCGCCGTAGGTGGCCTCGCTGCCGAGAATCTCCACGCTGGTGTCACGGAACGGCGCCAGCCCCAGCTGCTCGAACAGATGGCCGGTTTTGGTGAGGATGGCGTCGGCCACCACCTGCCCCTTGGCGGGGGCGTCCAGGCCGGCCATCAGAAACGACACGGTGATGCGCTGGCCGTCCGGCCAGGTGGCGGACACCTTATAGGTGTCGGTGGGCGGCCGGCCCCGGGCGCCGCTGACCCGCACCCGGTGGTCGCCGTCCTGCTCCAGGGTCACGCCGGTGAAGTCACAGACCACGTCGGGAAGAATGTAGGCACGCGGATCGCCGATTTCATACAGCACCTGCTCGCCCACCGTGGCCCGGGTCACCAGGCCGCCGGTGCCCGGCGGTTTGGTGACCACGAAATGGCCGTCGGGGTAACACTCGGCCACCGGGAACCCCATATTGTGGAAGTCCGGCACCTGCCGCCAATCGGTGAAGTTGCCGCCGGTGCACTGGGCGCCGCACTCGATCACATGGCCGCACAGGGAACCCTGGGCGAGCTTGTCGTAGTCGTCGTCCGCCCATTGGAATTCGTGCATCAGCGGCCCCAGCGCCAGGGCGGAGTCGGCGATGCGGCCGGTCAGCACCAGGTCGGCGCCGGCGTCCAGGGCGGCCTTGATCGGCAGGGCGCCCAGGTAGGCGTTCATGGTCACGGTCATCGGCGGCAGTGGCGCGCCGCCGTCCAGCTCCCGGCAATCGGCGAAATCGCCGCGCCGGCCGTTCAGGTCGTCGCCTTCCACCAGGGCGATTTTCAGATCCACCCCGGCGGCCTCGAACACCTTGCGCAGGGCATCCCGGCAGGCCCGGGGATTGACCCCGCCGGCGTTGCTGATCACCTTGATTTTCTTGTCGCGGATCTCCCTGGCCAGCGGCGCCATCACTTGATCCACGAAATCGTGGGCGTAGCCGGCGGCGGGATCTTTCATGCGCGCCCCGGCCATGATCGACAGCGTCACTTCGGCCAGGTAGTCGAACACCAGGTAGTCGATGTCGCCCTGACGCACCAGTTGGAAGGCGGCACTGTTGGTGTCGCCCCAGAAGCCGGCGGCGCAGCCGATGCGAACAGATTCGGTCATGGAAACGGGTCCTGATTGCCGTGGTTCGAAGGTTTTTGTACACTACCAAGCAAGCGCTTGGTTTGGCAAGGGGCGGCTTCAAGGTTCAAGCTGCAAGCTTCAAGCTACGGGTTGCAAGCTTGAGTCGGGCGGTGCTGGAAGGTGGGCCGTGCGGGTAGTAGCCGGTTGAAAGTTGAAAGTTGAAAGTTAAAAGGGTGGGGGCGGTGGGGCTTGCCGGGCCTGTGGCTTGTAGCTTGCGGCTTGCAGCCGCCCTGGGCGCGGGCAGGGCCTTGCGGCTCGCGGGGGCCTTCCCCGCGTTGCAACTTTGAACTTTGAACTTTCAACTGGCCGTGGCCGACACATTGCCCTCCAGCCAGACACGGCTCGCGGTCGCGGCTTGCAGCCTGCGGCTGGCCGCCTTTTAATGCGCCCCTGAATGAAAGGAGCCCCCACATGCCCGACAATCCGTCCGTCCACGGTATCGACGATTCCCCCCGGGGGCGTTTGCTGAGCGCCGCCGCCCGGTTGTTCCGGGAGAAGGGGTTCGATCGGACCACGGTGCGTGATATCGCCGCCGCGGTGGGGATTCAGAGCGGTTCCATCTTCCACCATTTCAAGACCAAGGAAGACATCCTCTTCGCGGTGATGGAGGAGGTGATCCGCTTCAACACCGAGCGGTTGCGCCAGGCGGTGGCCGGCGCGGACTGCCCCCGGGACCAGTTGCGCAATCTGATCCGCGCGGAGCTTACCGCCACGGTGGGCGATACCCGCGAGGCAATGACGGTGATGGTCCAGGAGTGGCGTTGCCTCGGCGAGGACAATCAGCGCCGCGCCCTGGCCCTGCGCGATGTCTATGAGCGCCTGTGGCTGGATGTGCTGGATCGGCTCCATGCCGAGGGCGCGTTCCGGGCCGATCCGTTCATTATGCGGCGGTTGCTCACCGGCATGATCGGCTGGTCGCCCAACTGGTTCAGCACCAACCGCCGCCTGTCGGTGGACGATCTGGCGGAGATCATCGTCGAACGGGTGGTGGGGGAGTCATGATCGGCAACGGCTTCGCCTGGGGGCGCTACACCATCATGGAGGAGGGCGAGCTGGACCGGGCCACCTGGCAGCTGCGGGTGGACCACTATCTGGTGGCGGGCCCGGACGGTCTGCCCCTGCCGGGCCAGTTCCCCAGCCTGGAGGCCGCCAAGGCCTTTATCGACCAGCGTGAAGAGCGCGCCTGAGGGCCGGCGTCCCGCGCCTGTATACTGCATCCCGGGCCCTGTATCGGCGCCAGGGGCGCCCTGTTCGGGCAATTTATGAACGAACGGTGTCCGTGGGGTAAAAAAGCCGTTGACACCCGGGGCCCAATCCCTAAAATGGCGCCCACTTCGCAACGCGAAGCCCAGAGGGTGGTTAGCTCAGCTGGGAGAGCGTCTGCCTTACAAGCAGAGGGTCGGCGGTTCGATCCCGTCACCACCCACCAGTTTCCCATAGGGCCCAGGCCCGCAGGGAGAGTCGGAGCGGTAGTTCAGTTGGTTAGAAT
This sequence comes from Alloalcanivorax gelatiniphagus, assembly GCF_005938655.1. Taxonomy (GTDB): domain Bacteria; phylum Pseudomonadota; class Gammaproteobacteria; order Pseudomonadales; family Alcanivoracaceae; genus Alloalcanivorax; species Alloalcanivorax gelatiniphagus. The sequence continues at coordinate 23,571 of NZ_VCQT01000016.1, forward strand.
ACCGGCCTGTCACGCCGGGGGTCGCGGGTTCGAGTCCCGTCCGCTCCGCCAACTCTTCATGATCTTTTCTCCTTAAGTGGATATTTGCAGTTTGATTTGGCGCCGGCTGTTTCAGCCGGCGCTTTTTGTTTGTGCCGGCTTCACGGCGCCCCTCCCCGCGTAGGCACGGCCCTGGCCGCCCTCTCCGGGAACTCCGCCCCCGAATTACCCTCTAACCCCAAGCGGCCATTGCCAAGGGGCTATTCCCCAAACGGCTATTCCCCAAAAGAACATGGAAACGGCCGTGTTCATGAATTCGTCACGAAAAAGCCGCTAGACTTTTACCGCGTGATGAGTAAATAAAGAAAGAGCGAAAGCAATAACGAAAGAAAGGAGTCCCCACATGGACGAATACCTGGAAGACCAACTGGAAGAAAAACTGTGGCTGGAAAGCCTGGACGAACTGGACGATGACCTGTGCGACGACGGTGTGGAGCTCTAGCTCCGGCCCCCGTCGCCTGCCTGATTTGCCTCTCCCGCCTCTCCATCCCGACACCCACACCCTTCTGACCTGATCCGGCCCGCGCCCGGCGCGTTGGCCTCGCTTTGCGTTTGGTGACCGGCTTCCTTGTTTTGCCGGTATGGCGCTGCCTATGCTGCGGCCATCCGGGGGAACATTGAGCACCTGGCCGGCGGCATCGGGCACTCCACCATGGACACCCTTCGTCCTGCCACCGGCACTGACCGAATGGGGCAGGGAGTGACGCCGCGCGTCACCGCTGGGGAACCGACAACAACGATAGGGAAGGCGTCATGGCGGGCTCGTCCGTAACTTCCGAAGCGATTTTGTTCTTCGATCAGGAAGGCATTGGCAAAAGCATGCTGTTCTCCGATTTCGAGGCCATTCTGGACGGCATGGTGGGGATGCCCGAGTACGCCGGCCAGGAGCGCCGCGGCGCCTACTGCCTGGTCAATGGCCGCCTCAAGGTCAAGGCGATGGTGCTGTTTCTGATCGACTTCGACGAGGACGGCATGGCCGACCACACCTGGAACGTGCCGCTGCGGCACCTGGCCGAGCACGGCGGCCCGGGCCCGGACATGGGCGCCGGCCCGATCCGGCTGGCCTGCCGCAGCCAGTGCCCGGTGGCCTGGCACCAGGACCAGCTCTGGGACCCGTCCATGAAGCCCGGCGCCAACGATTTCGTGGCGGCCCGGGACCTGCTGCGCCGGCGCGGCGCCAAGATGGGCCTGGAAGTGGATGAGGATCTGCCGCCGGCCGGCGAGGTGCCGACCCTGGAAGCGGTGGCCACGGTGAAGCCGCCCCGGGAGGAGGGCGATCCGGAGCGGGTGCGTCTGGCCCGCACCATCAAGGAATTGCGGCTGCGCATCCATACCCTGGAGACCAGCCAGCGGGAGGAGATGGCCCAGCTGCGCTACGCCCGCCAGCAGAAGGAAGAAATCCTCAGCGCCCAGTTGGATAAGGTGCTGATGCAGTTCAAGACCCTCAAGTCCCAGAACGCGGCGCTGCGCGAGCAGAACGGCTCGCTCAAGGCCCAGGTGGAGGCGCTCAACCTCAGCCTGGAGGAACGGGCCGGCCGCGACGCGGAGCAGGGCAGCGAGCTGGAACGGCTCACCGAGCAGTACCGGCTCAGCCTGGAGCAGCGCCTGGAAGAGGAACGGGCGCGGCTGGCCGATGAAATCCACAGCCGCGAGATGGACGTACTCAACCGGGACGACGTGATCAACCAACTTCGCGCGGAGATCTCGGAACTGAAGCGGGACCACCTCAAGGAGGCCCACTCCGGCGCCCGCAAGATGCTGGAAAAGCTGGAGGATCTGGGGCTCAGCTTTATCGCCTTCCACCCCGGCGCCGGCCATCTGTCGGTGGGCGCCGGGCAAATCGCCGACTACATGAACAACCCCCAGGCGTTCGCCGCGCGCAAATGCCTGGTCACCGAGGACCACTACCGGGCCTGGCTGGCGCACTACGAAAACCCGGTGTGTCAGGTGTCGGTGGGGCCGGACCAGAAGCCCTGTGGCAAGCGCGTGATCCGCGTGGATGTGCCCAACCAGTTCAAGCCCGGCGTGTCCGATTGCAACTCCAACCGGTGCCCGCATTGCCGCTCGGATTCCTCCATCGACAATGTTTTGAGATTCCGTTGAGGGGACTCGGGATGCCGGCGAGAGGGGGCCGAGAGTCCGCCGTGAGGGATTGGTAAGTTTTTTGCAGGGTACCGGGTGAAGCGTACCGAAAAAGAATCCGAAACCGAATTTGAAACAGAGGGGAAGGGGTGGTCATGGCCCAATCCATCGACAAACGCCTGCTGCAGACCTTCGTGCCGGTGAATGCCCTGTCCGGGGACCAGCTCGACTGGTTGCTCGACCAGCAGGAAGTACGCCGCTACGAGGCCGGCGACGTCCTGTTCCGCCAGGGGGACCGGGACAACACCACCATTTACCTGCTCAGCGGCCAGGTGGAACTGTTCAGTGAACGGGGCGAACGCAGCGTGGTCAGCGCCGGCGACGGCGCCTCCTGGCACCCGCTCGGCCACTTTCAGCCGCGCCGGGACGACTGCCGGGCGCTCACCGAGGTGAGCGTGGTGCGGTTCGACAGCTTCCGGCTGGACACCATCCTGTCCTGGGACCAGTCCGCCGGCTACGTGATTCTGGACATCAACGCCAACGCCGCCTACCAGCACGACCGGGAATGGATGATCCGGCTGCTCAAGTCCAATCTGTTCCACCGGGTGCCTCCCTCCAACATTCTGGAAATCTTCCGCCGGCTGCACGCCCGCCGCTGCAAGGAAGGCGAGGCCATCGTGTGCCAGGGCGATGAGGCGGACTGCTGCTACATCATCAAGGAAGGCGTGTGCGAGGTGGCCATCGCCCTGGGCGGCCAGAGCGAGGCCACGCCGGTGGCGATGCTGGAAGAGGGCCAATGGTTCGGTGAGGAGGCGCTGCTGTCCGGCAAACCCCGCAACGCCACCGTGACCATGGCCACCGACGGCGTGCTGATGCGCCTGGACCGCCAGGACTTCGACGCCCTGCTGCGCGAACCGGTGGTGCACACCGTCAATGCCCGGGATGCCCGGGCCCGCATCGCCGCCGGCGGCCGCTGGCTGGACGTGCGCACCGGTGACGAATTCGACCAGCAGCACCTGGCGGCGGCCACCAATATGCCGCTCAGCGCCCTGCGTCTGAAGTCCCGGTTGCTGGACCCGGCGCGCCCCTATGTGGCCTATTGCGACACTGGCCGGCGTAGCGCCACGGCGGCATTTTTGTTAAAAAACGCCGGTCTGGACGTGTTCGTACTGGATGGCGGCCTCAACGCCAATACTGATACGCTGCACGAATACCTCACCGAATAGCCGCCCCCGCACCGCCGGGGCCGGCCCTGGCAACGGGCCCCGGAACGTGACGCAAGACAAATTCCGCCTGATCGGGCTGATCGCCCGCTCGGAAAGTGAACAGGCGCTGTACTCCATGCGTCAGCTGATCCATTTCCTGCACGGCCGCGACTGCACCGTGATCCTGGAAAGGAGCATCGCCGACAGTCTGCCGGAAATGGGGCTGCAAGCCGCCAGCGCCGCCCAGATGGGCGACAGCTGTGACCTGGTGATCGTGATCGGCGGCGACGGCAGCCTGCTGGGCGCCGCCCGCGCCCTGGCCCGCTACGACATCCCGGTGCTGGGCATCAACCGTGGCCACCTGGGCTTTCTCACCGACATCCTGCCCTCGGAAATCGAATCCCGGGTGGGCCAGGTGCTGGACGGCGACTACACCACCGAGCGCCGCTTTCTGCTCGACATGGAAGTGCGCCGGGGCAAGACCGTGATGGGCGAGGGCAGCGCCCTCAACGACGTGGTGCTGCTGTCCGGTGACAGCGTGCACATGATCGACTTTGAACTGACCATCGACGGCCACTTCGTCTACGCCCAGCGCTCCGACGGCCTGATCGTCTCCACCCCCACCGGCTCCACCGCCTACGCCCTGTCCGGCGGCGGCCCCATCATGCACCCGCGCCTCAACGCCATGGTGATGGTGCCGCTCAACCCCCACACCCTGACCAGCCGGCCCCTGGTGGTGGACGGCGACAGCGAAATCAAGATCAAGATCACCACCGAAAAGGTGAACCCCCTGGTCAGCTGCGACGGCACCGCCGGCATCCGCCTGAAAGTGGACGACGTCATCGCCATCCGCAAAAAACCCCACCGCCTCCAGCTCATCCACCCCCCGGGCCACGACTTCTACCAGGCCTGCAGATCCAAGCTCGGCTGGAGCACCCGCCCCGGCGACGGGAATTAGGCGGCTGCAAGCCTCAAGCTTCAAGCCGCAGGCAGGCCGTGGAGGGCGGAGGGGCCGTGCCAGCAAGCGCCAGTTGAAAGTTAAAAGTTCAAAGTTAAAACGCGGGTTGGGCGCGTGGGGCGGCGAGGCCGTGCCCACGTTCAGGGTGGCCACAATCTCCAAGCTCCAAGCCACAAGCCACCCCATACCGGCCGCAGGCCGCGGCAGCCCCTCTCAGCCAGGCCCTTTCAACTTTTAACTTTAAACTTTGAACTGGCCCGTTCCCGGCACGGCCTGCCCGCAGCTTGTAGCTTGTAGCTTGCCCCTTGAAGCTTGCCGCCCTTGCATCCTGTATCCTACCCCCCATTCTCTAAGCACAACCTGGACAGGTACCCGCGATGTCTTCCGCTCCATCTTTTGACCAGATGATCGATGCCATGACCATGGAGGTCTGGCACAACATGCGCACCGCCGTGGAGACCGGCCGTTGGCCGGATGGGCGGGCGGTGAGTGATGAGCAGCGTCAGCTGTGTCTGCAGGCGGTGATCGCCTGGGAGGCGCGCAATCTGCCCGAGGAAGAGCGTACCGGTTACGTGCCCAGCCACTGCAAGAGCCAGGACAGCGACCAAGCGGCGGAGCAGCCGGTGTCACTGCGTCCGGCCGGCGGCAAAGGAGAACACTGATGAGAGACGGCAATCCCAATCCGGTCACCCGGCTGAGCGACTATCGGCCGCCGGCGTTCCTGGTGTCCGACACCCGCCTGGACGTGGACCTGCGCGACGGCCACGCCCTGGTCACCGCCGATCTGACCCTGGCCCGCAACCCGGCCCGGGACGACCGGCCCACGGAGCTGGTGCTGGACGGCGAACACCTGGACCTGCGTTCGGTGGTGCTGGACGGCCGCGAACTGGCCCCCGGGGATGACTACCGCCTGGACGGCCCCCGGCTGATCGTGCCGAACGCGCCGCAGGCCTTCACCCTGACCACCGTGGTACGCATCGAGCCGGAGAAGAACACCGCCCTGGAAGGCCTGTACCGCTCCAACGGCATGTACTGCACCCAGTGCGAGGCGGAGGGCTTCCGCCGCATCACTTTCTTCCCGGACCGGCCGGACGTGCTCAGCCGCTTCACCACCACCATCCACGCCGACAAGAGCGCCTACCCGCTGCTGCTTTCCAATGGCAACCCGGTGGACGCCGGCGACGAGGAGGGCGGCCGCCATTTCGCCACCTGGGAAGACCCCTTCCCCAAACCCTGTTACCTGTTCGCCCTGGTGGCCGGCGACCTGGCCTGCCTGTCGGACACCTTCACCACCGCCTCCGGCCGTGAAGTGGCCCTGCGCCTGTACGCCGAGCACCGCGACCTGGACAAGCTCGACCACGCCATGGACTCCCTGAAGCGCTCCATGGCCTGGGACGAAAAGGTGTTCGGCCGCGAGTACGACCTGGACATCTTCCAGATCGTGGCGGTGAGCCATTTCAATATGGGCGCCATGGAGAACAAGGGCCTCAATATCTTCAACACCTCCTGCGTGCTGGCCCATCCGGCCACCACCACCGACGCCGGCTTCGAGCGGGTGGAATCGGTGGTCGCCCACGAATACTTCCACAACTGGAGCGGCAACCGGGTGACCTGCCGGGACTGGTTCCAGCTCAGCCTCAAGGAAGGCTTCACCGTGTTCCGTGACCAGGAATTTTCCTCGGACATGAACTCCCGGGCGGTGGTGCGCGTGGAGAACGTGGACTTCCTGATCAACAACCAGTTTCCCGAGGACCAGGGCCCCATGGCCCACCCGGTGCGGCCCGCCGAATACCAGAAGATCGACAACTTCTACACCCTGACGGTGTACGAGAAGGGCGCCGAGATCGTGCGCATGCAGAGCGAACTGCTGGGCGCCGAGGATTTCCGCCGCGCCACCGATCTGTACTTCGAGCGGTTCGACGGCCAGGCGGTCACCTGCGACGATTTCGTGGCTTGCATGGAGCAGGTCTCCGGCCTGGACCTGAGCCAGTTCAAACGCTGGTATGCTCAGGCCGGCACCCCGGTGCTCACCGTCACCGACGACTACGCGGACGGCGAATACCGCCTGACCCTCGAACAGCACACCCCGGCCACCCCCGGCCAGCCGGATAAGCAGCCGCTGATGATTCCGGTGAAGCTGGCGCTGCTGGACGGGCAGGGCGCCGCCCTGCCGCTGGACCGGGACGGCCGCACCGAGACCGTGTTGATTCTGCGCCAGGCCCGGGAAACCCTGACCTTCCCGGCGCCCGCCCGGCCCACGCCGTCGCTGCTGCGCGGCTTCTCGGCGCCGGTGTCGCTGCGCTATGACTTCGACGAAACCCAGCTCAACACCCTGCTGGCCCACGACAGTGACGGCTTCTGCCGCTGGGACGCCGCCCAGCGCCTGTACTTCGCCGCCCTGGCGCGCATCGTCGACGGCGGCGAAACGCCGGCGCAGCAGATCCAGCGCCTGATGCCGGTGATCGAGCAGGTCATCGCCCGTGCCGACGAGGACCCGGCCCAGGCCGCCCTGCTGCTGACCCTGCCCGCCGAGAACGCGGTGGGCGACCGGCACACGCCGCTGCACCCGCAGCGGGTGCACGCCGCCGTCAGCGGCCTGCGCGCCGCGCTCGGCGAGGCGCTGGCCGACGCCTGGTGGCGCCTGGCCGAGGGCCTGCGCGAAAGCGACTACCAGGGCGACGGCGCCGCCATGGGCCGGCGCCGGCTGCGCCAGGTGGCGCTGGGCTATCTGGCCGCCGCCGCCGGCGCCGGCCAGGTGGACCCGGAGCCCCTGGTGGCCCACCTGGGCGACACCCTGGCGGCGCCCACCTGCATGACCGAGGAACTGGGCGCCCTGCGCGCCCTGGTGCACCACCGGCTGCCCGGCCACCAGGCGGCGCTGGAGGCCTTCGGCGAGCGCTGGCGGGACGAGGCCTTGGTCATGGATCAGTGGTTCGGCATCCAGGCCACGGTCCCGGGCCCGGACACCGTGGCCCGGGCGGAGGCGCTGCTGGCCCACCCGGCCTTCGAATGGACCCTGCCCAACCGGGTGCGGGCGGTGATCGCCACCCTGGTCAACGCCAACCCCTCCGCCTTCCACGCGCCGGATGGCAGCGGTTACCGGCTGTTCACCCGGGCCCTGAAAAAGCTCGACGGCATCAACCCGCAGATCGCCGCCCGGCTGGCCAACGGCGCCGCCCGCCTCAAGCGCCTGGAACCGGGGCTCGCCGCCCAGCTCGGCGACGCCCTGCGCGAACTGCGCCCCGGCGCCTCCGCCAACCTGGCCGAAGTGCTGGACCGCATCCTCGACGCCTGAACCCATCGCGGCTAAAGCCGCTCCTACACCAAGCTCTCATTGTAGGAGCGGCTTCACCCGCGCCCCCCAAAGCCCTGTAGGAGCGGCTTCAGCCGCGATCCCCCAAGCCCCCGTAGGAGCGGCTTTAGCCGCGATACAGGCTTCAGGATGCAGGATACAGCCGCGAGAAAGCCCTTACCGACGGCAGGGGCCGGCACCCGCGCGGAAGCCCCCGCCCCGGTTTCAGCGCGGAGCACACCCCCGCGCGGCCCCGCCCAAACGATCCCCGCGCCTGCACCCTGTATCCTTCATCCTGCATCCAGCCCCTCGCATCACCCGGCCTGTATCGCGGGCGCCGGTGCCCGTATAATCGCCGCGCCGATCGTTCTGGAGCCGCCCCGTGCTGTATCGCCTTGCCCGCCCGCTGCTGTTTTCCCTGTCCGCCGAACAGGCCCATGACCTGACCCTGGACCTGTTGCGCCGGGGCGCCGGCCGGTTGCTGCCCGGCGCGCCGCCGGCGAAGCCGGTGGCGGTGATGGGGCTGTCGTTTCCCAATCCGGTGGGGTTGGCCGCCGGGCTCGACAAGAACGGCGACTGCATCGACGGCCTGGCGGAGCTGGGCTTCGGTTTCCTGGAGGTGGGCACGGTGACCCCCCGGCCCCAGCCGGGCAACCCGAAACCGCGCCTGTTCCGCCTGCCCGAGGCCGACGCCATCATCAACCGCATGGGCTTCAACAACCACGGCGTGGACGCCCTGGTGGCCAATGTGCGCGCCAGCCGCTATCAGGGCGTGCTGGGTATCAATATCGGCAAGAACAAGGACACCCCGGTGGAGCGGGCGGTGGACGATTATCTGCTCTGCCAGGAAAAGGTCCACGCCCTGGCCAGTTACCTGGTGGTCAATGTGTCGTCCCCCAACACCCCGGGCCTGCGCAGCCTGCAGCACGGCGAAGCCCTGGATGGCCTGCTTGGCACCCTGCGCGAGGCGCAGACCCGGCTGGACCAGCAAAACGGCAAACGGGTGCCCCTGGTGATCAAGATCGCCCCGGACAACAGCGAACAGGAGCTGGCCGCCATGGCGGAGGCGTTCGTGCGCCACGGCATCGATGGTGTCTGCGTGGGCAACACCACCCTGGAACGGCCCGGCGTGGAACGCCTGACCCACGGCGGCGAGCAGGGCGGCCTCAGCGGCGCCCCCCTCAAACCCATCGCCGACCGGGCCCTGGAGACCATGGCCCGCGCCCTGGACGGCCGCCTGCCGATCATCGGCGTCGGCGGCATCCAGAGCGACGCCGACGCCCTCGACAAACAACGCCTCGGCGCGGACCTGGTGCAGGTTTATTCGGGTTTGATTTATCGGGGTCCCGGGTTGGTTCGGGAGATTGTTCGGGGTTGGTAAGGGCAGTTCAAAGTTGAAAGTTCAAAGTTGAAAGCGCGGACTTGGCCTGAGGTACTCGCAGGCCGTGCCCGCGCCCATTTCGCGGGCACGGCGTCAACCGTCAGGATGAACCCGGCTCGCGCTTTCAACTTTGAACTTTCAACTTTCAACCGCAATTAAAAAGGGCCCGGGAGGGGCCCTGTGGGGTCGACGCGCGAGGCGCCGGCGCTGATCGTTGATCGGGTTGTCAGGTCAGTTCCTTTTGTTGCCGAAATAGGGTCGCTATGGAGCGTTCAAACCCTGAGAGTGTGTATGCCGGCTACGCCGACCATGCCCTGAATCTGGTCGGTGCGGCCTTCACGCCATCCGCGCATCCAGTTACCGCGAGCCTCCAGTGCGCCGAAAGGGCAGAATTCCCTGGGTCTTCCTCTGAAGCCCGCTTGATAGCCCCGGCTGTAGGCCCGCTCGTCACGGTTGCGTTTTTGTCGCTTCATAGACACTGTCCTCTTTTTCGTCGATCGCAGTGAAAGAACCTGCGCTTGCCGGGACAAAAATCGCCGCCCCGACCGGCACGTTCTCGAAAGCCTCACCTTGAGTATCCGAGAGCCGAGGGCGCCTGTCGAATAACAACTGGCCATAATGAAAGCGCGTGTTAAGCACATGACGCATAATGGACACTTTGATGAAATGGGCTGAAAAATCAGCGCCATCAAGTACTTAAAAGGCAAAATCGATGGATTTCGTGATCACCTGTCTGCCTGGACTCGCTCCGCTGCTCGCCGATGAGCTGGCGGAACTGGGGATGACGGTAACGGATCAGGGCCAGGCCCATGTGGGCATCACCGGTCGCCAGCAGGACGCCCTGCGGGTGTGCCTGTGGTCGCGGCTGGCGGAACGGGTGCTGTTGCCCCTGGCGGAACTGACCGTGGCGCCAGAGGAGGCCCCGGAAAAGCTGGCGGCGGCGGTGGACTGGCGCGCTTTGGTGGCTCCCGGCGGGGCGGTGCATCTGAGCCTGGACCACGCCAAGGGCGTGCGCGGCGACAGCCGGGTCAGTGGCAAGCGCCTGCTGCGGGCGCTGCCGCCGGACATTACCGTGAGCCCCCGGGAGAGCGGCGCCAGCGCGCTGCGGGCGCGGCTGGACAGCGACACCGCGCGGCTGTGGCTGGACCTGGCCGGCACGCCCCTGCACCGGCGCGGTTACCGGCTGGCCGGCGGCCGCGCGCCGCTGCGGGAGAACCTGGCGGCGGCCCTGTTGCGGGCCGGCGGCTGGCACCTGGAGGCGCGCCCGGAACTGCTGATGGACCCGTTCTGCGGCAGCGGCACGGTGCTGGTGGAAGCGGCCTGGATGGCCGCCGGGGTGGCGCCGGGGGCGCTGCGCAAGGACTACGGTTTCCTCAATTGGCGCGGCTGCCGCCAGGCGCTGGCCGAGGAGGCCCTGCGTGAGGCCGCCGCCAGCCTGGAGAACAGGTCGCCGCTGCCGGCCCTGAAAGGTTTCGACGCGGACCCGGACGCCCTCAAATACGCCCGCCATAACGCGGAGCGCGCCGGCGTGGAGGGTGCCATCCACCTGGAACGCCGGGAGCTGGGCGCTCTGCGGGCCCGGGATTTCGCCAGCCGCGAAGGGCTGGTGGTGACCAACCCGCCCTGGGGCGAACGGCTGGACCAGCAGGAACAGGCCGGCTGGCTGTACGCCGGCCTGGGCCGGCTGCTCGGCGAGAAGGCCCCGGCCTGGCGGGCGGTGCTGCTGGGCGCCGAGGTCACCGCCCTGGACCGCTCCGGCATGGACCTGGAAGCGCAATGGAAGGTGCGCAACGGCGCCCTCACCAACTTTATCCGCGTCAGCCGGCCCCGGGCGCCGCTGCCCCTGGACCCGCTGCAGGTGGGCGAGACCCCGGGCTTCGAACTGCCGGAGCCGGCCATGCCGCTGTTCAACCGGCTGCGCAAGAACGGCAAGCACCTGCGCCGCTGGATCGACCGGGAAGATATTCAGGCCTACCGCCTCTATGACCGGGACCTGCCGGAATTCAACGTGGCGGTGGACATCTACGGCGACCAGGTGCTGGTGCAGGAGTTCAAGGCGCCGTCCACGGTGGACCCGGAGAAGGCCGCCCAGCGCCGCCAGTGGGCGGTGAGCGCCACCCGCGCCGCCCTGGGCGTGCACCGGGAGCAGGTGCATCTGCGCACCCGGGAGCGCCAGAAAGGCCGTAACCAGTACCAGAAGCAGGCCACCCAGGGGCGCTTCCGGGTGGTCCGCGAGGGCCAGGCCCGGTTGCTGGTGAACCTGGAAGAGTACCTGGACACCGGCCTGTTCCTTGACCACCGGCCCATGCGCCTGCGCATCGCCGAGGAAAGCGCTGGCAAGCGCTTCCTGAACCTGTTCGCCTACACCGGCGCCGCCACCGTGCAGGCCCTGGTGGGCGGCGCCCGCCGGGCGGTGACCGTGGACACCTCCCGGCGCTACCTGGACTGGGCCGGCTGCAACCTGGCCCTGAACGGCTTCGCCACCGACCGCCATCCCACGGTGCGCGCGGACGCCATGAGCTGGCTGGAGGAATGCCGCGAGCAGTTCGACATCGTGTTCTGCGACCCGCCCACCTTCTCCAATAACAAGGACCGGGACGACTTCGTGGTCCAGGACCAGCACGGCGAGCTGATCCGCCGCATCATGAAACGGCTGGAGCCCGGCGGCGTGCTGTATTTTTCCTGCAACTACCGCCGCTTCGAACTGGAGGAAAGCCTGCGCCGCTGGTACGCGGTGGAGGACCTGACCGCCTGGAGCCTGCCGGAGGACTTCCGGCGCGGCGGTGCCATTCACCACTGCTTCGCGATCCGCCATGCCCAGGACTGACGCCCCGGAACTGACCCTCTACACCACCCTGGGCTGCCACCTGTGCGAACAGGCGGAGGAACTGGTGCGCACGGTGCGGCCGGACGCCCGGCTTCACGCGGTGGACATCGCCGAGGACGATATGCTGATCGCCGAATACGGCGAACGCATCCCGGTGCTGCGCCGGGGCGACCGGGAACTGGGCTGGCCGTTCGGCTTGCTGGACGTGAGCGCGCTGCTCGCCGATCCCTGACCGCCGGGCCGCCGGTGCGGCCGCACCCCCGTTGAGGAGTAAATATGGAGAAAATCACGGTCAAGAAGCTCACCAACCGCCACGTGGACAAGGTGATCCTGCGGTCGGTGGTGATCTCCATCTGCATCGTGCAGGTGGAAATGGACGGCGTGCTCTACCAGGTGGTGGACGAGAAAGGACGGATCGTGCGCTTCAATGGTCCGGAACACGCCAATAACGTGCTCAGCCGCACGACCACCGACAAGGCGGTGCTGCTGCACCAATCCCCTTATGCGGAAATGGCCGGCCAACCGGAAGGCGAGCCGACGCCGCCGCTGGAAGTGGACTTCAACTGGCGCGCCGACCGCGCCTGAAGGATCGCGGACCGCCGTCCAATCGCGACTGAAGTCGCTCCTACAACAACCGCTCCGCTTAGCCGCGATGCCGGCACCGCCCCCCCCCCCGCTGTAGGAGCGGCTTCAGCCGCGATCCGGGCGCCGCCGCCCGCCGGAACGCCCGGGCAACGCCCCACTTCAGCCGCGATGCCGGCACCGCCACCCCTCTGTAGGAGCGGCTTCAGCCGCGACCCGGGCGCCGCCGCCCGGCAGGAACGCCCGAGCAACGCTCCACTTCAGCCGCGATGCCGGCACCACCGCCCCTCTGTAGGAGCGGCTTCAGCCGCGATCCGGACACCGCCGCCCGCCGGAACGCCCGGGCAAAGCTCCGCTTCAGCCGCGATGGCGGCACCGCCACCCCGCCGTAGGAGCGGCTTCAGCCGCGATCCGGACACCGCCGACCCGCCGGAACGCCCGGGCAACGCTCCACTTCCGCGATGCGGCGTTTATCGGTTCAGAAAACGGCGGGTATTGGCCAGGGTACGGGCCGCCAGGTCCGCCTCGTCCTCGCCGCGCAGGGTCGCCAGGCGGCGGCCGATCCAGGGCAGAAAACAGGGCTCGTTGCGGCGTTTCACCGGCGGTGGCTCCGGCAGGTCCCGGGGCAGCAGGTAGGGCGCGTCGGTTTCCACCAGCAGCCGGTCGCCGGGAATGTCCGGCACCAGCTCCGCCAGGCCCCGGCCGCGCCGTTCATCGCACACCCAGCCAGTGATGCCGATGTGGCAGTCCAGATCCAGATAGTCGTACAGCGCCCGCCGTTCATCGGTGAAGCAGTGCACCACGGCGGCGGGGAGCCGGTCGCGCCAGGCCCGCAGGATGGGAAGAAAACGGGCGTGGGCGTCGCGCTGGTGCAGAAAGACCGGCAGCCCCTTTTCCGCCGCCAGGGCCAGCTGGCTCTCGAACGCCTTTTCCTGATCCGGCCGGGGAGAAAAGTCCCGGTTGAAGTCCAGGCCCATTTCACCGGCGGCGGCCACTTCCGGCTGGTCCAGCAGCTCCGCCAACTCGGCGCGGGCGTCGTTATCGAACTGGCGGGCGTTGTGCGGATGCACCCCGGCGGTGGCGAGCAGGCCCCGATCCGGGAAATCGCGGCACAGGGTCAGCGCCTGCCGGGATTCCGCCACACTGGTGCCGGTCAGCAGCATCAGTACCACGCCGGCGTCCCGGGCCCGGTCCAGCACCGCTTCGCCGTCGTCGCGGAACTGCCGGTCGCCCAGATTCACGCCGATGTCCGCCCAGCCGGCGGCGGTTCCGTCCCGGTCGCTCATGAGGCCGGGCGGGGGCTGGGCTGCAAACGCTCTTCAAGGGCCTGGCGCAGGTCTTCCACCCGGCGCCGGTTGGCGCCCAGATCCCAATAGCCCAGCCGCGAGGCGGAGCGCACTTCGATCACCCCGTCCTCGTGCACGTAAAAGGTCACGTCGTCCACGAACCGCAACACGCGGGTGGTGAAGCGGGCTTCCACCCGGGCGGGTCCCACCGCCCGGTGGCTGACCCGGGGCCAGTCTTCCAGCACCGCGTCGAGCAGCGCCAGGCTATCGGCGCGATTGCCGGCGCCGGGCAGCGGCGCCACCCGGTGGCGGTCATCGTCCGCCAGACTGGACACGCAATTCGGTGACGAAGGACAAGGGGCAAGCAAACGGGTGTCCGTCATATTCGGTCTCTCCACTGACCTGACAGTCTTCTCTGAGGAAGGTGATCCTGACAGGGAATGTACCATGGCCGTGCCGTCGCCGCGCCCGTCGTTGCGGCAGCCGGCCAGCAGCAGCACGCCGGGCAGCAACAGGCCCAGCAGAACGGCGGTCAGTGCTTTTCTAGTGTCTGTTCGGGTCACGGATAAGGCCCACGAAAATACCCTCGATCATCAGCTCGTCCGCCGGCACCCGGATCGGCTCATAGGCCTCGTTGGCCGGCAGCAGCGTGGCGTTGGAACGGTTCAGTCTAAGCGTTTTCACCGTGACTTCGTCGTCAATGCGCGCCACCACGATCTCGCCGGAGCGCGCGGTCTGGCTTTTGCGCACCGCGATCAGGTCGCCGTCGAAGATGCCGGCGTCGATCATACTGTCGCCCTGCACCTTGAGCAGGTAGGTGGGTCGCTGGCGGAACAGGCCCTGGGGCACCGGCACGGTGCGCTCCACGTTCTCGATGGCCTCGATGGGCGTGCCGGCGGCCACCTTGCCCACCACCGGCAGTTCGTCCTCGTGTTCCAGCGCCGCCTCCAGCAGCTGGATGCCCCGGGAGCGGTCGCTGTGCAGCCGGATGTAGCCCTTGCGTTCCAGCGCCCGCAGGTGGTCCGAGGCGGCGTTCTTGGACTGGAAGCCCATGCGCTCGGCGATTTCCGCCCGGGTGGGGGCCATGCCGGTTTCCATCTGCGAATCGCGGATGCAGTCCAGCACCTGCTGCTGACGTGCGGTTAGCGTGCTGCTCATAACGTTCTCCTGGAGTGTCTTGGACACTGATAATATGAACAGTATTATATGTCCAGTGTTTTTGGAAGTACCATGAGGAGGATTGAGGGGGAGAAAGGGATCAATGCAACACGCGAACTGGCAGAAAACCGACCCCGGGCGGGTGGAAACACTGCTCGCCGGGGTGCCGTTTTTCAACGAGGTGGGCCGCGACGACCTGGCCCAGAGAGAGCGGCTTCTGGCGCGCACGGAAATCATCGAGGCGGCCTCCGGCGACACCGTGATCCGCGCCGGCGAGGTGGAATCCAGCCTCTACTTTCTGTTGCGCGGGCAACTGGTGGTGCTGGACGACGAAGACCCGGCCAAAGTGCTCTATTACGTGTCGCCGGGGGAGATGTTCGGCACCCTGTCCATGCTGCTGGGGCAGGCCCGCAGCGCCACTATCCAGGTGGCGGACGCGGCCCGGGAAGCGGTGCTGGCCCGGCTGGATTTCAACGATTTCGACGACGATCGCGGCACGCCCTACACCCTGGCCACCCGCCTGGCGTTCTTTCATATGCTGGTGCATCAGATTCGCTGGGCGGTGGAGGTGCGGCGCATGCACCGCCCGGACCCGGCCATGGCCGCGGCCCTGCGCAAGGTGCCGGTGTTCGCTGGCGAACGGGACAGCGAAGCGGAACTGGCCTCCCTCCGCGACCAGGCCCGCGCCCTGGCGGATTTGCTTTATCGGTGGAATCATCCGCCGCCGGGGTCCACGGGGAATGCGCAGCTGACTTGAGGGGGGAGTTACAAGTTGAAAGTTGAAAGTTGAAAGGGCGGGCATTGAGAAGCCTCGCCGCGGCCTCCGGCCGTTGGGGCGCGGGCTGTAACGTGCCGCCGCCGTTACTCGCGGGCACGGCCTTGCTGGCTTCGCGGCTTCTCTCGCGTTGTAACTTTTAACTTTGAACTTTCAACTTCCCAACGGGCCGGCCTTATCGCGGCTGAAGCCGCTCCTACCGGGAATTGGTGGTTGTAGGAGCGGCTTCAGCCGCGATGCCCGGCCGGTTGGGGCGAGCTATTCCTTCTTCTTCCTCTCCATCTTCACCGCCAGCACATCACAATGGGCGCCGGGGACCAGTCCCCGGGCGGTGGAGCCGAGCAGCAGGGCCAGGCCGCTGCGGGTGTGGCTGCCCACCACGATCAGGTCGGCGTCCAGGTCGTCGGCCTTGTCGAGGATGGTTTTCTCGATGGAGCCCAGTTCCACATGCACCCGTTCCTTGGGGATCTGGTACTGGCGGGCGTAGTTGCAGGCGGTTTCCCGGGCCTGCTTGACCAGGCCGCTTTGCAGGTCGGTCACGTCCATGGGCACATCGGCGCCGTAGGCCAGGGCCAGCGGCTCGATCACGTGGATCAGGTGCAGTTCGCCCTCGGTGCCGGCGATGACCCCGGCGGCGCGGGCCAGTACCTCGGCGGATTCGTCGCTGCAGTCGATGGCCACCAGGACCTTGCGATAGGGTGCGGACACGATTTTTCTCCAGTGGCTCGGTGTCGCTACCGAGTATAACTTGCCGGACGCCCGCCGCCAGCCCGCCGTTAAAGGGCCACCGGCGAGGGCGGCAAAGCCTTGCGGGGCGCGGCTTTGGCGGCCTTCGCGGGGGGCGCCGGCGGGCATCGGGGCGGTGCTCACCGGGCGGTCGGCGCTTGACCGGACAATACCGGCGCTGTCTAAATAGGCGCCCGCCGGGGCCCTGAAGGCCGCCCGGCGGTACCTCCGGACACTTGGACCGGCACGGCGATCCCGTGCGGCCCACGGGTTTTACGGAGGTTTCTTTTGGATATCCGCATCATGATCGGGTGAGCAACGAATGGGTAAGTCCCTTGTAATCGTGGAGTCGCCGGCCAAGGCCAAGACCATCAACCGCTATCTGGGCGACGACTTCGTGGTCAAGTCCAGTGTCGGCCATGTGCGCGACCTGCCGGTGAGCGGTGGCGCGAAAAAGACCACGCCCAAGGAGCGTGCCAAGGAGGCCGCCTACACCCGGTCCCTGCCCAAGGAAGAACGGGAAGCCTATAAAAAGAAGAAGTCCCAGGCTCAGCTGATCAATCGCATGGGGGTGGACCCGGAGCACGACTGGAACGCCCACTACGAGATCCTGCCCGGCAAGGAAAAGGTCATCGACGAGCTCAAGCGTCTGGCCGCCAATGCCGACCGCATCTATCTGGCCACTGACTTGGACCGCGAAGGGGAAGCCATTGCCTGGCACCTGCGGGAAGTGATCGGTGGTGACGACCAGCGCTTCGACCGGGTGGTGTTCAACGAGATCACCAAGAAAGCCATCCAGGCCGCGTTCCAGAAACCCGGCAAGCTGGACATGAGCCGCGTGGAAGCCCAGCAGGCGCGCCGTTTCCTGGACCGGGTGGTGGGCTTCATGATCTCGCCGCTGCTGTGGGAAAAGATCGCCCGGGGCCTGTCCGCCGGCCGCGTGCAGTCGGTGGCGGTGGAGCTGGTGGTGGAACGCGAGCGCGAGATCCGCGCCTTTACCCCGGAGGAATTCTGGGAGCTGCACGCGGACACCCACAGCCAGGCCAAAGCCAGCGACGAGATCCGCCTGCAGGTGACCCGCCATAACGGCGAGAACTTCCGCCCCAACAATGGCACGGACGCGGAAAAGCACCGCGCCGCCCTGATGGCCGCCGGCCAGCTGACCATTACCCAGCGCGAGGAACGGCCCACCCGTTCCAAGCCGCCGGCGCCGTTCATCACCTCCACCCTGCAGCAGGCGGCCAGCACCCGCCTGGGCTTCGGCGTGAAGAAAACCATGATGATGGCCCAGCGCCTCTATGAGGCCGGCCACATCACCTATATGCGGACCGACTCCACCAACCTGAGCGCCGACGCGGTCAACGAGTGCCGTGCCTGGATCGACGACCAGCTGGGCGGCAAGTACCTGCCGGAAAAGCCGATCAGCTATTCCAGCCGGGACGGCGCCCAGGAAGCCCACGAGGCGATCCGCCCGTCCGACGTGAAGCGCGAAGCCAGCGGCCTGAAGGACATGGAGCGCGACGCCCAGCGTCTCTACGAACTGATCCGCCGCCAGTTCATCGCCTGCCAGATGCCGCCGGCGCAGTACCTGAGCACCACCATCACCGCTGAGGCGGACGGCTACGAGCTGAAAGCCCGCGGTCGCATTCTCAAATTCGACGGCTGGACCCGTATCCAGCCCCAGGCCTCCCGCAAGGGCCAGGAAGACACCGTGCTGCCGGACCTCAAGCAGGGCGACGTGCTGGCGGTGGACGACATCGACGCCACCCAGCACTTCACCAAGCCGCCGGCGCGCTACACCGAGGCCAGCCTGGTCAAGGAACTGGAAAAACGCGGCATCGGCCGCCCGTCCACCTACGCGGCGATCATTTCCACGATCCAGGACCGGGGCTATGTGCGGCAGGACAACCGCCGCTTCTACGCCGAGAAAATGGGCGACATCGTCACCGACCGTTTGGTGGAGAACTTCCCCCACCTGATGGATTACAACTTCACCGCCGAGATGGAAGAAACCCTGGACGAAGTGGCCGAGGGCAAGCGCCACTGGCGTGACGTGCTCGACGAGTTCTACCGGGATTTCCTGGCCAAGCTGGAAGCCGCCCAGGGCGAGGGCAGCGGCAAGCAGGCCAAGGGAGGCATGCGCGCCAACCTGCCCACGGACACCGACATCGAGTGCCCGAAATGCGGCCGGCCCATGCAGATCCGCACCGGTTCCACCGGCGTGTTCCTCGGTTGCTCGGGCTACAGCCTGCCGCCCAAGGAACGCTGCACCGCCACGCTCAACCTGCTGCCCGGCGAAGAGGCGGTGCGCGCCGACGACGACGAGGAAGCGGAAACCAACGAGCTGCGTCGCAAGAAGCGTTGCCCCAAATGCGGCACCGCCATGGAATCCTACCTGATCGACGAAAAGCGCAAGCTGCACATCTGCGGGAACAACCCGGACTGTGACGGCTACGTGGTGGAGAAGGGCGAGTTCCGCATCAAGGGCTACGACGGTCCGACCCTGGAGTGCGAAAAGTGCGGCAACGAAATGCAGCTGCGCACCGGCCGCTTCGGCAAGTTCTTCAAGTGCACCAACGACGACTGCGGCAACACCCGCAAGCTGCTCAAGAACGGTGAACCGGCGCCGCCCCGGGCCGACCCCATCGACATGCCGCACCTGCAATGCGAGAAAGTGGACGACCACTACCTGCTGCGCGACGGCGCCTCCGGCCTGTTCCTGGCCGCCAGCCAGTTTCCCAAGAACCGGGAAACCCGCGCCCCGCTGGTCGAGGAGATCCAGACCGTCGCCGACAAGCTGGACCCCAAGCACAAGTACCTGGCGGACGCCCCGGCGCAGGACTCCAAGGGTCGCAAGGCGGTACTGCGCTACAGCCGCAAGGCCAAGGAGCAGTACGTGATGACCGAGGAAGACGGCAAGCCCACCGGTTGGTACGCCTTCTACCGCGACGGCCACTGGGACGTGGAAGAGAAGAAAACCGCGCCCAAGAAAAAAGCCGCCGCCAAGAAGAAAAAGGCCCCGGCGAAGAAGAAAGCCGCCAAGAAATAGCTACAAGCGACAGGCTGCAAGCAGCAAGCTAAAAGAGGTGCCGGTGCGATAGCCGGCTTGCAGCTTGTCGCTTGAGGCTTGTACCTGATAACCACCGGAGGTGGTGTCGATGTCCCGAATGGTGCGAGAAAGCGAAATCAGCGGTTTGCGTGAGCGGCTGTTCTTCGCCCGCAGCCTGCTGAAAACCCTGAACCTGGACGAGGATGGCCCGGTGGGGCCGCGTCTGGCGTTGCGGGGCGGGGTGGTGTTCCATCTTTATTCGGTGCTGGTGGGCATCGCCCGACAGGCGGCGCGAAGCTATCAGGTGTCCGGTTACGAAGACCTGATCAGCCTGGCCGCCCTGGAGCAGGCGTTCGCCGCCGCCGGCGTCCAGGCCCCGGAGATGAACCTGCTGGCCCAGGCCCGCGCCAACCGCTCCGACCCGGTGTTCTGGCTGGATCAGGAAATGCGCGCCGCCGTGGGCGCCGCCGGCCTGGCCCGCCGCCCGGCGGCGCCGGAGGAGCGCGACGCCCTGGCGATCCGCGCCGAGGACCCCTACGTGCCCCTGGCCAGCGGCGACCGGCAACGGCTGGAGCAGGCCGCCACCCGGGTGGAGGAGTTGGTCACCCTGTGCAGCGGTTATATGGAGGAGTGGTAGTTCGCCACCCGTTTGATCGCGACTGAAGTCGCTCCTACAGCGTGGGCGTGGTACCTCCATGTAGGAGCGACTTCAGTCGCGATACCCCCCCCCCAGCTTGACGCCCGTATCGGCCAAACGTATGTTTGAAACGTTTGTTCACCGGCGCGAGGCCCCATGTCCCAGTCCGATACCGTTGAGCGCATCCTTGATGCGGCGGAAGTGCTGTTCGCCCAGAAAGGGTTCGCCGAGACCAGCCTGCGCGCCATCACCAGCCGGGCCGGCGTCAATCTGGCGGCGGTGAATTACCACTTCGGTTCCAAGGAAGCCCTGATCCAGGCGGTGTTCGAACGCTACCTGACGCCGTTCTGCCTGGCCCTGGACGCCAAGCTCCAGGAACTGGAAGGGCAGGGCGCCGTGGATCTGGAGAAGCTGTTCGGCGTGGCCTCCAGGCTGGCGCTGGGCTCCCACGGCGACGAACCGCGCCGGGCGATGATCTTCTTCCGCTTGTCCGGGCAGGCCTACAGCCAGCCCCAGGACCATCTGCGCGCCTACCTGCGCGAGCACTACGGCGCCGTGTTCCGCCGCTTTCTGGCGTTGCTGCGCACGGCGGTGCCGGAGGTGCCGCCCATGGAGCTGTTCCTGCGCGTGCATTTCAGCCTGGGCGCGGTGATCTTCACCCTGTCCGGCATGGAGTCCCTGCAGACCATCAGCAAAAAGGACTTCAACACCGACGTCACCGCCGCCCGCATCACCCAGCAGTTGCTGCCGTTCGTGGTTGGTGGCATTCGCGGCTGAAGCGGCTGCCCCTCCATCCTCTGTAGGAGCGACTTCAGTCGCGATCCGGCGCTGAATCGCGGCTGAAGCCGCTCCTACAGGATTCCTTCCCCGTTCCCGCCGTGCGCACGATTGCTGTATCGTTGCGCCATGCACATTATCGTCTCGCTTTCCGATCAGACTCTGACGCTCCAGGACGGCGCCGACCGGCGGGTATTCCAGGTGTCCACCGCCGCCGCCGGCGCCAGCTGCCAGCAGGGCAGCAACGGCACGCCCCTGGGCCGGCATCTGGTCCGCGCCCGCATCGGTGACGGGCTGCCGCCGGGGGCGGTGTTCCGGGGCCGCCGCTTCCTCGGTGAGCGCTACGATCCGGCGCGGGCCGCCGCCGACCCGGGACGGGATTGGATCCTGAGTCGCATTTTGTGGCTTGGCGGCCTGGAACCGAGCCGTAATCAGGGCGCGGACGTGGATAGTTTCCGGCGCTTTATTTATATTCACGGCACGCCGGACAGCGAGCCCATGGGTGAGCCGGCGTCCCACGGTTGCATCCGCATGCGCAACACGGATGTGATCGCACTCTTTGCCCGGGTGCCGGTGGCCACGCCGGTGACCCTCGTCGAATAAAGACCCAACTGCATGCAACGAGACAACGAGACCCAGCCTCTGCTGATGCTGGACCTGGAAGGCCTTACCGTAAGTTCGGAGGAGCGCGAACTGCTGCGCCATCCGGCGGTGGGCGGCCTGATCCTGTTCAGCCGCAATTATCAGGCGCCGGACCAGCTTCAGCAGCTGGTGCGCGCGGTACGCGCCGAGCGGCCGGACATCCTCATCGCCGTGGACCAGGAAGGCGGCCGGGTGCAGCGCTTCAAGACGGAATTCACCCGCCTGCCGCCGATGGCCTCCCTGGGGCGCTATCACGACCGCGACCCGCAAGCGGCTCTGGTGGCGGCGGATCTGCTCGGTGAGTTGATGGCCGACGAACTGCGCGGCTTCGACATCGACATCAGTTTCGCGCCGGTGCTGGATCTGGACCACGGCCAGTCGGCGGTGATCGGCGACCGCAGTTTCCACGCCGACCCGCGCCGCGCGGTGGCGGTGGCCGGCGCCTTCCTGGACGGCATGGCCCGCGCCGGCATGGCCGCCACCGGCAAGCACTTTCCCGGCCACGGCCATGTGGCCGCCGATTCCCATCTGGAACTGCCCGAGGACCCCCGCGACTGGGCGGCGTTGCAGGACGACCTGTGGCCGTTCCGCGCCCTGGCTGGCCGGCTGGACGGCATCATGCCCGCCCATGTGCGCTACCCGGCGGTGGCGCCGGAACCCGCCGGCTTCTCGCCCCACTGGCTGGGCCAGGTGCTGCGCGGCGAGTGCGGCTACCGGGGCGTGATCTTCTCCGACGACCTGGCCATGGCCGGCGCCGCCGGGGCCGGCGACTACACCCAGCGCGCCGCGGCGGCCCTGGAGGCCGGCTGCGACATGGTGCTGGTGTGCAACGACCGGGCCGGCGCCGTGCAGGTGCTGCAATGGCTGGAAGGCCGTGCCTTCCCGGGCCGGGTGCCCGCCGCCGCCCTGCGCGGCCGGCCCCGGGCGCCGATGACCCTGAGCCGCCGGCACCAGGCCGGTGATGTGGCTGACCTGCTGATGAAGGACGTGCAATGAACTGGCAAAACCTCTCCGACTGGCGCCAGTTGCTGGAATGGCCCGGTCCGGACACGGACACCGTGGTCTGGTTGACCCAGGTATTCGTGGTGGTGTTTCTCACCGTGGCCACCAATTTCCTGCTGATGCGGGTGATCGACCTGATCGACCACTTCAGCCGCAAGACCACCACCCTGTGGGACGACGCCCTGCTGGAGGCGGCCCGGGTACCGGTGCGTCTGCTGCTGTGGGTGGTGGGCCTGTCGGTGGCCGCCGAGATGCTGCAGGCGGTGTCGGAAAGCGCCATCTTCGAATACGTGGCGGAAGTCCGGCGGGTGGCGTTCATCGCCATCGTCGCCTTCTTCCTGACCCGGCTGATCAGCAATGTGGAAACCAACCTGGTCAACCCGGACCGGGTCAAAAAGCCCATGGACAAGACCACCGCCAACGCGGTGGGCAAGCTGCTGCGCATCTCGGTGCTGATCACCGCGCTGCTGATCATCCTGCAGGCGCTGGGCTACAGCATCTCCGGGGTGCTCGCCTTCGGCGGCGTGGGTGGCATCGCGGTGGCCTACGCGGCCAAGGATCTGCTCGCCAACTTCTTCGGCGGCATGATGGTGTACCTGGACAAGCCGTTCAAAGTAGGGGAGTGGGTGCGCTCCCCGGACCGCGCCATCGAGGGCACCGTGGAGCACATCGGCTGGAGGCTGACGCGCATCCGCACCTTCGACCAGCGTCCCATCTACGTGCCCAACTCCCTGTTCACCACGGTGGTGCTGGAGAACCCGTCGCGGATGCTCAATCGCCGCATCAATGAGAAAATCGGCATTCGCTACGACGACTGGCGGGTAATGCCGGACATCGTCGCCGCCGTGCGGCGGATGCTGATCGACCACGAGGACATGGAAACCGATTACCGGACCCTGATCGTCAATTTCGATCACTACGGGGATTCCTACATCGAGTTCTTTATCTACACCTTCACCAAGACCACCGACTGGGTGCGTTATCACGAGATCAAGCAGGATGTGCTTATGCGCATCATGCACATCGTGGACGAGCACGGCGCGGAATTCGCGTTCCCCACCCGTACCCTGCACATGCACGCCGAGTCCGCCCCACGCAACTACGCGGAAGACGACCACGGCGACGACCAGCGGGCCGAGCACGACCACGGCGACGACGGCGACCCGCCGCCGCCGCGGCGCCGGCCCGCGTCCCAGGGCGCGCCCCGTAACCGCCGCGACCGCAGCCAGGGCTGGAAAGGCGAACAGGATCAGGAGACAGGCAATGACGACGGCGAATGAGCTGAAGGACGAACTGATGCGGGTGCGCCGTGATGCCCGCGAACTGCATTCCCACGACGACGTGCAGGCGGCCATCGGCCGGGTGGCGGTGCAACTGACCGCCGACTATTCCGAGCGCTTCCCGGTGTTCGTGACGATCATGAACGGCGGCATGGTGTTCGCCGGGCAACTGCTTACCCGGCTGGATTTTCCGCTGGAAGTGGACTACCTGCACGCCAGCCGCTACCTGGGCGACACCAGCGGCGGCGACGTGCAATGGATCGTCACCCCCACCGCCAGCCTGGCCGGCCGTGACGTGGTGATCCTCGACGACATTCTCGACGTGGGCAACACCCTGCTGGCGATCATCGAGGCCTGCAAGGCCCAGGGCGCCGCCACCGTCAGCACCTGCGTGCTGGTGGACAAGGTCCACGACCGCAAGGCGCAACCCGGCCTGAAAGCCGACTACACCGCTCTGGAGGCGGAAGACCATTACCTGTTCGGCATGGGCATGGACTACAAGGGCTACTGGCGCAACGCGCCGGGCATTTTCGCCCTGGACGAGGAAGGCTGAGATGCTGGCGTTTATCGGCGGCACCGGCCTGACCCGCATCGACGGCCTGACCCTGCGCAAGCACCACGCCATCGGCACCCGCTTCGGTGACGCCTCGGCGCCGGTGGTGGAAGGGGAGCTGAACGGCGCCCCGGTGCTGTTTCTGGCCCGCCACGGCGACCCCCATGTGCGGCTGCCGCACCAGGTCAACTACCGGGCCAACATGCTCGCCCTCAAGGAAGCCGGCGCCAGCGAGATCGTGGCGGTGAACGCGGTGGGCGGCATCACCGCCGACACCGGCGCCCTGGTGGTGCCCGAGCAGATCATCGATTACACCTGGGGCCGCGAGGCCACCTTCTTCGACGACCCGGACGAGCCGCTGGTGCATGTGGATTTCAGCTGGCCCTTCGACGCCGCCCTGCGGGGCCGCCTGAAAGCGGCCCTGGCCGCCAGCGACGCCCCCTGGGTGGACGGCGGCTGCTACGCCGCCACCCAGGGCCCGCGCCTGGAAACCGCCGCCGAAATCCGGCGCCTGGAACAGGACGGCAACACCATCGTCGGCATGACCGGCATGCCCGAGGCGGTGCTGGCCCGGGAGCTGGGCCTGCCCTACGCCATGCTGTCGCTGGTGGTGAACCCGGCCGCCGGCAAGGCCGACCGGGAGATTACCATGGCGGAAATCGAAGCGGTGCTGCACGGCGGCATGGACCGGGTACGCAAGGTCCTCGCCACCCTCGCCGCCAGCAGCCCGACCCAATAACCGGCACAACCCGGACGGCCCGAACCGGACGGCCCGAACCGGACGGCCCAAACCGGACGGCCCAAACCGGACGGCCCAAACCGGACGGAACAAACCGGACGGAACAAACCGGACGGAACAAACCGGACGGAACAAACCGGACGGAACAAACCGGACGGAACAAACCGGACGGAACAAACCGGGCGGA
>NZ_VCQT01000017.1 GCF_005938655.1 Alloalcanivorax gelatiniphagus
ACCCGGGACCGCAAATCCGGGACCGCAAATCCGGGACCGCGAATCCGGGACCGCGAATCCCACCGCGACCCGGCCCCGCCGCGCCGAACCGAAGGACGGAAAGCGAACATGGCCGAACAGTACGATGTGATTGTGCTCGGCGCCGGGGCGGCGGGCCTGATGTGCGCCGCCACCGCCGGCTACCAGGGCCACTCCGTGCTGGTGCTGGACCACGCCAACAAGGCCGGCAAGAAGATCCTGATGTCCGGCGGCGGGCGCTGCAATTTCACCAACCTGAACACCACCCCGGCCCATTTCACCTCCGCCAACCCGCACTTCTGCAAATCGGCCCTGAACCGCTATTCCCCCTGGCACTTCCTGGAAATGGTGGAACGCCACGGCGTGGAACACGTGGAAAAGGCCCCCGGCCAGTTGTTCTGCGCCGGGTCCAGCAAGGAGATCCTCCAGGTGCTGCTCACCGAATGTGAGTGGGCCGGCGCCCGGTTGCGTCTGAACACGGCGGTGACCCACCTGAACGGCGTGCCGGTGGAGGGGCAGGAGCGCCCCGCCAACGAGAGCCCGGCCCCGACCCTGGCGGAGCGGGTCGCCGACGGCTTCCGCCTGCGCACCGCCGGCGGTGGCGAGCTGCGCGCCCGCCGCCTGGTGGTGGCCACCGGCGGGCTCTCCATCCCCACCCTGGGCGCCGGGCCCTTCGGTTACCGGCTGGCGGAGCGCTTCGGCCTCGGCGTGCTGCCCACCCGCGCCGGCCTGGTGCCCTTTACCCTGCAGCCGGCGGACAAGAGCTGGCTGGCGGAACTGGCCGGGGTCAGCGCCGAGGTGGCCGCCGAGGCCGGCGGCCGCCGCTTCCAGGAACCGCTGCTGATTACCCACCGGGGCCTGTCCGGGCCGGCCATGTTGCAGGTGTCCAGCTTCTGGGCCCCCGGCGACCCGGTCACCGTGGACTGGCTGCCGGCGCTGGCGGACCCGGCGGCGGCGCTGCGCGCGGCCCGCGCGGAGCAGCCCGCCACCGCCGTGGAAAAATGGCTGCGCGGCTTCGTGTCCCAGCGCCTGGCCGCCGCCCTCAGCGAGCACTTCGGCTGGCACGGCCCGCTGCAACACCACGGCAACGAGCGCCTGGCGGAGATCGCCGCGGTGCTCAAGGGCTGGCGCTTCAAGCCCTCCGGCACCGAAGGCTACCGCACCGCCGAGGTGACCCTGGGCGGCATCGACACCGACGCGGTGTCCTCCAAGACCTTCGAAGCCAAGGCGGTGCCCGGCCTGCATTTTATCGGCGAAGTGCTGGACGTGACCGGCGAGCTGGGCGGGTTCAATTTCCAGTGGGCCTGGGCCAGCGGCCATGCCGCCGGTTTGGCGCTTTGATCGCGGCTGAAGCCGCTCCTACAGGGCACCGTAGGAGCGGCTTTAGCCGCGATAACACCGCAAATTTGCGCACTATTACCGCGCACTGGCTCCGGCGCTGGTTAAAATGGCCGAACCACTCATTTTGCAGGATGCAACCATGCCGGACAGCCCTCTTCTCGATGCCCTCAAACGCGCCGCCGGTGATCCGGCGGCACGCCCGGAATTCTACCGCCAGCTGCTGGCCGCCGAGGTGTTCGTGATCGGCCATACCGAGCCCGACGATGGGGGCCAGGCCCCGGCCGGCACCGGACAGGTGTCCATCGCCCAGTGGCAAAACGGCGATGGCGAACCGGTGATTCCTTTCTTCACCGATCTGGAGGCCCTGCAACGGGCCATCGATGGAGACCAAAACTACCTGGCATTGCCGGCGCGCAGCCTGTTCGAGATCACCGCCGGCGTCGGCCTGGTGCTCAACCCGCGCTCCGATCACGGCAAGGAGTTCTATCCCGAGGAAATCCAGTCGCTGCTGGAGCACGGCACCAACAGTCCCCCGGACATTCACCACACCGAGGCCGGCACCGGCGTCCTGCTCGGCCAGCCGTCGGAATACCCCACCGTGATGGTGGAGGCGCTGCAGCGTTTGCTGCCCGACTATCCGGAGGTGCAAGCCGCCTGGCTGTGCCTGATGTCGGAGGCCGGCGACTCGCCCCGGCAAAGTCTGCTGGTGGGGTTGGGCGGCACCGACCTGGACGATGCCCGCCGGGCGGTGGGCTCGGTGATCGCCGACACCGCGCCGGAGGGGCGCGCCGTGGACCTGATCGTGATTTCCGGCGACGGCGAGGACCATCAACTGGCCAGCTATCTGCGCGACGAGACCACGCCGTTCTACGAACGACGCTCGCCATCGACGCCGACGCAGGACGACGGCCGCCCCTGGTGGCGCCGCCTGCTCGGCGGCGATCGCGACTGAAGCGGTGCGTCGCGACCGCCTTATCGCGACTGAAGTCGCTCCTACAATGGCTAGGCGGTGGCTGTAGGAGCGACTTCAGTCGCGATGCAGGTTCGCACCAGTTTCGTAAGATCACCGTAGGAGCGACTTCAGTCGCGATACGTGCCAGCACCAGATCCGCAAGATCGCCGTAGGAGCGACCGGGCGGCGTACCACTTCAGTCGCGATAAGGCCGCCGGCAGCCCCACCGCCGCCGGTATGGCACCATCGTTCCTCTAACCCCCTGATTCCCCTCCACAAACCCCCGCTGTTTTGTTTGCCTTGTCGGTGCGGCGTGAAACTTTCTCGGTAATTCCGTAACCCCCTTTCTCCCATCGGTATGGATGCGTCGGAGTGTGGTAATTCCGTGCCCGAATGCTCACGACGACCGGTGCGCTCCCGGCGCAGACTCGATCCGTCGCGGCCCGTCCGTGACCACCAATGACATAACAATGAACAGCCGGAGAGAGCATCATGAGGTATCTGGAGCGGCTTATCGGTTTAACCCTGCTGGCCGGCGCGCTGGCCGCCTGCGGCGGCGGTGGAGGCGGCGGTGGCGGTGACACGGCGGTGTCCGGGGGCGGCGGCGCCCCGGTGGACGAGGGCACGCCCCGGGCCGAGGACCCGCTGGACCCGGCCCCGGCGCCGGAGGGCGCGTCCTTCGAAGGGCGCCAGTACCAATGCCAGGGCGACGCCTGCCAGCTGGGCCGGTTCGCCGGCCCCTTCGCCGAACCCACCATCCGCTACAGTGACGCCAGCACCGGCGACAACCTGCGGGTGGTGACCACCGACGACAAATGCCTGGAAGACAGCGAAGGCGATCTGCGCTGCAAGCCGGCGGCGGGCTCCATCGCCTTGCTGCCGGACAACCGGCTGGTCTATTTCAACGCCTTGGAAGGCACCGAGAACGTGGAGTTCTCCATCGTCGCCGAGTTCGGGTTTGTGTCGGTGAACGACCAGACCCGGGTGCTCAATCTGGGCCCGGCGGGTCCCGAGGACCGCATCAGCTGGGAGCGGCCGTCGCCGGTGCGCGGCGGCGCCAACGTGGACGGCAACGACAGCGACACCCTGCTGCCCGGCAAGCAATTGTCCGACGCGGAAAGCACCCCCGGTAACGACGGCGCCCTGTTCTGCGCCGATGTGATCCAGCTGGCCGACGGCCGCATCATGGCGGTGGGCGGCACCGACTACTACACCGAACCGTCCCTGGGCTCGGTGTTCCCCCAGGCCCGCGACGTGCTCGGGTCCATCGACAACGAGATTCCGCTGCCCAGCAACTTCGGCGAGATCAGCGTGCCCGACGACATCGGCGTGGTGGAACTGGAAGGCCTCAAGGACGCGCGCATCTTCGACCCGGCGGACAACAGCTGGACCCAGACCGGCCACATGATCCACGGCCGCTGGTACCCGAGCCTGGTGACCCTGCCCGGTGGCGACATCTTCGTGGCCAGCGGCGTCACCAAGCTGCTCAAGCCGGTCTACACCGGCGCCCTGATCGGCGGCGAGAGCAGTGGCCTGCGTGAGCTGCTGCAGTCCGCCGACAACGTGCGCGCCAGCGAAACCTACGATCTGCAAGCCGGCACCTGGAGCGAGAACGGCGAGCGCCCGCTGCCGGGCCTGGACAGCACCGCCGGCAAAGCCCTGCCGCTGTACCCGCGCCTGCATCTGCTGCCCAACGGCCAGGTGTTCTACAACGCCGCCGGCCAGGCCTTCAATCCGTTCGGCCAGTCCTACAACCAGGCGCAATGGAACTTCGTGTCCGCCTATGACCCGCAACAGGAACTGTGGACCGACCTGGGCTACGCCGGCCTCAACGTGCAGCTGGACGAACTGGGCCTGGAGCGCATCACCAACGCCCTGACCCTGACCAGCCCGGATCTGCTGGAGGATCTGATCGGCAGCGGAGAGGGCCTGCTCACCGGCCTGCTGGGCGACCCCTTGGGCAGCCTGGAGCAGGTCCAGAACCTGCTCGGCGACGTGGCCGACCCGCAGGTGGCCAACCGCCTGCTGGGCGCCGGGTTCCGGGGTTCCACCTTCTCGATCATGATGCCGCTGCGCCAGAACGGCGCCGGCGAATACGACACCGCCCACTTCCTCACCGCCGGTGGCGTGGTGGGCGCGGTGGCGGCCACCAGCCCGGGCAGCTACCTGGCGGTGCCCAACGCGCGCATCGACACCGTGGAGGTGAACGTGCCGGACACCGAAAGCGGCATGCGTTATTCCTCGGAAATCGTCGGCAACCTGAACGGCCCGCGCTGGTACTCCACCGCCGTGCTGCTGCCGGACGGCTCGGTGATGGCCTTCAACGGCGCCAACCGGGACGAAGTGGTGCTGCCGGGCTCCGCCAACCCGGTGCAGGTCACCGAGCGCTTCGACCCCAACACCAAAACCTGGACGCCCATGGCCAGCTCCCTGAACCCGCGCACCTACCACAACACGGCGCTGCTGCTGCCGGACGGCCGGGTGCTGGTGGGCGGCCACGCGCCGATCAACACCGCCTACCTGTTCAGCCTCAATCTGGAAGAGCTGGGCTTCTCGCCCAACGATGGCCGCGACCCGTCCTTCGAGATCTACAGCCCGCCCTATATGTTCAAGGACCGGCCGGAAATTCTGTCGGCGCCGGCGCGGGTGTCCCACGGCGAGGCCATCGATATTCAGGTGGACGACGCCGCCGCCATCCGCGAGGTGCTGCTGGTGCGCCGCACCAGCCTGACCCACCTGGTGGACGGCGATCAGCGTACCGTGGTGCTGCCGCACACCGTGGGCGACGGCCAGGTCAGCGTCACCATCCCGGACAACGGGGCGGTGGCGCCGGCCGGCCATTACCTGCTGTTCGTCAACCGGGTGGCCAGTGACGGCTCCGCCATGGTGGTGCCGTCCACCGCCGCCTCGGTGCAGGTGCTGCTGCCGGACGCGGCGCCGGCCCTGCTGGCGCGGCAGTGAGGAGGCCATGACCATGACGATCCGTAACCGTTGCGCCGGCCTGGTGGCCCTGGCCGGCCTGATGCTGATCGGCGCCGCCGGCGCCCACGGCCCGGAAGCCAAGGCGGTGAAGGCCCGGCTGGACCCGCTGCCGGCGGCCCTGGACGGGGTCGAGGCCCAGGTGCAGACCACGGTGGCGCCGCAGCTGGTGGTGGCCAATGACAGTGACCGCACCCTGGAAATTCTGGATGGGGAAGGGCGCGCCTTTCTGCGCATCGACCGGGGCGGGGTGCTGGCGGACCTGGCCAGCCCGGCCTGGTACCGTGGCCAGACCGCCGCCCGGGGCGTGCCGCTGCCGGACGGCGTGGCCCAGGACGCCGCGCCCCGCTGGGCCCGGGTCAGCGAGCGGCCCCATTGGGGCTGGTTCGACCCGCGCCTGCGCACCGACGAGGTGGCGGTGCCCCACGACCTGGAGCACGCCGGGCGGCCGGCCCGGCTGGCGGACTGGCAAGTGCCGGTGCGGCGGGCGGGGCAGGCCAGCGCCCTGGCCGGCGCCTTCCGCTACGAGCCGCTGCCGCCGGGCCGGTTTCTGTCCCGGTTAACGTCCGATCCGGCCCTGGCGGAGGGGGTCACGGTGACCCTGGCGCCGGGCACGGTGCCGGCCCTGCATCTGCACAATCAAGGGAAGAACCCGGTGCTGGTGGCGGACGCCCGGGGCCGGCCCTGGCTGTGGGTGGGCCCCTGTGGCAGCTTTCTGAACGCGGCGCCGGAGGCGGACGCGCCCCGTTGGGTGAAGGTGGCCGGCGGGCCCCGCTACACCTGGACCGAGCCCCGCGCCGCCTATGGTGAGCGCTGGCCGTCGGCGGCGGTGCTGGACGCCGGCCAGCGCGCCCGGGTCAGTACCTGGCGCCTGCCGGTGACGGTGGGGGACAAGCCGGTGGCGGTCACCGGCGAGGTGTTGTGGGTGCCCGGCGAGCGGGTGGCCGAGGCCGGGCATCATCATTAGCGTCCACGCCTGATCGCGACTGAAGTCGCTCCTACTGGTGTGGCTTTCGGGGGGGGATCGCGGCTAAAGCCGCTCCTACAACAGGCCGCCGGGGTGGGATCGCGACTGAAGTCGCTCCTACAAGAACCGAATGGTACAAGAACAGGATGGCCGTTGTAGGAGCGACTTCAGTCGCGATCAGCTGGCGGGCGGCGTACCGCCTCAGTCGCGACGGCCCCCACCCCCCGACAACCGCTCCAACACCTGCTCCACCACGCCAATCCGTTCGCCGGCGGTTTCGGATTCCAGGCTGAAGCGCAGGGTGCTGGCGCCTTCCAGCTTGTAGAGGTTGGGCCCGGACTGTACCAGCTTGACGATGGTGAGCGGGTCCACCGGGGTGCGTTCGGCGAATTCCAGCTTGCCGCCGCGCGGCCCCGCGTCCACCCGGGTGATGCCGAGCCGTTCGGCGCGCTGGCGCAGGGCGGTGACGTGGAACAGATTCTTAAGCGGGTCGGGCAGCAGCCCGAAGCGGTCGATCATCTCCACCTGCAGCTCTTCCAGCTGCTCCACGGTCTTGCTGCCGGCGATGCGCTTGTACAGCGACAGCCGGGTGAACACGTCCGGCAGATAATCCTCGGGAATCAGCGCCGGAATGCGCAGGTTCACTTCCGGGCCGCCGGACAGGGGCTTGGCGGTGTCCGGCTGTTCGCCGCGCTTCAGCGCTTCCACCGCCTGCTCCAGCATTTCCATGTACAGCGAGAAGCCGATGGCCTCCATGTTGCCGTGCTGCTCCTCGCCGAGCAGCTCGCCGGCGCCACGGATCTCCAGGTCCTGGCTGGCCAGCACGAAGCCGGCGCCCAGGTCGGTGGCTTGCTCGATGGCCTCCAGGCGCTTGAGGGCGTCCTTGGTCATGGCCCGGGGGCTGGGGGTGATCAGATAGGCGTAGGCCTGGTGGTGGCTGCGGCCCACCCGGCCGCGCAGCTGATGCAGCTGGGCCAGGCCCAGCTTGTCCGCCCGTTCGATCACGATGGTGTTGGCGCTGGGCACGTCGATGCCGGTCTCGATAATGGTGGTGCACACCAGCACGTTGAAGCGGCGGTGGTAGAAGTCGCTCATCACCGCTTCCAGTTCCCGCTCGCGCATCTGCCCGTGGGCGATGCCGACCCGGGCGTCCGGCACCATCTTGCGCAGCTCCTCGGCGGTGCGCGCCATGGTGTCGATGTCGTTGTGCAGGTAATAGACCTGGCCGCCGCGCAGCAGCTCGCGGAGGATCGCCTCCTTCACCGCGGTGCTGTCTTTTTGCTGCACGAAGGTTTTCACCGACAGCCGTTTTTGCGGCGGCGTGGCGATAATGGAAATGTCGCGCATGCCGCTCATGGCCATGTTCAGGGTGCGCGGAATCGGGGTGGCGGTGAGTGTCAGGATGTCGCACTCCGCGCGCAACTCCTTGAGCCGTTCCTTGTGGCGCACGCCGAAGCGGTGTTCCTCGTCGACGATGATCAGGCCCAGGTCGGAGAACGACACCGACTCCTGCAGCAGCTGGTGGGTGCCGACGATGATGTCCACCTTGCCGGCCTTGAGCCGCGCCAGCACCTCGCTCTTGTCCTTGGCGCTGCGGAACCGGGACAGCACCTCGATGTTCACCGGCCAGTCCGCGAAGCGGTCGACGAAGGATTCGTAGTGCTGCTGGGCGAGCAGGGTGGTGGGCACCAGCACCGCCACCTGGGCGCCGGTCTGCACCGCCACGAAGGCGGCGCGCATGGCCACCTCGGTCTTGCCGAAGCCCACGTCGCCGCACACCAGCCGGTCCATGGGCTTGGCCAGCTGCATGTCGCTGATCACCGCGCGGATGGCCGCTTCCTGGTCCGGGGTTTCCTCGAACGGGAAGCCGCTGGCGAAGCGTTCGTAGTCCTCCGACTCCACGCCGAAGGCGCGCCCCTGGCGGGCCTCCCGGCGGGCGTAGGTGTTGAGCAGTTCGGCGGCCACGTCGTTGATCTTCTCCGCCGCTTTCTGGCGCGCCTTGGTCCATTGCTCGGTGCCCAGACGGTTGAGCGGCGGGCTGTCGCCGCCGCCGTAGCGGCTGATCAGGTGCAGCGAGGACACCGGCACATAGAGTTTGTCGCCGCCGGCGTATTCCAGCAGCAGGAATTCATGCTGCTGGCCGTGTACCGCCATATGCACCAGGCCCTGGTAACGGCCCACGCCATGGTCCAGGTGCACCACCGGGGCGCCGATGCTCAGTTCGCCCAGGGAGCGGATGCCCAGTTCGTTGCCGCTGTCCTCGCTGGTGCGCCGCCGCCGGCGCTGCATCACCCGCTCGCCGTACAGTTCGCTTTCGCTGACCACCAGCAGTTGGTGGTCCGGGGCGTGGAAGCCGGCGTCCAGCTCGCCCCGGGTCAGGTTCCAGCGCTGGGGGTCGGCCAGGAAGTCGGCCCAGCCGTCCTTGAGGGCCGGCTGGATACCGATTTTCTGCATCAGCTCCAGCAGCGCCTCCCGGCGGCCGGCGGTTTCCGCCACCACCAGGATGCGCAGGTCCGGGCGCGCATCGGCGAAGGCATGCAGCGGCACCAGCGGGTTGCCGGCGCGCGGGTCGGCGGCGATATTGGGCGCCGCCTCCACCCGGAACGACACCGCCCGCTCGCCGTCGCGCTGGCGGGCCCGGGGAAACCGCTTCCAGGCGCCGTCCAGTTCATCCGGGCGCAGGAACAGCCGCGCCGGCGGCAGCACCGGCCGGTAAATATCGTGGCGGCGCTGCTCGTAGCGGGCGTTCACCTCGTCCCAGAAGTGGCTGGCCGCTTCCTCGCAGCCGGCCATTTCCAGGGCCCGGGCGTTGGCGGGCAGGTAATCGAACAGGGTGGCCTGGCTGTCGAAGAACAGCGGCAGATAGTATTCCAGCCCCGGCGTGGCGATGCCGTCGGACACATCCTGGTAGAGCGGCACATGGCGCGGGTCCACGTCGAAGGTGTCGCGGAAGGCGGTGCGGAAGTGGCGGATGCCCTCGGCGCTGAGCGGGTACTCGGCGGCCGGCAACAGATTGATCTCGGTGACCTGACCGGTGGAGCGCTGGGTCTCCGGGTCGAACAGGCGCAGCGACTCGATGTCGTCGTCGAACAGCTCCACCCGGAACGGCTGCGAGGTGCCCATGGGGAACACGTCCATGATCGCCCCGCGCACCGCGAACTCGCCATGCTCATAGACGTTGTCGCGCTGCCGGTAGCCGCAATCCACCAGCCGGGCGCGGGTGGTCTCCATATCGAAGGCCTCGCCCACGCGCAGCATGAAACTGTTGCCGGCGATGTGCGACGGCGGCGCCAGCCGCTGCATCAGGGTATTGATCGGCACCACCAGCACGCCGTTGCGGGCGCTGCCCAGCCAGTTGAGCACGCGGATACGATCGCTGACGATGTCCTGGTGGGGGCTGAACAGGTCGTAGGGCAGGGTTTCCCAGTCCGGGAACAGCATCACCGGCAGGTCCGGCTCGCCGCCGGCGGCACCGGCAAGATAGAAGCCCAGGGCGTCGGCCAGCTGCTGGGCGCGGCCGCTGCCCGGGGCGGCCACCAGCAGCGGGCCGTCCAGGGAGCGCGCCACCTGGGTGAGCACCGCCGCCAGGCTGCCGTCGGACAGACCGCGCCAGTCCTTGAAGTGCTCGTTGCCGGCGGGAAACAGGGGGGTATCGGGTAACAGGGTCATCGTGCCTCCATCGAGGGCGCGCATTGTAGCGCAGTCCCGTGACGGCTTCATGAGGGCCGCGCGCCCCCCATCTCCCGTAGGAGCGACTGAAGTCGCTCCTACGGCGGTGGCCGCCCTCTATGTAGGAGCGGCTTCAGCCGCGATTGTGGTAGCATCCCGCCGCTCGGTATACGCAGAGGCCAATAATGAAAGAATCGGTTCGGGAATTGATGCAGCGCTTTAATCTGGAGCCCCTGGAGAACAATCTTTTCCGGGGCCAGAGCGAAGCGAACGGCCAGCGCAGCATTTTTGGCGGCCTGGTGGCGGGCCAGGCGCTGCTGGCGGCCTCCATGACGGTGCCGGAGGACCGGCCGGTGCATTCCCTGCACGCCTATTTCCTGCGCCCCGGCGACATCCGCCGGCCGGTGATCTACGACGTGGACCGTATCCGCGATGGCCGCAGCTTCACCACCCGGCGGGTGAACGCCATCCAGCACGGCCGCCCGATCTTCAGCCTGTCCACCTCGTTCCAGGTGGAGGAGGAGGGCGCCCGGCACCAGACCGCGATGCCGGACGTGCCGGCCCCGGAGGAGCTGGAGAGCGACGAGGCCGCCCGCCTGCGCATGGCCGACCGCATTCCCAAGCAGTTCCGCGACGACTTCCTGCGCGAGCGGCCCCTGACCTTCCGTCCGGTGACGCCGCGCAACGTGTTCGAGCCGGAAACCCGCGAGCCGCTCAAACAGTTCTGGTTCAAGGTGGACGATACGGTGGAGGCGGACCGCATGACCCAGCGGGCGCTGCTGGCCTATTGCTCGGACTTCGGCTTCATGGGCACCGCCATGCAGCCCCACGGCATGACCTTCTGGCAGGGCAACATGCAATGCGCCAGCCTGGACCACGCCATGTGGTTCTACGACGATTTTCGTATCGATGACTGGCTGCTCTACCACTGCGAAAGCCCCGGCGCCGCCGGCGCCCGGGGCCTCACCTTCGGCCACATCTACCGCCGCGACGGGGTGCTGGTGGCGTCCGTGGCCCAGGAGGGCCTGATGCGCCTGCGCCCCGGCGAGGAGCCGATTTAGGGCGCTTTCGCGCCCCGCTGCAAGCTACAAGCTTCAAGCCGCAACGCGGACCGTCTCTGGTGATCCGCCCGGCGGTACCCGCGAGCGGGGGCCTGCTTGCGGCTTGAAGCTTGCGGCTTGTAGCTCGCCGCGGCCGACCGGCCGCCGGCGCGGCTGGATGCCGGGGGCGATTGGCGCTATCATGCGCGCCCCCAGGCCCGTCCCCTGGCGGCCCGGACCCCGACCTGCAGACTCTGACTGAGAGGCGCCCCGTGAACAAACTGGAAGACCACTTCGGACGCTGGAAAAACCGCGAAGAGATCGCCGAGGCCATGATCCCCATGATCGGCCGGCTCTACCGGGAGAAGAACGTGACCACCACGGTCTACAGCCGCTCCCTGGTCAACAAATCCGTGATCCAGATCCTCAAGGATCACCGTTTCGTCAAGCAAATCGAAGGCAGCCTCTCCGACAGCGGCCTGTCCGTGGTCGAATCCTTCCCGATCCTGCAGGAAGTGGCCAAGCTGGACATCGGCCCCAGCCGCATCGACATCGGTAAGCTGGCGGTGGCCTACAAGAAGGACGACAAGGGCCTGTCCCTTGAAGACTTCGTGCGCCAAGAACTGGCCGAGGCGGTGGATCAGAAAGTCGATCTGCCCGGCCAGAAAGACGTGGTGCTGTACGGTTTCGGCCGCATCGGCCGCCTGCTGGCCCGCCTGCTGATCGAGAAAACCGGTTCCGGCGACGGCCTGCGCCTGAAGGCCATCGTGGTCCGCGAATCCGGCAAGGAAGACCTGCAGAAGCGCGCCAGCCTGCTGCGCCGCGACTCCGTGCACGGCCCGTTCGCCGGCACCATCGCCGTGGATGAAGAAGAAAACGCCATCATCGCCAACGGCAACTTCATCAAGGTGATCTACGCCAACGATCCGTCCAAGGTGGACTACACCCAATACGGCATCAACAACGCCATCCTGGTGGACAACACCGGCAAATGGCGGGACCGCGAAGGTCTGTCCCAGCACCTGGAGTGCCCGGGCGTGGCCCGCGTGATCCTCACCGCCCCCGGCAAGGGCGACCTGAAGAACATCGTGCCCGGCGTCAACCACCACATGGTGGAAGACTCCGACAACATTCTGTCGCTGGCCAGCTGCACCACCAACGCCATCGTGCCGCCGCTGAAGGCGCTGAACGACAAGTTCGGCATCGAAGTGGGCCACGTGGAAACGGTGCACTCCTACACCAACGACCAGAACCTGCTGGATAACTTCCACAAAGGGCCGCGCCGTGGCCGTGCCGCGCCGCTCAACATGGTGCTCACCGAGACCGGGGCCGCCACCGCCGCCGCCAAGGCGCTGCCGGATCTGGCCGGCAAGCTCACCGGCAACTCGATCCGGGTCCCGACCCCGGACGTGTCCATGGCGATCCTGAACCTGACCCTGGTCAAGGAAACCACCCTTGCGGAGTTGAATGAATATCTGCGCTGGGTGAGTCTGCATTCACCGCTGCAGCGTCAGATCGACTTCATCAGCAGCCCGGACGCGGTGTCCACGGATTTCGTGGGTTCCCGTCACGCCGCCGTGATCGACGCCGAGGCCACCATTGTCAACAATGGCCGCCACTGCGTGCTGTACGTGTGGTACGACAACGAATTCGGCTACAGCTGCCAGGTGGTGCGCCTCCTGCAGCTGTTGTCCGGAGTGGAATACCCGATCTACCCGAAAGACTGACCGGTCAGAACAAGAAAAAGCCCGCCGTAGCGGGCTTTTTCTTGCGGGCGCCGTGGATGGCGCCCGCCGGTCCGGCTCCTGCCAGGGGCGATTTTTTGCGGAATACCCACAAGGTCAATCCTGGCATCCGGACCGGACGGTCATTATAATGTCGCGCGCCGGCACCGGCCGGCTTCTCCGGAACGGGGTGCCCGGTACTTCCCGAACGGGTGTTCCTGACGCTTTCTACCGGTTTTCGCGCGCCTTCCCGCCTCCGCCGCCGATCGCGGTCCCCGGGGAAAGCGCCGCTCGACTTCAGCAACACGCAACGTGGGCGAGACACTATGATCAAAATCAAGAAGGGGCTTGACCTGCCTATCGCCGGCGCACCGCGCCAGGCGATCGAGGAAGGTCATCAGGTCCGTTCTGTGGCCGTGCTTGGCGGCGACTACGTGGGGATGAAACCGACCATGGAGGTCCGCGAAGGCGACACGGTGAAGAAAGGGCAGCTGCTCTTCACCGACAAGAAGACCGACGGTGTTCGTTACACCGCGCCCGCCGGCGGCAAGGTCCTGGCCGTCAATCGCGGGCACAAGCGGGTTCTTCAGTCCGTGGTGATCGAGATCGCCGAGCAGGAAGAGGAAGTCACCTTCACCGCCCACCAGCCCGACGCCCTGGGCGGTCTGGACCGCGAAGCGGTGCAGGCGCAGCTGGTGGAGTCCGGTGAGTGGACCCTGCTGCGCACCCGCCCGTTCGGCAAGGTGCCGGCGCCGGGCAGCGCCCCCAACTCCATCTTCGTGACCGCCATCGACACCAACCCCCTGGCCCAGGACCCGGCGGTGGTGATCAAGGACAACGAAGACAGCTTCCGCCACGGCCTCACCGTGCTGACCCGTCTCACCGACGGCCCGGTATGGGTGTGCAAGGCCGGCAAGAGCGACCTGCCGTCCTTCGCCCAGGGTCAGATCCGCGAGGAAGCCTTCGCCGGCAAGCACCCGGCGGGCAACGCGGGCACCCACATTCATCACCTTGATCCGGTGAGCCTGAACAAGACGGTCTGGACCCTGGGCTACCAGGACGTGATCGCCATCGGCAAACTGTTCACCGACGGCAAGATCAGCACCGACCGCGTGGTCGCCCTGACCGGCCCGCAGGTGAAGACGCCGCGTCTGCTGCGCACCCGCGTGGGCGCCAGCCTGGAAGACTTCACCCGTGGTGAACTCAAGGACGGCGACAATCGGGTGATCAGCGGCTCCGTGTTCAACGGCCACCACGCCCGCGGCCCGATGCTGTTCCTGGGCCGCACCGCCAATCAGGTGACCGTGCTGCGTGAAGGCCACGAGCGTGAACTGCTGGGCTACATTTCCCCCGGCAGCAACCGCTTCTCGGTGATGAACATCTACCTGTCCAAGCTGATGCCGGGCAAACGGTTCAACTTCACCACCACCACCAACGGCAGTGAGCGGGCCATGGTGCCGATCGGCGCCTACGAGGAAGTGATGCCCCTGGACATCCTTCCCACCCAACTGCTGCGCTCGCTGATCGTCGGCGATACCGACTCCGCCATGGCGCTGGGCGCCCTGGAACTGGTCGAGGAAGACCTGGCCCTGTGCACCTTCGTGTGTCCGGGCAAGTACGAGTACGGGCCGATCCTGCGCGACAACCTGACCACGATCGAGGTGGAGAGCTGAGATGGGTCTGAGAAATTACATCGACGATAAAATCGCCCCGCATTTCCATGAGGGCGGCAAGCTCGAGAAGTACTACGTCTTCTTCGAAATGTTCGACACCATGCTGTACAGCCCGGACTCGGTGACCCGGTCCGCGGCCCACGTGCGTGACGGCATCGACCTGAAGCGGATCATGATGACGGTCTGGTTCGCCACCTTCCCGGCGATCCTGTTCGGTCTCTACAACACCGGCTACCAGGCCAACCTGCAAATCACCGAGTTCGGCTACGACGCCATCCCCGGCTGGCGCGCGGACCTGGTGATGGCGCTGACCGGCTTCGATTACCAGAGTTTCTGGGCCAACCTGCTGCACGGCCTGGTCTACTACGTGCCGATCCTGATCGCCGTCTACCTGACCGGCTTCTTCTGGGAGGCGCTGTTCGCCTGGAAGCGCGGCCACGAGGTCAACGAGGGCTTCTTCGTCACCGGTATCCTGTTCACCCTGATCCTGCCGCCGGCGATTCCGCTCTGGCAGGTGGTGCTGGGCGTGTCCTTCGGCATCGTGATCGGCAAGGAAGTGTTCGGCGGCACCGGCAAGAACTTCCTCAACCCGGCGCTGGTCGGCCGGGCGTTCCTGTACTTCGCTTACCCGGCGCAGATGTCCGGCGACTCGGTATGGACCGCGGTGGACAACTTCTCCGGCGCCACGCCCCTGGGCCTGGCCGCCGCCGGTGACCTGAACTTCTCCGCCGGCCTGGCCGACAACGCCCTGGCCGCCGGCGCCAACGGCGCCACCCAGAGCCTGGCCTGGATGGACACCTTCCTGGGCGGTATCCAGGGCTGTATCGGTGAAACCTCGGTGATCGCCATCGCCCTGGGCGCGGCCTTCCTGCTGTTCACCAAGATCGCCTCCTGGCGGATCATGCTCGGCGTGCTGATCGGCATGGTGGCCATGAGCGGCCTGTTCAATGGCATCGGCAGCGACACCAACCCGATGTTCGCCATGCCCTGGTACTGGCACCTGACCGTGGGCGGCCTGGCCTTTGGCCTGGTGTTCATGGCCACCGACCCGGTGTCCGCGTCCATGACCAACACCGGCAAGCTGATCTTCGGCGCGCTGATCGGCGTGATGACGGTCCTGATCCGGGTGGTCAACCCGGCGTTCCCGGAAGGCATCATGCTGGCGATCCTGTTCGGCAACCTGTGCGCCCCCCTGATTGACTACTTCGTGACCCAGGCGAACATCCGTCGTCGCCTGCGTCGCACCGGCGGAGCGGTGTAATGGCTGGAAACAAAGATAGCGTAGCAAGAACCCTTACCGTCGCGTTCCTGGTCTGCCTGGTGTGCGCGGTGGTGGTGGCCACCGCCGCGGTGAGCCTGCGCCCCGTGCAGCAGAAGAACCAGACCCTGGACCGCCGCGTCAACATCCTGCAGGCCGCCGGTCTGTATCAGCCCGGCATGGACGTGGAAAAAGCGTTCAAGACCATCGACCGCAAGTTCGTCGAGCTGGACACCGGTGAGTATGTGGACGAGCCGGACTCCTACGACCAGCTGAAA
Source organism: Alloalcanivorax gelatiniphagus (assembly GCF_005938655.1). Taxonomy (GTDB): domain Bacteria; phylum Pseudomonadota; class Gammaproteobacteria; order Pseudomonadales; family Alcanivoracaceae; genus Alloalcanivorax; species Alloalcanivorax gelatiniphagus. The sequence continues at coordinate 15,900 of NZ_VCQT01000017.1, forward strand.
GCGGCCAAGGACCCGGAGCGCAGCGAGCGCCTGGACCCGGAAGATGACATCGCCGGCATCAAGACCCAGGCGGACGTGGCCGAGGTGTTCCTGGCCCGGGACGACGCCGGTAAGCTGACCCGCATCATCCTGCCGATCCGTGGCTACGGCCTGTGGTCCACCCTCTACGGGTTCATGGCCCTGGAGCCGGACGCCAAGACCATCGCCGGTCTCGGCTTCTACCAGCACGGCGAGACCCCGGGTCTCGGCGGCGAGGTGGACAACCCGGCCTGGAAGGCGCTGTGGCAGGGCAAGAAAATCTATGACGAGGACGGCGACATCGCCATCCAGGTCATCAAGGGTACCGTGGACAGCGGCACGCCCAACGCGGAAAACAAGGTGGACGGCCTGGCCGGCGCCACCCTGACCAGCAAGGGCGTCAGCCACCTGGTACGGTTCTGGGTGGGTGCCAAGGGCTTTGGCCCCTATCTGCAACGCATGCAGAATGGCGAGGCCGATAACGGCGCCGACGACGACGGCGAGACTGGAGGAGAGGCGTAATGGCGGAGAAGACAAAGGACCTGTTGTTCGGTCCGATTTTCGACAACAACCCCATCGCGCTGCAGATCCTGGGTATCTGCTCCGCGCTGGCGGTGACCAGCAACCTGAGCACCACGGTGACCATGTGTATCGCGCTGACGTTGGTGACCGCGTTCTCCAATTTCTTCGTGAGCACGGTGCGCAACGTGATCCCGTCGAGCATCCGTATCATCGTGCAGATGACCATCATCGCGTCGCTGGTGATCGTGGTGGATCAGTTCCTCAAGGCCTACGCCTACGGCATCTCCAAGCAGCTGTCGGTGTTCGTCGGTCTGATCATCACCAACTGTATCGTGATGGGTCGCGCCGAAGCCTTTGCCATGAAGAACGCGCCGATTCCCTCCTTCATGGACGGTGTCGGCAACGGCCTGGGCTACTCCGTGCTGCTGCTGTGCCTGGGCTTCGTGCGTGAGCTGTTCGGCGCCGGCAGCCTGTTTGGCATCCAGGTGCTGCCGACCACCGCCGACGGCGGCTGGTACGCCACCAACGGTCTGCTGCTGCTGCCGCCGAGCGCCTTCTTCCTGATCGGCTTCTTTATCTGGGCGGTACGTACCTGGAAACCGGAGCAGGTGGAAGAAGACACCTTCAAGATGAAGCCGCACACGCGCGTCAGCGACGCGTTTTAACGGCGTGAACAGGGGAGTCAATCATGTTTGAACATTACGTCAGCCTGTTCGTCCGCGCCGTTTTCGTGGAGAACATGGCGCTGGCCTTCTTCCTGGGGATGTGTACCTTCATCGCCATCTCCAAGAAGATCTCCACCGCCATCGGCCTGGGCATCGCGGTTATCGTGGTGCAGACCATCACCGTGCCGGTGAACAACCTGATCCTGCACTACCTGCTGAACGAAGGCGCGCTGTCCTGGACCGGTATCGACGCACTGGCCAACCTGGACCTGCGCTTCCTCGGCCTGCTCAGCTACATTGGCGTGATCGCGGCGATCGTGCAGATCCTGGAAATGACCCTGGATAAGTACGTGCCGAGCCTGTACAACGCGCTGGGCATCTTCCTGCCGCTGATCACCGTGAACTGCGCCATTCTGGGTGCCTCACTGTTCATGGTGGAGCGCGATTACAACCTGGGCGAGTCCGTGGTCTACGGCATCGGTGCCGGCACCGGCTGGGCACTGGCCATCACGCTGCTGGCGGGCATCCGCGAGAAGCTGAAGTACAGCGACGTTCCCGACGGCCTCAAGGGGCTGGGCATCACCTTCATTACCGTGGGTCTGATGTCACTCGGGTTCATGTCCTTCTCCGGCGTGCAACTCTAAGGGTAAGGGGAGAGCGAGAACATGGGTTTTGAAATCATTCTCGGCGTGGTCATGTTCACCGCCATCGTGCTTGCACTGGTGGCGGTGATCCTGATGGCCCGTTCCCGCCTGGTGACCAGCGGTGATGTGCACATCGACATCAACGGGGAAGCCGATAAAGGGATCGACGTGCCCGCCGGCGGCAAGCTGCTGGGCACCCTGGCGGACCAGGGTATCTTCCTGTCCTCCGCCTGTGGTGGTGGCGGCACCTGCGCGCAGTGCAAATGCCAGGTCATCGACGGTGGCGGCGACATCCTGCCCACCGAGGAAGGCCACTTCACCAAGGGCCAGATCCGCGACGGCTGGCGCCTGAGCTGCCAGGTCAACGTCAAGCAGGACATGAAGATCAAGGTGCCCGAGGAATTCTTCGGCGTGAAGAAATGGGAATGCGAAGTCGTTTCCAATCCCAACGTGGCCACCTTCATCAAGGAACTGACTCTGAAGCTGCCGGAAGGCGAGAACGTGGACTTCCGCGCCGGCGGTTACGTGCAGCTGGAATCTCCGCCCTACGACATCGATTTCTCCAACTTCGATATCGAAGAGGAATTCCGCGGCGACTGGGAGAAGTTCAAGTTCTTCGATCTCAAGGCGAAGAGCAATGAAACCGTGGTGCGCGCCTATTCCATGGCCAACTATCCGGAAGAGAAGGGCATTCTCAAGTTCAACATCCGGATCGCCACGCCGCCCCCGGGCGCCAAGGACATTCCGCCGGGCCTGATGAGCTCCTACGTGTTCAACCTGAAGCCCGGCGACAAGATCACCGTGTTCGGGCCCTTCGGTGAGTTCTTCGCCAAGGAAACCGACGCGGAGATGGTGTTCATCGGCGGTGGCGCGGGCATGGCCCCCATGCGCAGCCACATCTTCGACCAGCTCAAGCGTCTGCACTCCAAGCGCAAGATCAGCTTCTGGTACGGCGCCCGCTCCATTCGCGAGACGTTCTACTCCGAGGAGTACGATCAGCTGGCCGAGGAGAACGACAACTTCGAGTGGCACCTGGCGCTGTCCGATCCGCTGCCCGAGGACAACTGGGAAGGCCCCACCGGCTTTATCCATAACGTGGTCTACGAGAACTACCTCAAGGACCACCCGGCACCGGAAGACTGCGAGTACTACATGTGCGGTCCGCCGATGATGAACGCCTCCGTGATCAAGATGCTCGAGGACCTGGGCGTCGAACCGGAGAACATCATGCTGGATGACTTCGGCGGCTGATTGAACGGCATCGCGGCTGAAGCCGCTCCTACAGGCACGTCATGCTGTAGGAGCGACTTCAGTCGCGATCCGGGGTCGCCCCGACCCCGACGATGGCCCCGCCGCCCCTCCGACATCCTTCACCCGCGATCGACACTCCCATGCCAATCCTTCTGTTCCGCCTCTTCCCCCTCCTTGCCCTCCTGGCGCTGCTCGCCGCCTGCGACGACACCACCGACCGCCTGTCCGCGCTCAACGGACCCACCATGGGCACCACCTGGTCGGTGAAATTCACCGGCACCCCCACGGGCGGCGTGCCGGCGCTGCGGCAATCCATCGAGGCGGCGCTGGAGCAGGTCAACGCGGACATGAGCACCTACCGCGAGGACGCCATCATCAGCCGCTTCAACCGGGCCGAGGCGGGCCGGGCGGTGACCCTGTCCGACGACTTCGCCAAGGTGCTCCAGGAAGCGTTGTCGATCTCCCGGGACACCGACGGGGCCTACGACGTGACCATCGGCCCCCTGGTCAACCTGTGGGGCTTCGGCCCGGACCCGGAGCGCTTCGAACCGCCGCCGGAGGCGGACGTGGAAGCGGCCCGGGCCCGGGTCGGCTGGCAACAGCTCAAGCTGAACGGTGATCAACTGGTGCAACCCGGCGGCGTGTACCTGGACCTGTCGTCCATCGCCAAGGGCTTCGCCGTGGACAAGGTGGCCGGGGTGATGGAACAGGCGGGCATCGGCAACTATCTGGTGGAGATCGGCGGCGAACTCCGCGCCGCCGGCCAGAAACCCCATGGCCAGCCCTGGCGGGTGGCGGTGGAGCGGCCGATTGTCGGCGTGCGCGAAATGGACAAGGTGATCGCCCTGCGCGACCTGTCCATCGCCACCAGCGGCGATTACCGCAACTTCTTCGAGGTCGACGGCAAGGTCTACTCCCACACCATCGACCCGCGCACCGGCTACCCGGTGGGGCACCGGCTGGGGTCGGTGACCGTGTTACACTCCAGTTGCATGGTCGCCGACGGCTTGGCCACGGCGCTCACCGTACTGGGCCCGGAAAAGGGCCTGGCGTTCGCCGAAGCCCGTGAACTGCCGGTGCTGTTTATTGTCCGAGGGGATAACGGCCCCGAGGAAATCATGACCGACGCCTTTCGGAATATTCTGGAAGGCGAAGCAGGAGGAAACTGACATGTTGGGTACCATTCTGGCCGCGTTCGTCGTGCTGGCCCTGCTGTTCGCCGGCATGGCCATCGGCGTGATTCTGTCCAACAAGCCGCTCAAAGGGTCCTGCGGTGGCCTCGCCGCCCTGGGCATGAAGGACGGCTGCGAAATCTGCGGCGGCGACAAGGACGCCTGCGAGGAAAACACCCGCCAGGTAAACGCCAAACGCGCCGCCGAACTGGGCCGCGACGTTCTTAAAACCTGACCGCGCGGTTATCGCGACTGAAGTCGCTCCTACAACCCCTTCTCCTGTAGGAGCGACTTCAGTCGCGATCCCCCCCTATGTAAGCCTCCGCCTACAAAAACCGTCTCCGATCACCTACCCCGATCAAGGTCGCTGACCGATCCCGCCGACGCCGACAGCCCGTCATGATCGGCTGAATGAAAACCCCACCACGACAACACGCTCTGAGAAAGGGACGGGTCTCCCTTCCCGGTCAGGTTTACTTGATCACCACCGTGACCCGCCACCGGGCGCCGGTGTTTGAGGATCTGTTCGCCGGCCGCGGGCTGGTGCGGCAGCTTTACCGGCTGCAGCAACTGGAGGAAGCGGACACGCTCAGCTACGTGGTCATGCCGGATCATCTTCATTGGTTGTGCCAGCTAAGGGCCGTGTCGCTGGAGCGGGTGGTGAAACTTTTGAAAGGGAGCAGCAGCCGGACGGTGCCGGCATTGACCTGGCAACCCGGCTTCCACGATCAGGCGGTTCGGAACCACCATCAATTGAAAGCCCATGCCCGATACATGATCGCCAACCCGTTACGGGCCGGGTTGGTGGACCGGATCGGTGCTTACCCGTTGTGGGATGCGGTGTGGTTGAAAGCGGATACGGAGGCGGATTGGGGTTGGGGTGGGTAGGTGGTTTGCCGTGGGCTTTTATCGCGACTGAAGTCGCTCCTACAATGGCACACCCCTCTCCTGTAGGAGCGACTTCAGTCGCGATCAAGGCCGCCCAACAATCACCGCGGTACGCAGCCGCGACTGCCCGTACCGGGTCATCTTTTCAAACCGGTCCCGGGTGATGGGCACATGCTGGCAATCCAGCGGCACCTGGTCGTCCGCCGGGTCCGGGTCGTGGATGTAGAAGCATTCCTCGTCGGCGCCGCTGACCACCACCCAATGGGGCGCCTTGCGCCCGTCCAGGCGCCAGGTGCTGATCAGCACGATGGCCACTTCCCCCTGTTTCAGCGCCTTGTCCAGCCGCGCGGCGGTAAGCTCCCGGTAGCGCACCGGAATGCCCTGTTCGCGCACCGCTTCCTCGAAGTGGCCGTGCACGGTTTCGATCACCCGCTTTTTGTTTTCGTCGCGCACCGAATCCAGAAACAGGGGCCCGCGCTGGTTGCAGTAGACCTGGGCGCTGAGCCCACGGGCCCGGGCCGCCAGGGCCAGGCCCAGGGGATGGCAGCCGCCGTGGCCGGCGGTCATGAAAATGGTGGTGGCTTCGCGCCAGATCAGCAGCTCTTCCCGTTCCTTGGGGGCGCGCTGGAGCAGGGCGGCCAGGGCCATCTGCAGGCAGGCCGGGCCGCAGGTGAATTCGGTGCTCTGGCGCACCCAGGGGATCTCCCCGCCGGCCTGGCGCTGGGGCGTGTAATGCAGCCGCTTCTGGTAGCGCAGGGCGGCCTCATGGTCCTCGTAGTAGTCCGGCGTGTAGCCGAACAACTTATAACCGCGCCGCTCATAGAGGCGGATGGCGCCGGCGTTGTCGCGGCGCACTTCCAGGCGCAGATACAGGCGTTTTTCCTCGTGGGCGTACTGCTCGGCGGCGTCCATCAGCACATCGCCCAGGCCGCGCCCGCGCCAGGCCGGATCGGTGGCGATGGAATACAACCGCGCCAGCCGCGTGCCGCGCTGCAGAATCACCAGGGCATAGCCGGCCAGCGTGCCGTCCCCGGCCAGCGCCAGGATCAGCCCGGAGTGGGCCTGGCGAATCCAATGGCGAAAGCTGCGCCGGGACAGGCGGTCGCTGTCGAAGCAACGCCGCTCCAGGGCGGTGAGGGCATCCAGGTCGTCGGGCAGGGCGGGGCGAAGGGTAAAAGGGTGATCCATGAGTCCATCCGAATTTCCGGTCAGCATAAAGCCCGGCCGGGCGGCGATGCCAGTGCTTTTCGCGGCCCCGCCGCATCGTCATAATGGCGCGATAAGGAGATCGCAATGCCAGTGTCGTCCGCTCCCTCGCGGGGGCTGATTCTTTCCGGTGGCGGCGCCCGCGCCGCCTATCAAGTGGGTGTGCTCAGCGCCATCGCCGACATGCTGCCGCCCACCGCCAGCAACCCTTTCCCCATTATCTGCGGCACCTCCGCCGGTGCCATCAACGCCGCCGGCCTGGCCGCCGGCGCCCACGACTATCGTCTGGCGGTGCGTGGTCTGGAGCAGGTATGGGCCAACATGACCGCCGAGCAGGTCTATCGCACCGACATCGTGGCGTTCGTGCGCAGCCTGCTGCGCTGGATGTTCAGTTCCGCCGCCGCCGGCCGGGGCACCACCCGCAGCGCGCTGCTCGACAATACGCCGCTGAAACGGCTGCTCAGGCTGGTGATCAACTTCCAGCGCATCGGCCAGAGCATCGACCAGGGCCACCTGCGGGCGCTGTCGATCACCGCCTCCAGCTATGCCTCCGGTGAATCGGTGGCGTTTTTCCAGGGCGCCGAGGATCTGCAGGAATGGAACCGGGCCCGGCGGCTGGGCCGGCGCTCCACCATCGGCGTGCAGCATCTGCTCGCCTCCGCCGCCATCCCGTTGCTGTTTCCCGCCGAAAACGTGGACGGCCGCTACTACGGCGACGGCGCCGTGCGCCAGCTGGCGCCGGTGAGCCCGGCCCTGCACCTGGGTGCCGACCGGCTGCTGGTAATCGGCGTGTCCGGTAATTCCAGCGCCGAGCACCAGCGCCAGTTGAGCGGTTACCCGTCCCTGGCCCAGGTGCTGGGCCATGTGCTCGACAGCGTGTTCGTGGACACCCTGGAAGGGGACGTGGAGCGCCTGGAGCGCATTAACCGCACGGTGCAGGCGATCAGCCCCCGGGCCCGCAACCAGCACGAAATCCAGCTGCGTCAGGTGGAGGTGTTGAAGATCTATCCGTCCCAGCCGCTGGACGAAATCGCCGCCGAGCACAACAAGGAGCTGCCGCGCACCCTGCGTTTCTTCCTGCGCGGCTCCGGCGCCACCCGCTCGCCGGGGGCCTCGGCGCTCAGCTATCTGCTGTTCGAGCCCGGTTTCACCGGGCGGTTGATGGCGCTGGGGTATCAGGATGCCAAGGCCCGGGAAGAAGAGATCCGGGCGTTTTTGGAGGATTGATGCATCGCGGCTGAATGACCGTGTAGGAGCGACTTCAGTCGCGATCTCGCCGCCGTTGATGGAAATGGGCGATAAAACTGGTGGGAAAATCGGTAATGATGCCGTCCACCCCCAGCTTCGCCAGCCGTTGGGCCTCGGCCAGATCGTTCACCGTCCAGGTGGACACCTTCAGGCCGCGCCGCCGGGCGCGGCGCATCAGCGCTTCATTGACCAGACTGTGCCGGGGCATCAGCCAGGTGCAGCCCAGCGCCGCCGCCCGGCGGGTGGGTTGCTGGTAACGGTATTCCGCCACATAGCCCCGTTGGATGCGCGGCGTCATATCCGCCAGCATGCGCAGGAAACCGGTATGGCTTGAGGTCACCACCGCGCGCTGTTCCAGCCCCAGCTCGTCGATCAGCGCCACCAGCCGATGGGCCAGCCGGTGCAGCAGGGGCGACTCGGCGCCTTTTACCTCGAACTGGAAACGCATGTCGGGGCCGCACAGCGCCACCACCTCGCGCAGGGAGGGAATGCACACCGGGCTGTGCCAGCCGGGGGTGTTCTGGCGCGCGTCCAGCACCCCCAGCTGCGCCAGGGTGTAGTGATGGACCTTGCCACGTTCGCCGGTGGTGCGGGTGACGTTGCGGTCGTGCACCACGATCAGGTGGCCGTCCCGGGACAGGCGCACATCCAGTTCCACTTCCGTGACACCGGCCTCCAGTGCCACCTGAAAGCCCGCCAGGGTGTTTTCCGGGGCCTCGCCGCGGGCGCCGCGATGGCCAACGATGGTGGGAATGCCTTGGGTCATGGGTCTCTTAACGCGTTGCACGGACGTCCGTCGGTTCGCCGGGCATTGTGCGTGGGCGCCCCGGCCGCATCAATAGCCCCCGCCCATTTGTCACGCAATTGTCGCAACCCACCGCGCCATGTTCGTGGCCCCATCCTTGTAGGAGCGACTTCAGTCGCGATGGGGTTTTGGGGTGACCTTCGAAGGCCCTATCGCGGCTGAAGCCGCTCCTACAGGGGTTGGGGGAGACCCCGCAGCGTGACCTTGTAGGAGCGACTTCAGTCGCGATGGGGTTTGGGGTGTGGTCTTCGAAGGCCCTATCGCGGCTGAAGCCGCTCCTACAGGGGGTGGGGGAGACCCCGCAGCGTGACCTTGTAGGAGCGACTTCAGTCGCGATGGGGTTTGGGGTGGTCTGCGAAGGCCTTATCGCGGCTGAAGCCGCTCCTACAGGGGGTGGGTGAGATCCCGCAGCGTGACCTTGTAGGAGCGACTTCAGTCGCGATGGGGTTTTGGGTGTGGTCTTCGAAGGCCCTATCGCGGCTGAAGCCGCTCCTACAAAGGGTGGGGGAGACCCCGCAGCGTGACCTTGTAGGAGCGACTTCAGTCGCGATGGGGTTTGGGGTGGTCTTCGAAGGCCCTATCGCGGCTGAAGCCGCTCCTACAGGGGGTGGGGGAGACCCCGCAGGGTGACCTTGTAGGAGCGACTTCAGTCGCGATGGGGTTTGGTGTGGCCTGCGAAGGCCCTATCGCGGCTGAAGCCGCTCCTACGGGGGGTGGGGGGAGGCCCCGCAGCGTGACCTTGTAGGAGCGACTTCAGTCGCGATGGGGTTTGGGTGTGGTCTTCGAAGGCCCAATCGCGGCTGAAGCCGCTCCTACGGGGGGTGGGGGAGACCCCGCAGCGTGACCTTGTAGGAGCGACTTCAGTCGCGATGGGGTTTGGTGTGGCCTGCGAAGGCCCTATCGCGGCTGAAGCCGCTCCTACAGGGGGTGGGGGAGACCCCGCAGCGTGACCTTGTAGGAGCGACTTCAGTCGCGATGGGGTTTGGGGTGGTCTGCGAAGGCCTTATCGCGGCTGAAGCCGCTCCTACAGGGGGGGGGTGAGATCCCGCAGCGTGACCTTGTAGGAGCGCCTTCAGTCGCGCTGGGGTTTTGGGTGTGGTCTTCGAGGGCCCTATCGCGGCTGCAGCCGCTCCTGCCAGGGGTGGGGGGGACCCCGCCGCGTGACCTTGTAGGAGCGACTTCAGCCGCGGTGGGGTTTCG
>NZ_VCQT01000018.1 GCF_005938655.1 Alloalcanivorax gelatiniphagus
CCGTGGAAAGACACAAGGAGCGACTTCAGTCGCGATGCCTTTCGGTGGGTATCTTTATCGCGACTAAAGTCGCTCCTACAGTCGCTCCTACAGATCCGCCATCAGTCGCGGGTGCGGCGGGGCAGGGTGTCGCGCACCTTGTCGGCCAGATCGATGATGGCCTGCTCGGTGGTGTCCCAGCCGATGCAGCCGTCGGTGACCGACACGCCGTATTCCAGATCGTCCAGATTGGCGGGGATCTTCTGGTTGCCCGCCTTGAGGTGGGATTCCACCATCAGGCCGACGATGGAGGTGTTGCCCTCCAGAATCTGGTTGCCGATGTTTTCCATCACCAGCGGCTGCAGGCTCGGGTCCTTATTGGAGTTGGCGTGGGAGCAGTCGACCATGATGTTGGTGGACACGCCGGCCTTTTCCAGGGCGGTTTCCGCCAGCGCCACGGACACCGAATCATAGTTCGGCTTGCCGCCACCGCCGCGCAGCACCACGTGGCCGTACTGGTTGCCCTTGGTGGTGGTCAGCGCCACCCGGCCGTCCGGGTCGATGCCGAGAAAACGGTGCGGATGGCAAACGCTGAGCATGGCGTTCACCGCCACGTCCAGGCTGCCGTCGGTGCCGTTCTTGAAGCCCACCGGGCCGGACAGGCCGGAGGACATTTCCCGGTGGGTCTGGGATTCGGTGGTGCGCGCGCCGATGGCGGACCAGGAAATCAGATCCTGAATGTACTGTGGGGTGGTCGGGTCCAGCGCCTCGGTGGCCGCCGGCAGGCCCAGCTCGGCCACGTCCAGCAGCAGCTTGCGGGCAATGTTGAGGCCGTCTTCCACCTTGAAGGAATCGTTCATGTAGGGGTCGTTGATCAACCCCTTCCAGCCCACCGTGGTGCGCGGCTTCTCGAAATAGACCCGCAACACCAGGAACAGGGCATCGTCGACCTTGGCGGCCAGCGTCTTGAGCCGCTCGGCGTATTCCATGGCCGCTTTCGGGTCATGGATGGAGCAGGGACCGATCACCACGAACAGGCGCGGGTCCTTGCGATCCAGAATGTCGCGGATCTGCTGCCGGCCCCGGTACACGGTGTCCGCCGCGGCGTCGCTCAGCGGCAGTTTTTCCTTCAGGGCCCGGGGCGTGATCAGCACGTCCTGGGATTCGATGTTCAGGTCGTCGAGTTGTTGATGGCTCATGGTCTGGCTGCTTGTTGGTCGTAGTGGCCGGAAGATCCGCAGTTTAGCCGAATACCGCTCAGGTTTCAGCCCGGCGTGCCGATACCGGTCGCGCCTTTTTTGCGTTTCCCATCAGGAATGACATGAAACCTTTCGCTTTTAAAGGGCTGCGTTTGCAGGCCAAGATCCTTTTGCTTTCCCTTGTGCCGCTGGTATTGGCGGTATTCGCGCTGACCGCCTGGTCCGCCATGGAGCGGGCCCGCGCCACCGAGCAAAGCCTGGAGCGCCAGCGCCAGGCGATGATTCAGATGCGTGAACTCGGCATACGCAGTGCCGCCGAGGTGGCCCGGTCGTCGATCCAGCCGCTGTTGAACATGGATGACCAGGCCGAGGCCCAGCGCCGCGCCAAGGAGATGATACTGGGCATGAAGTTCGACGGTGACAGCTATCTGTTCGCCTACGACTACCAAGGTAATAAAGTCGCCAACGCCAATAATCCCAGCAGTAATTCCTGGGATTTGCAGGACGCGGACGGTAAATATCTGGTCCGTGACATGGTGCGCATCGCCCGGGAACAGGGGGACGGCCCCTATCAGTACAAGTGGCTGCACCCGGGCACCGGCAAGGTGGAGACCAAATACGCCTACCTGGTGTCGGTGCCGGAATGGGAGTGGGTGATCGGCACCGGTGTTTATATCACCGACATCGACGCGGACATGGCCGCCATCGAAGCGACGGCGCGGGCGGAACTGCGCCGCTCGATCCTGGTTGGCGTGCTGGCCGGCGCCGCCTTGCTGGCGGTGGTGGGCATTCTCGCCGTGGGGCTGGTGCGGCGTGTGGCCAGGCCGATTGGCGACACCGCCCGGGCCATGGAAGACATTGCCCGGGGCCGGGGTGATCTGACCCGCCGGCTGACGGTGTCCGGCAACGACGAGGTGGGCGAACTGGCCCGCCAGTTCAACGCCTTCGTGTCGCGCATGCAGGATGCCCTCCGCGAGGTGCGCGACACCACCGGCTCGGTGAACCAGGCCGCCGGCGAGATCGCCACCGGCAGCGAGGAACTGGCCACGCGCACCGAGCAGTCCGCCGCCAGCCTGCAGGAAACCTCCGCCTCCATGGAAGAGATCACCGCCACCGTCAACCACACCGCGGATTCCGCCGAGCGTGCCAGCACCATGGTGGAAGGCGCCGCCCGGGTGGCCGGCGAGGGCGGCCGCGCCATGCAGGAAGTGGAGACCACCATGGCCTCCATCGACGAAGCCGCCGCACGCATCGCCGAGATCATCGGCCTGATCGACGGCATCGCCTTCCAGACCAATATCCTCGCCCTGAACGCCTCCGTGGAAGCCGCCCGCGCCGGTGAACACGGCCGGGGCTTCGCGGTGGTGGCCGAGGAAGTGCGCAACCTGGCCGGCCGCAGCGGCGATGCCGCCGCCGAGATTCGCGGCCTGATCGATACCTCGGTGACCCGCACCCGCCAGGGTTCGGAACTGGTGCGCCGGGCCGGCGCCACCATGAAGGAGATCGTGGACAGCGTGACGCCGGTGAGCGAACTGATCGGCGACATCAGCACCGGTGCCCGGGAACAGAGCCGGGGCATCGGTCAGGTCAACACGGCGGTGGCGGAAATGGACGTGATGACCCAGCAGAACGCGGCCATGGTGCAGCAGACCTCGTCCTCGGCGGCGGAGATGCGCCGCCACGCCGAACGGCTGGACAAGCTGATCCAATCCTTCGTGCTGTAAACCCGTGGCCGGCTCAGACGCCGGCCAGCAATTCCGCCACGTATTCCGGCACCCGCTGGGAGGCCGGGCCGTGGCGGTGCTCGGCGAAGGCGGTGGCCTGCTCCGAGGGCTCCAGATTGAGTTCCACGGTGTGGGCGCCGTGGCCGCGGGCCTCGGCCACGAAGCCGGCGGCCGGGTAGACGTTGCCGCTGGTGCCGATGCTGATAAAACGCTGGCAGCCGGCCAGAGCGTCGAAGATCCGATCCATCTCCAGGGGCACCTCCCCGAACCACACCACATGGGGCCGCAGGCAGCCGGGCACCCCGCACACCGGGCACGCCAACTCCGGGCTCAGCTCCCCGTCCACCGGCACCAGCGCGTCGGTGGCGCGGCAGCGCGCCTTGAGCAGTTCGCCGTGCATATGAATCACATTGTGGCTGCCTGCGCGCTCGTGCAGGTCGTCCACGTTCTGGGTCACCAGCAGCACCTGGCCGGGCAGGGCGCGCTCCAGTTCGGCCAGCGCCCGGTGGGCGGCGTTGGGCTGGATCGCCGGGTCGCGCAGCTGGGCGCGGCGCTGGTTGTAGAAGCGCTGCACGCCGTGCGGATCGCGCTGAAACGCCTGCGGCGTGGCCACGTCTTCCAGGCGGTGGTTTTCCCACAGTCCGCCGCTGTCGCGGAAGGTGCGGATGCCGGATTCCGCCGAGATTCCGGCGCCGGTAAGTATTACAATCTTTTCCTGCATGGGTGAGCGTCTCCCGTTACCGTTCAACGTTCGCGGAGTGTTATGGATACCATTATCTCACGACAGGAAGTGCTGTCGTTACCGGCCCGGGGCGCCGTCAATCTGCTGCACTTTCACCAGGGCATGATCCTGGTGGTGGGGGCCGACGCGGTGGGGCTGTACCGAGACCGGCGCTCGGTGGAAGACCCCCTGGCCAACGGCCTGGTGGGCTACGAGCCGATTCCGGAACCCCTGCGGCCGGTATTCATCGACCCGGAAGGCTACGTCAGCGAACAGACCTCCGGTTTTATCGGCCTCAGCTCCGGTGCCGCCCTGTTCGTGCGCCCGGATGGCGTGGCCCTGTATCCCACCAGCCTGGACGCGCTGCATAATCGTGACTGTTGCTGGCTGATTCCCTTTCCGCCCCTGAATGCCTGACCCCGCGACGGACCGAAGTACGTCGCGGGCGCGGCCGCCACCGCGAAGATGTTATTGGAGAAAAGCATGGCCGAAGAAAGTACACGACTGCGTCTGCGCCAACTGACCGGTGAGGATTACCCGGCCCTGGCCCGTCTGATGGACATGGTCTATCACGACATTGGTGGCGCCTGGCCGGAAGAGACCGTCACCACCCTGATCCGGCTGTTCCCGGAAGGGCAGATGGTGATCGAGGACAACGGCACCTTGGTGGCCACCGCGCTGACCATCAAGGTCAGCTACGACCGCTTCTCCAACCCGCACCGCTATGAAGATCTTATCACCGACGACAAGGTGCGCTCCCACAGCCGCAAGGGCGACGCCCTCTACGGCCTGGATGTGTTCGTGGACCCGGAGTACCGGGGCTACCGGCTGGGCCGGCGCCTCTACGAGGCGCGCAAGGAACTGTGCCGCGAGGAAAACCTGCGCGCCATTCTGGCCGGCGGCCGGCTGCCCGGTTACAAGGACTACGCCGACCGCATGGGCGTCACCGAATACATCGAGCAGGTGGAGGCGCGGGCGATCTACGATCCGATTCTGACCTTCCAGCTGTCCAATGGCTTCGACGTCAAACGGCTGCTCACCAAGTACCTGCCGGAGGACGAAAGCTCTCGGGGCTACGCCACCCTGCTGGAATGGGACAACATCCTCTACCAGCCGGACGACGACAGCGACTGGCCGCGCCGCTCGGTGGTGCGCCTGGGCGTGGTGCAGCGGCGCATGCGCGCCGCCCGCTCGGTGGAAGACCTGCTCAGCCAGGTGGAATTCTTCGTCGATTCCCTGTCCGACTACCGGGCCGACTTCGCGGTGCTGCCGGAGTTCTTCAGCGCCCCGTTGATGGGTCTGAAACCGGACCTGAACTCGGTGGAGGCGGTGCGCTACCTGGCCAGCTTCACCGAGGAAATCCGCGACGCCATGGCGGACATGGCGGTGAGCTACAACATCAACATCATCGGCGGTTCCATGCCGCTGGAAGAGGACGGCCGCATCTACAACGTGGCCTACCTGATGCGCCGCGACGGCTCCGTGGAAGAGCAGAAGAAGATCCACATCACCCCCCACGAACGCAAGGACTGGGCGATCCAGGGCGGTAACGACCTGCGCATCTTCGACACCGACGCCGGCCGCATCGGCATCCTGATCTGCTACGACGTGGAGTTCCCGGAACTGGGCCGGCTGCTGGCGGAGCAGGGCATGGAAATCCTGTTCGTGCCGTTCTGGACCGACACCAAGAACGGTTACCTGCGGGTGCGCCACTGCGCCCAGGCCCGCGCCATCGAGAACGAATGCTACGTGGCCATTTCCGGCAGCGTCGGCAATCTGCCCCGGGTGGACAACGTGGACATCCAGTACGCCCAGTCGGCGGTGTTCTCGCCCAGCGACTTCTACTTTCCCCACGACGGCACCATCAGCGAATCAGTACCCAACACCGAGATGCTGCTGTTCGCCGACGTGGACCTGGAAAAGCTCAAGCTGCTGCACAGCGAGGGCTCGGTCACCAACCTGCGCGACCGCCGCAAGGACCTCTACAATCTGGTATGGCGCGGCCGCCGGGCGCTGGACGCGGAATAACCGCTCAGCGCCACTCCCGGAACGCCTCCACCACCGGGGCGGCCAGCGCCTCGGCGGCGGGGGACAGCGGCTCGCCGCGCAGCAGGGCAAGGCGGTAATTGCCCAGCGGTGGCAGGCCGCACTCGCTGCCCAGCCGCCGCAGCGGCGGGCGCACCAGGCTGCGCGGGAAAGGCGCCACCGCCAGATCGGCGAGCATGGCCGCCTCCTGGCCGGCGCAGTTCTCGCTGCTGTAGGCGATGCGGTAGTCCATGCCGGCCTGATCCAGTGCCGCCAGGGCCATGCTCCGCCAAGCGCAGCCGTGGCTGGCGAGCGCCAGCGGCAGCGGTGATCGCTGCACCGCCACGCCGCCTTCCCGACCGGCCCATACCAGGGGCTCGGTGTGCACCACTTCCCCCAGGCCCGGGGCCAGGTCGTCATTGCCTTCGGTGACCAGCACCAGGTCCAGCTTCTCCTCCGCCATTCGTTCGACCAGCTCGCCGCTGCGCCCGGCCACCACCTCCACCTGCACCGCCGGGTGCCCGCTGGCGAAGCGGCTCAGCACCTGCGGCAGGATGCGGGTGCCGATGTCGTCCGGCGTGCCCAGGCGCACCACGCCGTCCAGGGCCGGCGTCAGAAACCGGGCCACCGCCTCCTGGTTCAGCTTCAACAGCCGCCGCCCGTAACCGAGCAGCATCTCGCCCTCCGGGGTCAGTCGCACCTGGCGGGCTTCGCGCACGAACAGCGGATGGCCAAGGGTCTCCTCCAGCCGTTTGATCTGCATGCTCAGCGCCGAAGGGGTACGGAACACCTGCCGGGCGGCGCGGGTGAAGCTGCCGCTTTCGGCGATGGCCACGAAGCTGCGCAGCACATCGGTATCGAGCAGGGGCGGAGGAGTGGGGGAGGACACCGTCATGGTTATTGCCTTCAGTAAAACTGAAGGATGAGTGTAGATCTTTTCGTTGGATTGAACAAAGACCGGCGGCGATGCTGGGGGCCTTCGAACCGGATATCAGGAAAGGAGCCCATCATGAATACCCGCGAATCCGACCATCAATCACGCCCGACCCGGCCCCGGGAACCGGAACTTTATATGCCGGCGATGCCGCCCCTGGGCCTGATCCATGCCCTGGAGACCCGCGTGCGCGCCTGGTTGAAACGTCGGCGCCTGCGCCGCTTCGAACGTCACCAGGACGCCGCGCCAGTGGTACCTGGCGGTGGTAGGAGCGACTTCAGTCGCGATGAAGATGGCACCGGCGCTGGTCGCGACTGAAGTCGCTCCTACATCCGGCCGGCCGTTGAAGCGCATAAAAAAAGCGCCCCGAGGGGCGCTTTTTCTGTTCCGGTGAGGGACCCGCTTACATGTTCGGGTAGTTGGGCCCGCCGGTGCCTTCCGGGGCCACCCAGTTGATGTTCTGGGTGGGGTCCTTGATGTCGCAGGTCTTACAGTGCACGCAGTTCTGGGCGTTGATCTGGAACCGCTTTTCCCCGCTGGTCTCGTCCTCGACCACTTCGTACACGCCCGCCGGGCAATAACGCTGCGCCGGTTCGTTGTACTTGGGCAGGTTGTACTCGATGGGGATGCTCGGGTCCTTCAACTGCAGGTGGCAGGGCTGATCTTCTTCGTGGTTGGTGTTGGACAGAAACACCGAATCCAGCTTGTTGAAGGTCAGTTTGCCGTCCGGCTTCGGATAATCGATCTTCTTGCACTGATCCGCCGGCTTCAGGGTGTCATGGTCCGGGGTGGTATCGCGCATGGTGAACGGCAGCTTGCCGTTGAAGATGTTCAGATCGACGAACGCGAAGGCGGAACCCAGCAGATTGCCGAACTTGTGCTGGGCGGGGCCGAAGTTGCGTTGTTGATGCAGCTCTTCGTGGACCCAGCTGTTCTCGAAGGTGGCCTTGTACTCGCTCAGCTCGTCACCGGCGCGGCCATCGGCGATGGCCTTGGCGATGGTCTCGGCGGCCATCATGCCGGACTTCATGGCGGTGTGGTTGCCCTTGATCTTGGCGAAGTTCAGGGTGCCGGCGTCACAGCCCACCAGGATACCGCCCGGGAAGGTCATCTTCGGCAGCGATTGCAGGCCGCCCTTGGCGATGGCACGGGCGCCGTAGCTCACACGCTTGCCACCTTCCAGGTACTTTTTGACTTCCGGATGGGTCTTCCAGCGCTGCATCTCGTCGAACGGCGAAACGTGCGGGTTGGAATAGGCCAGGTCGGTGATCAGGCCCAGGGTCACCTGATTGTCTTCCAGGTGGTACAGGAAGGCACCGCCCGGGGAACCGGATTCGCTCAGCGGCCAACCGGCGCTGTGCATTACCAGGCCCTTCTTATGCTTGGACGGGTCGATTTCCCACAGCTCCTTGATGCCGATGCCATAGTGCTGCGGGTCCACGCCTTCGCGCAGGTTGTACTTCTCCATCAGCTGCTTGCCCAGGTGGCCACGGCAGCCTTCGGAGAACACGGTGTACTTGGCGTGCAGCTCCATGCCCGGGTCGTAGCTGGGCTTGTGCTCGCCGTCGGCGGCGACACCCATCTGACCGGTGGCGATGCCTTTCACGGAACCGTCTTCGTTATAGAGGATCTCGCTGGCGGCGAAGCCCGGGAAAATCTCGATGCCCATGCCTTCCGCCTGTTCCGCCAGCCAGCGGCACAGGTTGCCCAACGAAATCACATAGTTGCCTTCGTTGTGCATGGTCTTCGGCGCGAACGGGCCGGGTACCTTGCTGGCTTTGTCGGCGCCGGTGAAATAGTAGATTTCATCGGTGGTCACCGGCGCGTTGAGGGGGGCGCCTTTCTCTTTCCAGTCGGGGAACAGTTCGTTCAGCGCGCGCGGCTCGAACACCGCGCCGGAAAGAATATGGGCGCCCACTTCGGAGCCCTTCTCGACGACCACTACGCTGAGTTCCTGGCCGCTTTCCTGGGCGATTTGGCCGAGCCGGCAGGCGGTTGCCAGACCGGAGGGGCCGGCGCCGACGATGACTACGTCGACTTCCATTGATTCGCGTTCCACAGCCTGTCTCCTAGCTTTCGGTTGCGTTACGGCCCTTATTTTGCCTTGTATGGGCCGGCCGGGACCTCGCCGTGACGCCGTGAGCCTGAGGCTGTCTGGCCTGGCCGGTGCGGGCGGAGGTTCTTGGGGTGGCGCGAGTATATAAGCATCCGCTGGACGGCACCACCAATTGGGCAGATGTGAAACCCTCTTTCACAAATGCTCAAACAAGTGTTTGGATTATCCGCCGGCAGGTGCTTGATTTTCAACAAAATGAGCGACCGGCGAGTCATGAATAGTGAACACAATTGGCAGCGAAATCATCCGCTTACGCATTTTCGGCCTATTGACCTCGCGGGGGGTAGCGTTCAAGATACCGGACCTCGCGCGGGGCCCCGTGTTCGGCGTCGTCTCGCCTTTTTCATCGTTTTCGTCCCTCCCGGGGACCGGGTTGCCACAAGGCAAGGTGGGCTTCCAAACCCTGGTTTGTGGCAGCCGCGGAAGGGAACGATTCAAGTCACCAAGTGGAAGATTCCGAGGATCCTATGAAGGTTCTTGTACCCATCAAGCGAGTCATTGACTACAACGTTAAGGTTCGCGTGAAAGCGGACAACTCCGGCGTCGATCTCGCCAATGTCAAAATGGCCATGAACCCCTTCTGCGAAATCGCCGTGGAAGAAGCCGTGCGCCTGAAAGAAAAAGGCGTGGTGTCCGAGATCGTGGCCGTGAGCATCGGTCCGAAGGCCGCCCAGGAACAACTGCGTACCGCCATGGCGCTGGGCGCCGACCGTTCCATCCTGGTGGAAACCGACGAAGACGTGCAGCCGCTGGGCATCGCCAAAGCGCTCAAGGCCATCGTCGACGAAGAGAAGCCGGAGCTGGTTATCCTCGGTAAGCAGGCTATCGACGACGACAACAATCAGACCGGTCAGATGCTGGCCGCGCTGACCGGCATGCCCCAGGGCACCTTCGCTTCCGAAGTGAACATGGAAGAAGGCAAGGTCAAGGTCACCCGTGAAATCGACGGTGGTCTGCAGACCGTTGAGCTGAAGCTGCCGGCGGTGGTCACCACCGACCTGCGCCTCAACGAGCCGCGCTACGCTTCCCTGCCGAACATCATGAAGGCGAAGAAAAAGCCGCTGGACGTGAAATCCCCGGCGGATCTCGGTGTCGACATGACCCCGCGCGTCACCATCGAGAAGGTGGAAACCCCGGCCGAGCGCAAGGCTGGTGTCATGGTGGGCTCCGTGGATGAGCTGGTCGACAAACTGAAGAACGAAGCGAAGGTGATCTGATGAGTGTTTTAGTTTACGCCGAACACGACAACGCCGCGCTGAACAAAGCAACGCTCAGCGTGATCGCCGCCGCCAAGGAAATCGGCGGTGACATTACCGTTCTGGTTGCCGGCAAGGGCTGCAACGCCGTGGCCGAGCAGGCCGCCAAGGCGGAAGGCGTGAGCAAGGTACTGTGTGCCGACAACGACGCCTATGAGCATCAGCTGGCCGAGAACATCGCCGAGCTGGTGGCCGAGGTGGGCGCCGACTACAGCCACATCCTGGCCGCTGCCACCACCACCGGTAAAAACTTCGCGCCCCGCGCCGCGGCGCTGATGGACGTGGCCCAGATCTCCGAGATCTCCGACGTGGTCGACGCCGATACCTTCAAGCGTCCGATCTACGCCGGCAACGCCATCGCCACCGTGAAGTGCGCTGACGCCAAGAAAGTGATCACCGTGCGCCCGACGTCCTTCGACGCCGTGGCCGAGGAGGGCGGTTCCGCCTCCGTGGAAAGCTGTGACGTGGTCAAGGACGCCGGCATCTCCTCCTTCGTGGGTGAGGAACTGGCCAAGTCCGACCGTCCCGAGCTGGCCAGCGCCGAGATCGTTATCTCCGGTGGCCGTGGCATGGGCAACGGCGACAACTTCGAAATCCTCTACAAGGTGGCCGACAAGCTGGGCGCCGCCGTCGGTGCTTCCCGCGCCGCCGTGGACGCCGGCTTCGTGCCCAACGACATGCAGGTGGGTCAGACCGGTAAGATCGTCGCCCCGAACCTGTACGTGGCGGTGGGTATCTCCGGCGCCATTCAGCATCTGGCCGGCATGAAGGACTCCAAGGTGATCGTTGCGATCAACAAGGACGAAGAAGCGCCGATCTTCCAGGTGGCTGACTACGGCCTGGTGGCGGATCTGTTCGAAGCCGTACCGGAGCTGGACAGCAAGCTCTGAGCGGGATTCAACATCCGTTCCTGAAAAGCCCGGCCTTGTGCCGGGCTTTTTCGTTTCTGGGGGATCGCGGCTGAAGCCGCTCCTGCGGAGACAGGATGCCCCCCTGTAGGAGCGGCTTCAGCCGCGATCCCCGCGCACCAGAATGGCGCAGCCCACGCCGACGGCCCCGCCACGGCGCATTTCTCCTTCGCAAACCTTTACAATTTCTGGCACGGCGTTTGCTCATACTGATACAGGGGCCGGCAAGGAGCCGGGCCGTGTCAGCGAGAATGCCATGGGGCCACTATCTCTGCCGGACGTGTCCGGTTACGACGAAATGATTCTGCCGGGTGGCAGGGTCCGGGACGCCTACAAGGGCTACCACCGCTGGTTGCTCGGCCAGGTCCACGACGGGTTGCTGCGCAAGCGCAAGGAAGCGGAGCTGCAGTTCCACCGGGTCGGTATTACCTTCAACGTCTACGGCGAGGAAAGCGGCACCGAGCGGTTGATTCCCTTCGACGCCCTGCCCAGGGTGATCCCCGCCGCCGACTGGCGCCGCCTGGAACAGGGCGCGATCCAGCGGGTGCGGGCCCTGAACCTGTTTCTGCACGACATCTACCACGACCAGGCCATCATCCGCGCCGGCCGCTTGCCCGCCGAACAGGTGTTCGGTAACGCCCAGTACCAGCCCTGCATGCAGGACCTGGACCTGCCCAACCGGGTCTACTCGCACATCAGCGGCGTGGACGTGATCCGCGACGGGGAGGGCACCTGGTACGTGCTGGAGGACAACCTGCGCACCCCCTCCGGGGTCAGCTACATGATCGAGAACCGGCGCATGATGATGCGCCTGTTCCCGGAGCTGTTCAGCCAGCAGTCCGTGGCGCCGGTGGAACACTATCCCTCGCTGCTGCTGGAAACCCTGCAGGAAAGCGGCGCGGTGCCCAACCCCACGGTGGTGCTGCTGACTCCGGGCCGCTTTAACAGCGCCTATTTCGAGCACGCCTTCCTGGCCCAGCAGATGGGCATCGAACTGGTGGAAGGCGCCGACCTGTTCGTCAAGGACGGGCTGGTCTACATGCGCACCACCGCCGGCCCCCAACGGGTGGACGTGATCTACCGGCGGGTGGACGACGACTACCTGGACCCGCTGGCGCTGCGCCCGGATTCCATGCTTGGCGTGCCCGGGCTGCTGTCGGTGTACCTGCAAGGCAACGTGATTCTGGCCAACGCCATGGGCACCGGCGTCGGCGACGACAAATCCATCTATCCCTATGTGCCGGACATGATCCGCTTCTACCTGGACGAGGAACCAATTCTCGCCAACGTACCCACCTGGCAATGCCGCGACCCCAAGGCCCTGGACCATGTGCTGGCCCACCTGCCGGAACTGGTGGTCAAGGAAGTCCATGGCGCTGGCGGCTACGGCATGCTGGTGGGCCCGGCGGCCAGCCGGGCGGAGATCGCCGCCTTCCGCGAACGCCTGCGGGCCCGGCCGGCCAACTACATCGCCCAGCCCACCCTGTCGCTGTCCACCTGTCCGATCTTTGTTGATGAAGGCATCGCGCCGCGCCATATCGACCTGCGCCCGTTTGTGCTCAGCGGCAAGGAAACCCGCTTGGTGCCCGGTGGCCTGACCCGGGTGGCGATGAGCGCCGGCTCGCTGGTGGTGAACTCTTCCCAGGGCGGTGGCACCAAGGACACCTGGGTGCTGGAGGACGGATCATGCTGAGTCGTACCGCCGCCGACCTGTACTGGCTGTCGCGCTATTTCGAGCGCGCCGAGAACACCGCGCGCATGCTGGACGTGGCCTGGAACCTGTCGCTGATTCCGTTCGCCGTGGACGCCCGCGAGGAGATCACCGCGCCGCTGATCATCACCGGCAGCCGGGAAGCCTATGAGGCCGCCCATGACGACATCCGCGTGGACGAGGTGATGCACTTTTTCACCCTGGACGATGGCAACCCGGGCAGCATCTTCCACTGCCTGCGCGCCGCCCGGGAAAGCGCCCACGCGGTGCGCGGCAAGATCACCGCGGAGATGTGGGAGAGCGTCAACAGCACCTGGCTGGAACTGCGCGAGATCCGCGCGCAGGGCCTGGAAGGCTACGGCGCCAGCGAGTTCTTCGACTGGGTCAAGAACCGCTCGCACCTGTTCCGTGGCGCCACCTACGGCACCAGCATGCGCAACGATGCGTTCCGTTTCCTGCGCCTGGGCACCTTTATCGAACGGGCCGACAACACCGCCCGCATCCTCGATGTGAAGCACCAGATCGGCGGTTTCGACGGCGACGGCGCGGTGGACTTCTACCGCTGGCACGCCCTGCTGCGCTCGGTGGGCGCCTATGAAGCCTACCGGGAAATCTACAGCGAACCGATCAACTCCGAGCGCGTCTCCGAACTGCTGATCCTGCGCCCGGAAGTGCCACGCTCGCTGCGCTCGTGCATGCAGATGCTGTGCGAGCTGCTGCCGGCCATCGAGGGCCAGGCCGGCCAACAATCGAAACGACTGGCGGCGGTGCAATTCGCGCGGCTGCAATACGGCGACCTGGACCATATCGTGGACACCGGCCTGCACGAGTACCTCACCGACTTTCTGCGCCGCGTCAACGAACTGGCGGACACCATCCGCCAGGAATACCTGGAGGTGGTATGAAACTCTCGATCCGACATCGCACCGAGTACCGTTACTCCGAACGCGTCCGCCACAGCACCCAGTACCTGCGCCTGACACCGCGCCCGTCCCGGCGCCAGCGCATCCTCGACTGGCACCTGGACCTGCCGGAACACGCCACCCGCGCCGCCGACGGCTTCCACAACATCCTGCACGTGCTGACCCTGGACCAGCCCCACCAGAGCATCGAACTCACCGCCCGTGGCCAGGTGGAAATCGTCGACGAGGACCAGGAAGACGACGACGCCCGGCTGTCGCCGCTGGTGTTCGCCCGCACCTCGGCGCTCACCGCCACCGACCAGGCCCTGCGGGACCTGGCCGAGCGCTACCGGGGCGACCTGTCCCTGGCCACCCTGGAAAAACTCAGCGAACAAATCCTCGCGGACATGCCCTTCACCGCCGGCGTCACCGACGTGGCCAGCGACGCCGTGGCCGCCTACCAGGGCGGGCAGGGCGTGTGCCAGGACCACACCCACGTCTTTCTTGCCTGTTGCCGCTCCTTGGGGATACCCGCGCGCTACGTGAGCGGCTATCTTTACAGCGACGACAGCGAACATGTGGCCAGCCACGCCTGGGCCGAGGTCTGGCGCAACGACCGCTGGCACACCTTCGACGTCACTAACCAGACCCGCCGGCCACGGCACCACCTGAAACTGGCCGTGGGTCTCGACTATCTCGACGCCTGCCCGGTTCGCGGCGTCCGCTACGGCGGCGGCGTGGAATCGCTCAACGCGGTGGCCCACGTGCGCCTTACCGGCACCGGGGAACAATAGGGCAGGCGGTAAGCGGAGTTCGGCAATGACCTATTGCGTGGCCCTGGCACTCAAGGACGGGCTGGTATTCGCGGCGGACTCGCGCACCAACGCCGGTGTCGACCAAATCGCCACCTACCGCAAACTGCACAAATTCGTGATCGAAGGCGAACGCGTCATCGTCATGATGACCGCCGGCAACCTGGCCACCACCCAGAGCGTGCTCAGCCTGATGCGCATGCGCCTCAACAGCGACCGGCCCAACCTGTTCGGCGCCGCCTCCATGTACGACGTGGCCACCATCATCGGCGCCACCGGCCGCGAAGTGGTCGCCCGCGACAGCGGCCAGGGGCAGGGCCGCGTGGACTTTGGCAGCAGCTTTATCGTCGGCGGCCAGATCCAGGGCGAACCGCCGCGCCTGTTCCTGGTCTACCCGGAAGGCAACTTCATCGAAGCCACCGCCGACACCCCGTACTTCCAAATCGGTGAAACCAAATACGGCAAACCCATCCTCGACCGGGTGATCGACTACGACACCTCCCTCGACGACGGCATCAAATGCGCCCTTATCAGCATTGACTCCACCATCCGCTCCAACCTCTCCGTGGGCCTCCCCCTGGACGTGCTGCGCTACCAGCGCGCCAGCTTTAACGCCAGCGAACACTTCAACGTGGACGAACACCACGAAGGCTTCCGCCAGCTCGGCGAAGCCTGGTCCGTGGGCCTGCGCGATGTGTTTCATCGCATTCCGAATTTGAAGTGGTGATGCCCTCCGCTGCACCCGGTAGCAACCGCCGCCCACACACCTGGTGGCCGATGACCATCACCTGATCTGCCCCTTATTTTTTGACTAATTTTTGATCGGTTTTTTTGGTGGAAAATCAGAGCCTGATTTTCTTCTTTTGAATCAATAAGATATATTTAGAGTGTTCCCCACAGGCGTGGGGATAAACCGGATGCATGGCGTTTGAAACCGACCAATCGGATGTGTTCCCCACAGGCGTGGGGATAAACCGCGAGATTGCCGAAGCTGATGGTGTCCTCAGAGGTGTTCCCCACAGGCGTGGGGATAAACCGGCCCGGACCGATATTCGGGAGTGCCGATAATGGTGTTCCCCACAGGCGTGGGGATAAACCGCGCCCCCGGTGTAGGCGTAGGCGGTCTGTTCGGTGTTCCCCACAGGCGTGGGGATAAACCGCTCTGACGCCTGATAGGGTCCGGAATCAGTCGGTGTTCCCCACAGGCGTGGGGATAAACCGGCGCACTGAATCGCGTCCATATTGTCGGAGCAGTGTTCCCCACAGGCGTGGGGATAAACCGGCTGATATCGGCACCGGAGCGGTTTGTTCTCAGTGTTCCCCACAGGCGTGGGGATAAACCGGGGGCATTTACGAAAGGGGAAATTTCCCATTTGTGTTCCCCACAGGCGTGGGGATAAACCGTCATAGAGCTGGTCGGCGGATAGGGCCGCCCGGTGTTCCCCACAGGCGTGGGGATAAACCGTGGGCCGTCGATATGGGCGAGACGCTGCTGGTGTGTTCCCCACAGGCGTGGGGATAAACCGGATCAACGACAAACAGGTGTCAACACCGGCAAGTGTTCCCCACAGGCGTGGGGATAAACCGACCGCCAGGACAGGGAGCACCCAAAAAACGCGGTGTTCCCCACAGGCGTGGGGATAAACCGCGGTTTGCTGTCGATGGTTCCGATGAACGACGGTGTTCCCCACAGGCGTGGGGATAAACCGATTCCGCCAATGAATGGCGCCGGTCTCGCGGCGTGTTCCCCACAGGCGTGGGGATAAACCGCCGGCGCTTTCGTTGGTTCGTTGGCTGTGGTCGTGTTCCCCACAGGCGTGGGGATAAACCGGTCTGGGCGACTGTCAGCAACGCGATCCCGGGGTGTTCCCCACAGGCGTGGGGATAAACCGGCCCTGTAACCGAAAGCATGGGCGGCGCCCCAGTGTTCCCCACAGGCGTGGGGATAAACCGCGGCGGGCTGGTAATGGCGCTGGTCACTGATAGTGTTCCCCACAGGCGTGGGGATAAACCGCCGTTCCGTCGGGTCTGACCGCGCTGGAAACGGTGTTCCCCACAGGCGTGGGGATAAACCGAGGTGCAGACGATGAACACCTACATTATCACAGTGTTCCCCACAGGCGTGGGGATAAACCAGGTGGCGCCCTTGTCATACCCGGATATGGGGCGTGTTCCCCACAGGCGTGGGGATAAACCGGCCGTGGATGTGTTCAACATGGATGACAGTTTGTGTTCCCCACAGGCGTGGGGATAAACCGCAGGCGCCCCAGGTGGCGGTGCCGGAGGCTCTGTGTTCCCCACAGGCGTGGGGATAAACCGCGGCGCAAGAGTGATGGATGACTATTGCGCGAGTGTTCCCCACAGGCGTGGGGATAAACCGTCCCGGCCCGTGTACTACCGTGGGATCCGTGAGTGTTCCCCACAGGCGTGGGGATAAACCGACGGTTGATCATGGCACGCGGAGCCGTTCGGGGTGTTCCCCACAGGCGTGGGGATAAACCGTTGAGCGAGCGGAACGCTCGCAGGATTCCGAGGTGTTCCCCACAGGCGTGGGGATAAACCGGTTTCATGTTGGGGCGGCGCGTTTGCGCAGTTGTGTTCCCCACAGGCGTGGGGATAAACCGACGATGGCCAAGAGGCCGTAGGCCGGCCAGCTGTGTTCCCCACAGGCGTGGGGATAAACCGGCTGAAGAGGTTGCTATCGGCGACATCCCGGAGTGTTCCCCACAGGCGTGGGGATAAACCGTCTTCAAGCGGCTGCCGGAGAAGCGGAAATTTGTGTTCCCCACAGGCGTGGGGATAAACCGTCAATGCCGATCATCTTATTACGTTAACGCATGTGTTCCCCACAGGCGTGGGGATAAACCGGGTCTGCCTTACATGGAAATGCGGCTGTACCGGTGTTCCCCACAGGCGTGGGGATAAACCGGGGCAGCCGGAGAAGCTGGCCGGCACAGGGCAGTGTTCCCCACAGGCGTGGGGATAAACCGTCGAGAAGGCCGCCAGCGAGCCCAAGATGCGCGTGTTCCCCACAGGCGTGGGGATAAACCGTTCCAGACCGAACGCTATGGCGATCAGCCGTAGTGTTCCCCACAGGCGTGGGGATAAACCGCGCCGGGGATTTCCCCGGACACCTCTGATTATGTGTTCCCCACAGGCGTGGGGATAAACCGAAAACGGAAAAGGCCACCAAGGATTAACAATGGTGTTCCCCACAGGCGTGGGGATAAACCGCTCGCGGGGACAAACATCCAGATGCTGCCGGAGTGTTCCCCACAGGCGTGGGGATAAACCGTTGCCCATATCATTCCTCCCTGCCGCTCTGGGGTGTTCCCCACAGGCGTGGGGATAAACCGCTGTTCGGCCAGCGGAACAGTGCGCAATACGTGTGTTCCCCACAGGCGTGGGGATAAACCGCCTGACCAGCAATGGCCGGGCCTGTACAACCGCGTGTTCCCCACAGGCGTGGGGATAAACCGTAAATGCACCCAACGGGCAATTCTGAAAAATAGTGTTCCCCACAGGCGTGGGGATAAACCGGCCTGGAGGTGGCCCGGGCGCAAACCGGGGAAGTGTTCCCCACAGGCGTGGGGATAAACCGGGGTTGTGTTTGAGTGGGAATGCAGCTGCGAGGTGTTCCCCACAGGCGTGGGGATAAACCGCACACAACGGCGGATCGAACGGCGCCGCGACCGTGTTCCCCACAGGCGTGGGGATAAACCGGCCAAGTACGCGCCACTGGAAAAGATCAACGAGTGTTCCCCACAGGCGTGGGGATAAACCGTGCACGACTGCCTGCAATGTTTCTCCGAAGATGTGTTCCCCACAGGCGTGGGGATAAACCGGCTGCCCTACATGGAAATGCGACTTTACCGGGGTGTTCCCCACAGGCGTGGGGATAAACCGGTCGTTCGTCAGGATCACCATGGCCTTGCAACGTGTTCCCCACAGGCGTGGGGATAAACCGGCTCCGATCCTACCGGCGAATAGGGCCGATCCGTGTTCCCCACAGGCGTGGGGATAAACCGAGAAAAGTGCCGGCTGGCATTCTCTGAGCACGGTGTTCCCCACAGGCGTGGGGATAAACCGTTCTTTGGGAAGAATTTGGAGGTTACGTCAATGTGTTCCCCACAGGCGTGGGGATAAACCGCTATCGAGTGAATCTCGTCATACCCAAGACCAGTGTTCCCCACAGGCGTGGGGATAAACCGTAGGCCTAGAAATCGCAGACCTGACCGGATTAGTGTTCCCCACAGGCGTGGGGATAAACCGTGGCGGTGGCGGGCGAAGTCCATACCGAACACGTGTTCCCCACAGGCGTGGGGATAAACCGTGCCCATGCGTTGATCGAATCGGCGCTGGTTTGTGTTCCCCACAGGCGTGGGGATAAACCGGCGGGTGGAACCGGGCAACGCCCAGTTCACCGGTGTTCCCCACAGGCGCGGAGACAAACTCCGGATGCTGTAAAACATCCATGGATATACATTAAGGATGAATTTCGGATTATCTAGATTGCTCTTTGTTGGGTGGAGGAATGTTCATGGTTACGCGAACGAAACTGGTGCGGTTGGGCAACAGCCGCGCTGTGAGAATCCCCAAAGCGGTTCTGGATCAGGTGGGTATGACGCTTGGCGACGTGGAAATCGAAGTGCGCGGTCGGGAGCTGGTGATTCGCCCGGTGGCGGCGATGACGTTGAGTGAAATGCTTAAAACCTTCAGCCCTGGAGATACGGCTCTCACCGCCGAGGACCGCGACTGGCTTGATGCCCCCCGGGCGGGAAACGAGATGCTGTAGTCGTGGCGTATGCCCCTTTGGCAAGCAGTTGGCGGTCGATCATTGCCGTTCCCCGGATGGCTTGCATTAACCCGGGGAAGTTGAGATATTACATGGTATATACCATCTGTGTGGGAGCTACCCATGACCGATACGGCGAAAGTATTCATGAGCGGTCGGAGCCAGGCGGTGCGCCTGCCGGCTGAGTACCGCTTCACCGAGAAGGAGGTTTTCATCCGTCGGGACCCTGTTACCGGGGATATCGTGCTGAGTACACGTCCGGAAAGCTGGGCCGGCTTTCTGGAAGTCCAGGCGCGGACGGATGTGCCCGATGATTTTCTGGGCCCGGATGAGCGTGAGGCGCCCGATGCGCATCGGGACCCTCTCGAAGGGATTGATCGTGGCTAGATTCATGCTCGATACCAACATCGTGAGTCATCTGCTTCGCGGTCACCCGGCTGTCGTCACGGCGGTCACGGCCACCGCAATAGGGGAAATCTGTATATCCGCCGTCACTGAAGGCGAGCTTCGATTCGGACTTGCGCGCCGACCTGAAGCGACACACCTTGCGAATCTGGTCCGTGAATTTTTGGCCCGGGTCTCGGTCGAGCCATGGAACTCCGACGTGGCGCAGCGATACGGTACCTTAAGAGCCGAGAACCAGGCCCGCGGGGTATCCCTCTCCGCCCTGGACATGATGATCGCCGGGCACGCCTATTCGCTAGGCTTGGTGTTGGTCACATCAGACAGTGCCTTCACCCATGTACAGGGTCTGAGCGTGGAGAATTGGGCCGTCAATCCCTGATCGGCGGCATCCTGTCCGACCCGCGGCTTTCAACCCGCTGCCGCGTCCCCCTGAATATCAAGTTTTCAATAACCCGCCAGTGATTCTCCAATCGAGTACACGACGGTTCCCCCTCATGCTGAAGCGGACAGCAAGCACCGCGGACCGTTCGCCTGGCTGGTCGCTTAGGTACCGTGTCTGAACTGGTAAAGTGCCCCTGTTTTTTTGGTTGTTTTTTGATCTTTTTGTTTGGTGGAAAATGGGACTCCGATTTTCCTCTTTTTAATCAATAAGATACATTTAGAGTGTTCCCCACAGGTGTGGGGATAAACCGTTCTGGCTATGGGGGATCGGATCACTCGGTACGTGTTCCCCACAGGTGTGGGGATAAACCGCGTTCGGAGTCTGGTTTTCCGGGGCCATTGGCGTGTTCCCCACAGGTGTGGGGATAAACCGCTCACGTTGGACCACCCGCTGGTTATTTCCAGGTGTTCCCCACAGGTGTGGGGATAAACCGCACACTTAATCGCGGTCTCGTCATCCATCACAGTGTTCCCCACAGGTGTGGGGATAAACCGCTCCGCGCCCTGTGGGATGAACGGCTGGCGGCGTGTTCCCCACAGGTGTGGGGATAAACCGCGGCTGGAGTCAGGCATCAAAATGGTGGGAGTTATTGTCAAATCTGGTGTATGACCATCAGGCAGCGTTCCTGTCAGATTGATCTTCCACCTCTATTCCATCCTGAAACTGTACGTTGTCCACGACCAGCTTCAGTTGGTCGAACCCCTTGATCCGCTTCCAGCGCTTTTGGGCGGACTGGAGCAGTTTGAACACCATCGATAACGTGGTGTCGCGGTTGCCGCAAGAGCGGCTTCGCTTGGTTCTCAGTCGCACTGTGGCGAAGGTGGATTCAATCGGATTGGTCGTCCGTAAGTGAATCCAGTGAATCGCCGGAAAATCGTAGAAGGCCAGCAGCTCGTCACGATCCTTCTCCAGGTTTTCCATGGCCTTTGGGTACTTGTCCCGAAACCGCCTCAAGGTGCTATCGAACGCCTTGTGAGCGCTGTCTCTTGTCTCGGCCAGATAGATCTCGTGCAGTGCCGATTTCACCTTTGGCTGCACGGACTTGGGCAGTTTGTCCAGCACGTTAGCCGTCTTGTGGACCCAGCACCGCTGGTGCCGGGTGTCCGGAAACACCTTGCTCAGGGCCTTCCAGAAGCCCAGTGCGCCGTCGCCAACAGCTAGCTTGGGCGAAGGCTCCAGGCCTCTTTCCCGTATGTCCGTGAGCAGCTCTCGCCAGCTGGCTTCGGACTCCCGGTGGCCGTCCTCGACCGCAACCAGCTCCTTGTGGCCGTGCTCGGTCACGCCAATGATCACCAGCAGGCAGAGCCGGTCATCCAGGCGGACGTTGCTGTACACGCCGTCCGCCCACCAGTAGACGTAACGCTTCTGGCTCAGGTCTCGTCGCTGCCAGTCCTTGTGCTCATCAAGCCACTTCGCCTTGAGCCGAGACACTGTGTTGGCCGACAGGCCATTGGCTTGTTCACCAACCAGCGCACTCAGGGCCTCCTGGAAATCACCGGAGGAAACACCTCGCAGGTAGAGCCAGGGAATCAGTTCCTCCAGGCTCCGGGCGCGCTTCAGGTAGGGTGGCAGCAGGTGGCTGTTGAAGCGAATGCCAGAGCCACTGCGGTCCCGGACCTTGGGAACCTGGACTTCTACGTCGCCGACGCCTGTCTGAACAGCGCGTTTGGGAAGGTGCCCATTGCGCACCACAGCACGGCGGCCATCCGGCGTCTTGACGTCCGCGTACTGCTTCAACAGGCTCTCCAGCTCCGTCTCAACGGCCTGTGCGATCAGATCCCGGGCACCCTGCCGGATCAACTCGTGCAACGGGTCGTTGCTGGCTACCTCTGGTTGTGAAAGAGCATGCAGGTTAGACTTGGGCATGGCGTATCATTCCTCTGTTGGTTGTGATCTTGGCGGAGATCAACCAACAGGATACGCCACCCCTTCAGCCTGCTTCCATACACCAGAAATCACCATAACTCAAATGGTGGCGATGTGTTCCCCACAGGTGTGGGGATAAACCGGCGCCGTCGTACAGCAATCCGCACCTGCCGGAGTGTTCCCCACAGGTGTGGGGATAAACCGGTGCGGGCTACCCAGGTATCACTGGCCGACGCGTGTTCCCCACAGGTGTGGGGATAAACCGAAAATCTACGAGGACTACGAGAGCGCCTACGGGTGTTCCCCACAGGTGTGGGGATAAACCGCGGGAGATGGAGCGGTACTTTATCGGCGACTACGTGTTCCCCACAGGTGTGGGGATAAACCGCAGGCTGACAACCTCGAACAGGCGTTCCACGCGTGTTCCCCACAGGTGTGGGGATAAACCGGTAACGACATTTTGTCGCAGCATTGGCGGCACGTGTTCCCCACAGGTGTGGGGATAAACCGATCTTCCAGCGTGTCCGCGAGTCCGAGGAAGAGTGTTCCCCACAGGTGTGGGGATAAACCGCAGGTGCTTGCCGGCGTGGCCCTGCTGATCCGGTGTTCCCCACAGGTGTGGGGATAAACCGCGACCATGTGGACCCGCTTCCCGGTGACCGGGGTGTTCCCCACAGGTGTGGGGATAAACCGCACCCCCATATCGCCACGGACAGCCGGGAGGTGTGTTCCCCACAGGTGTGGGGATAAACCGGGCTCCTGGGTCTGGGCGCTGGGTAGAGGGGCGTGTTCCCCACAGGTGTGGGGATAAACCGGCGTTCGCTGAGGTGCGCGTCACCGAGTGCCGGTGTTCCCCACAGGTGTGGGGATAAACCGGTGCCGGCGGCGACGACACCTGGGGATTCCCTGTGTTCCCCACAGGTGTGGGGATAAACCGCACTCCTTTATGCTGCTCACTCATCGCCCAGGGTGTTCCCCACAGGTGTGGGGATAAACCGGACGTCGATCAGTTCTCCCTCGTTCATCAGCAGTGTTCCCCACAGGTGTGGGGATAAACCGCGTCAACTGGCATGATCTACCGTGTGCAGCACGTGTTCCCCACAGGTGTGGGGATAAACCGGGCTGTTTCCATATGGTGGGCGAGATCAACGCGTGTTCCCCACAGGTGTGGGGATAAACCGTGCTTTCCTCGCCCCACCCAATGGCGCGGCCCGTGTTCCCCACAGGTGTGGGGATAAACCGTAGGGGTGCTGCGGGTAGCCGTAGTCCAGCCAGTGTTCCCCACAGGTGTGGGGATAAACCGCCTACGCCAGAGACGCCAACAGCCGGGAGATAGTGTTCCCCACAGGTGTGGGGATAAACCGGGATTCTTGCAGGCGATCAAAGCGGGGATCCTGTGTTCCCCACAGGTGTGGGGATAAACCGGGTGCGGTAATGGCCGACGAGATCGGCTTGGAGTGTTCCCCACAGGTGTGGGGATAAACCGCTGAACCTGAACGGCTACGACGACTGGTACCTGTGTTCCCCACAGGTGTGGGGATAAACCGTGTTCCCGCGTTTCCGTCTGGTGCCGGGCCAGGTGTTCCCCACAGGTGTGGGGATAAACCGCTGGGAGGCTGGATCCTGATGGGCACACTCACGTGTTCCCCACAGGTGTGGGGATAAACCGCTGCCGCTCGAACACTTCAGCGCGGCGGAGTTGTGTTCCCCACAGGTGTGGGGATAAACCGCCGTCGGCGTTCGCGGCGCCGGACGACGTGGAGTGTTCCCCACAGGTGTGGGGATAAACCGGAAAGGATTTGTTGGGTGACCGCGCGGAACTGGTGTTCCCCACAGGTGTGGGGATAAACCGGAAATGGCTAGACGGATTAACCCGGAACACTGGTGTTCCCCACAGGTGTGGGGATAAACCGCTGCTGGCCGAGTGGCTGGGCACGTTCGAGCGGTGTTCCCCACAGGTGTGGGGATAAACCGCAGATGGAGCGCATCTCCGGCCCGCTGTCCAACGTGTTCCCCACAGGTGTGGGGATAAACCGAGATCGGCGCGGTTATCCACGCCCTTGCCGGCGTGTTCCCCACAGGCGTGGGGATAAGCCGCTCATTGGCCAGCAGAAGAGGACAGCCTGGCGGTGTTCCCCACGGCCGTGTGGTGGCCACCAATGAGCATGATGTGGTAATTCAGGCCGCGTGGCCCTTATAGCTCATCGCGTTCATGGGGTGACTCCTGCTTGTTCAAGAAATGCCCGAGCATCAGGGACCTGATACGGTTTGGCGTCCGGGCCTAGGAGCGCGGAATATAGCCTTCAGGGTACTTTGCCGTCTGCGGTCATGGTGTCAGATTTTAATACCGAAAAAGGGGGAGGATGGTAAACCGGTCCCGCATACGGTCTGATTCGTCCCTGCCGCCCGTATGGGCGTGGCGCCAGGGTCAACGGTGCTCTGTTGTGATCTGCGTCACAGGGCGCTAGATTGTGAGCTTGGCGACGTTGCCTGGGGCGATGTCGTCAATGGTTCCGCGTGATGGGCCGAAGAGCCCAGTGATAAAAAACCTCGCCGTTGGACAAAGCGGCTAAAAGAGGCAAAAGGGATTTGTGATCGGGATGCACGCTACTGATTGGCCGGCTTGTTTTTTGTATTGGGGTAAAGCTCGGCCGGCTTCCGCTGAGGGCGCGGCCTACCATCTGCTGCCGTTCCATAGTCTGGACGTGGCGGCCGTGGGTTGGCACCTGTTGGCGCCGGAGCGTCCCTTGGCCCGGCTGCTGGCCCGGCGCCTTGATCTTCCTCCACCGATATTACGCTCTCTGCTGGTGTTCTTCCTGGGGCTGCACGACTTGGGCAAGTTCGCCCGTGCTTTCCAGGGGCTGGTTTCCATGGGGTCTCTGGTCCCGCCGTTAAGGTCCTGCCAATACACCGAACGCCACGATCGTCTGGGCGCCTTGCTATGGTCCGAGGCGGGCATTCCCTGGCTGAGGGATGGCACCCTGGGCTTTCCAAAACAATCCTTCGACGGTGATCAGCGCAACACCCTGAGCGCCACGCTGGGCGTCTTGACCAGCGTGGTGTTCGGGCACCATGGCAAGCCGGTGGCGCGGAATGGCTTGCGAATGCAGTCTTTCTTCGGTGCGGATCAGCACGCCGATGACCTTCAGGCGGCGAGGGCCTTTGTGGCCGAATGGGCGGCTCTGATGGCGGTGCCCTGGCCGGTGGAGCAATTAACCTCGGCGCAATGGGCCGCATCGCTGCGTGGGTTGAGTTGGACGCTCGCTGGCTGGGCGGTCCTCAGCGATTGGCTCGGTTCCAATCAGACCTATTTCGAATACGTTGACGAACCCGACCCCTTGAAAGCGTACTGGCCGGCGGCGCTTGAAAAGGCGGAACAGGCTCTGTCCGCCACCGGGTTCGGTCACACGCTGGAGCCCAGGCCGTATACCGGCCTGAGCACCTGGTTCAAGGGTAAGGCGGTAACGCCCACGCCCCTTCAAAGCGCGGTGGAAGCGCTTGAGCTTCAGGCCGGGCCACAGCTTTTTATTCTTGAAGACGTGACCGGGGCCGGCAAAACCGAAGCCGCCTGTATTCTGGCTCAGCGGCTGCTGTATGCCGGGGAGGCGGAAGGGCTGTATTTCGCTTTGCCCACCATGGCCACTTCCAACGCCATGTACTCCCGCCTGGGCGCCATGCATCGTCGCTTTTACACGGAGGAGGGCGCGCCATCCTTCGTGCTGGCCCACGGGGCCCGCGACTTGAATGAGGACTTCGCCCGTTCGCTGGTCGGTGACCAGCCCGGCGACCGGAATTATCGCGCCGATGAAGCCAGCGCGTCGGCGCAGTGCAACCATTGGCTGGCGGACTCGCGCAAGAAAGCGCTGTTGGCGGACGTGGCGGTGGGCACCATCGACCAGGCACTGATGGGCGTGCTGCCGTTTCGTCACCAATCGCTGCGGCTGTATGGGTTGGCGCGCAAGGTGCTTATCGTCGATGAAGTCCATGCCTACGACGTTTATACCCGGTCGCTTCTGGTGGCCTTGCTGGCTCACCACGCCAGACAGGGCGGCAGCGCCATCTTGCTGACCGCGACTCTGCCTCTGGGCCAGCGCCAGGCGCTGGTAAATGCCTGGCGCCAGGCGTTGAACGCCGCCCCGATATCGTTGCAAGAGACGGAGTTTCCTTTGCTAACCCGCACCGGCGGCGATCCGTCCGTTCTGGAACAGCCGGTGCAAGCGAGACCGGCAAGCCGCCGATCCGTGGCGGTGGATTGGCTTGAGGATGAAGATCAGGCGGTGGAGACACTGCTCAATGCCGTATCCGAGGGGCGGTCCGTGGCCTGGGTACGGAACACGGTGGATGACGCCATCCGGGCTTATCAAACGGTACGGGACCGTCACCCCGAGCCGGATCGCTGCGTCCTGTTCCACAGCCGTTTCGCCATGGCGGACCGCCAGGAAATTGAGTCCAGGGTGCTGTCGGCGCTTGGCAAGGACTCGGAACCGCAGGCGCGCAGGGGCCAGGTGCTGATCGCCACTCAGGTCTTCCAGGAGAGCCTGGACTGCGATGTGGATGTGATGATCAGCGACCTGGCGCCGGTGGATTTGCTGATACAGCGGGCCGGCCGCCTGCAGCGCCATGACCGTGGTGAGCGCCCGCTGCCACGCCTCTGGGTGCTGGCGCCGCCATGGGATGAGCGGCCCGGCGTCAGCTGGCTGCGGGACGCCTTGCCAGGCACCTCCTTCGTGTACCCCGACGTGGCGATAAGCTGGCTGACTCAGAAAGTGCTCCGCGAGCGCGGCGGCATCCATCTGCCCGATGACGCCCGTGTGTTACTGGAGGGTGTCTACGGCGTATCCGAAGAAACCCTGCCCGAGGGGCTGCGCGACGTGCACCTCCAGCAGGAGGGCGAGGATCAGGGCAGGATCTCCATGGCGCGCTACAACCTGTTGGACCTGGCCGCCGGTTACGTGGGCGATGACCAACCCTGGCTGGACGACCACCAGGAAATCGGCACCCGGCTCAGCGACGAGCCCACCGTGAATGTGGTGCTACTGAAAAGGGAGGCCGAAGGCGGGATCGTGTTATGGGCTCAAGGCGAGCGCCATGCCGCCATGCTCAGCCAGCTTCGCCTGCGCGAAAGCCAGGCACGCAAGCTGCCGGAGCTGGCTGGGGCCGATCTGGCCGCCTGGGAAGAATTGCAGGGCCGGTACAAAGCACTGAAATACACCCGACCCTGGCTGCCCGAGGCGGACGCGGCGGTACGCTACGATCCGGCGCTCGGGTGTTTGTTGGGGTAGACGGCGATAGTCGCTGAACGGAGGGAATCGAGATAAGTATGAACTTGCTAAAGGAAGACTGGCTGCCGTTCAGGACGCGAAATGGTCAAACGCGATACGCACCACCTACGGCGATATCCGATCCGGACATCGTCGATCTGGGCCTGCCGCGTGCTGACTTCCAGGGCGCGGCCTACCAATGGCTGATTGGCCTGCTGCAGACCGCCTTGCCCCCCAAACACCACGTTGATTGGTTGGAAGGTCTGACACAACCGCCGGATCAGAAAGCGCTGGAGGAGGCTTTTGCCCCTTTTCTGCAGGCCTTTGAATTGGACGGCGATGGCCCGCGTTTTATGCAGGATCTGGACCCGCTGGACGACGCCAAGCCCTCGCCGGTGGCCGGGTTGCTGATCGACGCGCCGGGTGCCAACGGCATCAAGAACAATACCGACTTCTTCGTGAAGCGGGGTGGTACCGAGGTGATGTGCCCGGATTGCGCGGCCATGGCCTTGTTCACCATGCAGATCAATGCGCCGTCCGGCGGCGCTGGTTACCGCGTCGGCCTGCGGGGTGGCGGCCCCCTGACCACGCTGGTTCTTCCCGAGGCGGGCGACGCCAGTCTTTGGCAGCGGCTGTGGCTGAACGTGATGTCCGGGTCGGTGTTCGACCGTGATGGGCTGGCCTTTGCGGCGCCCTCGGCGGAGGATGCCACTCTATTCCCTTGGGTGGCGCCCACGCGGGAAAGCAAAGCCAAGAACACCGAGGTATTCCCGGAGCACATGCATCCGTTGCATCCGTATTGGGCGATGCCGAGGCGCTTTCGCCTGATTGTGGAAAACCAGCCCTGCCGCTGCGATCTGTGTGGCCGTGAGGCGCCGCAAAGCGTGCGCGAGGTAAAGGCGAAGAATTACGGCGCCAACTATGCCGGGCCCTGGCTGCACCCGCTCACCCCCTATCGCACGGACCCGAAGAAACCCCAGGAGCCGCCGTTGTCCAGCAAGGGCCAGCCCGGGGGCATCGGTTACCGCAACTGGTCTTATCTGGTGCTGCCGGATCCGACCAATACCGGTGCGCTGCCGGCGGCGGTGGTCCGTGATTTTCTCGACGCCAAATATCAGACCAGTACGAATGAAAGGGCCTGGGGAGAGGACGTGGAAGCGCTTCTAAGGCGGCCCCGGCTGTGGGTGTTCGGTTACGACATGGACAACATGAAAGCCCGCTGCTGGTACGGCACGGAAATGCCGTTGGTGGTACTGCCGGAGGCCCTCCAGGACGTCTTCCGCGAGGCGGTGCAGCATTTCTCCGACCTCACCCGTCAGGTGGTCTGGTACACGCGCACCCAGATCAAAAACGCCTGGTTCGAGCGCCCCGGCGATGCCAAGGGCGACACCTCCTACCTGGAAGCGCAGCTTTATGAGAACACCGAGGGCGCTTTCTTCCAGGCGCTGGAGAGCATCAAGGCAGTGTTGATCGAGCACGGTGAAACAGCCGACCTGAGCGCGCCCGCCGACGCCTGGTTCCGGGCCCTGCGCGCCGCCTCGCTGGCACTGTTCGAAGACCAGGTGCTCACCGCCGCTCAGGAGGCGCTCAATTGGCCGCGCGTGGTGTCGGCAAGGAGCCGCCTGCTGGCTTTCCTGAGCGGGCAGGGCAAGGGCGCCAAACCGATTACGCAGTTCGCCCGCCAATACCATGTTCCTCTGACGCGGAGCGAACGCGACAACCCTGAGCGGAAGGAAACGGCATGAGCGATACGGAGCTTGAAAACGCACAGAAGAAAGACGCGCGGATTGAGCGCTGTCACGTTCTCTCCGGCCACGAAGCATGGGCGGTGCGTGACTGGTGGCAGCGGCTGACCCTGTCCCCCGAAATGCTCAAGAAACTCGGTTCCCGTCCAGGCTGGTCAAAAGGTGTGCGCGCCGAATTACGCCGCTGCGACCGCCCGGAAGCCGCGCTGCTCACCGAGGGCTTTCGGCATCTCTGGGATGGGCTGGGCCGTGACGAAATCGCAAAGGATGCCCTATACGTCTGGGCCGGGGTCGCCATGGTCCTGGCGGAACTAAAGGGCGAGCAGGCTGGCGTCAGCTTAGCGACCAAAGCGGGTAAAGCCAAAGGTGATGCCAAGAAACAAGGTGATAGCAAGCAACCACGCATGAGCGAATTGCGCTTTCAGCAACTGATGGAATGCCATTCATTCGAAGAACTGCTGATGCGGCTCCGGCGGGCATTGGCGCTGGTGGATAAAGAGGGCGTCAGCGCGGTGTCCCTGGCCGATGACATTCTTCAATGGTGGAAAGAAAACGAGAGCCCCTGGCGCCCCGAGCGGCCCACGCAGGGGGTGGCGTTCCGCTGGGCCAACGACTATTTCCGTCAGGTGGCGGGTTACCGCTCGAACAACGACTGAATTCACTGATTATAAATAGGGGTGTGTCATGACTCATTTTATTCAAGTGCATCTGCTGACGTCCTACCCGCCGGCCAACCTCAACCGGGATGACCTGGGGCGCCCGAAGACGGCGATGATGGGGGGCAGAAAGCGGCTGCGGGTTTCCTCGCAAAGCCTCAAGCGTACCTGGCGTACTTCCGCGCTGTTTGAGGAGGCGCTGGGGCGGCATTGCGGTACGCGCACCAAGAAAGTGGGTTTGATCGCTGTGGAGGCGCTTCTCGCCCAGGGCGTTGAAGAGAAGAAAGCCAATGAATGGGCGCTGGAAATCGCCAAAGTGTTCGGGGATGTGGAAAAAGGCAAGCTGGAGACCAGCCAGCTCGTGCATGTCGGTCCGGAGGAACTTGCGGCGGTAAAGGCATTGGCGACCACGCTTGCCGAAGAGAAGCGCGCTCCAGAAAAATCGGAATTGGACGCCTTGCGTCATCATACCAGCGCCGTGGACGTGGCCTTGTTTGGTCGTATGCTGGCGGCGTCACCGGCTTTCAACGTGGATGCTTCCTGCCAGGTGGCGCACGCCATCACCGTGCACGCCGCCGAAGTCGAGGACGACTATTTCACCGCCGTGGACGACCTGAATACCGGTGAGGAGCACCGTGGCGCCGCTCATGTTGGTGATGCCGGCTTTGGCGCGGGGTTGTTTTACTCCTATGTCTGCATCGATCGCCATCTGCTCGAGGAAAACCTGGATGGGGATCGGGAACTGGCGGACCGCGCCATTGCCGCTCTGCTGGAAGCCGCCGTACGCACTTCCCCCAAAGGCAAGCAGAACAGCTTTGGTTCCCGCGCCCACGCCAGCTACGTGCTGGTGGAAGCCGGTGATCAGCAGCCCCGCTCCCTGTCGGTGTCCTTCCTGAAGCCGGTGAGCGGTGACAATCAGGCGCTGGACGCCATTCAGCGCCTCGAACGCCAGGTGAGTGCTTTCGACGGTGCCTACGGCGCCGGCGCCGACCGCCGCTTCGTACTGTCCGCCGAGCCGGACTACCCGGGCGCGCCGGAGGGCATGAAGTCCGGTGACCTCGGTTCGCTGATCGAGTTTCTGAAAGCGGATCGCTAGGGGGCGCCATGAGCCAGTATCTTGTGTTCCGCCTGTATGCGCCGCTGGCCAGCTGGGGCGAAGCGGCGGTGGGCGAGACGCGTCCCTCGGGTACCTGCCCGGGCCGTGGCGCCTTGCTGGGCCTGCTGGGCGCCGCCCTTGGGCTGCGCCGTGACGACGCGGAGGGGCAGGCAGCTTTGTTTGGCGGCTTTCGCGTGGCGGTGAAGCAATATCGTGCCGGTACCTTGCTGAGCGATTACCACACTGCCCAGGTGCCCGCCTCACAATCGAGAGTCCGTTATCGCACTCGCCGTGACGAACTCAACGCGCCTCAAAAGGTGATTCATACCATTCTCTCCAGCCGCCAGTATCGCTGCGACGGGCTGTGGACGGTGGCGGTACGGGCGACTCCGGCGGCGCGGCAGGACCTGGCGGTTCTCCGTGAGGCCCTGTTCAAACCCGTGTTTCCCCTGTACCTCGGCCGCCGGGCCTGCCCGCTGGCGGCGCCATTGGCGCCGGAGGTGATCGAGCGTGAGACCTTGAAGGCGGCCCTTGATCACGAGTTCGAGCCATTGATGTCCGGCCAGCAGAGCTGGCTACGGCCCGACGCTGCCTGCCTCTATGTGTGGGAGGGGACGGCCACCGACCTGGACGGTGACGACCGGCACGTCGAAAGCAACGATGTGTGGGATGACCCGCTCAACCGCGACCGCTGGCAGTTCGGCCCGCGCAAGGCATTTCGGCGATACCAATACGCCCGGGAGGTGGCTTGATGCATCTCTCTCGCGTTCGTGTTGATCTCAATGGCCTTGGCCGCAATGAGCTGTTCGCGGTCATGGGCGGTGAGCCTTACGGCACCCACCAACTGCTCTGGCGATTGTTTCCCGATTACAGCGGCCCGCGGCCTTTTCTTTTCCGCCAGGAAATCGAGGACGGCGCCGACGGCGAAGGGCGCTGCAAGGGGTTACCGTTGTTTTATCTGCTTTCCGAACAAACCCCGGTGGCGGTGCCCGGTCTGTTGGCGGTGGAAAGCAAACCGTTCGCGCCACGCCTGGACGCGGGGGAGACCCTGGCGTTTCGATTACGCGCCAACCCCACCGTGGCGCGCCGGGTCGACGGCCAGAAGCACTCCGTTCGCAGCGATGTTCTGATGCATGCCAAAGCGGCGTTCGCACCGGATCAGCGCGCCAGCCAGGAATGCAAGGACGCCATGGACGCCGCCGCGCG
The DNA here is from genome assembly GCF_005938655.1 of Alloalcanivorax gelatiniphagus. Taxonomy (GTDB): domain Bacteria; phylum Pseudomonadota; class Gammaproteobacteria; order Pseudomonadales; family Alcanivoracaceae; genus Alloalcanivorax; species Alloalcanivorax gelatiniphagus. Next base: position 31,760 of record NZ_VCQT01000018.1, read on the forward strand.
GCAGTGGTTGGCCGGGCAGGGCGAAAAGAATGGCTTCGTCCTCCGGGCGGAGCCGGAGGTCAGCGGCTATCGCCAACACAGCCTGGGGCGCAGAAGGCAGGGTAAGCCGATTCAGTTCTCCGGCGTGGATTACAGCGGCACGCTGGAGGTGACCGATGCACAGGCCTTCATGGCGTCGTTGGCGCAGGGCCTGGGCCGTTCCAAGGCGTTCGGCTTCGGCATGATGATGATACGGCGTGCCTGACCATGGCCTTCGTGCCGCTCAAACCGATCCCGATCAAGGACCGTGTCTCCATGATGTTCGTTGCCTACGGTCGCATTGACGTAAAAGACGGCGCCTTCGTGGTGGTCGATGAGGTCAATGGCGAGCGCATGCACATTCCCGTGGGATCGGTGGCGTGCATCATGCTGGAGCCCGGTACCCGGGTCTCCCACGCGGCGGTAAAGCTGGCGGCGGTGACCGGCACTTTATTGATCTGGGTCGGCGAGGCAGGCGTGCGCCTGTACGCCAGTGGTCAACCCGGCGGCGCCCGCTCCGACAAGCTGCTCTATCAGGCGAAGCTCGCCCTGGATCCGGACCTGCGCCTCAAGGTCGTGCGCCGTATGTTCGAGCAGCGGTTTGGCGAACCGGCTCCGGAGCGGCGCAGCGTGGACCAGTTGCGTGGCATCGAGGGCGCCCGCGTGCGCAAAATCTACGAGCTGATGGCGAAACAACACGGGGTTGTCTGGAAGGGCCGCCGTTACGATCCAAAGGAATGGGACAAATCCGATTTGATCAACCAGTGCCTTAGTGCCGCCACCGCCTGCCTGTACGGTGTGACTGAGGCCGCGATTCTCGCCGCCGGGTATGCCCCGGCGGTCGGCTTTGTACACTCAGGGAAGCCGTTGTCGTTCGTGTACGACATAGCGGACCTGTTTAAGTTTGATACCGTGGTTCCCGTCGCCTTTCGCATCGCCGCCAGCAAACCCGTGGCACCAGACCGTGCGGTGCGCGTCGCCTGCCGCGATGTCTTCCGGCAGAGCAAGTTGCTCAAGCGAATTATACCGGCCATTGAGGACGTCCTCGCCGCCGGGGGTATTGAGCCCCCGCCACCGCCGGAAGACAGCCAGCCACCCGCCATTCCCGAACCGGAATCCCTTGCCGACAGCGGCCACCGGAGCCAGGGATGAGCATGTTGGTGGTGGTCACCGAGAATGTCCCGCCGCGATTGCGCGGGCGCCTTGCCGTCTGGCTGCTGGAGATCCGCGCCGGCGTCTACGTCGGCGATGTCAGCAAACGCATCCGTGAAATGATCTGGGAACAGGCCAAGGAATTGGTGGAGGAGGGCAATGTGGCGTTTTGCTGGGCCACCAACACCGAATCCGGTTTTGACTTCCAGACCTGTGGCGAGAACCGCCGTGTGCCCGTGGACCATGACGGCCTGCGGCTGGTCTCTTTTCTGCCCGTCGAAGACTCACCCACCTTGAATAAAGACAAGTAGAAATTTTTCTATTCCGGTCGGCAAAAATGACTGGAAGAAGGCATATATTGTGGACCGGGTTGCAGTCCGATCCTATGGTGGTCCCGCCAAAAGGAGGATATTAATAATGAAATGGGCTGTATTTTTTGTTCTGTCTTTTATGATGTTTGGTTGTGGAGGCGGGGGCTCCGGAGGTGGCGGAGGTTCCGAGTCCCCAGGTAATGGAAATCCGAGCCAGCCGGCGGATCTTGCCGGGCTTTGGCAGGGCGAAGTTAATGGTTATAGCTCCTCGCTCTTCATTGATACCGACGGCACCATGACCGGTAGCTGGCTTGATACTGATAATGTCGAATTCTATTCCGTGTATGGCAAAGTGCCCATGCGCGCGGAATCATCCGCTGACCTTCTTTTGTGCGAGCATCAGCGTGGGGAAGACGGTCAGCAACGGACGTTCGCGGCCGAAGGCGTTTGCCAGTCTGTCCAATGGAGCGCCTCGACGGTGGAAGGCCAGACCATACAGGGCTCGCTCGCGGGACAATCGGTTGAGTTCGCCTACGCCGGTGATACCGCCGAGCCGGTTACCCCGGTGTCCGGCTGCCGAAACATCAGCACCGAATACATAAGCCAGGGCGACTACTTGTCTTCAGACTCCATGACTCTGAACATTATGTCGGACGGCACGGTAACAGGGTCGCGCACGGAAAGAATGGACTATGACGCTCCACAGCCGGGCCCTGTGGTGCAGTGGGACATAGCCGGGGAAGTAGCATCCCACCATATCGATGGCGTCCAGCGGCTTGAGCTTTTTCTCATGTCCCAAACGGATGACGAGGAGATCATTGACGGCTTGATTTGGGAGGATCTGGTGTATTTTGTGAGCACCGATCATGGAAGCCCTTATCTGGTTTATCGTTATGGCGAGCATTCCAGTTGCCTCTGAGCAAATCGATTCCGGCCCGTTTCTGGCTCCGGAGTTAACGCCACGGTTTGTCAGCGGGACTCCGCGACCTCAGTCAGTGACAGCGTGAGATTTGGCCCTCTGCTTTATCCGCGGCGGCCCGCCTCCAGAGCGGGCCGCCGAGTCCGCCCTGGTTCTATCCGCAAGGCATAAACCTCAACGCGCCTCGGAACCTTTCCTCGGTCGACGACCGCGCTCCTTCCGGGTGGCTCCGCCGACCCGGCCAACCTGGCTGGTGTCCCTCGCCCTTGTCATCCAGCACAACCCTGGCCTGACGAAGTGATGGTTTTCTCGTGACGTCGTTTGAGCGGTTTCTGTAGTACCTAATCGAAGGCTGTTTTTTGATCAACTTGTTCGGTGGAAATTACCGGCCCGGTTTTCTTCTTTAAGATCAATGGGATACATTTAGAGGGTTCCCCACACGTGTGGGGATAAACCGTGAATGAAATTGCAGGAAACAGATTGATGGATGGGTTCCCCACACGTGTGGGGATAAACCGGTCATCCAGCATCACGTCCAGCGCCTCAGCGAGGGTTCCCCACACGTGTGGGGATAAACCGGGTGCTTGTGCTGATTCTTAGGTATTCGGCAGGGGTTCCCCACACGTGTGGGGATAAACCGGGGCAGGACGAATTGACAGAGGGCGAGGGCGAGGGTTCCCCACACGTGTGGGGATAAACCGGGCCCTCACCTTACGTACATGATGAAAAAGCCGGGTTCCCCACACGTGTGGGGATAAACCGGCGGCGGGCTGGTAATGGCGCTGGTCACCGACGGGTTCCCCACACGTGTGGGGATAAACCGGAGTGGACGAAGTTCAAGCCGAAGATGGTGCAGGGTTCCCCACACGTGTGGGGATAAACCGAGCAGAGGTAAAATAGTCGTGGCGCTTGCCACGGGTTCCCCACACGTGTGGGGATAAACCGGACGCCACCACCGGTTCTGGTGGTCGTCACAAGGGTTCCCCACACGTGTGGGGATAAACCGGACCGCGGAACGCCCGGCGCCCACCAATTCCAGGGTTCCCCACACGTGTGGGGATAAACCGGCCCGGTCGGCCTCCGGATGGGCCAACTTGCCGGGTTCCCCACACGTGTGGGGATAAACCTCAGTTGGCGAACAGGTTCGTGCGTTCGGCGGAGGGTTCCCCACACGTGTGGGGATAAACCGTCGATGTCGGTACCGGCAGATATTGCTCTGGCGGGTTCCCCACACGTGTGGGGATAAACCGTCGCCGCCGGCATCGACAAGCAGAAGAGGGCCGGGTTCCCCACACGTGTGGGGATAAACCGGACGCAGATAGGCGCGCGCCTCAAGCAAAGCGGGGTTCCCCACACGTGTGGGGATAAACCGTAGCAGGGCAGCAGACAAAGAACGCGGCGCAGGGGTTCCCCACACGTGTGGGGATAAACCGAGCACGGGCCGGGTGGACGGCATTGTGGCGACGGGTTCCCCACAGGCGTGGGGATAAACCGAAATCGCCGACCGTGTGACCGCCTACGGGAAGGTGTTCCCCACAGGCGTGGGGATAAACCGTGGAATTGGCCCAGGCCCAGCTACTCCGCGCACGTGTTCCCCACACGTGTGGGGATAAACCGCCGAGCAGGACCAGGAAGACTTTGGCCAGCTGGGGTTCCCCACACGTGTGGGGATAAGCCGTTCTTGTCGCCGGTCGCGGTGCTCTGCTCGCCGGGTTCCCCACAGGCGTGGGGATAAACGGGCATTGGGCTAGATCGCCAGACAGATAGAGGATGCATGTGGCGGGTAGAGCGGTTGGCTGGGCTTGCCGTACCCGGAACTGTGACAGCGAAGGAGAGCTATACCTGAAGCCCGTTAATCCGGGCCGACCAGAGCCAATCATCAGGATCAACGGCTGCTGTAGTGTGTGCGGGGGGTAATTGGCAGGTATGATCCGATGTAATAAAAACGACCCAGGAGGGCAAAATGAAATACGCCATCATTGGCTTTATTTTTCTTGTGTGGGGTGGCTCTGCCGGCGCCAGGACCCTGGAAGAAATTGGTATATGGAAGAACCCAAAAGGGGAGATGTATGTCCATGTCGCCAACGAGGGTGGCGGCAAAGCGACCATCAGCCTTTACGCCACTGACGAGCATAACGTGAACAAGGTCATGTTTTTTGGCAGTGCCGAAAAGTTCGACGATCTAATCACTTTGATTCGCAAAGCGCAGGAGCGCGCCGGAGAAATCAAGGGTGAGTAGGTTCCGAAAAACCGCAGCTCTAACAGGCGAACAGCATCAACAGCGCGGCCAAATACATGATCTCGGCTGCGCCGCCATTGCTCCGGTCATGCAATGGGCGATAGATCAGGGGGCGATATAATGAGGTTTGCACTTGGCATTTTACTAGCGGCGGCGCTGCTGTCCGGCTGTGCTACACCGCTGGATGACTTGCTGGAGGGCGGTTACTCAGAGGCGAAAGTTCAACCCGCGCCGGCTAGCCTGGTCGGCACATGGACGGGCAGCATGGGTTCCTATCTGGTGACCCTTGTGGTGGAACCCGATGGCACTGGCCGATATTGCCATTCTTGGAATGAGAAGAATGCGGTGTCGTTGCTCAAATATGATGGCGAGCGTCTGGTTTTCCAGGACGGTGCCAGGGCGGAACTGATTTCCGCCTCATCCGATAAACTGATACTCAAACCGAGTTACAAGCACGCGAAAGAGTCCGTATTAAGAGCGGACAGGTCACTGAGGGCGGCTTCTCTGTATTGTCGTAGCGCGTTGAGATAGCCGCTTTCCAGATTTTCTCTTTCGGTGCCGTTCAACCCCAGCGTTAAACGTATTGGTGCCAGGATGCGTTGGAAGGCCGGTTCAGCCTTCCATGCAGCCGTGGAAAATGCCGTCCTTGAATTCGTTGACTGCCCGTAGCTGAAGCTGCTCGCTGGAGAACCGGGGCACTTCCCAGGCCTTCATGGCAATGGCATTCAGCAAAGGCATCGATGAATCCTTGTTGAGCGTTTCCAGGGTGTCGGACAGGGCCATGCCGCTTTGCCGCGCCAGCATAACGGTTTCGCCAAACCGCTCCATAAGCTTGCACCGTTCCATCCGGGCCTTGAACTCGGACTCGGGTGCGGTTTCGGCCAGCGCGGGTGTACAGAAAAGCGCCGCCAAAAGGAGCAGGCTCTTGGCTTTGAGTATTTCTGGTCCGCTGGTTTTGCTCTGTTTTATCCCCAAGAAAGCCGAAATTACTTCAGAAGTGGTGGTCCAATCTTTTCTTCCGTGCATGATGCTTCCGTTTTTATAAGTTTGTTGTCATAACGATATCTATCACATATTTCACTTTCCGCTCAAATGTTCTTTTGCTGCAAGGTGGGTGATTCAGGGCTGGAGTGGGAAGGTGGTCGGTGGCGGTTCCGCCTTGCAGTCCCAGGACGGAAAAATCGGGGTGGTGGTTGCGTCCGTTGTTGAGGAATACAACAAGGGTTCGCTGATTTCGGAGACGTGCTTGAAGACAAAACGGTTGTGGAGTTCAGAAATATTGAAGTGGCCCAGAAGAATACCGGGTCCTTCAAGAACTCGGGCTTTTTTGTGTCCGGGCGCGGACAGTCGGCGGCGCGATCAGTTGATATCCAGCCAGTCCGCGCTGATGCCCAGGGCGTCGGCGATTTTTGCGCGGGTGGCGGCACGCGGCTTTTTCGCTTTTTCCTGTTGGGCGTAGGCGGCTTGGGTGATACCGATGCGTTCAGCGACCTGGAGCTGGGTCAGGCCGAGGTGCTTTCGCCAAGCGGCGGCCGGGGAAAGATCGTCCATCACCATCATGCCGACCACTTCATGCGGAATCAGATCTGAACCGGGGTGAGTGGCGACGTATTCGTCGTAGGGGATCACCACGAAGGCGGGTTTCCCGTCCGAGCCGTTGATGATTTGAACCTTGGTAGGTGCCTTGCGAGTCCATTTCACATCGTTCATCTGTCCTCCTGACAGATGGAAATATAAGTATTTTTATAAGACTAATCAAGGGCGGTGCGCGCGGTTACCCGGCCGCGATCCGCTCCGCCAACGCCAGGGCGGCGGTGAGGCCGGGGGATTCGATGCCGAGCAGGTTGGTCAGGCCTTCCAGGCCGTGGTGGCGGTGGTCCTGGATCAGGAAGTCCGGGTGGGGTTGGCCGTCGACCATGAGTTTGGGGCGCACGCCGGCGTAGTCCGGATGCAGGGCGCCTTCGGGGAGGGCTGGCCAGTAGCGGCGTACCGCGGTTTCGAAGTGGGCCTGGCGGGTGTCGTCGACGCGGTAGTCCGGGTGGTCCACCCATTCCACGTCCGGGCCGAAGCGGGCGCGGCCGGCCAGGTCCACGGTGAGGTGCACTCCCAGGCCGTGGGCTTCCGGGAGGGGGTAGATGAGCCGGTCCGTGGGGCTGGCGCCGGCGAGGCGGAAATAGTTGCCCTTGGCGAAGCGCTGGGTGGGGCGTTGGTCGTCGGGGAAGCCGTTCATTTGTTCGATCAGGGGCACGGCGCCCAGGCCGGCGGCGTTGATCAGGCGGTCGCTGCGCAGCTCGAAGGTGTCGCCGCCGGTGTCCACCCGCAGGTCGAAGCGGCCGGGGGCGCAGTCGATGTGGGTGACCCGGTGGCGGGGGCAGAGCAGGGCGCCGTGGTCCTCGGCGTCGCGGGCCAGGGCGGCCATCAGGCCGTGGCTGTCGACAATGCCGCTGTGGGCGGAGTGCAGGGCGGTGGCGGCGCGCAGCCAGGGTTCCTCCCGGGCCAGTTTGCCGCCGCTGATCAGGGTCAGGCCGGTGGCGCCGGCGGCGCTGGCGTTGTCCAGCAGTTGCGCCAGGGCGTCCTGTTGGTCCGGGCCGGCCACGATCAGCTTGCCGCAGCGGCGGTGGGGGATGTGGCGGGCGGCGCAGTACTGGTAAAGCAGGGCGTTGCCGCGCAGGCAGCTTTGTGCTTTGAGCGAGTCGGGCGGGTAGTAGAGCCCGGCGTGGATCACTTCGCTGTTGCGCGACGACAGGTGCTCGCCGAAGTGGGCTTCGTTTTCCAGCACCACCACCGGGTCGCCGGCCAGGGCCAGTGCGCGGGCCACCGCCAGGCCCACCACGCCGGCGCCGACCACCACGGTGCCGACCCGCTCCATCAGGGTTCCTGGTCGCCGGCCGGCGCATCCCGGCGGTCGCGGATGGCGTTGTCGTAGAACAGGTAGCGGGAGGTTTCGTAGAAGCCCCGGGCCAGATCGAACAGGTGCTGGAAGGTCTCCGGGTCCGCGTCGGAACGGTCCTGTTCCGGGTTGTCGCTGTAAAGCTTGTGCAGGCTGGCGTCCTCGCCGTCGTGGTTGAGCCGGGCCATGTGGTCGGCGGTGACCGCGCCGATCTGCGGGCGGGGGCCTTCGCGCAGCACCACGAAGGCGGTGCGGTCGCCTTCCGGGGCGGGTTGCTGGATGTCCCGGCCGAGGGTGGTGTTGTCGTATTCCAGGCCGATCAGGCCGGCCACCGTGGGCATCACGTCGATCAGGCTCACCGCCTCGTGGATGCGGCGCGGTTGCAGCAGCCCGGGGGCGTAGATCATGTGCGGCACATGGTGGCTTTCCAGGCGCAGTACCTCCTGGAAGCGTGGCATGTGCGGCAGGGTGGTGATGCGGTTGTTGTGGTCGCCGAAGAACACGAACAGGGTGTTGTCGAAGTAGTTGCTTTGGCGGGCCATGTCCATGAAGCGGCCCACGTTGTAGTCGAGCAGGCGCACGGCGTTGTACTGGGCGGCGTTCTTGAAGCCGTTGCCGTTCAGTTGCTCCTCGCTGAGGTCGTCGCGCACCTTAAAGTCGTCGTTGTCCGGCGGGATGGTAAAGGGCCGGTGGTTGCCGGCGGTCTGAATAAAGGCGAAGAACGGCTGGTCGTCGGGAATGGCGTCGAGGATGGCGTGGGATTCCTTGAACAGGGCCAGGTCGGAGATGCCCCATACATCCACGTTGGGGCTTTGCCAGTCGCCTTCCTCGTACAGTTCCAGGCCGTCGATGCTGCGGGTGAGCAGGCCTTTCAGGTTGGCCCAGCCGGCGTTGCCGCCAACCATGTAGAGCTTCCGGTAGCCGTCCAGTTGGTCGACGATCATGCGTTGGTGGCCGATCAGCGGGTTGCGGCTGGCGCTTTCCTCCGGGGCCACGTCCGGGATGCCGGTGAGGAACGCCCAGATGCTTTTGGCGGTGCCGGTGACCGGCACGTAGAAATGCTCGAAGAACCAGCCGCCTTCGGCGATACGGTCCAGGTTCGGGGTCGGGTCGAACGGGGTGCCGTAGGCGCCCACCCGGCTGGCGCCCAGGGACTCCAGCATTACCACCACGATATTGGGCGGCCGGGTGGTGTCCAGGCGGTGGGGCTGCACGGTGACGTGGCGGCGGTAGTTCAGGTCGCCACGGCGGTCGGCGGGCAGGTCCAGAAAGTCCGCCATCAGCGGGTAGTAGTGGCGCACCGCTTCCAGGTCGTAGGGCTCGGTCTCCAGCTGGCTGGTGTCGTAGAAGAACAGCACCGGGTTCAGGCCCAGGGCCGCGACCGCCTTGTCGCCGGACACGAAGGCATCACTCCAGCGCAGGGGCACCGGGTTTTCCCAGTTGATGTCGGTGGCCCGGCCCAGCAGCCCTAAGGTGAACAGCAGGAACACCACCACGCCCCCGGCCCACAGGGAACGGGTGCGGATCGGTGGCTTGTCGCGCAGCAGGAAGCGGGCGGCCAGGCCCGCGAACAGCCAGGTGATCAGCGCGCTGGCGGCCAGCCAGCCCAGGGTGATCCACACCACCGGGTAGCTTTCCCAGACCATTTGCGTGGACATGCGGGTGTCCTGCAGAAAGCGCAGGGCGGTGATGTTCAGCCGGTCGCCGAGGTACACGTAGTGGCCGAAATCCAGGATATAGGTGAGCAGCAGCAACAGGGTGGCCAGGCCCAGATAGACCAGCGCCAGGCCACGGGCCAGCGGCGAGCGGACCAGGTTGAAGCGCGGTAGCCAGGCCAGCACCGCCAGCGGCAACACCATCAGCAGGGCCAGCCGCAGATCGAAGCGCAGGCCCACACCCACCGCCTGCCAGATCTGGCCGGCGCTGACGGTGTCGCCCACTTCGGAGAAGAACAGATAGAAGGCGGCGCGCAGCAGCACCATCAGAATCCACAGCGTCGCCACGCAGGCGGCCAGAAAGCGAAGCCGGCGGGAATGCCACCATCCCATCATGCGCATGTCTCCAAGCAAGGGTCCGTATCTCGACAAGCCGCCCATGCTACCGGCTGGGCCCGGCGTCGTCATCGCGCGGCGATTTCCCATGTTGGCGCCGGGGGTGCGATCATGGGCGGTGCGAACCTGGATGCCGAGTCAATCCGATGCCGAGTCCATCATGGTGCTGAGCGAAACCCGGGCGGGAACCACGGTGATCACCCTCCGTCCCCATCTGTCCGCCGACTGGCGGCAGGTGAAGCGGTTCATGGCGCTGATCGCGGCGGTGGTGTTCGTGGTGGCCGCCGCCTGGAGCGCCGCCGGCATCTGGCTGGCGCTGCCGTTCGCCGGCCTGGAAGTGGGGCTGGTGTGTTTTTTGATGCACAGGGTCTGCTTCCGGCTCAGCTATCTGTACCAGCGCATCACCATCGAGCCGGAGCGGGTGCTGATCGAACAGGGCGTGCGCGGGCCGCCGCGCCGCCGCTGGGAACTGAGCCGGCCGGACGCCCATCTGCATGTGATACTGCCGGCTCGTTCCGTGGATCTGCCGCGTCTGATCCTGCGCGACGATGAGAGCGGTCTGGAGGTGGGCGCCTTCCTGCATGCGGAAGGGCGGGAACAGGCCCGCCGGGCGCTGCGCGGTGCCGGGCTGATGGAAACCTCGGACCGCTGGTGGGAGACCGCCGGGCCCTGAACGCCGCTCTTTTCAGTGCCGCTCTTCTAAGTAAGGAACCGCCATGAAATACATCTTCGAAGTCCGCATGAAACACGGCTACACCGTGGAGGAATACGCCGAGGCCTGGATCGAGGCCAGCCGCGTCATCCAGCAAACCCCCGGTGCCCGGGGTACCTACCTGCACCGCAAGATCGGCGAGCCGGACACCCTGCTGGCGATTGCCCATTGGGACTCCAAGGCCCACCGGGACGCCAAGGACGACAGCCGCAGCGCCCGGGTCAAGGCGATCCTGGAAAAACACGCGCGCACCTGCGAGATCACGCCGCTGGGTGAGTTCGAGGAGCCGGAATGGCGGGTGCCGCCCCAGCCGGGCAGCGGTAATGATGGGAGCGGTAATGATGTTTGACGGAGGCCGCCGCGCGGCGGTGGCAGCGTTGGCGTTGGCGGTAATGCTGACGCTGGCCGGCTGTGATTACCGCGACGCGCCCCAGGGGGCGCCGCTGCGGGCGCTGGCCGCCGAGCCGCAGACCTATCAGGGCAGCCTGGTGGCCACCAGCGGCGTGGTGCGGGGCTTTGACGATCCGGAGCATTACTGGATCGAGGATGAGGCCCTTAATCGGGTGGAGCTGGAACCGTTGGCGTTGGCCCGGGAGCACCTGGGTCAGCGGGTCCAGGTGGTGGGCACCTTCCATTACGATCCGGGCCAGGGGCGCTGGCTGGAGGTGCGAGACTTTAGTCCGCTTTGATCGCGGCTGAAGCCGCTCCTACAGTATGGGCTATCCCCTCTGTAGATACCGTCTCTCCTAT
>NZ_VCQT01000019.1 GCF_005938655.1 Alloalcanivorax gelatiniphagus
ATATAAGCCGTCACTCCACCTGGCCATGTCTGTGCAGCCACTCTTCCAACGGGAAGTGGCTTGGATACCGTTCAAGTTTTGAGAGAAACAGCCCGGTGGTCCGATCTACAACACAGGTTCACGGACCTCAGGAGCGGCTCGGGTTGCCACCGGGCTGATAGGATGATGGTAGCTAACCATCAACCCGTGGAAAGACACAAGGAGCGGCTTTAGCCGCGATCCACCGTAGCCGCGATCCACCGTCTAGGTATGCCGCCGCAGCCGCCGGGCCTTTTCCTTCATCGCTTCCAAAAACCGCCCCGGGCGGCGGCGCTTGCGGCGCCAGGCCTTTTTCGCTTCCCGCTGGGGAAAGATGTGCAGCGGCGCCTTGGGCAGATCGGCGAGGATACGCTCGGCCACCCGGTCGGCGCTGTCCGGGGCGCCCTGCAGGGCCCGCCGCAGCCGCGCCCGGCTGAGCGCGTCGGAGCCGGCCATGTGCCGTTCCATCTCACTGGGAAACAGGTCCGGACACACCACCGACACGCGGATGCCGAGCACCGACAGTTCCGCCGCCAGCGCCTCGCTGAGCCGGATCAGGGCGGCGTTGCAGGCCACGTAGCTGGCCATGCCCGGCGGCGCGGTGAGCCCGGCCAGCGCCGCCACATTGACCACCTGGCCACTGCCCTGACGTTTCATCAGGGTGAGCGCCGCCCGGCAGCCGTACACCGCGCCCATCACATTGACCCGCCAGGGCAGCTCCCAGCTTTCCTCGTCCAGGGCCTCGAAGGGACCGGCGGCGGCCACGCCGGCGTTGTTGATCAGCACGTCGAGGCGGCCCCAGCGGCGCTGCAGGCGCTCCATGGCCTGGCGCAGATCCCGTTCGTTGGACACGTCGCCGTGCAGAAACAGCACCTCGCCGTCGGCCCGGCGCAGCGCCTCGGTGGTGGCCTGGCCGGCGCTGTCGTCCCGGTCGAACAGCGCCACCCGGTATTCACCGATGGCGCGCTCCGCCAGGGCCCGCCCCAGTCCGTGGGCGGCGCCGGTGATCAGCATGACCGGTTTGCCGTTCATTCAGTCCCGTTCCACGCTGAGTTCGCGCATCGGCCCCTGCAGCACCTGGTCCTCGCCTTCGCTGCGCGCCAGCAGCACCGCGCAGACACTGTCCCCCCAGATGTTCACGGCGGTGCGGCACATGTCCAGCAGCCGGTCGGTGACCAGAATCAGGCCGATGGCTTCGGCGGGCAGGCCGATCACCCCCAGGATCACGGTGATCGCCACCAGGCTGGCGGCGGGAATGCTGGCCACGCCGATGGAGGTGAGCAGGGCGGTGATCACGATCAGGAACTGGGTGGTCAGGGAGAGATCCAGCCCGTAGGCCTGGGCGATGAAAATCGCCGCCACGCACTCATACAGAGCGGTGCCGTCCATGTTCACGGTGGCGCCCAGGGGCAGCACGAAACTGGCGGTGCGGTTGGAGACGCCGGAGCGCTTTTCCACGCACTCCATGCTCAGCGGCAGGGTGGCGGCGGAGCTGGCCGACGAAAACGCGGTGAGCAGGGCAGGGGTCATGGCCTGCAGATGCCGCCAGGGGGACCGTTTGGCCAGCCCCCGGATCAGCAGTGGCATGACCACGAACATATGAATGCCCAGCGCCAGCAGCACGGTGACGAAGAACAGCGCCAGCGGCTCCACCGCGTCCAGGCCGGTGCGGCTCACGGTCACCGCGATCAGGCCGAACACGCCCACCGGGGCGAAGCGGATGATCACCATGGTGATGCGCAGGATCACCCGGTAGATGCCCTCGATGGTCTGGCGCAGGTGTTCGCCGGGGGCGCCGGGCAGGGTACGCAGGAAAAAGCCGAAGAACAGGGAGAACACGATCAGCCCCAGCATCTGCGTTTCCGCCGCCGCCTGGAACAGGTTGGGCGGCAGCATCTGGCGCAGGATCTCGGTGAAATCGGCGGCGCCCCGGCCCTCGATGCTTTGCAGCGTCTGCTCGGTGTCCGCGGACAACCCCAGCAGGTCCCGGGCCGGCTGACCGTCGATGATGCCCGGGGAAATCACATTCACCACCAGCAGGCCCACCAGCACCGCGATCAGGCTGGTGGTCAGATAGAACGCCACCGTCTTGGCGCCCAGGCGGCCCAGGTTGTCGCCGTCGCCCACATTGATCATGCCGCTGATGATGGCGGTGGTGATCAGCGGTACCACCACCATCTTCAGGGCGTTGATAAACAGGTCGCCCAGCAGATCGTAGACCGGCAGCAGCGGCAGGCCGAATACGGCGGTGTTTTCCGAGGTCAGGGCGCCGGCGATGCCACCCAGCACCATGGCCAGAAAGATCTGGTGATGTAATTTCATTCCGCCGCCCTTTGTGTGCAGTAGCCGGCAAGCATAAAGACCGGTTGGAACCACTGGCAACCCGCATGGGCTTACAACAGCTCATTCAATGCCTGGCCCAGTTCCGGCTGGTCCCGGCGCAGCCGGTCGCCGGCGTCCTTCAGCAAACGGTCGGCGCTGACCGGGCCGAACCGTTCGCACAACAACACATAGCCGCGATTGAGCAGGGTGCGCAGGCTGCCCTGGTCCAGGGCGGCCAGTTCGGAGCGCGGGTGGTTGAGCCAGTATTCCAGGGCGGCGCGGGTGTCGGCGGGCAAGTCGGCCTGGCGCAGGTCGGTGAGCTGGTCCAGGCGCAGTTGCCCGGCCCGGGCCTCGCCCAGCGACGCCCACAGGGCCCGCATCAACCCCTGGAAGGCGCGGGTGGGCGGGTGCCGGTCTCCGGCCCCGGCGGCCCGGTCGTCGGCCAGCGGGTCGGCGGCCAGCCGCGCGTCCGGCAGGGACTGGGCGCGCACCAGGCTCAGATGCAGCTGGTGGCGCTGCTCGCCCAGGTCGAACAGGCGGCACAGCTCGCTGACATAGCCCTGCAGGGAAAAGCGCGGTCGGTCGGCGTAGTCCCGTTGCCACAGCGCCACCGCCTCGACCAGGGCGGCGGCATCCAGATAGGGCGCCAGGCCGGTGGCCAGGGCCCGTCGGCGGCGTTGCTCCGGGCTCATGGCCGTGGCTCCAGGCCGCTGGCCACCTCCGCGTCATAGAGGTGGGGCTGGGAAAATTCCGGGTAGCCCAGTTCCGCGTGTTCGCTCACGTCCAGCCCCCGTTGCTCATGCAGAGCCGGGGCGCGCAGCCCGGCGCTCAGGGCCAGCAGCATATACAGGATCAGGGCGGCGAAGAACGCCCAGGCGAACGCCACCACGATGCCCAGCAGTTGCACCGTGATGCGGCCCGGGTCGAACAGATCGCCGCTGTAGAACAGGCCCGCCGCCAGGGTGCCCCAGGCGCCGGCGAAGGCGTGCACCGGCACCGCCGACACCACGTCGTCCAGTTTCAGGGCCAGCAGCAGCCGGCCGCCGGGGCCCACCAGCAGCCCCGCCACCAGGCCGGTGAGCACCGCGAAACCGGGGGCCATGGTGGCGCAGCCGGCGGTGATGCCGACCAGACCGGCCAGGCTGCCGTTGACGGTTTCGGTGAGCAGCACCGGGCGCCGCGCCGCCAGCCGGTAGAGCGCGGAGCCCAGGGCGCCGGCGCTGGCCGCCAGTTGGGTGTTGAGATTGATCAGGGCGATATCGACGCTGGCGCCCAGGGTGGAGCCACCATTGAAACCGAACCAGCCGAACCACAGCAGAAAGCCGCCCAGCGCCACGAAGGACAGGTTATGGCCGCGGATTTCCCGGGGCTGGCCCTGCTTGTCGAAGCGGCCCAGCCGGGGCCCCACCACCAGAATGCCGGCCAGGGCGCACCAGCCGCCGACGCTGTGAACCACCGTGGAGCCGGCGAAATCCACGAACCCCAGGCGCGCCAGCCAGCCGTCGCCGTTCCAGGCCCAGTTGCCGAACAGCGGGTAGATCAGCCCGGTGATCGCCACCGCCCCGCACAGATACCCCACATAGCGGGTGCGCTCGGCCATGGCGCCGGAGGCGATGGTGGCGGCGGTGGCGGCGAACATCAGCTGGAACAGCAGCAGGGTCCACAGGTCGCTGTCCCCCTGGCTGGGGGCGAACAGGCTCTGGCCCAGCCAGCCGCTGGGGTTGGCGCCGAACATCAGGCCGAAGCCCAGGGCCCAGAACGCCAGGGTGCCCACGCACAGGTCCATGTAGTTCTTCATCAGCACGTTGACGGCGTTCTTGGCCCGGCTCAGCCCGCTTTCCAGCAGGGCGAAGCCGGCCTGCATCAGGAACACCAGGGCGGCGGCGATCGCCACCCACACCACATCGGCGCCCTGGTACTGGGGGCTAGCGGCCAGTGCCGGGGCGGGCAGCAGAACAAAGGCGAGAAGGATGGCGCGTCGTTCCATGAAACCCCCTTAACGGTTGTTGTCGGGGGAAGGCTGCAACGGCTATGCCAACGGGTGTGCACCGGCCGGCCACGGCGGGGCGGGGCCCGGCGGGAAACGGCGCAAAAAGGAATGCTTCGGTTTGGGGCGCCCGGGAGACCCCGGGCGCCGCCTGCCTCGGAACGGGGCAGGGGCTTTAGAAGAGCGCCGACACCAGGCCGCCGGGTACCGATAGCTCCGGTTCGCACAGTGACAGGATTTGCTGGTACTGGCGGTCGGTGATCTGCTGGATCGACAGCCGCGGGCGGATCACCAGCTCCAGATCGGCGAACTCCGGATACTGGCGCATGCGCGCCAGGGGCAGGGGCTCGGCGTAGCTGCTCACGTAGCGCACGTCCACCTGGAACCAGCGCGGCATATCCTCGCTGCTGCGCGGGTCGAAGCCCGGGTGCTGCGGCTGAAACTGGGTCGGGTCCGGGTAGGGAGCGGAAACCACGCGGGCTTCACCGACGATGGAGGGATTCTTGCCACGGGAGTGGTAGATCAGTACCCGGTCGCCTTCCTGCACCTCGTCGCGGATGCGGTTGCGTGCCTGGTAGTTGCGAACACCATCCCAGCCCGTGGTCTGATCCGGCGCGTCCTGCAAATCCTGCAGACTGAAATCCTTTGGCTCGGTCTTGAAAAGCCAGCTGCGCATACCGATCCTCCCGCGTGTGAAGGGGCAATGTATCACGTCTGTCAATAAAGTCATCCTCACTTTAAGTAATGACTCCAATGCGCCCCGCCATGGGCTCCACACTGGGCCTTCGGGATGTCATTCCGGTGACGGCCAACCGGCCGATTTTGTGCTACGCTTCCGCGCCCATTATGGAGGCGTACCCGTGATCGAACCCCGCGAACAGGATCAGGCCCAGGCCACCTTGCGAACCCCGCGCGATTGTCTGCGCTGGGGCGAGTCGGTGCTGCGCCGGGGCGGCGTCTTTCTCGGCCACGGCACCGACGATCACGGCGACGAATGCCTGGCCCTGCTGTTGCATGTGCTGGCGCTGCCCCTGGACACCGACCCGCGCATGCTGGATGCCCGTCTGCTGCCCGATGAGGTATCGGCGTTCGTGGCGCTGATGAAGCGCCGCGTGAACGAACGGGTGCCGGTGCCCTATCTGACCGGCGAAGCCTGGTTCTGCGGCCTGCCGTTCCAGGTGGATGAGCGCGTGCTGATTCCGCGTTCGCCCATCGCCGAGCTGATCGAGGCCCGCTTTCAGCCGTTTCTGGACCCGGACCGCATCGACCGGGTGCTGGACCTGTGCACCGGCAGTGGCTGCATCGCCATCGCCTGCGCCCACGCCCTGGAACAGGCCCAGGTGGACGCCAGCGACATCTCCGAGGACGCCCTGGCGGTGTGCCGCGCCAACGTCCAGCGCCACGGCCTGGAGGAGCGGGTGTTTCCGCTGCGCGCCGATGGCCTGGACGGGCTCACCGGCCCCTACGATCTGATCGTCTCCAACCCGCCCTATGTGGACGCGGAGGATCTGGCGGCGATGCCGGATGAGTACCGCCACGAGCCGGAACTGGCCCTGGCCTCCGGCGTGGACGGGCTGGATTTCACCCGCCGCCTGCTGATCGAGGCGCCGGAGCGCCTCAGCGAGGACGGCGTGCTGATCGTGGAGGTGGGCAACAGCGACCGGCACATGATGGCCGCCTGGCCGGAGGTGCCGTTCCTGTGGTTCGAGTTCGAGCGCGGCGGCCATGGGGTGTTCATGTTGGATCGGCGCCAGCTGATCGAGCATCGGGATTGTTTCAAGCGAGATCATGTCACGGGCTGAGGCCCGAAGAGGAAAGCTATGTCCGGGAACAGTTTTGGTGAGCGCTTCCGCGTCACCACTTTCGGTGAAAGTCACGGCGCCGCGCTGGGTGCCATCGTGGACGGCTGCCCGCCGGGGCTGACGCTCAGCGAGGCTGACCTGCAGCACGAACTGGACCGCCGCAAACCGGGCACCAGCCGCTATACCACCCAGCGCAAGGAACCGGACCAGGTGCGCATCCTGTCCGGGGTGTTCGAAGGCAAGACCACCGGCACCGCCATCGGCCTGCTGATCGAGAACACCGACCAGAAGTCCAAGGACTACGGCAACATCGCCACCACCTTCCGGCCGGGCCACGCGGACTACACCTACACCCAGAAATACGGCTTCCGGGATTACCGGGGCGGCGGCCGCTCCTCCGCCCGGGAAACCGCCATGCGGGTGGCCGCCGGCGCCATCGCCCGCAAGTTCCTCAGCGAACGGCTGGGCGTGCGGCTCTACGGTGGGGTGGAGCAGATCGGCCCGATCCGCGCCGAGACCTTCGACTGGACCACGGTGGACAGCAATCCGTTCTTCTTCCCGGACCCGGACAAGATCCCGGCCCTGGAACAGCTGATCAACGACCTGCGCAAGGACGGCTCGTCCATCGGTGCCCGGGTCACGGTGTACGCCGACAACCTGCCGCCGGGCTGGGGCGAGCCGGTGTTCGACCGGCTCGACGCGGACCTGGCCAAGGCGCTGATGTCGATCAACGCGGTCAAGGGCGTGGAAATCGGCGACGGCTTCGAGGTGGTCAACCAGCGCGGCGAACAGCACCGCGACGAGATCACCCCCCAGGGCTTTCTCAGCAACCACGCCGGCGGCGTGCTGGGCGGCATCACCAGCGGCCAGACCCTGCGTGCCAGCATGGCCCTCAAGCCCACCTCCAGCATCACCATCCCGGGCCGCTCCATCACCCTGGACGGCGAACCCACCGAGGTGATCACCAAGGGCCGCCACGACCCCTGTGTGGGGGTGCGCGCCACGCCCATCGCCGAGGCCATGCTGGCCCTGGTGCTGATGGACCATTACCTGCGCCACCGGGCGCAGAACGGAGACGTGACGCCGCCGCTGGCGCCGATCCCCGGCCAGGCCTGACGCTCGCCCATGCATTATTATTGGCGCCTGTCGGCCTTCTATTTTCTGTATTTCGGCCTGTTGGGCACCCTGGTGCCCTACTGGTCCCTGTACCTCAAGGACCTGGGCTTCTCCGCCACCACCATCGGCCTGCTGATGGCGGTGCCCCATCTGACCAAGGTGGTGGCCCCCAATCTGTGGGGCTGGCTCGCCGACCGCTCCGGCGCGCGCATGCGCATTATCCGCCTGGGCAACCTGGCGGCGGCGGTGGCCTTTCTGCCGGTGTTCTGGGCCGACCAGATCTGGTCCATGGCCATCCTTCTCGCCGTGTTCAGCTTTTTCTGGAACGCGGTGCTGGCCCAGTTCGAGGTGGTCACCCTGCACACCCTCGGCGACCAGGCCCACCGCTACAGCCAGGTGCGGGTGTGGGGCTCGCTGGGCTTTATCACCTGCGTGTTGCTGGTGGGGCTGGCCCTCGACCATCTGCCCATGGGCCTGCTGCCCTGGGTCATGTCGGTGCTGCTCTGGCTGCTGTGGCTGGCCACCCTGGCGCTGCCGGCGGAACGGGGCGAGCCCCGCCGTAACGCCGACGGCGGCCTGATCAAGCTGCTCAAACGCCGCGATATTCAGATCTTCATGCTGGTGGCCTTTCTGATGCAGGCCTCCCACGGCCCTTACTACACCTTCTACAGCATCCACCTGGAAGAGATGGGCTTCCGCAAGGTCACCGTGGGCACGCTGTGGGCGGTGGCGGTGACCTCCGAGGTGGTGGCCTTTCTGATCATGCACCGCCTGATGACCCGCTTCGCCCTGAACCGCATCCTGCTGACCTGCCTGTTGCTGGCCAGCGTGCGCTGGGTGGTGGTGGCGCTGTGCGGCGACAGCATCCCCTGGCTCACCGCCGCCCAGCTGCTGCACTCCGCCAGCTACGCCAGTTTTCACGCCGGCGGCATCGCCTGGGTGCAACGGGCCTCCGGCCGCGCCTTCGCCGGCCAGGGCCAGGCGCTGTATTCCAGCCTGGGCTACGGTGCCGGCTGGGGCCTGGGCTCCGGCCTCACCGGCCTGGCCTGGCCCTACCTGGGCGTCTACTGCTTCCTGGTGGCCGGCGCCCTGACCCTGGTCGCCGCCGCCCTCTGCACCCGCCTGCCGGTGGCCGCCGAAGCGCGATAAACCGCCCCCGGCGGCACCGGTAGGAGCGGCTTCAGCCGCGATCTTCGGCGTCCTTTATCGCGGCTAAAGCCGCTCCTACCGGGATAGTCGGGCGACGGCGGGATGAACGCGGGCCCGTCAAGACCGGGCGTGCTCCAGGGGGCGCCACGCCGTTACGGCCCACCACGCCGGTATGGGAAGCGTCGAAGGTTTCATTGAGGTCCGCGAACAGCGGTCGGCCGTCCGGGAGCACGAAGGACAGGTCGTGCAGCGTGAGATACGGATTCGTCATGCGGATTTCCAGGGATGCCAGATTCTCCCCCTGCGTATGGGGGCCGGTGGAGACTGGCCGTCGTGAAGACGGCGGCATCAATGGCGCATTGGACGAACACCTCGGAGTGGATAAGCGGGGGGACGAGTATGACCGGTCCGCCGCGTTTTCCGCAGGGTGGCCGGGTTTGGGTGGTTAACCCCAGGTTAATCAGTGGCTCTTTTTATTCAATTTAATTAAGAAAACGACTTTCCTATAGTGCCTCGCAAGACACAACAACCCACGACACAACAACAATAGTCGCAGCGAGGTTGCTATGGCAGGCAAGACCACCTCTGCGCGCCGACGCGCGTTCTATCAACGGCTGGCGGCGTTCGAAGCCGCTCCCCTGTGGGAGGTGCTCGGCAACATCGTGCCGCGCCAGCCCACCTCCCATTACCACGCCCATCAATGGCATTACTCGCAGTTGCGCCCGCTGCTGCTGGAAGCCGGTGATCTGCTTACCGCCGAGGAGGCGGAGCGCCGGGTGCTGGTGCTGGAAAACCCGTCCTGCCCCGGCCAGTCCCGGGCCACGCCCAGCCTCTATGCCGGCTTGCAGTTGATTCTGCCCGGTGAAACCGCCCCGGCGCACCGGCACACGCCGTCGGCGTTGCGCTTTCTTATCGAGGGCGAGCGCGGCTACACCTCGGTGGGCGGTGAGCGCACCACCATGCGCGAGGGCGACTTCGTGATCACCCCGGCCTGGGCCTGGCACGACCACGGCAACGACGGCGATGAGCCGGTGATCTGGCTGGATGGGCTGGATATTCCGGTGATCAGCTATTTTGAGTCGGTGTTCTCCGACCCCCACGAAGAAAGCCGCCAGCCGCTCAGCCGGCCGGAGGGCGACTCCCTGGCCCGCTACGGCCAGAACCTGCTGCCCATCGACGCGCGCAGCCCCTACGGGCCGACCACGCCGATTTTCAATTATCCCTACGAGCGCACCCGGGACGCCCTTATCAAGGCCGCCCTGGGCGCCGCGCCGGATGAGCATTGGGGCACCACCCTGCGCTACGCCAACCCCATCGACGGCGGCTGGCCGATGCCCACCCTGGCCACCTGGATGACCCATCTGCGCAAGGGCGAGCAAACCACCGCCCTGCGTTCCACGGACAGCCAGGTGATGCACGTGGTGGAGGGCCGGGGCGAGATCACCATCGACGGCCAGGTGATCAGCTTCGGTCCCAAGGATGTGATCGCCATTCCCGGCTGGCAGTGGCGGCGTTTGTCGGCCAGCGAGGACTGCTTCCTGTTCTTTTTCTCGGATCGCGCTTTGCACGAGAAGCTCGGCTTCCACCGCGAAGAGCGCCAGTAATAAACCCAGAGGTAATCAAATGCGTATTTGTAGATTCGATAACGACCGCGTGGGCGTGGTCGTCGGCGACCGCGTGGCGGATGTCACCGAGGTGGTGAGCGAAGCGCTGCCGTCGCAACAGTGGCCGTTCTCCCGGGGCGATGCCTTTATCGCCGCGTTGCCGGAACTGCGCCAACGGTTGGAAGCGGCCGCCGCCGACGCGCCCAGCAGGCCGCTGGCCGAGGTGCGTCTGCTCAGCCCGGTGGCCAACCCGGGCAAGATCATCGCCGCGCCGGTGAACTACATGAAGCACGTGGAGGAGTCCCGCGAGGACGCCGGCATCAACTTCGGCACCGAGATCTCGCTGATCGACCGTTACGCCCTGTTTCTCAAGGCCAACAGCTCCATGGTCGGCGCCGGTGAAGGGGTGGAGATCCATCACGACGATGGCCGCCGCACCGATCACGAGGTGGAGCTGGCGCTGGTGATCGGCAAAACCGCCCGCAATGTCTCCGAGCAGGACGCTCTTGACTACATCGCCGGTTACTTCATCGGCCTGGATATCACCATTCGCGGTACCGAGGATCGCAGCTATCGCAAATCCCTGGATACCTTCACGGTGCTCGGGCCCTGGCTGGTGACCGCCGATGAATTCGGTTCCCCGGAGTCGGTGGAGCTGGACATCAAGGTCAACGACGAAACCCGTCAGAACGCCAACACCCGCGATCTGATCTGGTCGGTGGCCAAGATTATTTCCTTCGCCTCCCACTCCTACACCCTGGAGCCCGGCGACGTGATTCTCACCGGCACCCCGGAAGGGGTGGCACCGATCCAGCGCGGTGACCGTATGGATGCCTGGATCGAACGGATCGGCGCCATGCGCGTGATGGTGCGCTGAAGTTCGGTGACAAGCGGAGTCCTTGCATGAGCAAAAACAAAGTTCTGATTGCCGGCGGCGGCATCGGCGGCCTTACCGCCGCCGCCTGTCTGCTGCAGCGCGGCATCGACGTGGAGGTCTACGAACAGGCCGATGTGCTGGGCGAGGTGGGCGCGGGCATCCAGGTCAGCGCCAATGCCAGCCGCGTGTATCGCCATATCGGGGTGCTGGACGCCCTGGTGGAGACCGGCTCGCGGCCGGAAGCCTACCGGTTTCGTCTGTTCGACAGCGGCGAGGTGCTGCAGACCATTCCCCTGGGCGATGCCTACACCCGTCGCCACGGCGTGCCCTATGTGTCCGTGCACCGGGCCGATCTGCACCGGCTGCTGGTGGAGCGGGTGCGCGCCCTCAAGCCCGATGCCATCCACCTCGGCAAGGAGGTGGTGCGCTTCGAGGAGCAGGGTGGCGGGGTAACGCTGTATTTCGCCGATGGCGGACAGGCTGAGGGCGCCGTGCTGCTGGGCGCCGACGGCATCAAGTCGGCGATCCGTGAGCAGATCGTCGGTGCCGCGCCGGTGACCTATACCGGCGATGCCTCCTGGCGGGTGGTGGTCAGCGCCGACGATGTGGACGAGGCGCACCGGCTGCGCACCGTGGACATCTGGGTGGGGCCCGGCAAACACGCGGTGACCTACCCCATGCGCGGCGACAGCCTGATCAATCTGGTCGGCTGCGTGGAGCACGACCAGTGGGACGAGGAGTCCTGGGTGGCCAGCCGTCCCTGGGAGGAACTCAACGCGGACTTCCAGGGCTGGCATCCGGCCATCGGCGCGCTGATCGCGGCCGCTGACCGGGACCACTGCTATCGCTGGGCGATGAATAACCGCCCGCCGGTGGCCAACTGGACCGCCGGCGCCGCCACTCTGTTGGGCGACGCCGCCCATCCGACCTTGCCTTACATGGCCCAGGGCGCGGCCATGGCGGTGGAAGACGCGGCGGTGTTCGCCCGCGCCCTGGCGTCCGCGGGCACCGACCACCAAGCGCTGTTGTTGTATCAGCGCAACCGTATCGAGCGGACCACCCGCATCGTCAATGAATCGTCGGCCAACCGACGTCTTTTCCATCTCAATTCCACCGACGAACTGCGTCAGGAGTTCGCCAAACGGGATATGAACTCAGAGCGTTCCGCCTGGTTGTTTTCCTACGACCCGGTGAGCGTGGACATGCTCTGAAACGATTGTTCTTACGCAGCCGGAAGTGGCGGCGGCTAGCATGTCCGTTTTTCAAGCAGACGCCGCCACTCCCTAATAAAGTCCGATAACCGTGCCGGTTAAGGAGAAAAAACCAATGATAATGACAATGACCCGTAAGCTGCTTACCGCCCTGATGCTGGCCGCCACCCTGACGGCCACGGCTCAGGCGCAATCCTTCGGCATCGGCACCGCCGGCGGCGGTTCGTCGACCTACAGCATCGGCGCCGCCATCGCCAATGTGATCTCCAACGCCACCGGCGACCAATACCTGGTGCAGCCCTATGGCGGCACCGGCCGGGTGATGCCGCTGGTCAACAGCGGCCGCACCGACTTCGGCCTGGCCAATATTCTTGAGGTCAGCAACGCCTATAACGGCGTCGGCGATTTCCAGGGCCACGAACACCCGGATCTGCGTGTGGTGGCGGTGCTTTATCCGTTCGACGTGGGCCTGTTCGTGCGCGAGGACGCGGAGTACCAGAGCATCAACGACATCAAGGGCGCGCGCATTTCCTCCGGCTACAGCGGCCAGCGGATTATCGGTGAGCTGATCGACGCCGCCCTGGCCAACGCCGACCTGACCATGGACGACATGCGCGCCGTGCCGACCACCAATCTGCTCTCCAACGCGGACGACTTCACCGCCGGGCGCACCGACGTGGGCTTCTTCGCGCTGGGCTCCGGCAAGCTGGACGAGGTCAACGCCTCGGTGGGTGGCATTCGCTTCCTGCCGTTCAATATCGACGCGGAAGCCCAGGCCCGCATGCAGGCGCTGATGCCGCAGACCTATGTGCGCGTGGTGCAACCCCGGGACAACCTGACCGGGCTGAAAAAGCCCGCGCCGATGATGGCCTACGATTACATTCTGTACGCCGGCAAGCATGTGGACGACGACGCGGTTTATCGGCTGGTGGAGGGCTTGATCGAGCACCGCCAGGCCCTGGCCGACAACTACGCCAACCTGAGCCGGCTGGAGCCGCGCAAGATGGCCAAGAACGTGCGGCTTCCCTATCACCCGGGCGCCATCCGCTATTACCAGGAGCACGACCTCTGGTCGCGCTGAGCCACACCGGCGAGTAGCGAATCATGACCACATTGACTGAAGCCAACGGCGCCGCCGGCAGTGCGGCTGCCCGGCGGGCGACCGTGCTGCGTGGGCTGGTGGCGGTATTGATCACCGCCCTCAGTCTGGGTTGGACCGCGGAGCTGCCGCGCCTGTTATGGGGCCGCGTGTACCTGGTACAGGAATTTTCCCTGGTGATCCTGGGGCTGTGCCTGGCGCTTATCTATCTGAGTCGGGACCTGCGCGGGCGTGACTACGCCGGCGCCCCGGCGCGGTTCAATCTGCTGATCGCGGCGCTGGTACTGGGCACCTGCTGGTATGCCGCCTGGCGCTATAAGGTGCTGTCCGCGCAGATGTTCTACTTCCCGGTGGAGACCTTCATCATCGGCGCCATTATCGTGCCGGCGGTGATCGACGGTTTGCGTCGCATGGTGGGCTGGGCGCTGGTGCTGATCGTGCTGGCGTTCATTGCCTACGGACTGTGGGGCAATCTGATGCCGGCGCCGTTCACCGCCCGGCCCTGGACGGTGATGGATCTGGCTCCGCATCTGGTGCTCGACACCACCGCCATGGTGGGCCTGCCGATCACCATCGGCGTCACCGTGGTGATTCCGTTTATCTTCTTCGGTGTGCTGCTGAACCGCGCCGGCGGCGGCGAGTTCTTCTCCGATCTGGCGGTGGCGGCGGTGGGGCGGTTCCGTGGCGGTAGCGGCAAGATCGCCATTGTCGCCTCGGCGCTGTTCGGCACCATCTCCGGCAGCGCCGTGTCCAATGTGGTGTCCACCGGGGTGATCTCGATTCCATTGATGAAGCGCTCCGGCTTCAGCGGACGGGTGGCGGCGGCCACCGAGTCGGTGGCCTCCACCGGCGGGCAGTTCATGCCACCGGTGATGGGCGCCGCCGCCTTCCTGATGGCGGAACTGTCGCAGACCCCCTACGAGACCATTGTGCTGGCGGCGGTGCTGCCGGCGCTGTTCTTCTTCTTCGCGGTGTTCATGCAGTCCGATGCGGACGCCATCCACCAGAACGTGTCTCCCGTGCCCCGGGAGGAGCGCAAGCCGTTCAGCCAGGTGATGAAGCAGGGCGGGCATTTTCTGTTGCCGTTCGTGCTGCTGATCGTGCTGCTGTTCAACTTCAACCAGTCTCCGGAACTGTCGGCGCTGGCGGCGGCGGTGCTGGTGGCGGTGCTCGGGCTGACCCGTGGCTATGGCGGTGAGCGCATCGCTTTCCGGGACATTCTGGAAGCGTTCCGCAAAACCGGCCAGGCGTCCATGGAGATCCTGGCCATCGTCGCCGCCGCCGGTTTCGTTATCGGTGTGCTCAATGCCACCGGCGTGGTGTTCGCGCTCACCTCGATCATGGTCGACGTCGCCGGTGGCGATGTGGTGGTGCTGCTGGCACTGACGGCGGTGATCAGTATCGTGCTGGGCATGGGCATGCCCACCGTGGCGGTCTATGTATTGCTGGCGTCCCTGGTGGTGCCGGCGCTGGTGCACGCCGGCGTGCCCAAGCTGTCGGCGCATATGTTCGTGTTGTACTACGGCATGATGTCGATGATCACGCCGCCCATCGCCATCGCCGCCTACGCCGCCTCCAGCATCGCCGACGAGAAGCCGCTGGCGGTGTCGGTGACCGCCATGCGCTACGCCTGGATCGCCTACCTGGTGCCGTTTATTTTCGTGTTCCGTCCCGAGATGTTGCTCAGCAAGAGCCATTTCGACGCGGCCGGATTGACGGAGGTGGTGCTCGCCACCACGCTGTTGATCTTTATTCTCAACGGCGCCCTGGCCGGCTACCTGCGCGGTGCGCTGCGCTGGCCCTGGCGTCTGATACTGGGCGTCACCGGGCTGGCCGTGTTTCTGGCCCTGGTCAGTGGCAGCCACGCCGTGCCGGCCTACGCCCTGGGGCTGGCGGTGATGGCGGCCTGTGCCGGGCGCGGTTATTGGCGCCGGCGCGCCTGGAACCCCCAGAGCCAGCCATGATGGCGGGCCACTGACCGCCGCCTTTCCCTGTCTCCCGGGTTGGCGTCCCCGCTCACGGTTCCGGCGAGGGGCGCCTTTTTTGTCAGGATTTCGCCTTGAGCACTCTCGTGTTGCCTTCGCTGGCCACCTTCGCCGCCCTCTGTCTCACCTTTGGTACCGCCGGCACCGTCAAAGGCCTGACCGGTTTCGGCATGCCGCTGGTGGGCATTCCGTTGACCATTCTGCTGCTGGACGTTCCGCCCACCACGGTGATGGGCTGGATGCTGGCGCCGATCTTTATCACCAACCTGGCGCAGTTGATCAGCAGCCGCCATCGGGCGGCGGTGGTGGTGGGCCTGTGGCCGTTGTTCGCCGGTTTGCTGCTGGCGATGCTGGCCAGCGTGCCGCTGCTGGCACGGCTGCATCAGGATCAGCTGTCGCTGTTGGTGGGCGTGTTGGTGCTGTTGGTGACCCTGTCGCAATTCATGCGGCCCTGGCGGGTGGCGCCGGCCTGGCGGCGGGCCTTTCTGTTCACCGCAGGCGTGGTCAGCGGCGCGGTGGGCGGCGCCACCTCGTTTTTCGGTTTTCCCGCCGTGCACGCCCTGCTGGCCGTGGACCTGGACAAGACCGGGTTCATCTTTTCGGTGAGCCTGATGTTTCTGGTGGGCGGGGTGGTGATCGCCGCGGCCCTGGGTGGCTACGGGCTGATCGGCGGCGCCGATCTGGTGATCTCGGCGCTGGTGGTGGCGCCGGCATTGGCCGGGCTGTGGCTGGGGCAGCGGCTGCGCGGCCGGCTGTCCCTGCTGGCGTTTCAGCGGCTGGTGCGGGTGGTATTGCTGCTGGTGGGTTGCAGCATGATTTACAAGGGGCTGTGAAGGACCCGGCCGTTGGCCGGGTCCGTGGTACTGGTCGGGAGGGTGCTCAGAACTGGTAGAGGAAGCTGGTTTGCAGACGATTGGCGGTTTCCGATTCGCCGTTGACCTGCTCCAGATCCACCCGTTGCAGCTCCACGCCCACCATCATGCGCGCGGTCACGTCCCAGATCAGATTGGCGAAGCCGTAATCCAGCGTTTCGAAGTGCTCGCCGTATTCGGTTTCCGGCAGGTCCTGCTTGAGCCGGGAGAAGCCCACCGAGGCGAACCAGTCACGGCTCAGCGGCTGGTTGAGAGAGACGCCGAAGGCGGTCAGGTCCACGGTTTCCAGCTTGCCGTTTTCCACGTAAACGTCCGGCGCCCGGCGGTGGCCGGTATTGCCCGGGTTGCCCATGTAGTTGCCGATGCCGCTGCCGCCGATCACGTTGCCCTTGAAGGTGAGGCCGTTGAACAGCGGCAGGCTGATCTGCGCCAGGGCACCGTAACCGGTGGCGCTGTCGTCGACCTGGGCCACTTCATCGTTGGTGGACAGCTTGCGCGCCAGCAGCGACAGGGTGAACAGGCGCCGGTATTCGTAGCGCAGGGTCAGGTCCGGCAGCGGGCTGTCGCCGCTGGCGGCGCTGTTGGGGTCCGGCGAGACGTTGGCGCGGGCGATCACCGTGTCCGGGTCCTCCAGGGCCACCGCCAGGGTGCCTTTGCCGATGGAGCGGGTGTAGCGCAACTGCGCCTTGCGGTCGAAGGCGTAGCCCTTGGGGCTGCCCAGGGCCAGGGTGCGCGGCGTGGCCACGAAGCTCATGAAGTTGGTCCAGGTTTGACCGGCCAGCAAGCCGTTCATCTCGCCATAGGCATGGCGCAGATTGAACTTCTCGTCGGGCATGAAGTGCCCTTCGAAATAGGTGGTGAGCACGCCCCGGTCGGTGCGCGTATGGGTGCGGAAATTGAGCCGGGACTCCGCCGCCGTGAAACGGGTGCGGCCGTCGGTGCGGTTGCTGTCGTCGAGCACGTTGAACGGCGTGGTGGAGGCGCCCAGGTCGTAGTCGAAGTCGTAGAAGATGTCGAGTTTTGCGTAGCCGCCGAACGCCACGTCGGTGGCGGTGCCGGGAATGTTGAAGGTGCTGCGGTGGTTCCAGGGCGGGCCCACCCGGCTGGGTTCGCCGGTGACCACCGGCTGGCCGGCCTCGACCACGTCGAAAGCGTGGCTTTGCGGCGCCGCCAGCCAGGTGGAGGCCAGCACCAGAGGAACCAGAGGTTTGAATTTCATGGCGATTTCCTTGTTTCTCTTATGAATGTTGTTATTCGCGTTTTGCGTTTTTCAGGCACGAAGCGTCCCGCCCCGGGGCCGGAGCCACGGGAAAAAACAGGGCGGGGGAGGCGTGGGAAGTGCCGTTGAACCGGGACTATAGGAAAGGCTTTTTATTAATTAAATTGAAAAAACGGGACCCGAAGTTAACCTTGGGTTAACCAATAACAAGGAGAACCCCATGGACCGGCGTCTTAAGCTGCGTCATTTCCAGTGCTTTCTGTCCGCCGCGCGATCCCGCTATCTCCGCGAAGCGGCCACCGCCCTGAACATCACCCAGGCGGCGGTGACCAAAACCCTCAATGAGCTTGAAGAGATCGTGGGCCACCGGCTGGTGGTGCGGGACCGTTCCGGGGTCAAGCTGACCCACCAGGGGGAGCTGTTCTTTCATTACGCGGCGGCCGGCATGGCGTCCCTGGAGCAGGGCTACGACGGCCTGCAGGCGGACCCCAGCGCACCGCGCATCGAAGTGCGCCTGGGCGTGCTGCCCACGGTGGCGGCGCGCTTTCTGCCCCGCGCCACCAGCCGCTTTCTGGAGGAAACCCGGCGCTCGGTGAATTTCTCCCTGCTCACCGGCCATAACCAGCATCTTCTGGAGCTGCTGCACCGGGGCAAGGTGGACCTGGTGGTGGCGCGGATCGGCTCGCCGGACGACATGCAGCAGCTGGAATTCAAGCACCTCTACGCGGAGCCGCTGGTGCTGGTGGCCCGGGCCGGCCATCCGCTGTGTCAGTCCGGCGGCGTGCGGCTGCGCGATGTGAGCGGCTATCCGTTTCTATTGCCGCCGGTGGGCACGCGCATCCGGCCCCTGGTCGAGCAGGCGCTGACCAATCTGGGCATCCCGATGCCGGGCACCGTGATCGAAACCGTCTCCAACACCTTCGGGCGCTCTTTTCTGCGCGGCTCCGACGCGGTGTGGATGATTTCCTACGGGGTGGTGGAGGATTACATCGAGGCGGGCCTGCTCAGCCTGCTCGCCGACCCGATTGAGAACACCAGTGACCCGGTGGGGGTGATCCGGCGCAAGGACCAGGAGATGGACGCCGCCACCCGTCAGATCACGCAGATTCTGTTGTCCCAGACCCGCCACCTGCGGCCGCTGGGGCAGTGACCCTTAGCCGTCGGCCTGCAGAATCTCCAGAAACGCCCGCGCCGCGTTGGAGCGGCTGCGGCCCGGGTGGGTGACCACCCCCAGTTTGCGCACCGGCAGCGGCGTGTCCACGTTCAGGGTCACCACCTGATCGTCGAGCATGGTGGCGGGCAGCACGCTCCAGCCCAGGCCGATGGCGACCATCATATGGATGGTCTCCAGATAGTTGGTGGACATGGAAATATTCAGCGCCGCCTGCTGTTCGTGGAACAACTGTTCGACGATACCCCGGGTGAAGGTGGCCGGGGAGGGCAGGATGGCGCTGTAGCGGGTCAGGGCATCCAGGGTCAGGTCCCGGTGCCGGGTCAGCGGGTGCTCCGGGGCGCACATGAACACCAGCGGATCGTTCCACACGGTCTGGGTGTGCAGGCGGCCGTCCGGGCGGGGCGGCAGGGTCACCACGCCCAGTTCCAGGTCGCCGTGGAGCACCCCTTCCCAGGCTTCCTCGGAGTCGATGAACTGGATATCCAGGCGCACCTCCGGGTAGTCCCGGGAAAAGCGCCGCAGCACCGGCGGCAGACGGTGCAGGCCGATATGGTGGCTGGTGCCGATGCGCAGGGTGCCGGCCACCCGGCCGGTAAGGTTGCTGATCGCCCGGCCCATGTCCTCCAGGTCGAGCAGCACCTGACGGGCCCGGGGCAGCAGCGCCTCGCCGGCCTCGGTGAGGCGGATGCGGCGGCCCACCCGGTCGAACAGGCGGGTGCCCAGTTGCTGCTCCAGCTGGGCGATCCGTTTACTCACCGCCGGCTGGGTGAGGAACAGTCGCTCGGCGGCGGTGGAGAACGAGCCGCTTTCGGCCACGGCGGTGAAAACCGTGAGGGAGTGGGTGTCCATGGGCAGGGGGCTCCGTTGCCGGTGTCCGTGATAGTGACTTTGACGGTGGTGTTTTCAGATAACCAAATGGAATCCTAAACATAAAAAATATGAATTGGAATTATCGAATGCCCCTGCGTATGGTGTGCCTACCCTGATGATTTCCCCTTTGAACCAGGACCAGGACAAGACCTATGGCTGGCAAGACGCTTTACGACAAATTGTGGGATGCCCACCTGGTCGCCGAACGCGAAGACGGCTCGGCGCTGATCTACATCGACCGGCAGATCATCCACGAAGTGACCTCGCCGCAGGCGTTCGAGGGCCTGCGTCTGGCCGGCCGCCAGCCGTGGCGCGCCGGTGCCTCGGTGGCCACCATCGACCACAACGTGCCGACCACGCCGTTCAACAGCGCGGCGGACATCGAGGACGAAACCTCCCGCCTGCAGGTCACCACCCTGCAGGACAACACCCGTGAGTTCGGCATCACCGAGTACGGCATTGGCGACGTGCGCCAGGGCATCGTGCACGTGATGGCGCCGGAGCAGGGCGCGGTACTGCCCGGCATGACGGTGGTGTGCGGCGACTCCCACACCTCCACCAACGGCGCGCTGGCCTGCCTGGCCCACGGCATCGGCACCAGTGAGGTGGAGCATGTGTTGGCCACCCAGACCCTGGTGGCCAGCAAGATGAAGAACATGCTGGTACGGGTGGACGGCGATCTCGGTCCCGGCGTCACCGCCAAGGACGTGGTGCTGCACATTATCGGCATCATTGGCACCGCCGGCGGCACCGGCCATGCCATCGAGTTCGCCGGCAGCGCCATCCGCTCCCTGAGCCTGGAAGGCCGCATGACGGTCTGCAATATGTCCATCGAGGCCGGTGCCCGCGCCGGCATGGTGGCGGTGGACGACACCACCATCGACTACGTGCGCGACCGCCCGGCGGCCCCCAAGGGCGCGGACTGGGACAAGGCGGAAGCCTACTGGCGCACCCTGGTGTCCGACGACGACGCCCGCTTCGACACCGTGGTGGAGATCGATGCCGCCGACATCAAACCCCAGGTGTCCTGGGGCACCAGCCCGGAAATGGTGGTGCCGGTGGACGCCCTGTTGCCGGACCCGGACGCCGAGCAGGACGAGGTGAAACGCTCCGGCATGAAGCGGGCCTATGAATACATGGGCCTCAAGCCGGGCAGCAAGGTCAGTGATATCCGCGTGGACCGGGTGTTCATCGGCTCCTGCACCAACTCCCGCATCGAGGACCTGCGCGCCGCCGCCGCGGTGATCAAGGGCCGCAAGAAAGCGGACTCGGTGAAACAGGTGCTGGTGGTGCCCGGTTCCGGCGTGGTCAAACAGCAAGCCGAGAAGGAAGGCCTGGACAAGATCTTCCTGGAAGCGGGCTTCGAATGGCGTCAGCCCGGCTGCTCCATGTGCCTGGCCATGAACCCGGACCGTTTGCAGCCCGGCGAGCACTGTGCGTCCACCTCGAACCGCAACTTCGAGGGGCGCCAGGGCAACGGTGGCCGCACCCATCTGGTGAGCCCGGCCATGGCCGCCGCCGCCGCGGTGGCCGGTCACTTCGTCGATATTCGTGATTTGGACGCGTAAGGAGCGGTCATCATGGAAAAATTCGTTAAACATACTGGCCTGGTGGCGCCCCTTGATCGCGCCAACGTGGACACCGACCAGATCATTCCCAAGCAGTTTCTGAAGTCGATCAAACGCACCGGCTTCGGTCCCAATCTGTTCGACGAGTGGCGTTATCTGGACGAAGGTCAGCCCGGCCAGGACAACGACGTACGCCCGAAAAACCCGGACTTCGTGCTCAACAAGCCCGAGTACCAGGGCGCCAGCGTGCTGCTCACCCGCCGCAACTTCGGCTGCGGCTCCAGCCGTGAGCACGCCCCCTGGGCACTGATGGATTTCGGCTTCAAGGCGATCATCGCGCCCAGTTACGCCGACATTTTCTACAATAACTGCTTCAAGAACGGCCTGTTGCCGATCGTGTTGCCGGACGCTACCGTTGAGAACCTTTTCAAGGCCGAGGCGGCCAGCGACGACTTCCGGCTCACCATCGATCTGGAAAATCAGCAGGTACTGACCGCCGAGGGCGAGGCGCTGCCGTTCGAGATCGACGGCTTCCGCAAACACTGCCTGCTCAACGGCCTGGACGAGATCGGCCTGTCCCTGCAGCAGGCGGATGCGATTCGTGATTACGAAAGCCGCCGCCAGGCCGCCGAGCCTTGGGTTTTCCAGGAGCCGCAACCACAATAAAGTGAAGAGGCGGGAATGAGAGTTTGTAGCGCTGTCCTGTTGCTGGCCCTGGCCATGGCGGTCACCGGGTGTACCGGTACCGCCCTGTACGAGCCGCCCGGGGACGGCGCTCCCAAAGCCCGGCTGAGTATCGAGACCATGTTTGGCGGCAATGGGGAGCGCGGCGCAGGCGAAAGCATCGTGGCGATGCTCAAGGTGGACGGTGAACGGCTGGCGGAAACCGGCGGCAAGCAAAGGGTATTTCTGGAGCCCGGCGAGCACAGCGTGGCATTTTCCGCCGACCACCAGGGCACTTTGCGCTTCGGCACTCTGAGCCATGATTTCCAGGCCGGCGCGGACTACCTGATTTGGGTCGGCGAAGGCGAGGGCGACAGGCCCTACAGCGCCGTGCTGGTGCCGGCGGGCAGTGGCGTGGTCAACATTTATGACGAGACCCTGTTCTGAACAGGGTGATTCAAAAGTTTAAGGAATTTGAATGAGCAGTATTCTGGTGTTGCCCGGCGACGGGATTGGTCCGGAAATCGTCGACGAAGCCCTGCGGGTGCTGGACGCCGCCAAGGCGCGCTTTGGCCTGGACATCGACCTGGATCACGGCCTGGTGGGCGGTGCCGCCTACGACGCCGAGGGTGATCCGCTGCCCGAAAGTACCCTGGAGAAGGCCCGGGCCGCCGATGCCATTCTGTTCGGCAGCATCGGCGGGCCCAAGTGGGACACCATCGAGCGCGACAAGCGCCCGGAGCGCGGCCTGCTGCGGCTGCGTTCGTCCCTGGGCCTGTTCGCCAACCTGCGCCCGGCGATCCTGTTCCCGCAACTGGCCGGCGCTTCCAGCCTCAAGCCGGAAGTGGTGTCGGGCCTGGATATCCTGATCGTCCGTGAGCTGACCGGTGGCATCTATTTCGGCCAGCCGCGCGGCATCAAGGAAGAGAACGGCGAGCGCGTCGGCTTCAACACCTATGTGTACTCCGAATCGGAAATGAAGCGCATCGCCCGGGTCGCCTTCGACCTGGCCATGCAGCGCGGCAAGCGCGTGTGCTCGGTGGACAAGGCCAATGTGCTGGAAGTCACCGAGCTGTGGAAGGAAGTGGTCACCGAGGAGGCCAAGGCCTACCCGGAGATCGAGCTGTCGCACATGTACGTGGACAACGCCGCCATGCAGCTGGTGCGCGCGCCCAAACAATTCGACGTGATCGTCACCGGCAACCTGTTCGGTGACATCCTCTCCGATGAAGCCGCCATGCTCACCGGCTCCATCGGTATGTTGCCCTCCGCGTCCCTGGACGAAAACCGCAAGGGCCTGTACGAACCCTGCCACGGCTCGGCGCCGGATATCGCCGGGCAGGGCATCGCCAACCCGCTGGCCACGATCATGTCGCTGGCCATGCTGATGCGTTACAGCCTGCAGCGGGGCGATGTGGCCGACGCCATTGAGGCGGCGGTGGAAAAGGTGCTGGATCAGGGACTGCGAACCGCGGATATTCACACCGAGGGCACCCGCAAGGTGAGCACCGGGGAAATGGGCGCCGCCGTGGCCGAAGCACTGGTCAACGGCTGACCGATCGCCACCCCGTTCATCCATGGAAAAATAGAGAAGGGCGGTACGCTCTTCAGGAGAACAGACTCAATGAAGAAAGTCGGTTTTGTAGGTTGGCGTGGCATGGTGGGCTCCGTGCTCATGGACCGTATGCGCGCGGAGAACGACTTTAAGGACATCGAGCCGGTATTTTTCTCCACCTCCCAGGTGGGCCAGCAGGGCCCGGACGTGGGTAAGGACATCGCGGTGCTCGGCGACGCCAAGAGCATCGATGAACTGAAACAGCTGGACGTGATCGTTACCTGCCAGGGCGGCGACTACACCAATGAGGTGTACCCCAAGCTCCGTGAAGCGGGTTGGGACGGCTACTGGATCGACGCCGCCTCCGCCCTGCGCATGGCGGACAACAGCGTGATCGTGCTGGACCCGGTGAACCGGGGCGTGATCGACCAGGCTCTGGATAAGGGCATCAAGGACTACGTGGGCGGCAACTGCACCGTCAGCCTGATGCTGATGGCCCTCGGCGGCCTGTTCAACGCCGGCCTGGTGGAATGGGCCAGCGCCCAGACCTACCAGGCGGCCTCCGGCGCCGGTGCCCAGAACATGCGTGAGCTGATTGCCCAGATGGGCAAGATCCACGGCGATGTGGCGGACAAACTGGCGGACCCGGCCAGCGCCATCCTGGACATCGACAGCCAGGTGGCGGCGACCATGCGCGGCGCCGATCTGCCCACCGAGCATTTCGGTCACTCCCTGGCCGGCTCCCTGCTGCCCTGGATCGACAAGGAAATGGAAAACGGCCAGAGCAAGGAAGAGTGGAAGGCCCAGGCCGAGACCAACAAGATCCTCGGCCGTGGCGATCAGCCGATCCCGCTGGACGGCACCTGCGTGCGCATCGGCGCCATGCGCTGCCACGCCCAGGCGCTCACCGTGAAGCTGACCCGCGACGTGCCCCTGGACGAGATCTACCAGCTGGTGGGTCAGGCCAACGATTGGGTAAAAGTAGTGCCCAACGAGAAGGAAGCCACCCTGCGCGACCTGACGCCCACCGCCGTTACCGGTACTCTGTCCGTTCCCGTGGGTCGTCTGCGGAAACTCAACATGGGCGGTGAATACCTGAACGCCTTCACCGTGGGCGACCAGCTTCTGTGG
This sequence comes from Alloalcanivorax gelatiniphagus, assembly GCF_005938655.1. GTDB lineage: Bacteria > Pseudomonadota > Gammaproteobacteria > Pseudomonadales > Alcanivoracaceae > Alloalcanivorax > Alloalcanivorax gelatiniphagus. Next base: position 24,223 of record NZ_VCQT01000019.1, read on the forward strand.
GGCGCCGCGGAACCGCTGCGCCGCATGCTGCGCATTTTGCTGGAGCACTGATGACAAGCACCGTCGATCTGGCCGTGGTGGGAGCCACCGGCCTGGTAGGCGAGGCCTTTCTCGAACTGCTCGCTGATCGGAAGCTTCCGATCGGCGAGTTGTTCGTTCTGGCCTCCGAGAACAGCCTGGGCAAGACCCTTCAGGTGGGCAAGCGCAACTATAAGGTTGGCAAGGCCGAGGACTTCGACTTTTCCCGGGTGCAGCTGGCGGTGTTCGCCGCCGGTGCCCGGGTGTCCCAGGAGCTGGCGCCCCGGGCGGCGGACGCCGGGGCACTGGTCCTGGATCTGTCGCCGGCGTTCCGCTATGAACCGGACGTGCCGCTGGTGGCCGCCGGCGTCAACGAGGAACAGCTGGAGGCGGCCCGGGAGCGCAACATCGTGGCCGCCCCGGACGCGGCCACCGTGCAGCTGCTGCTGGCCCTCAAGCCGCTGCAGGAACTGGGCGATCTGCTGCGGGTGTCGGTGACCCAGTTGCAGGGCGCCTCGGCGGCGGGCCGCAACGGCGTGGAACGGCTGGCCCGGCAGAGCGCCCGTCTGCTTAACGGTCTGGACGCCCAGGAGGGCGGCGACGCCCAGCACGCCTTCAATCTGCTGCCAGTGGCCGGTCGTCTGCAGGACAACGGCTACACCAGCGAGGAATTGAAACTGATGCTGGAAACCCGGCGCGTGCTGGGGCAGCCGGAACTGGCGGTGGACGTGAGCTGCGTGCAGGTGCCGGTGTTCCACGGCATCGCCCAGACGGTCACCGTGCAGGGCACTCTGCCGATGGGCCTGGCCCAGGCGGAAGCCTGCTGGGACCGGGCCCCGGGCCTGCAGATGGACAGCGGCGGCGAGGATCTTGGCAGCGCCTCGCCGGTGTCGCAGATTCGCGCTGATCTGGGGGTGCGGCTGGCGCGGGTGCGCGAGGACATCGACGGCCAGGGCGCATTGAGTTTCTGGACGGTGGCGGACAACATCAAGACCGGCGCGGCGTACAACGCGGTGCTGCTGGTGGAGAAGTTGATAAAAGACTATCTGTAATGAATACTTAGCGGGATTATGTGACACAGTTTCTAGGTGATGTGTCCAGGATCCTGCACAATCCGGTGTTGCCACTGCCCAGCTGGGGTGGCGCGGGGATGCCAGCGCATGGGGCCTCTGAGCGGGGATGGGATAATAAGTAAAGGGTTCGATTGATGCTCCGAAAACTTGGGATAGGCATTATCACTCTGGCGACGCTGACGCCGGGGTTATCGGCTGCACTGGGGGTGGGCGAGTATCGGCTGAACTCCTACCTTAACGAGCCCCTGGACATGACCGTGGAGCTGCAGGACCTGGGCGATCTGTCCCGGGAGCAGATCCTGGTGGAGCTTGCGTCCCAGGAACAGTTCGACGCCGCCGGCGTGGAACGGGGCTATTTCCTCAATGACCTGAACTTCCAGGTGACGCTGGACGGTAAGCGGGGTGAGTTGCACATCACCTCCGATCAGCCGGTGCGCGAACCCTATCTCGATTTTCTGGTGGAATTTCTCTGGCCCACCGGCCGCCTGATGCGCGAATACACCATCCTGCTGGACCCGCCCAGCTACGGCAGTGACAGCGGGGTCAGCCCGGCCCGCTCCGAGGCGCCGCCGCGCGCCACCAGCCCGGTGCCGACGCCGGCCCGGCCGCAGCCGGCCCGCCCCCAATCCGAACGTCCGCAGTCAGAACGTCCGCAACCGGCACGTCCGCAACCGGCCCGTCCCGCCGCCGAACGCCCGGCGCCTGAACGCCCGGCGGTCGCCGAACGGCCGCGGGTTGCCCCCCGTCCGGCGGCCACCAATACCTCCGCCAATGCCGCCGGCGGCACCCCGGAAACCTACCGGGTGCGTGCCTCCGACACGCTCTGGCGGATCGCCGACCGCACCCGGCCGGGCACCGATGTGTCCGTGCAGCAGATGATGCTGGCGATCCAGGAAAGCAATCCGGACGCCTTTATCAACGATAACGTGAACCTGGTTCGGGAAGGCGCCGTGCTGCGCCTGCCCGACGGTGATCAGGTGCGCCGGCTCTCCAACCGGGATGCCCTGGCCCGGGTGGCCACCCAGAATCAACAATGGCAGCGCCTGCGTGAGCAGCGCCAGGCGCCGGCGGACGCGGCGCCGGTGGACGCCACCGGCCGCGACGGTGGCGACACCCGTGCCGCCGGCGACGGCGAAGGCCGGGTCACCCTGGTGACCCCGGACAGCACCGAAGGGGTCGGCGACGGTGACGGTACCGGCACCCAGGGCGGCGGCGCCAACACCGCCGCGCTGCAGAACGAGCTGGCGATCCGCGAGGAAAACCTGGACAGCCTGCGCCGGGAGAACGACGAACTGCGCAGCCGCATCGGTGACCTGGACGATCAGGTCAGCATCAGCCAGCGTCTGCTGGAACTGCGCAACGAAAAAATCGCCGCGCTCCAGGACCAACTGCGCCGCCTCAGCGAAGAGCAGGGCGTGGAAGTGGACCCGCAACTGCTGGAAGAACCGGCCACCCCCATGCCGGTGGAACCGGACGGCGGCATCGGTGACGGCGCCGTGGGCCCCAACGGCGAAACCGCCGGGTCCACGACCAACAACGAGTCCATGGCCAACAACCCGGGCGGCAACGGCACCGACCGGGCCGACGGCGCCGATAACGCCGACCAAAACGACACCGGCGGCGATGCCCAAGACCCGGCATCAGCCCAGGCTCAAGCCAAGGCCAACGCCCAGGCCGGAGCGGACAGCAACCCCGCCACCGCGCCGGCCAAGCCGAAGCCGGCCCCCGCCGCCAACAGCGGCGGCGGCTTCGTCGATATGATCATGGCCAATCTGCTCTATATCGGCGCCGCCCTGGCGGTGTTGCTGCTGCTGATTCTGCTGGCAGTGCGCCGCCGCCAGGCCGACCAGGGCAAGGATGACGACAACGATAACGGCGACGACGGCTTCGGTGGCCCCGGCTTTGCCGATGACGACGACGGCGACTTTGATACCACTCCGGTGAATGCCGGGGACCAGGGCACGTCCAGCATGGACGCCCAGGCGGTGCCCGAGGACGACCTGGACGACGAGCACATGGACCCCATGGAGCGCGCCGATGTCTATGTGGCCTACGGCCAGTACCCGCAGGCGGTGGACTTCCTGCGCAATGAGATCAATCAGGCGCCGGAGCGGGCGGATCTGAAAATCCGGCTGCTGGAGCTGCTGCGCGAAACCAACGACGACAGCGGGTTCCGGCAGCAAGCGGCCATGTTCGCCGGCACCAGCGTGGCGGTGGACGCGGCCATCAAGCGGCTGGGCGGAGACGCCACCGCCGCCGGCGGGCCGGCGCCCGCCGACGAGGACGACCAGGACTACGCGGCCATTGCCGATGATCCGGAAGAGGACGGCCAGGAAGACGAGGAACTGTCCCTGGATGACCTGGAACTGGATCTCGCCTCGGACCTGTCCGGCTCCGATGAAACCGTGCTCGGCGGCCATGCCTATGGCGACAGCACCGGCGAACCGGAAGAGGACGACGACGGCCTGGACCTGGAAGACTTCGACTTCCGGCTCGACGATGAGGAGCCGGCCGGCGACGACCGTGCCCCGGCCCTGGCCGACCGGGACCAGCCCCTGGCGGACCGCGACCAGCCGCTGGAACTGGATGACCTGGACTTCGGCGCGGAAAGCGACGACCAGGACGACGACAGCTTCGAATTCACCCTGGACGAGGACACCGGCACGGATGTGTCCGATACCTCGTTCACCGAGGAAGAACTGGCCGCCCTGGAGGGCCGCAGCGACAAACCGTCCGCCGAGGACCGGGATGACGACGGCCTGATGGAACTGGACCTGGATGATCTGGAACTGGACGACCTGGACGTGGAGCTGGATGACGACCGGGGGCAGGGCGCCAGCCTGGCTTCCGGGGCCGCCGACCAGCCGTCGTCCGACGCCGGGCTGGGTGATCTGGAGCTGTCCCTGGACGATCTGGAATTGGACGACGGCGATGCCCCCGGCGACCGCGCCCTGGACAGTGACCTGGACAGCGACCTGGCGTTCAACGACGACCAGCCGGAGCCGGCGCGGGACGAGAGCCTCGATGATCTGAGCCTGGATCTGGACGACCAGGGCCCGCTGGCCGGTAGCCCGTCGGAGCCGGCCCCGGGCGGCGTGGAGGGTGACGATATGCTCGGCGACGACGATGACTTCGACTTCCTCGGCGAAACCGACGAGAACGCCACCAAGCTGGACCTGGCGCGGGCCTATATCGATATGGGTGACGCCGAAGGCGCCCGCGACATCCTCAACGAAGTGCTCAGCGAGGGCAGTGAGGAGCAGCAGGGCGAAGCCCGGGAGTTGCTGTCCCGGGTCGGTTGAGTCTTCGCCATCGCGGCGACTCTTTGAGGCGCGGCTTCAGCCGCGATTCCCGTAAAAATACGCTAAACTACAGCGCAGGGGCGGTGCCAAAGGCACCGCCCCTTTCCTATGGGCTTTACGTGGACCGAAGATGACGCGAATCGCGGTGGCGGTGGAGTATGACGGCAGCGGCTTCCATGGCTGGCAAACCCAGCAGCCGGGGGTGCGCACGGTTCAGCAGGTGGTGGAGACCGCCCTATCCCGGGTGGCGGATCATCCGGTCACGCTGATCTGCGCCGGGCGCACCGATACCGGCGTGCACGCCACCGGCCAGGTGTGCCATTTCGATTCCGATGCGCCCCGGGACATGAAGGCCTGGCTGATGGGCGGCAACCGCTTTTTGCCCGACGACGCGGCGATCCGCTGGGCGGTGCCCATCGATGACGACTTCCATGCCCGGTTCAGTGCCTATCGGCGGCGCTATCGGTATGTGATCTACAACCATGCCACGCCGCCGGCCCTGTTCCGCCGCCAGGTGACCTGGAATTACCGGCCCCTGGATGTGGAGGCGATGACCGCCGCCAGCCGCCATCTGATCGGCACCCACGATTTCACCTCCTACCGCAGCGTGCACTGCCAGGCCAAATCGCCGGTCAAGGACCTGACCCGGTTCGAGATCCGCCGGCACGGCGAGATGATCGTGCTGGAAGTGGAGGCCAACGCCTTCCTGATGCACATGGTGCGCAATATGGCCGGCGTGCTGATGGCCATCGGCGCCGGCTACCGGCCGCCGGAGTGGGCGGCGGAGGTGCTGGAAGCCCGCGACCGCACCCGGGGCGGGGTCACCGCGCCGCCCTACGGGCTCTACCTGGTGGAGATCGGCTATCCGGAGCGCTTCGCGCTGCCCCGGGAACCACTGGGTCCGCTCTGGCTCAGCGGCCTCGCCGACGGTCATAATTGACGCCTTGCTCGCTTCGGTCTGCTATGATGGATTTCGCATGAACGCACCCCGGGTCAAAATCTGCGGCATCACCCGCCCCGAGGACGGCCTCCACGCCGCCCTCGCCGGAGCCGATGCCATCGGCCTGGTATTCCATCCGGCCAGCTCCCGTTACGTGACGCCCCGGCTCGCCGCCGAGATCATCGCCGCGTTACCGCCGCTGGTGACCACGGTGGGCCTGTTCGTGGACGCCGCGCCGGACACCGTCGCCGGCATCCTCGACCAGGCTCCCCTGGACCTGCTGCAATTCCATGGCGATGAAACGCCGGAATACGGCGCCGCGTTCCGGCGTCCCTGGATCAAGGCCCTGCGCATGCGCGACGGCGCGGATCCGGCCGCCGAGGCGCGCCGGTTCGCCGCCGCCGGCGCCCGTGGCCTGCTGGTGGACAGCTACGTGCCCGGCGTGCCCGGCGGCACCGGCGAGCGGTTCGACTGGTCCCGTTTGCCCGCCGACCTGGCGCTGCCGCTGATCCTGGCCGGCGGCCTGGACGCCGGCAACGTGGCGGAGGCGGTACGCACGGTACGTCCCTGGGCGGTGGACGTGAGCGGCGGGGTGGAAGCGTTCGATGAGCAGGGCCGCCGGCGCGGCGGCATCAAGGACCCGGACGCGGTAAGCGCCTTTATCCGCGCCGCCCGGGTCTGAGCCGCGCGCCTGCCAGCGCCGCCCGGGCGGGGCGGGCCCTAAGAATCAGGCACCATGAACTCAAGGAGCAACAGGTGACTCAACGTCCTGACAGCACTCAATCCCCGGACTATGGGGCTTTCCCCGACGCGCGCGGGCACTTCGGGCAGTTCGGCGGACGCTTCGTCTCCGAAACCCTGATGGCCGCCCTCGATGAGCTGGAGACCATGTACCGCCGGCTCAAGGACGACCCGCAATTCCAGGCTGATTTCGATCATGACCTGGCCCATTACGTGGGTCGTCCCTCGCCGCTGTATCTGGCGGAACGCTGGACCGGGCAATTGGGTGGCGCGCGCATCTGGCTCAAGCGTGAGGACCTGAACCACACCGGTGCCCACAAGGTGAACAACACCATCGGCCAGGCGCTGCTGGCCCGGCACATGGGCAAGAAGCGGGTGATCGCCGAGACCGGCGCCGGCCAGCACGGCGTGGCCTCGGCCACGGTGGCCGCCCGCCTGGGCCTGGAATGCCATGTGTTCATGGGCGAGGAAGACATCCGCCGCCAGCGCCTCAATGTGTACCGCATGAAGCTGCTGGGCGCCGAGGTGATTCCGGTGACCTCCGGTTCGCGCACCCTCAAGGACGCCATGAACGAGGCCATGCGTGACTGGGTCACCAACGTGGACGACACCTTCTACATCATCGGCACCGTGGCCGGGCCGCACCCGTACCCGATGCTGGTGCGCGACTTCCAGTCGGTGATCGGCCGCGAGGCCCGCGAACAGAGCCTCAAGCAGGCCGGCAAACTGCCGGACGCCCTGGTCGCCTGCGTGGGCGGCGGCTCCAACGCCATCGGCCTGTTCCACCCGTTCCTCAACGATGAAAGCGTCGCCATGTACGGCGTGGAAGCCGCCGGCGACGGCGTCGCCACCGGCCGCCACGCGGCGCCGCTCAGCGACGGCCGGCCCGGCGTGCTGCACGGCAACCGCACCTACCTGATGGAAGACGACAACGGCCAGATTATCGAGACCCACTCGGTGTCCGCCGGCCTCGACTACCCGGGGGTGGGCCCGGAACACGCCTGGTTGAAGGACCTGGGACGGGTCAGCTATGTGGCCGCCGATGACCAGGAAGCGCTGGCCGCGTTCCGTGAGCTGACCCGCGTGGAAGGCATCATGCCGGCGCTGGAATCCGCCCACGCCCTGGCCTATGCCCGCAAGCTGGCGCCCACCATGGGCAAGGATCAGGACATCATCGTCAACCTGTCCGGCCGTGGCGACAAGGACATCCTGACGGTGGCGGAAATCGATGGCATCAACTTTTGAGAATCGGGGAGACCACGCACAATGAGCCGAATTGAAACCACCTTCGCGCAGCTCAAACAAGACCGGCGCAAGGCCCTGATTCCCTACATCACCGCCGGCGACCCGGGTCTGGAGATCACGGTGCCGTTGATGCACGCCATGGTGAAGGCCGGCGCCGACGTGATCGAGCTGGGGGTGCCGTTCTCCGACCCGATGGCCGATGGTCCGGTGATCCAGAAAGCCTGTGAGCGGGCCCTGGCCGCCGGCACCGGCCTGCGCGACGTGCTCGCCATGGTGCGCGAATTCCGCCGTGGCGACGACGCCACGCCGGTGGTGCTGATGGGTTACCTGAACCCGGTGGAATGCATGGGCTACGAGCGCTTCGCCGAGACCTGCCTGGAAGTGGGCGTGGACGGCGTGCTGCTGGTGGATCTGCCGCCGGAGGAATGCGACGAGATCGCGCCGCTGTTCAAGGAACGGGGCGTGGATCTGATTTTCCTGGTGGCGCCGACCACCACCGACGCGCGCATCGCGCGCATCGCCAAGGCCGCCAGCGGCTACCTGTATTACGTGTCCGTGAAGGGCGTCACCGGCTCCGCCAGCCTCAATGTGGAGGAAGTGGCGGCGCGGGTTGAAACAATTCGCAACCTGGCGCAATTGCCCATCGGTGTGGGCTTTGGTATCAAGGACGCGCAATCGGCGCAGGCGGTGAGTCGCGTGGCCGATGGCGTGGTGGTGGGCAGTGCCCTGGTCAACCAGGTCGCCGAACACGCCGATGACCCCATGGCCATTAGCCGGGCGGTGTCCGGGATTCTCGCCGACATGCGCGCCGCCATGGACAAGCATTGATCACCTGGAAAAGGCTCGAGCGATGAGCAATAACTGGCTGGAAAAGATTCTTCCCACGGTGCGCCGTTCCCAGGAGAACCGGCGCAGCAACATCCCCGAGGGGCTGTGGCGAAAGTGCCCGCGCTGTGACAGCGCCCTGTACCGGCCGGAACTGGAACGCAATCAGGACGTGTGCCCGAAATGCGGCCACCACCTGCGGGTGGGCGCGCGCAAACGGCTGCGCATGTTCCTGGACGAAGGGCAGACCACCGAGATCGGCGCCGACCTGGCCCCGGTGGACCGCCTCAAGTTCAAGGACTCGAAGAAATACAAGGACCGCATCACCGCCGCCCAGAAGGACACCCAGGAGAAAGACGCCCTGGTGGCCATGAAGGGCCGGCTGCACGACATGCCGCTGGTGGCGGTGGCGTTCGAGTTCCGCTTCATGGGCGGCTCCATGGGCTCGGTGGTGGGCGAGCGCTTCGTGCGCGCCGTGGACGTGTGCCTGGAACAGCGCCTGCCGCTGATCTGCTTCGCCGCCAGCGGCGGGGCGCGCATGCAGGAAGCACTGTTCTCGCTGATGCAGATGGCCAAGACCTCCGCCGCCCTGGAGCGCATGCGCGAGGCCGGCCTGCCGTTTATTTCCGTGCTCACCGATCCGGTGTACGGCGGCGTGTCCGCGTCCCTGGCCATGCTCGGCGACCTGAACGTGGCCGAGCCCAATGCCCTGATCGGCTTCGCCGGCCCCCGGGTGATCGAGCAGACCGTGCGCCAGAAGCTGCCGGAAGGCTTCCAGCGCAGTGAGTTCCTGCTCGAACACGGTGCCATCGACATGATCGTGGAACGTCAGCACCTGCGCGACACCCTGCACCGGGTGCTCGCCAACCTGACCGGCGCACCGCTGGCGGAACTGGCGGACGACGCCTGAGCGTTGTCCGTGAATCCGCGACCATGAATACCTCCCGGCTCGACGGCTGGCTTGCCCGCATAGAGCGTCTCCACCCCAGTGAAATCGAGCTGGGGCTGGAGCGCCTGCGTGAGGTGGCCGCCCGGCTCGGCGTGGACCGGCTGCCGATGCCGGTGATCACCGTGGCCGGCACCAACGGCAAGGGGTCCGTGGTGGCCCTGATCCAGGCCCTGGCGGAAACCGCCGGCCTGGGCGTCTGTGTCTATACCTCCCCGCACCTGCAACGTTTCAACGAGCGTGTCCGCCTGCCCGATGGGCCGGTGGCGGACCAACCCCTGTGCGCGGCGTTCGAAGCGGTGGAGGCGGCCCGGGGCGACACGCCGTTGACCTATTTTGAGTTCACCACCCTGGCCGGGCTGTGGCTGTTCCGCGACAGCGGCGCCGACCTGGCGGTACTGGAAGTGGGCCTGGGTGGGCGCCTGGACGCGGTCAACCTGATCGACGCGGACGTGGCGGTGGTCACCTCGGTGGGCCTGGACCACACCGACTGGCTGGGCGACAGCCGTGAAAAGGTGGCGGTGGAGAAACTGGGCATCGGCCGGGCCGGCCGGCCACTGGTGTACGGCGAACTGGACGCCCCCGCCAACCTGGATCAGGAAATCGACAGACTCGGCGTGGTGCCGCTGCGCGCCGGCCGTGAATACCGGGTGGCGGACTCCCATCTGGCGATCCGCGTGGGCGAGCGCCTGCGCCGCTATCCGCTGCCACTGCCGGCGCGCCTGGGCTCCGACAATCTGGCCACCGCCTGCCAGGCGCTGGCCGCCGCCGGCCTGGCGCCGGCCGGCGATCTGCCCCATCGGGTGGCCGACACCGGCCTGGTGGGCCGCTGCCAGGTGCGCCGTTACCGGGGCGCCCAGTGCGTGCTCGACGTGGGCCATAACCTGGAAGCGGTGACCCGGCTGCGCGAACGGCTGCCACCCTGTGCCGGCCGCCGCCGTATCGTGCTCGGCATGATGGCGGACAAGCCGGTGGAGGAGGTGGTCGCGCTGCTCGCCGAGCGGCCCGCCCACTGGTATCTGGCGCGGCCGGATCTGCCCCGGGCCGCCCCCGTGGAGCGGCTGGCGGCGGCGTTGCCGGCGGACACCACGGCCACCCCCTGCGCGTCCGTGGCCGAGGCCCTGCGGCGGGCGGTGGACGATTGCGGGGCTGGAGACCAGGTGTTGATCGTGGGATCCTTCTACACCGTCGCCGAGGCGCTCGACGCCATGGACGAGGATTCCACGGACTGCAAGGACTGAACAGGGCCGCCCCATGCATGTGAAAACCCGCCAACGCCTGATCGGTTTGCTGCTGTTGCTGCTACTGGCCGCGATCCTGGCGCCCTTGGTGCTGCGCACGCCGGACCAGGTGCGCGTGGCGCTGGACATGAGTATTCCCGAGCCGCCGCCGGTCAGTGAGCCGGAGGTGGCGCCGGTGGTCAGCGAGGAAGAACGGGCCGCCACCGACGACCAGATCGACGAGGAACGCCAGGCGGTGCTCGACGCCGGCGAACGCGCGTTGTCGACACCGGAACAACCGAAGCAGCCGGCGGCGCAACCGAAGACCGCCGAGCCTGAACCGGCGCCGCCCGCCGCCGTGGCCCCGGCGAAGGATTCCTCCCCGGATATCGAGGACGGTCCGGCGCCGGCCTTCACCGTGCAGGTGGCCAGTTTCAGTGATGCCGGCAACGCCGAGGCGCTGGTGAAACGGCTGCGCGGCAGTGGCTACAACGCCTACCACCGCACCGTCAGCCAGGACAACAATACCTGGGAGCGGGTGTTCGTGGGCCCGGAGGTCCGCCGCGCCGACGCCGATGCCCTGCGCCAGCGTCTGGCCGCCGACAAAACCTTCGCCCTGGACGGCCTGGTCAGGCCGTTCGTGCCGTGAAGCGCCACCATAAAGCCCTGGGACGGGTCCGGCCGCTCTGGTAGACTTTGCCGCCTGTTCCAACCACGCGCGTGTTCATGAATCTGGCAGACGGCATCATTCTGTTCATCATCGCCGTATCGGCACTACTCAGTGTGCGACGCGGTTTTACGCGCGAAGCGTTTTCCCTGCTGACCTGGGTGGCCGCCTTCGTGGTCGCGCGCCTGTTCAGTCCGGCCCTGACATTGCTCCTGGCCGATTCCATCGAAACACCCAGCCTGCGCCTGGCGGTGGCGTTCGGCGTGCTGTTCGCGATCACGCTGGTGGTGGGTGCTCTGATCAGTCATTTGCTCGGCGAACTGATTCGTGTCACTGGTCTGAGTGGCACCGATCGTCTGTTGGGCATGGTATTCGGGGCCCTGCGTGGTGCCCTGGTGGTGGTTGTGTTGGTGGCTCTGGGCCACCATCTCTTCGCCCAGGATGTCTGGTGGCAACAGTCGATGCTGGTCCCGCATTTCGCCATGCTGGAGGACTGGACGCGGCGCGTCGCCGGAGACCTGATCGCTTATCTCATGAACGTCAGCGGAAGCTAACCCCGGTTAGTCAAGCAAGCTAGAGGATACGCAAATGTGCGGCATTGTTGGCATTGTCGGCCACTCCTACGTGAACCAGGCGATCTATGACGCCTTGACGGTTCTGCAGCACCGCGGCCAGGACGCCGCCGGCATCGTCACCTGCGACGGCGATCGCCTGTTCCTGCGCAAGGACAATGGCATGGTGCGGGACGTATTCCGCAACCGCCACATGCGCCGGCTGGTCGGCAACATGGGCATCGGCCATGTGCGCTATCCCACCGCCGGCAGCTCCAGCTCGGCGGAGGCGCAGCCGTTCTACGTCAACTCGCCCTATGGCATCACCCTGGCGCACAACGGCAACCTGACCAATTCCGAGGTGCTGGCCGAGCATCTGTACCGCTCGGACCTGCGCCATATCAACACCACCTCGGACTCCGAGGTGCTGTTGAACGTGTTCGCCCACGAGCTGCACGAGCGCGGCAAGGGCAAGCTGCGCCCGGAGCCGGACGACATCTTTGACGCGGTGGCGGCGGTGCACCGCCGCGCCGAGGGCGCCTACGCGGTGGTGGCGATGATCACCGGCTACGGCATCCTGGCGTTCCGCGACCCGCGCGGCATTCGTCCGGTGTGCTTCGGCCGCAAGGACACCGAGCACGGCCCGGAATACATGGTGGCCTCCGAATCGGTGGCGCTGTCCTCGCTGGGCTTCCAGCTGGAGCGTGACCTGGCCCCCGGCGAGGCGATCTACATCACCGCCGACGGCGAGGCGCACACCCGCCAGTGCTATGACGAGCCGGAACTGAATCCCTGTATCTTCGAGCAGGTCTATCTGGCGCGGCCGGACTCCATCATCGACGACATCTCCGTCTACAAAGCCCGTCTGCGCATGGGCGAAAAGCTGGCGGAGAAGATCGAGCGCGAATGGCCGGACCACGACATCGACGTGGTGATTCCGATTCCGGACACCAGCCGTACCTCGGCGCTGCAGATGGCCAACCGGCTCAACCTGAAATACCGGGAAGGCTTTATCAAGAACCGCTACATCGGCCGCACCTTCATCATGCCCGGCCAGCAACAGCGGCGGAAATCCGTGCGCCAGAAGCTCAACGCCATCGAGCTGGAATTTTCCGGCAAGAACGTGCTGCTGGTGGACGACTCCATCGTGCGCGGTACCACCTGCCACGAGATCATCCAGATGGCCCGTGAAGCGGGCGCGCGCAAGGTCTACTTCGCCTCCGCCGCGCCGGCGGTGAAATTCCCCAATGTGTATGGCATCGATATGCCCGCCGCCAGCGAGCTGATCGCCCATGGCCGCACCACCGAGGAAGTCTGCCAGCTGATCGGCGCCGACAAGCTGATCTATCAGGAGCTGGACGACCTGGTGAACGCCTGCAAGGAAGGCAACGCCACCATCCGGGAGTTTGATTGCTCGGTGTTCAATGGCCACTATCTGGCCGGTAACATCGATCAGAATTACCTGGATGACCTGGAAGCCCGGCGCAGCGACGGCGCCAAGAAAAACCGCGAAAAGACCCGCGCCCTGGCCGATAACGAAGTGATCGACCTGCACAACTCCAACTGAGCCTGAATATTTCACCCGTACCGAGAAGGCAATGAGCGACAAACCGGATCCGAACGATTTTCACACCGACACCCTGGCCATCCGTTGGGCGCAGCTGCGCACCGACGAGATGTCGCACTCGGATCCGATCTTCCTCACCTCCAGCTTCGTCTATAACAGCGCCGCCGAGGCCGCCGCCCGTTTTTCCGGCGAGCAGCCCGGCAACGTTTACTCCCGCTTCACCAACCCCACGGTGCGCGCCTTTGAGCAGCGCCTGGCGGCCCTGGAAGGGGGCGAACAGTGCCAGGCCCTGGCGTCCGGCATGGCGGCCATCAGCAGCACCTTCTTCGCGCTGCTGGCCCCCGGCGATCACGTGATCAGTTCACGCAGTGTGTTCGGTACCACCAACGTGATCTACAGCCGCTATCTGAAGAAATTCAATATCGACACCACCCTGGTTGACCTGGACGATCTGGACCAGTGGCGGGCGGCGATTCGTCCGGAAACCAAAATGCTGTTTCTGGAAACCCCGTCCAACCCGTTGTCCGAGGTGGGCGATATCCAGGCGCTGGCCAAGCTGGCCCACGACAATGGCGCGCTGCTGGTGGTGGATAACTGTTTCTGCACGCCGGCCCTGCAAAAGCCCATCGCCCTGGGCGCGGATCTGGTGATCCACAGCGCCACCAAGTACATCGACGGCCAGGGCCGCTGCCTGGGCGGCGCCGTGGTCGGCCCGGCGGACCTGATCAAGGAAGTGCACGGTTTCGTGCGCTCCGCCGGCCCCAGCATGAGCCCGTTCAACGCCTGGGTGTTCCTCAAGGGGCTGGAAACCCTGGGCCTGCGCATGAAGGCTCACTCCGCCAACACCCTGGAACTGGCACGCTGGCTGGAACAGCAGCCGGGCATCGCCAAGGTCCATTACGCCGGCCTGGAAAGTCACCCCCAGCACGCCCTGGCGGCCCGCCAGCAAAGCGGCTTCGGCGCGGTGCTGGCGATCGAGGTGGAAGACAGTGACGGCCGCGCCGACCGCCAGGCCGCCTGGCGCTTTATCGACGGTACGGAACTGATGTCGATCACCGCCAACCTGGGTGATGTGAAATCCACCATCACCCACCCCGGCTCCACCACCCACGGCCGCGTCGACCCGGAGGAAAAAAAACGGGCGGGTATCACCGACAACCTGATCCGTATCGCGGTAGGCTTGGAGGACGTGGACGATCTCAAACGGGATTTGGCGCGGGGGATCACGGCGCTGGGTTTCTAAAACCAGTTCAAAGTTGAAAGTGAAAAGTTAAAAGGGGCCGGCGGGCGCCGGCCGCTTCGACCGCGGGCACGGCCCGGCCGGATCACGACGCTCCCTTCGCGTTTCAACTTTTAACTTGTAACTTTCTCCTTTGGGGTTTTTATGCAGGCACTGGACAACGCCCTGGCCCGGGTCGGCAGCGTGGTGCTGGGGAAGCCGGAACAACTGAAACTGGCTCTGGCCTGTTTGCTCGCCGGCGGGCATCTGCTGATCGAGGATTTGCCGGGGATGGGGAAGACCACCCTGGCCCATGCCCTGGCGCGGGTGTTCCGGCTGGATTACCGCCGGGTGCAGTTCACCAGCGACATGCTGCCCGCCGACATTCTCGGCGTTTCCCTGTTCGATCCCGAATCCGGTGAGTTCAGCCTGCGCGAGGGCCCGGTGTTTAGCCAGCTGCTGCTGGCCGATGAAATCAACCGGGCCACGCCGAAGACCCAGGGCGCGTTGCTGGAGGCCATGGAAGAGCGCCAGGTTACCCTGGACGGCCTGACCCGGCCGCTGCCGTCGCCGTTCTTCGTGGTCGCCACCCAGAACCCGGTGACCCAGGCCGGCACCTTCGTGCTGCCCGAATCCCAACTGGACCGGTTCCTGATGCGCATCTCCCTGGGCTACCCGGCCCCGGAGGTGGAACTGGAACTGCTGGCCGGCGGCGACCTGCGCGAGGCCGTGCGCGAACTGCGCCCGGTGATCGAACCCGCCGGGCTGGTCAAACTGATCGCCCATGTGGGCAAGGTGCGCGCCAGCCGCGATCTGATCGACTATGTGCAGCGCCTGCTGGAAGCCACCCGCGCCGACGACCGCTTCGCCGCCGGCCTGTCGCCCCGGGCCGGTCTCGGCCTGCTGCGCGCGGCCCGCGCCTGGGCTTTGATCCATAACCGCGACTATGTGCTGCCCGAGGATGTGCAGGCGGTGTGGCCGTCGGTGGCGGAGCACCGCCTGCAGCCCCGCGAGGGCGGCCAGGTGGCGGCGATCACCCAGTCCCTGTTGCAGACCGTGCCGGTGGTGCGCGGCTGACACCGGCCGAGGAGGTGCCATGGTCCGTAACGCCTGGCAACGCTGGCTCGACCGGCGCCTGCCCCGCGCCCGTCAGGTGCGGCTCGATCAACGGGGCATCTTCATCCTGCCCAGTGGCTACGGCTATCTCTATCTGCTGGTGGCGGTGCTGCTGTTTTTCGGTGGCATCAATTACGAGAACAACCTGATTCTCGGCCTCTGCTTTCTGATGATCGGCCTGTTCGTGGTCGCCATTCTTCACACCTACCGCAACCTTTCCGGCCTGACCCTGCGCGCCGGTGGCGCCCGCTCCGGTTTTGTCGGCGGGCAGGGCAGTCTGGAAGTGGTGCTGATCGCCCGCCGGCGCGGTCACCGCGCCCTGTGGCTGCGCTGGCTGGAGCAAACCGCCCAGGAAGTCAGCGTGGAGCGCAACGAGGAAACCGGGCTGTGGCTGAACCTGCCACTGACCCGGCGCGGCGCCCGCCGGCCGCCCAGGCTACGGGTGGAAAGCCGCTATCCCCTGGGCCTGCTGCGCGCCTGGTCCCTGGTGGCCCTGGATCAGGTGTGCCTGGCCTGGCCCCGGCCCCAGCAGGGCGCCGAGTGTCCGGCCCGGGGCGGCGACCGGGAGCGGCGCCCGGCCCCGGCCGCGCAGAACGGCAGCGAGGAGTTTCGCGGTTTGCGCGGCTATGTGCCCGGTGATGCGCTGACCCAGGTGGACTGGAAGGGCTACGCCCGGGGCCGGGGCCTTAACGTCAAACTGTTCGATGAACCGGCCAGCGGCCGGTTGTGGCTGCGCTACGACCTGCTGGAGGGGGTGCCGGTGGAGCAGCGCCTGTCGATCCTGTGTGATTGGGTATTGCAGCTGAGCCGGGAAAATCGCCCCTTCGCGCTCTGGCTGCCCGGCGCCGAACTGCCACCGGGGCAGGGCGACGAGCAGCGGCGGCGGGCCCTGGACCTGCTGGCCCGCCACGGGGAGGCGGACTGATGGCGCGCATCTACCAGGTGCCCAGCCACGCCCGTGGCTGGCTGACCCTGGCGATCATCGCCACCTCGCTGCCCCAGCTCAGCGATGGCCCCTGGTGGCAAAGCGGCTTGCTGCTGCTGGTGCTGGGCTGGCGGGCGCTGGTGGACCGCCAGCGGCTGGCCTTGCCCGGCCGGCTGGTGCGGCTGGTTCTGCTGCTGGCCACGGTGGCCGCCACCTGGCAAAGCTACGGCCGGCTGCACGGCCCGGAGGCCGGCAGCGCCCTGATCACCGCGCTGTTCGCTCTGAAATACCTGGAACTGGTCAGCAAACGGGACGCCTATGTGCTGATCGTGCTGGGCTATTTCGTGTGCGCCACCATTCTGCTGTTTCACCAGGGGCCGCTGGCCGCCCTCTACGTGATCGGCTGCCTGGCGCTGCTCACCGCCAGCCTGGCCGGCATCAACTACAGCGATACCCATGCCCGCCGCCGCCAGCACCTGGGCGTGGCGGCGGTGATGCTGCTGCAGGCGCTGCCGCTGGCCGCCATTCTGTTCGTGCTGGTGCCCCGGGTGGCGCCGCTCTGGAACATGCAGCTGGACAGCGGCCAGGCACGCACCGGCATGAGCGACAGCATGTCGCCGGGCCAGGTCAGCCGCCTCACCGAATCCGCCGAGCTGGCATTCCGGGTGCAGTTCGAGGGGCAGGCGCCGCCGCCCCGGCAGCGCTATTGGCGGGGCCTCACCTACAGCTACTTCGACGGCACCACCTGGCGCCAGGCGCGGCCGCCGGGCTGGAGCGACCGGGACACCGTCTACGGCGGCCGGGGCCCGCAGCCGGACTGGTACCGTGACCTGCGCGCCGCCGACAGCGGCCCGGCCTGGCGTTACCGGGTGATCATGGCGCCCAGCCAGCAACGCTGGCTGTACGCCCTGGCGGTGCCGTTCACCGACCTGGATGGCCTGGCCCTGGCCCGGGATCTGCGACTGGTGGCGGATGCCCCGGTCACCGGGCCGCTGAGCTACCGGGTGCGCAGCGTGCCCGCCGCCGGCGCCGGCGCCACCCTGGACGGCGCCGAGCGCGAGCTGATGCTGAGTCTGCCGGAGCAGGGCAATGCCCGGGCCCGGCGTCTGGCCGGCGAATGGCGCCGCCGCTACCGCCAGGACGACGCCCTGGTGCGGGCGGCGCTGGATTATTTCCGCCAGCAGCCGTTCTTCTACACCCTGGAGCCGCCGCCGGTCACCGGCGATACCGTGGACCGCTTTCTGTTCGACACCCGGCGCGGCTTCTGCGAGCACTACGCTTCCAGCTTCACCTTCCTGATGCGCGCCGCCGGCATCCCCGCCCGGGTGGTGGCCGGCTACCAGGGCGGCGAGGCCAACGGCGATTATCTCCAGGTCCGCCAGTACGACGCCCACGCCTGGAGCGAAGTGTGGCTGGACGGCCGCTGGCAGCGGGTGGACCCCACCGCCGCGGTGGCCCCGGAGCGCATCGAGCTGGGCCTGCGCCAGACCCTGCGCAACCTGGGCGCCGACCAGGACGGCGAGGGCGGCGGCGCGTTCAACCGGGTGCCGCTGCTGTTCCAGCTGCAGCAGTGGGCCGACTATGTGGACTTCAACTGGCAGAAATGGGTGCTCGGCTACCGCCAGGATCAGCAGCGGGCCTTCCTGGAACGTCTACTGGGCGCGGTCACCGCCACGCGCATCGCCCTGGCCCTGCTGGTGGCGGTGCTGGTGACCACCGCGCTGTTGGCGCTGCTGGTGCTGAGTCGCCGGCGGGACGATCCCACCCGGCCCCTGGAGCGGGAATTCCGGCGCTTGCGTCAGGCCCTGCGGCGGCGCGGACTGGAGCTGCCCGAAGCGTCCTCCGCCGCCGTGCAGAGCGCGGTGAGCGGCCGCTGGCCCGGTGCCGCCACCGCCGCCGGCCATTGGCGTCGTTACTTCGAATATCTGGCCTATCGGCTCGACCAGGAACCTTCCGGTGGCCAATTACGCCAGCTGGCGCGCCGCCGGCGCGCATTGCTGCGCGCCCTGGGCCGCTGAACCGCTGCTCCGGACCGGGCTGGCCGCCGTGGCAATGGCTGGTTAGCATGGACTAACAATAATCCGCCGGAGGAATGCCATGGGGGTCGCTCGTTACAAGGATGCACTGACACTGACGGAACACCCGTCCTGGGCCCAACGGTTCTGGGACGCCCTGGTGCCGCTCAAGGATCGGGTGGTCGATCACCCGCTGTTTGTGGAGATGGGCGAGGGCCACCTGTCCCTGGAGCGCTTTCAGGACGCCTTGCTGCACTTCTATCCGCTGGTGGAGAACTTTCCCAAGTACATGGGGCTGGCGTTGGCCAAGACCCGGGCCGGGCGGGCGCCTGGCCATGAGGACACCAAGAATTGGCTGATTGGCAACATCCGCATCGAACAACGCCACGCCTACTGGTATCAGGACTGGGCGGCCGGGTTCGGGTTGTCCCGGGAGCGTCTGGAAACCACCACGCCGCCGCCGGCCATGGACGCGGTCAATCAGTTCCTCTGGACCACCGGCCACCAGGGCACCCTGGAAGAGAGCATCGCCGCCACCAATCTGGCCATCGAGTGGGCCACCGGCGAGTGGAGCCAGCGGGTGGTGGCCGGCGTCAAACACTACGCCGAACAGGGCCGCGCCGAGATCAATCGCCACACCATGGCCTGGTTGCGGGCCCATGCCAGCTACGACGACGCCCACCCCCATGAAGCCATGGAACTGATCAAGCTGCTGGCCGTGGACGAGCCTTCACGGCGGCGGGCCTTCACCGCTGCTCGACGCGGGTTGGAATATTATCTGCTCGCCCTGGATGACTGTTACCGGCATTCCGGCGAGCGCGCCCCAACGGAACTTCCGGGCCTGCTCGACTCGGTTTAAGCGGCGCTGCCCGGGGCGTTTTAGCGGAGATTTAATATTGCTGAATCCCGGCATGGGAGACAAAAACAGCAATTTTAATGTTCGTTACGCATAAACACTTATCGCATCAATAATGTTGCTGGACCGGGCAGAATATCGACGCTATTTTTCGCGAAATGGAGGTGCGGGCGTTCACGGGCGCGCATTCGCCATTATTGGTGGCCTCAGTCGGGAAATAAAGATGGCGCTTCATTCCTTGGATGAAACATCGCGTCTGGACGCGCTTAGCGATTATCAAGTTTTTGGCACACCTCCAGAGAAAGAGTTCGACCGTATCGTCAAGATGATGTCGAGCATATTCTCGGTGCCCACTGCTCTGATCGGCTTCATGAGCAATGATTCTCATTATTTTAAGGCGCGGGTCGGTTTTGACGCCTGCGAAGCCTCGCGGGAGGTTTCGTTTTGCACCTACACGGTGGAGCGTAATGAGATCGTGGTGATTCCGGATACGCTGGCCGATCCCGCCTACCGGAACAGCACCCTGGTTCAAGGGGGGCCGCGCATCCGTTTCTATGCCGGCGCCCCGATCCGCACCTCGTCCGGCCATTGTCTCGGTGCCATCAGCCTGGTGGATTATGTGCCCCGCGACCCCCTTACCAAAGCCGAGGAGACCCTGCTCGAGGGCTTCGCCGAGATGGTCATGGATCATCTCGCCCGCCGTCGCCTTTTGCTGGTACGCCGCGCCGCTCTGAAGCTGGCGTCATCGATCCCCGACGCCATTATCTGTATCAACCAGGCGGATGAAGTCACCTTCTGGAACCGGGGCGCGGAGCAGCTCACCGGCCTGCATGCCCATCGAGCCCGGGGCCAGAAGCTGGGGGCGCTGCTGGGTGCCCAGTTCCAGCACCTGCTGTTCGACGCCGGCGGCGGCAGCCGGGACTGGCGCTCGCTGGAGAACCAGCGAAGCTTCCTGTTGCGTACCGATGGCAGCCACCTGCCGGTGGAGGTGTCGTCCGCCATTTGGGTGGAAGACGATCAGTATCAGCGTGGCTTCGTGATCCGCGATATTGCCCACCGCCAGGATCTGCAGAACCGGGTGCGGTTGATGCGCGACACCGACCGCCTGACTGGCCTGCCCAACCGGGGACGGTTCCTGGAAATGACCCAGGGCTATATGGACCGTGGACGCGCGGTGACGGTGCTGAAGGTGGACCTGGACAGTTTTAAAGCGGTGAATTCCTCCCTGGGCATGGCCACCGGTGACGAGGTGCTGCGCGAGGCGGCGCGGCGGTTTTCCGATCTGGCGCCGGAGTCGTCGCTGGTGGGGCGGCTGGCCGGCGATGAGTACGGCATGCTGCTGTATGGGGAGCAGGACCCGGAATACCTGCGTACCCTCGGCGAGAAGGTGATCGAAGAGGTAAGCCGGCCCTATCGCATTCATGGCTTCGAGTGCCGGGTCACCGCCTGCGTGGGCATTGTCTCGGCGCCGGCTGAGGCCTCCGGCGAGCTGGACAGCGCCGGGGTGTTGAAACAGGCGTTGCTGGCGTTGCAGGAAGCCAAATGTCTGGGCTCCAGACATTTGGTGATCTTCAACGACGAGCTCAACGAGCGGGTGGAGAAGAAGCACCGCCTGGAACAGGATCTGCGCATCGCTTTCAAGCAGCGCGATTTCGAGCTGCACTTTCAGCCTCAGAACACTCTGGGCAGCGGCAAGGTGGTGGGCGCCGAGGCGTTGCTGCGCTGGCGGCATCCGCAGCGGGGCCTGGTGTTCCCCGGCGACTTCATCAGCGTGCTGGAGGTCAGCGATCAGGCCCTGCGGGTGGGCGATTGGATTCTGGAAGCCAGTTGCGCCTTCGCGGCGGCGCAACGGGCCAAATACGACAGTTTCCGGATCGGCGTGAATCTGTTTGCCTGCCAGCTCCGCGATACCGCTCTGGCGGACAAGGTGGAGACCTTGCTGAAGCGCTACGACCTGCCGCCCCAGTCGCTGGAACTGGAGATCACCGAAACCACCATTCTTGGCATCAGCCCGGAAATCCTCAGCGTGCTGCAGCGGCTGCACGATCTTGGCGTGGGCCTGGCCTTCGACGATTACGGCACCGGCTATGCGTCCCTGAGCCTGCTGAAGAAATACCCGCTGACGCGGCTCAAGATTGATCGCCAGTTCGTGGCCAATCTCACCACTTGCCCGGACGACCTGGCGATCGTTAACTCAATCATCTTGCTGGGGCGCAATCTGGGGCTGCAGATCATCGCCGAGGGCATCGAGACCCGGGAGCAGGCGGACATGCTGCGGCGGCTGGGCTGCCATGAAGGCCAGGGTTACATGTTCAGCCGGCCGGTGCCGGAAGCGCAGTTTCCCGGCGGCTGATCCACCGGCGGGCGCTTTCCGCTACCATGCCGTTTTTCACGGTGAAGGGGCTGGCCCCATGTCCGACATCAACCCCGCCGCATTGCCGGTGGAGGCGGTGCTGCCACGACTGCTGGAGTGCCTGGCCAGCAGTGGCGGGGCGGTGCTGGAGGCGCCCCCCGGCGCCGGAAAATCGACCCGCGTGCCACTGGCACTGCTGGACGCCGACTGGTGCCACGGCGGGCGCGTGCTGGTGCTCGAACCGCGCCGGGTGGCGGCCCGGGCGGTGGCCGGGTTCATGGCCCGCCAGCGCGGCGAACAGGTGGGCGCCACCATTGGCTATCGCACCCGTTCCGACTCGCGCATCAGCGCCGCCACCCGGGTGGAGGTGGTCACCGAAGGCATCTTGACCCGGATGCTGCTGGACGACCCCTCCCTGGACGGCTACGCGGCGGTGGTGTTCGACGAATTCCATGAACGTTCCCTGCAGGCGGATCTGGGCCTGGCCCTGGTCCAGGAGGTCCGTGGCGCCCTGCGCGAGGACCTGCGTTTGCTGGTGATGTCGGCCACCCTGGAGCTGGGGCCGCTGGCCGAGGGCCTGGGGTTGCCGGTGGTGAGCAGCGAGGGGCGCGCCTATCCGGTGACCATCAGCCACGCGCCGCCGGGCCGCGACCAGGACCCGCTGGCCCACTGCGCCGCTCAGGTGACGGCGGTGGCGGGGCAGGGCACCACCCTGGTGTTTCTGCCCGGCGTCGGCGAAATCGAACGGGTCCGCCAGCGGCTGCCGGCGCAGCCGCCGGTGCAGGTGCTACATGGCCGTCTCGATGGCGACCAGCAGGCGGCGGTGCTGGCCGCCCCCGCCGACGGCGCCGCCCGGGTGGTGCTGGCCACCAACGTGGCCGAGACCAGCGTTACCATCGGCGGCGTCACCACCGTGGTGGACAGCGGCCTGGCCCGGCGTCCCCAGTACGATCCGCGCCGCCATCGCAGCCGTCTGGTCACCCGCCGCATCAGCCAGGCCAACGCCGACCAGCGTGCCGGCCGCGCCGGCCGTCTGGGGCCGGGCCGCTGCATCCGCTTGTGGGCCCGGGAAGAAGTGCTGGCCCGCCATATCGAACCGGAAATCCGCCATACCGCCCTGGACGGGCTGGTACTGGACCTGGCCCGCTGGGGATGCCGGGACCCGCGCGAGCTGTTCTGGCTGGACCCGCCGCCGGAGGGGGCCTGGCAGGCGGCCCGGGAACGGCTCACCGGCCTGGGCGCCCTGGACCGGGACGGCGGCATCACCGACCTGGGCCGGCGCCTCAACGGCCTGCCGCTGCCGCCGGATCTGGCGGTGCTGGTGCTCACCGGCCGGGACCGGGGCCGGCCGCGCAGCGCCGCCGCGCTGGCGGTGCTGCTCAATGAACGGGCCCCGGGCCTGGACCGGGAACCGGACCTGGCCCGCCGGCTGCAACGTTTTCTGGCGGCGCCGGGGCAATGGCCGCTGTTGCAGCGGGAGCTGACGCGGCTGGCCGGTGACCGCCGGGACCGCCCGGACGCGGAGCCCCTGGACCTGATTCTCGCCGACGCCTTTGCGGAGCGCCTGGCGCGCTGCCGGGAGCCGGGCAGTGGCCGCTATCTGCTCGCCGATGGCGGCGGCGCCCGCCTGGAGCCCGGCACGCCGCTGGCGGCCCGCGACTGGTTGTTGATTCTGGACACCGACGGGCAAAGCCGGGACGGCCGGGTGCGACTGGCCTGGCCGCTGGCCACGGAGGCGGTGGACGCGGTGCTGGAGCGCCGCGCCAAGGAACAGGACCAGGTGCACTGGGACTCCCGGCGGGAACGGGTGGTGGCCGAGCGGGTGCGTGCCGTGGGCGCGCTGGTGCTGGACCGCCGGCCGCTGGCCGAGCCGTCCCCGGAGCTGCTCCAGCAGGGGCTACTGGCCGCCCTGTGCGATCGTGGCCTGGCCATGCTGCCCTGGGACGAAGACAGCCAGCAGCTGCGCGCGCGCATCGCCTGGATGCACGAGCTGGAACCGGAGCACTGGCCGGCCATGGACGACGACAGCCTGCTGGCCGGGCTGGAGACCTGGCTGGCGCCGTTTCTGGCCGGCTGCCGCACGCCCCGGGATATGCAGCGGGTGCCGCTGGGCGAGGCCCTGGGCCTGTGGTTGGGCAGCGACCGGCGGCGCCGGCTGGAGCGCGCCTTGCCGGCCCGCTGGCCGGTGGCCTCGGGCCGTTCGGTGGCGATCAATTACCGGGCCGAGGGCGGCCCCCGGCTGGCGGTGAAGCTGCAGGAGTGCTTCGGCATGGAGGCCCTACCGGTGCTGGCCGATGGCCGGCTGCCACTGACCGCGGAACTGCTCACGCCGGCGGGCCGTCCGGCGGCCATCACCGGCGACTTGGGGCGGTTCTGGCGGGAAGGTTACACGGCGGTGCGCAAGGACCTGCGCGGCCGCTATCCCAAGCATCCCTGGCCGGAGGACCCGCTCACCGCGCAGGCCACCGGCAGGACCAAACGGGCACAGGCGGCGAAGGGTGGGGATCGCGGCTGAAGCCGCTCCTACCCCGGTTCTTGACGTCGTAGGAGCGGCTTCAGCCGCGATCCAACGCCAACGCCCTTAACAGAACGCCCCTTTCCAAGCCGGGTCCGCTCTGCTATCAATAGCCGCTTTTGCCGGGAGCGATTTATGAAATACAGTTCCATCGTGGCCGCCGCCGCCGGCACGGAAATGACCGTGCCGGAAGGCTGGGGCCAGGGGCGCGCCACCTTTGGCGGCATCGTCGGTGCCATTCTGATCGCCCATATGGACGCCTATCTGGCGGCGGAGCAGGGCGACCAGCGGGCGCCGCTGCGCAGTTTTTCCCTGTCGTTCGTGGCGCCCATGGCGCCGGGCCCGCTGGCCCTGTCGGCGGAGATTCTGCGCGCCGGCAAGTCGGTGACCCAGGTACAGGTGACCGCCCGCCAGGAAGGCCAGGTGGTGGCGGTGATGCTGGGCAGCCTGGGCCAGCCGCGCCCGTCGTCCCTGGCGGTGGCCGGCAGTCCGCCGCCGGAGATGCGGCCGGCGGCGGAGTGCAATCCGGTGCCGTTCGTGGAAGGCCTGACACCGGATTTTCTGCGCCACTTCCACCTGCTCTACGCCGACGATAACTACCCCTACACCGGCTCCTCGCGGCCGGATTTCCAGGGCTACATGCGCTTCGCCGAACCGGGCCAGCCCCAGGACGCGGCCAGCCTGGCCTGCCTGGTGGACACCTGGCCGGCCTCGGTGATCACCATGCTGAAAAAGCCGGCGCCGATGAGTTCGCTGACCTGGACCATGGACTTTCTGGTGGACCCGGCGACCCTGCCGCCCACCCGCGACTGGCAGTACGACGTGATCACCGACGCCTTCGCCGATGGCTACGGCCACACCCGCTCGCGGATCTGGGACGAGCAGGGCCGGCCGGTGGCTTTCAGCCGCCAGACCGTGGTGGTGTTCGCCTGATATGGGGGCCCGCCTCGCGCCCCTGACGCCGGCGGACATCGGCCCGCGGGTGCCGCGCCGGGGCAGTGCGGTAACCGCCTGGCTGGGCCGTGCCGTGCTGCGTGCCATCGGTTGGCAGGTGGTGGGGCGGCTGCCGGACGTGCCCCGGGCGGTGATGATCGCCGCGCCGCACACCTCCAACTACGACGGCCTGGTGGGGATCGCCGCGATCCTGGGGCTGCGTCTGGATATCCGCTTCATGGCCAAGCACAGCCTGTTCCGGGGGCCGGCGGGAATGTTGCTGCGCGCCGCCGGTGGCATGCCGGTGGACCGCCGCCGTCCCGGTGGGGTGGTGGCCGACACCCGGCGGCTGCTGGCCGGCGGCGACCCGTTCTGGCTGGGGATTACCCCGGAGGGCACCCGCAGTGGGGCGGGGGAATGGAAAACCGGCTTCCACCGCATCGCCGTGGAACTGGCGCTGCCGATCGTGGTGGTCACCTTCTGTTACCGCCGCCGGCAGGCGCGGATTCTGGAAACCTTCTGGCCCGGCGGCGATCTGGAGCAGGATCTGGAGGCCATCTATGCGGCCCTGGACGATGTCACCCCGCGCCACCCGGAGCGCCTTTCCGCGCCCTTGAAACGCCGCCGCTGAGCGCCGCCGGCGTTCAGCCGGCCTGGCGGTGGCGGCGCATATAGTCCTCCCGGCCCATGGCCGCCACCAGGGCGTAGGCCAGCGACGGCGCCAGACTCTCCAGCAGCGCCCGGGCGTCGTCGTCGAACGGGGTCAGGGCGGCCAGTTCCAAGATCCCCAGCGGCTCGTCGTCGCCCTGGCGCACGGTGACAAACAGCACCTGGCCCGGGCGCATGCGGCTGTGGCCGGTTTCCAGATCCAGGTAACCCGCCGGCACGTCGTGGCGGACGGTGACATCGCCTTCGCTGTCCAGGGCCCCGGCCAGCAGCCCTTCCCGGGGCAGATGCCGGCGCCCGCGGGCCACCGCGTCCAGGCCCCGGCTGGCCTCCTGGTGCAGGCCGTCGTCGGCCAGCCGCCAGGCGGCGCCGGCCACCGCCGGGGTGTGCTCGATCATGAAAGCCAGGGCCTGGTCGAGCAGCACCGACACCCGGGGGTTGCCGGCGATATGGGCCATGAACTCGTTGAGCAGGCGCTGCCGGCGGGCTTCCCGGTCGGCGTTGTCGCGCCACTGGCGCAGCCGGTCGGATTCCTTGGCCAGCAGCAGATTGTTGGCATAACTGTGGCGGGCGCTGGCGTCCAGCATGTAGCCGTTGAGCGCGCACACCACCAGCGGAAAGCCGTAGAACAGCAGCAGCGAGGCCGGCTGCACCGACCAGCCCAGCACCAGCGCCAGGGTCAGCGCCAGCACCAGCGAGCCCAGGCACCAGAACAGGGTGCGGGTGGGCGGCAAGCGCAGAATCGAGAAGCCGATGATCAGCACGTAGACGGTCTCGAACGCCGCCACCTGGCCCAGGAAGGTATCGGCCAGCCGGATCGCGCCCAGCAGGGTGCCGGCCAGGGCGACCATCAGGGCCAGCCCTACCAGGGTGCTCACCCAGCGGGTCAGAGCGTCCACTTTCACCGCCAGGAACAACAGCACCAGGGCGCCCACCAGGGGCCAGAACCCGAACCACCGCCAGCCGGCCAGGCCCGGGTCGTCCACCAGTACCAGCACCGGCACGGTGACCACCAGGAACAGGGCGATCAGCACATACAGCGAGCGGCCGATCAGCTTGCGCGCCCGGCGGATCGAGTGGTGGATGTACTGGTCTTCCAGGGAACCGGAGAAGCGTACCCAGACGCTGCCCAGGGCTTTCTTCAGGTCGCGCTCCTGGCGCGCATCCACGACGGTGTTTCCGGTGGCCCGGGCCATGGCGACTTTCCCCCTTGATGGTGTTGCCTTGCTTTGCGTTATCGTTATCGTCGAGAGTAGAGCGCCGGCGCGCCTTCCCGAGGGCGTGGCCGGTGGTTCCTAAGCATAAATACCAACCAACAGGTGAGAATAATGGCCGATACCGCCCGCTTTGAACAGGCCCAGAAAGACGTCAAAACCCTCAACAAGAAACCGAGCAACGACGATTTGCTGTTCCTCTACTCCCATTACAAGCAGGGGAGCGAGGGCGATGTGAGCGGCAAGCGGCCGGGCATGCTGGATATGGTGGGGCGCGCCAAGTACGACGCCTGGGCCAAGCTCAAGGGCATGAGCAAGGACGACGCCATGGGCAAGTACATCGACAAGGTGGAGTCCCTGCTCAAGACCCACAAGTAAGCACCGGGGCGCGCCCGGCGGCGATGCGCTAGCGGTTTTGCAGCTGCATCTGCTGGGCCTTGGCGCGCTCCACATAGGTCTGGTAGGCGGGCAGGGCGACGGCGGCCACGATGCCGATCAGGGCCAGCATCACCAGGCCCGCCGCCACCGCGCCGAGCACCACGCCGGTGCCGTTGGCCGGCGGGCGCGGGCCGTAGCGATTGTCGCCGGGGCTGCCCGGCGCGAACAGCAACACCAGCGCCAGCACCAGGTTCAGCACCGGCACGAACCCCAGCACCATCAGCCAGCCGCTGCGGTCCATATCATTGAGCCGCCGCACGCCGTACACCACCCAGGCGAAGGTGGCCACCACCATCAGCGCCAGCGCCACCAGGCCCACCAGCACCGTCGGCCGGCCATCGCCGGCCACACCGGCGCTGAGGATCGAGGCGAAGGTCAGCATCAGATACAGCACCAGCATCACCAGGCCCACGTAAGCAAAATAGCGCAGCCGGCCGAGCCGGCCCCGGAATGCGAACGGGTCCGTGGTGCGACGGTTGAGCGGGTCCGCCGGAGCGGCCTCCGGGGCATGGTAGGGCTGGTTCATGGGCAATCCTTGATGGTCGGTTATCGGCCCGAGCATAACCGCGACGCCGGCGGCTGGCCACCCGGCTGGTTCAGGCCAGCCAGGTTTTCAGCGCCCGCCGCACGCTGCTCCAGCGATTGACCAGCAACGACAGAAAGATCATCAGGCAGCCGCTCACCTGCACGGCGGTCATGGTTTCGCCGAACCACAGCGCGGCGAACAGCGCCGTCCACATCGGTTCCAGCACCAGGATCACCACCCCGTGGCTGTGCACCGACAGGCTCTGGGCGTAGGTCTGCATAAAGAAGCGCACGGCGGTGCCCAGGGTGGCGCTGGCGATCACCCAGCCGGCCATGGCGCCGCTGAACTCGTCCAGAGTGGCCTGCCAGGGCTCCAGCGCCAGCGACCCCAGCCCGGTCACCAGGCTGACCGTGAACATCACCACCGTGGTCAGCGCCAGCGCCGGCACCCGCCGGCGGGTGGTCACCGCGCCGTCGGCGCCGGCGCGCACCGCGTCATTGGCGGCCCGGGTATTGAGCGTGAAGAACAGCGCGAACATGGCCGCCGCCGCCACATAGAACCACTGACCCGGTTCGGCGCGGAAGCCGCCTTCCAGGGCCAGCAGCGCCAGGCCGCTGGCGGCCACCGGCAGGGCCACCCAGGTGCTCGGCGGCGGCCGCTCCTTGAACACCAGCCGTGCCATCACCGGCACCAGCACCACGCCAAGACTGGTGAGAAAGGCCCCTTCGCCCACATGGGTGCCGAAGTTCAGACCCAGAATCCAGAAACTCATCGCCAGGCCGAACACCAGCCCCACCCGCAGGCTGCGCAGGTACTGGTCCCGGTCCAGGCGCAGCAGGCGTGGCCAGGCCACCGTGGCCAGCACCAGCCCGGCCAGAAAGAAGCGCAGTGCCATGAACAGCAGCGGCGGCATCAGCAGCACCGCTTCCTTGGAGAAGATCCAACTGAGCCCGGCCAGCAGGGTCACCGCCACCAGCAGCAGATCGGCGCGTCCGGCGGCGGCGCTCATTGGCGGCGGGAGCGGTGTGGGGCCAGGGCCATGGTGGTCTCCGGGGCGGGGCGGCAGGGGGCGCAGACAATACCGCATTTGCCCCGGGCGGCACTAGCGGCGCCCGGCCCGGGTTAAAAAAAGCTGTAGGAGCGGCTTCAGCCGCGATCCCCCGTCGCCATCGTGATCGCGACTAAAGTCGCTCCTACCAGGGGCCGGAAGGCCCCCACGCGGATCCGCGTCCGGGATAGAGACCTCCCGATTTCCCGCCCGACCATGATGAACCAAAAAAAAGCCCGCCCGGTATCTCCCCAAGCGGCCCGTACCTTGATAACTTGGGCGCCCGTTGCCCCTGGAACGGCCGGAGCCCTTGCCGGGCCCGGTCCGTGTGTTGAGAGGAAAGAGGACCCCCATGACCACCGAGGCCATTCGCGTCGAGGATTTTTACGAACCGGCGGTGTTCCGTCGCATCAAGGACCTGGCGGACACCAAGGAGACGCCCTTCGTGGTGATCGACACGGAAACCGTGGGCAAGCACTACGATCAGCTGATCGAACAGTTTCCGTTCGCGCGCATCCATTACGCGGTCAAGGCCAACCCGGCGGAGCAGCTGATCAGCCTGCTGCGTGATCGCGGCGCCAACTTCGACATCGCCTCCACCTATGAGCTGGAGAAGGTGATGGGCCTGGGCGTGTCCGCCGAACGCTGCATCTTCGGCAACACCATCAAAAAAGCCCGCGACATCCGCGCCTTCTACGAAAAGGGTGTGCGCATGTTCGCCACCGACTCGGAGGCGGATCTGCGCAACATCGCCAAGGCGGCGCCGGGCTCCCGGGTCTATGTGCGCATCCTCACGGAAGGCACCCACACCGCCGACTGGCCGCTGTCGCGCAAGTTCGGCTGCCAGACCGACATGGCCCTGGATCTGATGATCCTGGCCCGGGACCTGGGCCTGGAACCCTACGGCGTGTCCTTCCATGTGGGCTCCCAGCAGCGCGACATCGGCGCCTGGGACGCGGCCATCGGCAAGGTCAAGATCATGTTCGAGCGGCTCCGCGAGGAAGTGGGCATCGAGCTGAAGATGATCAATCTGGGCGGCGGCTTTCCGGCCAACTACATCGCCAAGACCAATGACCTGGAGACCTACGCCTCCGAGATCATCCGTTTTCTCAAGGAGGATTTCGGTGAGGAACTGCCGGAGATCATCCTGGAGCCGGGCCGCTCGCTGATCGCCAACGCCGGCGTGCTGGTCAGCGAAGTGGTGCTGATTTCTCGCAAGTCGCGGACCGCCCTGCAACGCTGGGTGTTCACCGACGTGGGCAAATTCTCCGGGCTGATCGAGACCCTGGACGAGGCCATCAAGTACCCGATCTACACGGAGAAGAAAGGGGAAATGGAAGAGGTGGTGATCGCCGGGCCCACCTGCGACAGTGCCGACATCATGTACGAGAACTACAAATACGGGCTGCCGCTGAACCTGGCCATCGGCGACCGTCTGTACTGGTTCTCCACCGGTGCCTACACCACCAGCTACAGCGCGGTGGAATTCAACGGCTTCCCGCCGCTGGCCAGTTACTACATCTAGTCCCCCCGCGGGCCGTGCCGGTCGGCACGGCCTCCGCACCCGGCGGCCCCGGGGCCATCCACGTCTTCCTGCTCATATTATGGGACGCCCCCCGGGCAAACCGCTTTACGGTTCACCGGCAAAAAGGGCAAGCTTTCAGACCTAATTTTTTTCGTTTGTTGTTGGGGAAAACAGGATGTTAAAGCAGGCCAGGAAATGGCTGGAGGACCGCAAGCTATCGCGGCTGCCGGTCAGCCGGCAGCAGTGGGAAGCGGCGGTGGCCGGCTGGCCGGTGGCGGCCCGTTATCAGGGGGAGCTTCGTCAGCGCCTGTTCGATAACGCCCTGCGCTTTCTGTTGCGCAAGGAATTGGCCAGTGGCGGTGGCTTTCAACTGAACGACGACCAGCGCCTGCTAATCGCCACCATGGCGGTGGTGCCGGTACTGGAACTGGGGCTGGACTGGTACGACGGCTGGTACACGGTGATCGTCTACGAGGACACCTTCGTGACCCCGGACGGCGGCGTGGATGAATTCGGCGTGGTCCACGAGGAAGGCCGGGCGCTGGCCGGCGAGGCCTGGCTGCAGGGGCCGGTGATCCTGTCCTGGGGCGACATCGCCCAGGCCAGCTCCGAGGATGGCTACAACGTGGTGCTGCATGAACTGGCCCACAAGCTGGACATGCTTGACGACGGGCCCAATGGCGCGCCGCCGTTGCACCGGGGCATGGAGCCGGGCCGCTGGCATGAGGTATTCACCAATGCCTGGCACGCCCTGGAAGGAGCCCACCAGCGCGGCGAGCCGTTCCTGGACCCCTATGCCCTGGAAGATCCCGGCGAGTTCTTCGCCGTGGCCACCGAGAGTTTCTTCGAGTCACCGGATTATCTGCGCGAGGTGCTGCCGGAGGTGTATGAGCAGCTGGCGCTGTTTTATCGGCAGCGGCCTACCGGGTGATCGGGGATGATCGATCGCGACTGAAGTCGCTCCTACAATACCCTTGCCAAACCGCACCGCGCTTTTTGTAGGAGCGACTTCAGTCGCGATCACCCGCGATCACCCGCGATCTCATTCAAGCAACCGCGCCAGCCGCCGCCGCAGCGCCTCGTTTTCCCGGCGCAGACGCTGATTGTCCTCCGCCAGCTCCAGGGCCAGGGCCACGCCGTTCCAGTCCATGGCCAGGTCCCGATGCAGGCGGGCGGCGCGGCTGACCACCACCACCACGGTTTCATCGAACAGCCAGTGCGGGTCCCGTGCCTGGGGTTCGATAATGCCGAGTTCCACGATTTCGGTGACCGTGGCCACCGGCAGGGCGACCCGCTGGGACAGTTCACCCAGGGTCAGAGAACGGATGCGGTTGCTCATACCATCACTCCCAATCCGCGCGCGGGTCGAAGCCGCTGTGTTCGGCAAGCTGCCGCCACAGGGCCTGGCTGTGTTCGTCGTTGTGGTCGGGCATCACCACCTTGAGCACGGCGTACAGGTCTCCCGGTGCTTTCTTGCCGTTCAGCCCCTTGCCCTTGAGCCGCAGCCGCCGGCCGTTCTGGCTGTTGGCGGGCAGGGTGACGCTGATGCGCCCGCTCAGGGTAGGCACCGACACCTTGCCGCCCAGGGCCGCTTCCCAGGGCGCCACCGGCACGGTGACGATCAGGTCGTGGCCGTCCACATCGAACAGCGGGTGGGGCACCAGCCGTACTCGCAGGTACAGATCGCCGGCCTCGCCGCCGCCGGCGCCGGGGGCGCCCTGGCCCTTGAGGCGGATGCGCTCGTTGTCGCCGGTTCCGGCGGGAATGGTCACGTTGAGGGTGCGCTCGCCGACCCGGATCTGCTTGCGGGTGTCGGCCACCGTGTCCTCCAGGAACAGCGGCATTTCCACTTCCAGGTCGCGGCCCGGCCGGGGCCCGGAGGAGCGCTGCCGGAAACCGCCGCCGAACAGGGATTCGAAGAAGTCCGAAAAGTCCCCTTCGCCCTGGAAGTCCGAGCCGCCGGAGCCACCCTGGAACCCCTGCCAGCCCGGCGGTGGTTGAAAGCCACCTCCGCCACCGCCGCCTTGCTGGTATTGGCGCAGGCGGTCATACTCCGCCCGTTTTTCCGGGTCCTTGAGGGCGTGGTAGGCCTCCGACACCTCCTTGAATTTGCTTTCGGCGTCGTCGTCGCTGCTGACGTCGGGATGATACTGGCGCGCCAGCTTGCGGTAGGCGCTTTTGATCACCTTGTCATCCGCGTCTGGCTCGACGCCGAGGATGCGGTAATAATCCTTGAATTCCATACTCGCCGCGACTCCCGTGCCGCTGTTGCCGATCAGTGTCCCTTTTATGGCGGCGCCGCGGCCTTTTACAAGCCTTTACCGGGTGGGCGGGGCCGCTCTTCAAGAAGCGATGCTATCTTAGGCCCATCTTGGGGTTTTTGACGAAAATCAGCGAGTTGAGCCAGGGAGAAGGAGAGCCGCTTGAAGATTCTCGATAGCACCTTGTTTTATACGCAATCAAGCGGCGGGGTGCGCACTTATATTGATGCCAAGCGTCAGGCGCTGCTGCGCCGTGACGGCATGGGCCACAAGGTGGTGCTGCCCGGCGCCGGGGTACGCTTCGAAGAGGATTTCATCCAGTTGCCGGCCATGCCGCTGCCGCTGGCGCCGGGTTACCGGTTCCCGGTACGGCTGGGGCTGTGGGCCAACGTGATGGCCGGTTTGCAGCCGGACGTGATCGAAGCCGGCGACCCCTATTCGCCGGCCTGGGCCGCCCAGCGCGCCGCGCGCATGCTGGACGTGCCGGCGGTGGGTTTCTACCACTCGGACCTGCTGTCGCTGATCCACCATCGGGTGGGCGCCTTTCTGGATTCCGGCACGCGGGCCTATATCCGCCGTCTGTACCAGGGCTTCGACCTGGTGCTCAGCCCCAGCCAGGTGATGGCGCGGCGGCTGGCGGAGTGTGGCGTTGAAGACGTGCAGGTGCAGGCCCTGGGCGTGGATCTGAACGCCTTTCATCCGCGCCGGGCCAAACCCGATGCCCGCCGCACCCTGGGCATCGAGGACGACCGCCCGCTGCTGGTATTCGCCGGCCGTGGCACCCAGGAGAAAAACATCCCGGTGCTGCTGGAGGCGATGCGCGCCTTGCCCGACTATCACCTGCTGCTGATCGGCACCGGCCTGCAACCGGAGGCGCCGGACAATGTGTCGGTGATCCATGAATTCTGCCCGACCCCGGAAGTGGCCGGCTGGATGGCGGCGGCGGATGCCCTGGTGCACGCCGGCGACCAGGAAACCTTCGGGCTGGTGGCCCTGGAAGGCATGGCCAGCGGCCTGCCGGTGGTGTGCGCCGATGCCGGCGCGCTGCCGGAGGTGGTGCCGGCCCGTTGCGGTCGCCATGCACCGGCCAACAACGGCGGCGCCTTCGCGGAAGCTATCCGTGATCTGTTCGAGCACGACGATCCGGCGGCGCTGGGCCGTGCCGCCCGGGCCCACGTGGAAGCCCGGCACAGTTGGGACACCGTGGTGGACAGCCTGCTGGGCCACTACCACCGGGTGCTGGGCGTTTACGATCAACCTGTCTTGGCGCGAACCCATGAATCCCATCCCTGACGATCCCCGGGCACCGGCGTTCATGCTTTCCCTGCATGACGTGGCGCCCCACAGCTGGCCGCTGTACCGCGCGTTCCTGGCGGAGCTGGAGCGCGAGGAAGAGGGCGGTGAGCTGCGCTGCACCCTGTTGGCGGTACCCAATTTTCACCATGACGACCTGGCCGAACGGCACCCGGCGTTCTGCCGGGCGCTGCGGGCCCGCCAGGACGCCGGGGACGAACTGGTGCTGCACGGTTACTACCATGAGGACGACGGGCCGCCGCCCCACGGGCCCGCCGGCCTGCTGCGTCGCCGGGTGCTCACCCACGAGGGCGAGTTCTCGGCGCTGAACCGGGGCGAGGCGGCGCGCCGCATCCGCGACGGCCTGGCCATGTTCTACGGCCAGGGCTGGCACGCCGATGGCTTCGTGCCGCCGGGCTGGGTGACCAACAGCGAAGGCCGCAACGCGATCCGCGAAGCCGGCTTCGCCTACCGCACCGACGGCGGCGCCATCTACCGGCTGCCGGACGAGCGCCGCTGGCCACTGCCGACCCTGGTGATGTCCTCGCGCAGCGCCTGGCGCCGGCGCCTGTTTATCCTGCTCAACCGGTGGCGCATGTTCTACTACCGCGGTGCGCCGATTCTGCGCCTGGCGCTGCACCCGGTGGATCTGCGCCATGAAGAGAGCCGCCGCTTCTGGCTGGACACGGTGCGGCGCCTGCGCCGGCAGCGGCGCACCGTGACCAAGCGCCGCTGGCTGCTGGAACAAAGCCGGTTCGAGCAGCGGCGAGCGGCGCAGTGAGTCGGCACTGGCGCTGGTTGCTGGCCCTGGCCCTGCTGGTGGGCGGCACGGTGCCGCTGGTGCTGGGCGGGCCGGAAGCGTTCCACGATCTGGCCCGGTTGCCGCTGGGCTGGTTGCTGCTGCTGCTGGCGATGATCGGTCTGTGCTGGAACCTGAACGCCTGGCGCCTGCGCCTGATGCTCAACGGCCGGGCGCCGACCCTGGGCCACGGTTCCGCGCTGATCACCACCGTGGCCACCGAGTTCAGTCTGAACGCCACCCCCGGGGGCAGCGGCGCGCCGTTCACACTGGCCGCCCTGTTGTCCCGCCATGGGGTGGCGCCTTCCCGGGCCACCGCCGTTCTGGCGGTGGATCAGCTTACCGACATGCTGGTGTTCGCCACCTTGCTGCCCACCGTGGCCTTCTACGGCCTGGCCCGCTATCTGGACTGGGGGGCCTGGTGGCAATTGGCGGTGCCGCTGGGGCTGCTCTTGGGCGGACTGGCGGCGGTGGTGCTGACCGTGCGCCACCAGCGCTGGCTGCTCGTGGCCTCCGGCGAGCTGCTCGCCTGGTTGGGCATGCGCCGGCGGCGCCGCTTCCGGCTGGCCCGGGCCACCCTGCGTTTTCGGCGCGGCCTGGAGGAGACCCTGGCGGTGTCCCGGCGCCGGCTGGCGCTGATGTTCGGCCTGTGCATGTTGCACTGGTTGCTGCGCTATTCGGTGATCTATATCGCGGTGCTGGCCCTGGGCCAGCATCTGGATTGGGCCTATGGCTTTTTCGTGCAGATGGTGGCCATGGGCGCCGGCCATCTCACCCTGCTGCCCGGCGGCGCCGGTGGCGCCGAGGTGGCCGGCGCCGCCTTGCTCAATCCCTGGCTCGGCACTGTCACCGCCGCCACCGTGATCGTGATCTGGCGATTCGTGACCTTCTACTGGTACCTGATCGTCGGCGCCCTGCTGATGCTCTACCTCGGCGCCCGCGAAACCCGTCCGCTGATGAGCTGATCTGACAGCGGCGAACTGTTTAACGGTTGATTGAAGTTTCGTTCTCCAGCCGGGACGCAATCACGATGGCGCCGGAAGGGATCGCGACTAAAGTCGCTCCTACAGGTCAACACTGGTCTCCCCAGAGGTGGCTGGGGGTGTTGTAGGAGCGACTTTAGTCGCGATGAAGATGGCGCCGAGGGGATCGCGGCTAAAGCCGCTCCTACATCTCAACACTGGCCTCCCCGGACAGTGGCTGCGGTTGTTGTAGGAGCGACTTTAGTCGCGATAACGATGGTGCCGGAGGTGATCGCGGCTGAAGCCGCTCCTACATCTCAACACTAGCCTCCCCGGACAGTGGTTGGGGTTGTTGTAGGAGCGACTTTAGTCGCGATGAAGATGGCGCCGAGGGGATCGCGACTAAAGTCGCTCCTACAGTTCAACACTAGCCTCCCCGGACAGTGGTTGTGGTTGTTGTAGGAGCGACTTTAGTCGCGATAACAATGGCGCCGGAGGTACAGCAATCCCCAGCCTACGAAGCCGCCACCACCACCCACCCCGGTTCATCGTTGTTGGTACCCGGAACGGTTCCGCTACCTCGGAGCAGAGCCGTGTGGGGACCTTCCGGGACCCTTGAGAACAGGACGTTCGAAAGGGAGCCTACAGGGGTGAGGCAAGCGTGTTGCGAAGCACTGCTTCGCGCGCCGCCGAACGCCGCCCATCTGTGATGGGTGGCCGGGCCCGCTTGCGGGTACTCGCGGCGTTCCCGGAAGGTCCCCACACGGCTCTGCGCCCCGGATAAAGACCCGCTTTTTCAAACGATGCACCAATAAAAAGCCCCGGACCTTGCGGCCCGGGGCACGCCCCCCAAGGGCGAATACGGAATCAGCGGTGTGGCTGGTCTAGAGCGTGTACATAAAGGTGGGTCCGATAAATTCGGCGCCGTTGTCCTCGCCCACCTCGTCGGCCACCAGCCGGTTGGTTTTCTCGTTCATGGCCATGATCAGGGCCTGGTCCGGGTCCCGCCCGGTGGCCAGGTTGTGGAGTTCGTGGGGGTCCTGCCAGGTGTCGTAGAGCTCCAGGTCGTTGTGGGCGTTGAGGGTGTTCCAATCGGTGGGAGTGTGGTGGCTGTCCGGGCTGAAGTAGCGGGCGAACTTATAGCGGCCATCGAACACGCCCCGGTGCAGTCCCCGGTTGCCCAGTTCCGGGCCCAGCCGCAGCTGCTTGAGAAAATCGGCCATCAGCTTCACCGGGGTGATTTCGTCGCCTTCGGTGACCAGCCGGCGGGTGGCTTCCGGGTCGGTGTACAGCAGCACCCCGTAGGCGAACAGCACCCCTTGGTCGTCCCGGCGGGTAGCGCCGCCGTTAAGCACCGGGCTCAGGTCCACCCCGGGGGTGTCGGTCTTGCTCTGGCCCTCGGTGGCCAGCCCCACCAGGGTCGGCAGCAGGTCCAGGGTGGAGCCCAGGTTGGCCACGGTGCGCCCGCCGCGCACGTCCGGGTGGCGGATGATCAGTGGCACCCGGCTGTTTTCCTTGTAGACCATCGGGCCCTTCTGTCGCAGGCCGTGGGCGCCGGCCATTTCGCCGTGGTCGGCGGTGTAGACGATGATGGTGTTGTCCATCTGGCCGCTTTTTTCCAGCGCCCACAGCACCCGGTCCACCTGCCGGGACACGTCGCGCAGGCAGTTGTAGTAGTAGCTTTGGTTGGCCAGCCAGGCGGCTTCGTCGTCCTTGTCGATGTGCCCGTAGAGGGTGTCGATCACATCGGCATAGGAGTGGTGGCACCAGGGTTTGCCGGCCAGGGTTTCACGATGGAAGGAGGCGGGCAGGGGCAGGTGGGTCCAATCCCGGTCGTAGAGCGGGTCGTTGGGCGCCGGTCGCAGCGGCGCCATGAACATGGGATTGGCCCGGGAGCGGTCCTGGGCCTCGCTGGTGGAGAAGAACATGATGTCGTGGGGATTGACGAAGTTCACAGCCAGCAGCCAGGGCCGGTCCAGTTTGCCGCTGTCGCGCAGCAGCCATTGGCCGGCCTCGCCGGACACCATGCGATCGGCCAGATAGCCCTGCCATACGGAGCCGTGCACGTCGCCGGTGAGGTTGTAGTCGTGGAAGCCGTAGGGTTCCAGGGCCTGGCGCCGGCTGGGGTAGCTGCCGTACATCAGGCCGGGGCCGTCCTCGATATCGGACAGGTGCCACTTGCCCTTGTAGGCGGTGTGGTAGCCCAGGGCCTGGAACACATGGCCCAGGGTCGGCAGGTCGGTGTTCAGGGTGGGAAACGGCGGCGCGTGCAGGTTGGCGGTCATGCCGGTGTGCATGGTGTGCTGGCCGGTGTACATCACCGAACGGGACGGCGAGCAGGGCGAGGTGTTGGCGTGGTACTGGGTGAAGCCCACGCCCCGGGCCAGCAGCTTTTCGTGGGCCGGCAGGTCCAGCTCGCCGGGCAGGTCCGGCCAGCTTCTTTCCTGATCGGAGACCAGCAACAGCACATTGGGGCGCTTGCCGGCGCCACCGGCGGCGGCA
This sequence comes from Alloalcanivorax gelatiniphagus, assembly GCF_005938655.1. Lineage (GTDB taxonomy): Bacteria > Pseudomonadota > Gammaproteobacteria > Pseudomonadales > Alcanivoracaceae > Alloalcanivorax > Alloalcanivorax gelatiniphagus. Next base: position 62,484 of record NZ_VCQT01000019.1, read on the forward strand.
CGCAGGGCCGGCGCGGTGCCCAGGGCGGCGGTGCCCAGCGCCAGTTGCTTGAGCAGGGTGCGTCGGCTGAAGGACGTCATCGGCTTGGTCTCGGCGATTTCTCGTTGTTTTTTTGAACGATGGGCGGGAGTATGGCGCCATAACCCATTACTCGGGGTTATATATCCATGCCTTCGGCGCCGGCCGAGGCTGCCAAGGCCGCCGCCGGGCGGCACCGAGAAGCCCCGGGAGGGCCCATGTGGCAATTGCAGCAGTTGGTTCAGTTCCGCGCGGTCTATGAGCACCGCAGCCTGTCGGCGGCGGCGCGGGCGCTGGGCGTCACCCAGCCGGCGCTGAGCCGGGTCCTGCAGAAACTGGAGGAGGAGCTGGGCGCGCCGCTGTTCCAGCGCCATACCCGTTCGTTGCGTCCCACCGAGTTCGCCTCCGTGTTGTACCGGCAGGCGTCACGGGTGCTGCACGAGAGCGCCGGCCTGGACCAGATGGTGGAGCGCTTCCGCCAGGGCCGGGAGGGGCAGGTGCGGCTGGGCTGCGGGCCGTTCGTGCCGGACTTGCTGTCCCGGGAGCTGGCGCTGGCCATGGAGCGGGCCGGGCTGAAGCTGCATCTGGATGTGCACACCGACCATTTCGAGGCCCTGCGCGAAGGGTTGTACGGCTACCGCTATGATTTTCTGCTCTACGACGTGCGTGGCCGGGCCAATCTGCCCGACCTGGACGACGCGGTGGTGGAACCGTTGCTGGACCTGCCGCTGAGAATGGTGGCGCCGGCGGACTGGCTGCGCGGCGAGGCCCGGGCGGCGCTGGACTCGGAGGCGGCGGCGCTGGCGTTCGTGGCCGGCCGGCCCTGGGCGATGCCCCGGGTGTCGCCGGATTACGGCCGCCAGGCGGCGCCCTGGTTCCACCGCTTGCTGATGGAGCGCAATGGCGCTGAATTCCTGATGCCGACGCTGAGCGCCTGTGTGGGGCTGTGCCGGGCCGGCCACGCCCTGACGCTGGCGCCGGACGCACTGATCCGCGAAGAGCTGGCGGCGGGCTGGCTGGTGTCGCTGCCCCTGGATGTGGGCGCCACCGCCCACACCTGCGCCTACCGGTTGCGCTCGCGGCCCCTGTCCCAGGCCGCCGGCCGGCTGTGGCGGCTACTGGCGGAGGGCGGCCTGGGGCTGCGCGAGCAGACCGTTATACCTTAGGCGTTATACCTTAGGCGTTATACCTTAGGCGTTATACCTTAGGCGTCACGCCAATCCGCAACAGACTGATCAGCGCCGCCGCCAAGGAGAAGCCGGCGGCCATCAGCAGCGCCGGGGTGATGGCGTCGTCCATCAGGCCGAACATCAGCGCGGTGAGGGCCGCGCCCAGGGTCTGGCCAAGCAGCCGGGTGGTGCCCTGCATGCCGCCGGCGCCGCCACTGCGCTGGCGCGGCGCGGAGCCGATGATGGCGCGGTTGTTGGGGGCCTGGAAAAAGCCGAAGCCGAACCCGCACAGCGCCATGCAGCCGAGAATCACCCCCAGCGGTGCCTGATTGGAGAGCACCGCCAGCAGCACCAGACCCACCACTTTCAGCAGCAGCCCCAGCGAACACAGGATGCCGATCGGGTAGCGGTCCGCCAGCCGCCCGGCGATGGGCGCGGTGACCATGATCGCCGCCGGCCAGGGGGTCATCAGCAGGCCGGTCTGCACGGCGCTGTAGCCGAGCACGTCGTGCAGATAGAAGGGCAGGGCGATAAAGGCGGCCATCTGGCTGGTGAAGGAGCAGAACGAGGTGCCGATGGCCAGGGCGAACGGGCGGATACGCAGCAGATCCACCGGCAGCATGGGCGACGGCTGGTTCAACTGGCGGCGCACCAGGGCGGTGCCCACCAGCAGGGCGGCGGCCAGGGCGGCCATCGCCGGCAGCGGCGACAGGCCATGGGCCAGGCCGTCCACGGCGCTGACCAGCAGGCCGATGGCCAGGGCGTTGAGCAGGGCGCTGGGCCAGTCGAAGCGGCGCGCATCGGTGGGGGTGCGCGGCAAATTGCGCGAGGCCAGGTACAGCGCCAGCAGGCCCAGCGGCACGTTGAAGGCGAACAGCCAGGGCCAGTCGGCCACCGACAGAATGCCGGCGGCCACCGTGGGCCCCAGGCCGGAGGACAGCGCCACCACCATGGCGGTGAGGCCGATGCCGCGCCCCAGGGAGCGGGCCGGGTAGATAAAGCGCACCAGGGCGGCGTTGACGCTCATTACGCCGGCGGCGCCCAGGCCCTGGAAAAACCGGGCCACCGCCAGGGTCACCAGGGAATCCGCCAGGGTGCAGACCAGGGAAGCGACCACGAACAGGCCCAGGCCCAAACGGTAGATGCGGCGGTAGCCGACAATGTCGCCCAGGGACGATAACGGCAGCAGGGTGGTGGCCACCGCCAGCAGGTAGGCGTTGACCACCCACACCACCTGGGAGCGGCTTACGTCCAGACTGTCGGCGATGGTGGGCAGGGCCACGTTGACGATGTTGCTGTCCATCACCGACATACCGATGCTGGTGGCGATGGCGAGCATGGCCAGGCGGCGTTGCCGCGCCGGCAGACCGTCATGCTCGGGACGGTCCTCCAGGGAACTGCTTGCGGCCAAGAAAGGGCCTCCCGGTCGGGTTCAGGGTCGGCCCGTCATCATACGCCTTTATCGGCGGCGGTGCTCCGGTCGGTGGCGGCGCCGGTTAACTCTTGGCGCCGCTTTGCAACGCCTCGCGGACCGCCGCCGGGGTGATCGGCAGATGGCGCAGACGTACCCCCACCGCGCTCTCGATGGCGTTGGCGATGGCCGGCGCCACCACCGTGGTGCCGGGCTCGCCGAGCCCCACCGGAACCTCGGTGCTCTCCACCAGTTCGATCTCGATGTCCGGCGTGTCGATCATGCGCAGCGGGGTGTAGCTGTCCAGGTTGGTGTTGCGCACCCGGCCGTTCTTGAACTCGGTGCCTTCATAGAGCGCCATGGATACACCCCACAGGGCACTGCCTTCCACCTGGGCGCGGGCGCCGTTGGGGTCCACCACGGTGCCGCAGTCCACCACCAGCCAGACTTTGTGCACCGACACCCGGCCGCTGTCCCGGTCCACGCTCAGGTGCACCGCGCCGCCCACCCAGGTGGGCATGCTGCGCGACTGGCCGTAGGTGGTGGCGATGCCGATGGCGCTGTCCTTGGGCAGGTCGTCGCGGCCATAGCCGGACAGGGCCGCCACCCGTTTCAGCACCGCCGCCTGACGGTGGGCGCCGCCCACGGAATTGGGCGCCTGGCCGGCGTTGCGACCCTCGGCCTTGAAGTGGTTGAGGCGGAAGCGCACCGGGTCCTCGCCGATATGGCGGGCGGCTTCGTCCATAAAGCTCTCCACCGCGAAATTGATCCAGCCCGGGGACACCGAGCGCAACCAGCCGGGGCGGAAGGTGTGTTCGGCCAGCTCGTTGGAGATGGCCCGGGCCCGTTGCGCGCCGACGCCGTACCAATGGTCGATGCCGTCCGAGGAGAACGGGTCGTAGGGCTCGCCGTTGGTGCCCTTGGGCATGAAGGAGGGGATCATCACCTTGGTGGGCCAGCCGGACGCCACCGCGCTGTCCATGCCCACCACTTTTTTGTCGCCGTCGAAGGCCATGCGCAGGCGGGACAGGGTGGGGGAGCGCACGCTGTCGAAGTGGCTGTCGTCGGCACGGGTCATGATCATCTTCACCGGCTTGCCGTCCAGCGCCTTGGAGGCCAGCGCGGCGGGAACCGCATAGTCGCCGTTGAGCCGCCGGCCGAAGCCGCCGCCCAGCAGGTAGGTGCGCATCACCACCTTGTCCTCGTCCACGCCCAGGGCTTTTTGCAGCCAGGGCAGGCACAGGGACTGCCACTGGTTGCCGGTGTGCACCTCCCAGACCCCGTCGTCGTTGCGGAATACCAGGGCGTTGGCCGGTTCCAGTTGGAAATGCAGCACCGTCTGGGTGCTGTAGTCCGCCTGGAAGGTGTCGGCGGCGTCCTTGAAGGTGGCATCCACATCGCCGGTGTCGCCGGTGTCCATGATGGCGCCACTGCCGCTGTCGTCGATCAGACGCCGGTTCTCGGTCTGGATTTCCGCTTCACCCACTCCGGTGGCGTCGCCGGTGTTGTAGGACACCTTGATATGGCGAGAGGCCTTCAGCGCGGCCCAATGGTTATCGGCGATCACCATGGCCCAGCCCGGCGCGGTGCCGGACGGATCATCCAGCTTCAGGGTCTGCTGGTAGCCCTTGATATCCTTGGCGGCGCTGTCGTCGATGTTGGTGATGGTGCAGTCGTAGCGGGTCGGCGGCAGGATCGGCACGGCGTGCACCATGCCCTCCACCTTGGCGTCGATGCCGTAGATCGCCTGGCCGTTGGTCTTGGTGTCGATGTCCAGGGCCTTCAGGTCCTGGCCCAGCAGGGTGAGCTGGTCGTGGGGCTTGAGCGGCAGGTCCTTGAGTTCGTCCTCGCTGAATTGGCGGTCCAGCCCCTGTTTGACCAGTTCGCCGAAGCCCATGCTGCGGCCGCCGGCGCTGACCCGGCCGTCCGCCACGGTCACCGCGTCCGCCTTGATGCCCCACTGGGCGGCGGCTTTTTCCGCCAGGGCCAGGCGGCCGGCGGCGCCGGCGCGGCGGTAGACCGGCCAGCTTTGCCAGACCGACCAGCTGCCGCCGGTGACCATGGTGCCCCACTTGGGATCGCTGTCCACGTGCTCGATGTGCACGTCCTCCCAGCGGGCGCCCAGCTCATCGGCCAGGATGCGGGCGATGGCGGTGCCCACGTGCTGGCCCATTTCGGCGCGGATCACATTCACATTGACCCGGCCTTCGGTATCGATCCAGTACCAGATGGTGGGTTCGAAACGTCGCCCGGCGGCCTCCAGGGGCTGGCCGTCGGCGGCTTCCGGATTCATCGCCGCCAGACCGGCGCGGGGAAAACCGAACACCGCGCCGGCGGCGCACATGGACACCAGGAAGCTGCGCCGGGTAAGGCGCGGCGTCGCCGGAGCGTGGTCGGGTAAGCGGCGTGGATCAACCATGGGCGCTGCCCTCCTTCATGGCGGCGGCGGCATCACGGATGGCGCCACGGATGCGCGTGTAGGTCATGCAGCGGCACAGATTGCCGGTCATCACCGCGTCGATGTCTTCGTCGGTGGGGTTGGGCATGTCCTTGAGCAGCGCGGCGGCCTGCATGATCTGGCCGGACTGGCAGTAGCCGCACTGCGGCACCTGCAGTTCCCGCCAGGCCTGTTGCAGCGGGTGGCCGCCATCGGCGTCCAGGCCCTCGATGGTGGTGATCTCGGCGCCGGCCACATCCTTCAGCGGGGTGATGCAGCTGCGGGTGGCGTGCCCGCCCACATGGACGGTGCAGGCGCCGCACAGGCCGATGCCACAGCCGAATTTGGTGCCGGTGAGGCCGGCCAGATCGCGCAGGGCCCACAGCAGCGGCATGTCCGGGTCCGCGTCCAGGCGGACCTTTTCTCCATTAATGGTGCACTCGATCATGGTGGTGTCCTCGTCAGTGCGTGCCGGCATGGGCGCGCAGGTCGCCCACCCGGGCGGGCAGATCCGGCCAGGACGGCAGGTCCGTTCGGCTGGCGCGCAAATAGGCGGCGATGGCGGCGATCTGCTGGTCGCTGAGCGCGTCACGGAAGGCCGGCATCACCACGCCCTGACTGCCTTCGTCCGACGGCACCCCGTCCAGGATCACATGGATCAGGTTGGCCGGATCATCCAGCCGCACGGCGGAGTTGATGCCCAGCTCCGGGCGCGTCGCTTTCAGATCGTCGGCGCTATCGTTGTAGTGGCAGGACGCGCAGGCGGTGGCGTACAGGCGCTCGCCATCGTCGAGACGGTAGGCCGGGTCCGGCTTGCCGGCGGCCACGCTGGCCTGCACCGGCGAATAGTCCGGCTGTGGCTCGGCGCCGCTGTCGCCGTCCCGGGCGATGCTGGCGAAATAGACGCCCAGGGCCTGCAGGTCCGGGTCCGACAGTTCGGCCACCCCGGCGTGCACCACCGGCCCCATGGGACCGGCGGCGATACCGTGGTAAGCCTCGGCGCCGTGTTTCAGATACAGGGTCAGGTCGGCGGCGGTCCAGCGCACCGCCGAGGGATTGGCGCTGGTGAGCGCCGGGGCCACCCAGCGGTCGATGGTGGCGCCGGCGTAGCGCCGGTCACCGTCCTCGGCGCCCAGGGCGTTGCGGGGCGTGTGACAGGCTCCGCAATGGCTGATGCCCTCGGCCAGATAGGCGCCCCGGTTCCAGGCATCGCTCTGGTCCGGGTCCGGTTGATAGCGGCCGAAGTCCACGAACAGCAGCTTCCAGCCGGCCTGCAGGAAACGCAGATTCAGCGGGAACGGCAGGGTGTTTTCGCGGGTGCTTTGTTTTACCGGTTCCACTTCGCTCATCAGGTAGGCGTAGAGGGCGTCCACGTCCTGGTCGGAGAGCAGGGTGAAATGGTTATAGGGCAAGGCCGGGAAGAGATGCCGCCCCTGGCGGTCCACGCCCTCGTGCATGGCACGCCGGAACGCCTCCGGCGACCAGCTGCCGATGCCGGTTTCCGGGTCCGGGGTAATGTTGGAGCCATAGATGGTGCCGAAGTCGCTGACCACCGGGTAGTTGCCGGCATAGGGTTCGCCACCGGCGGCGGTGTGACAGGTGCTGCAGTAGCCCGCCCCCGCCAGCACCCGGCCCCGCTCGATGGTGTCGGCGTCGAAGGCCGGGCGGTCCGCCGCCGCCATGGCCGGCAACTCCGGGTGCCAGGCGTAAAACGCGAATGCGCCCGCCACCACAACGCCCACTACCACCAGGGCGAGGAAAATACGTTTGATCATGGTGTGCCCCTTGCAGACCGATCCGGCCACCAACATACACCCGCAGCCGGTGTGGGCCAATATTCCCGGACACTTCCCAGGGTTTTGTTTTGTGAACCGGTGCCGGAACGGGCGCCCCCGGAACCGGTCCCAATATTCAAGCTTTTACCCTCGCCCGGGACGGCATCGGTTATCGTTTCCGTACCCTCGGCCCTTGGCACAAGGACCCACATTTCGATGAAACGCAGAACCCTGTTGAAGAGCGCCCTGGCCATGGCGGCCTGGTACGGCCTGCCGTCCGCGCCGCTGTTCGCCGCCGCCCGCGCCAACGCCTCAACCGCCGAGGCCTCAACCGCCGACAACCCCCTGGCCGACGGCCAGGCACAGCCATTCAGTTTCGACGGCCTGCGGCGGCGGGCCCGGGAACAGGCCGCCAGGCCCTACCGGGATGGCGCCCGGCGGTTGCCGGACACCCTGGCGGCGCTGACGCCGCACCAGTACAACGAGATCGGGTTCGACCCGGGGCGGGCCCTGTGGCGCGGGCAAAGCGACCAGCTCAACGTGCAGTTCATCCATGCCGGCATGGCCTTCGACCAGCCGGTGCGGATGTACTCGGTGGACCCGGACAGCGGCCAGGCCCGGGAGATTCATTTCCGTCCGGAGCTGTTCGACTACCACCGCGCCGACGTGGACGTGGCGCAGCTGGGCAGCGACCTGGGCTTCGCCGGCTTCCGCGTGTTCAAGGCGCCGTCCCTGGACGAAAAGGACATCATCTCGTTTCTCGGTGCCAGCTATTTCCGCGCGGTGGACGGCTCCTACCAATACGGCCTGTCCGCCCGGGGCGCCACCGTCAACACCTTCGCCGAGGGCGAGCAGGAGGAGTTTCCGGACTTCACCCATTTCTGGTTCGAGACGCCGGCCCGGAACGCCACCCGGTTCACCGCCTATGCGCTGCTGGACTCGCCGAAACTGGCCGGTGCCTATCGCTTCGTGATTGATTGCGGCGACGACGGGGTGGTGATGGACATCGACAGCCACCTGTTCCCCCGCGAGGCCGTCAGCCAGCTGGGCATCGCGCCGATGACCAGCATGTTCAGCTGCGGTGGCCACCAGCGGCGGCAGTGCCGCACCCTGCATCCCCGGGTGCACGACTCCGACCGGCTGGCCCTGTGGCGGGGCAATGGCGAATGGGTGTGCCGGCCGCTCAACAACCCGCCACGCATTCAGTTCAATGCCTTCGGTGACCACGACCCGAAGGGCTTTGGCCTGCTGCAGACCCACCGGGACTTCGACGATTACGAGGATGTGATCGGCCGTTACCACGACCGCCCCAGCCTGTGGGTGGAGCCCAAGGGACAATGGGGCGACGGTGAAATCCAGCTGCTGGAATTGCCCACCACCGGCGAGACCATGGATAACGTGGTGGCGTTCTGGAAGCCGCGACAGGCGATCCAGGGCGGCGAGGCGCTGAGCTTTGGCTATCGGCTGCACTGGGCCGCCCGGGCGCCGGTGCACACCGAGCTGGCGCGGGTGCGCGCCACCCTCAGCGGCATGGGCGGCTTTCCGGAAGGCTGGGCCCCCGGCGAGCACTATCCGGAGGTGTGGGCGGAACGCATCGCGGTGGACTTCGTGGGCGGCGAGCTGAAGGCGTTGTACGACGCCGATATCGATGTGGACACCCAGTTGGATACCTCCGCCGGCCAGGTGAAGGACCTGCATGTACTGTGGGTGAAGGACCTGGACGGTTTCCGCATTCTGTTCGACTGGTACCCGGACAGCGACGCCACGGACCCGGTGAACATGCGGCTCACCCTCAGTGCCCGGGGCAAGGTGATCAGCGAGACCTGGCTGTTCCAGTATTTTCCGCCGCCGAAGGAAGAACGCCGGTTCCCGCCGTTCCCCGGTAGCCAGGCGTGAGGGGGCCCCGTCACGCCCGGATGATCATGCTCCGGTGTAGCCGAAACGCCGCGCCACCGGCGCGGTGATCTCCTCGATCAGGGCACGCTCGCGCTCATCGAACCGGGGCTGGTAATAGGTGGGGGCGTGCAGCCCGCTGGCCAGGCGCTGGCGTTCCGGGTCCGATAGCGGCAGTTCGGCGTGCCGGAACACGCCGGCCAGGGTGTGATCGGCGTCGCCGCAAAGATCCTCGTAGCGCACCACCAGGGCGGCCTGGCCCAGGGCCCGGTCGGCGTCCAGGGTGTCCGCCACCTGCCGGTAGACCGCCGTCCAGTAACGGGCCCAGCCTTCCACTTCCTGGCCGCTTTGCCACAGGGCGGTGATCCGCGCGGTTTCCCCATCGTTGCCCATGTTGATGGCGCGCCGGTCGAGGCCGAATTCGTAATGGCCCACCCGCCGCATATGTTCCAGGGCACGGGGTTCGGCGGTTTCGCCGGCCACGAACAGGGCTTGCTGTTTCATCAGCGAAGCGATGTGCCAGACCGGGTCGCGGATCATCACCAGGAAGCGGGCGTCCGGATAGAGACGGTGCAGATAGCCGAGCCGGGCCAGGTTGTAATTGCCCTTGGCCAGATAGCGGCGGCGCTCCCGGATCGCCAGCAGCTTGCGGATGTGTTGATCGTAGAACGCCTCGAAGTCCGGGTGACGGTCGTCGCGGCCCAGCACCGAGCTGTGGTCGGGATCGTGGGCGTTCGGGAAGAACGCCATCCACAGCATTTCCTCGAACGCCTCCGGACTTTTCGAGGTCACCTGAATGCCATCCTTATGGGCCCGCTCGCGGGCCTCCTCGTGGGCGCCGGGCACCAGTGACAGCCAGCGATTCCACCAATAGGGAATCGGCAGGAAGGGAAAGTCCGCGTAACGGTGGGAGGCCACCTCCGGGTGGCCGGCCAGATGTTCCAGCACGATGGTGGTGCCGGAGCGCGCCAGGCCCGCCACGTACAGGGGCCGGTCCACGGTCAGGTCTTCGATGGCGTCGGCCACCGCCCGGGTCTCCAGATTGCCCAGCTTGATCCAGGCGCGGGGGTGACGGTGCACCCAGCCGCCGGCCAGATGCATCCAGGTGGCCACCTGAAAATCCGGGTCCTCGGTGCGGTCCGTGCGTGCGGATGTGTTCATTGGATTTTCGCCCATCGGTAGGTGAGCAGGGAAACGATCAACATGATCGGGAAGAACACCGCCAGCCAATGGCGCAGCCAGCCCGGGCCGAACGGCAGGTACTCCGGTTGGGGCAGGGCCAGGGTCACCCGCTGCACGCCGCTGTCCTCCGGCAGATAGCCCAGCGGGTTACTCACCAGCCAGTTCCACCAGTGGCGCTGTTCCACCACCGGAATCGGCGCGGTGACCGGCACTTCCGCCACCTGGCGCTGGCCCTGGCGGACCTGGATCACCGGCGTGTCCCCGCCGACCGACCAGTGCGCCTGGTAGTCCGCCGGCGCCGCCTCCAGGGCCGGCGGCTGGCCCGCCGGCGGCAGCCGGTGCGCGTAGTGGCCTTCGATCCAGGTGAGCAGGGCCAGCAGCGGCAGGATCGAGATCAGCGTGGGGATCACCACCAGGCCCAGATGCCGGAAGGCGGTGACGAACTGGTCGCGGATCAGGGGGCCGGCATCGCTGAATTCGCCGTCGAACCCGTTCAGCGCCCGGCGGGCCTCCCGGGCGGCGCGCTTGGCATCGCCGATGCGCCTCTGCGGTGACAGCCACTTGTACAGAAACAGAGTGCCGACACCGGCCACGGCCGCCCACACCGCCAGCCGTGCCACCGCCGGCAGCAGTGTGGCCAGGCCGGTGTCGACCAGGGCGAACAGCGGGGCGGGCAGATCGAACAGCGCCATGGGGCTAGACGCGCCGGTCGTCGTCGCCGGGGCGCGGCGATTCGTCGGTGTGACCCGCCGGGGTCTCGTCCACCGGTGGCTCCGCCACCTTGGCGGCGGACTCGTCGGCGGCGGCCTTGCGGCGCCGGCGCATGCGTCGGATCGGCCACATGATCACGAACAGCAACGCCACGCCGATGGCGGCGACGATGCCCCACAGGGCGGTGAGCAGGCTGAGCCCGGCGCCGGGGCCCACGTAGGCACAGGCCAGGCCTGGCAGCAGCAGGGCGGGCAGGGCCAGGGCGGCGGCCCGGGTTGCCCGGGAAGTATGAATACTCATGGTGGTCTCCTAACGTTGCTCTGAAGAGGGTTGTTTCCGAGACGGTGCTTGCGGTTCTGCTTGCACTTTCAGTTGCGAGCGGAATGCCGGGTCCAGGTCCTCCGGGGCCACCCGTTGGGCGGCGGACACCACCGGGATGTACTGGTCCCGGTCGCCGGCGCGCACCGGATTGACGAACTCCCAGACGATCTCGCCGTCGGCCACTTCCAGCAGGCGGCCGCCGTCGGATTCGGTGATCAGCCAGTTGCCGTTGGGCAGTTCTTCCACGGCGCCGCGCAGGCCGCTGTCGAAGGGATGCGCGGCGTCGCCGGTATAGCGCGCCACGATGCGCTGATCCTCCGGGTCCACTTCGAGCACGCGGGTGCGGTTGCCGGGCTCGAAGTTGCCCAGGTTGTCGAACAGGGTGAAATGGCCGGCCCGGTTGATGCGCGGATAGTGCTGCCCCAGCCAGGGGCCCTTGACGGCCCAGTTCATGGTGCCGCTGTGCGGGTCCACCAGGGCCACCGCGCCGGGATGGCGGAACGACAGCAGCACCTGGCCGGCATGGCCCTTGGCCGGCGCGAAACGCTGGCTCATGGCCGGCGTCAGGTACTGCACGCTGTTGGTGTGCAGCGGGTCGGCGGTGGCGAAGCTGGGCACCGCGTAGAACAGATCCGCGTAGGGCGACTCGACGAACGAGCGGGCCAGTGACACCTTGCTGAGTTCCTTGCCGGTGTCGCCGTCGAGCACCACCAGGAAGTCGTCCAGCCAGGGGTACTCCAGCCGGGCAAAGTCCGGCAGCGGCCGGTCGGTGAATTCATGGGTCAGGGTCACCACGTTGCCGTCCGGGGTAATGTCCAGGTCGTGGTGAGTGCTGGCGTGGTAGCGCCAGATCACCTTGGAGTTGGCGTCCAGCTTCACTAGGCCATAGCCCCAGGGGGTGTCGTTGTTGGCGATGTACATCGCCAGCAGGTCGCCGTTGGGCAGCAGTCGCGCCTTGCGCCAATAGATGCGGTCGTCCGGGCGCGGCGGGCGGCCCACCGGGCTTTGTTGCCACACCTGGCTGTAGGGCAATGCCCAGCGGTGCACTTCCCGGCCGTCCATATCAATCAGGCTGGCATGGCTGCCGTCGCCGGAGGTGTACAGGGTCAGGCCCGCCTGGGCCCGCCGCCGGTCGTGCACGGTAACGCCCCGATCGTCCCGGCGGGCGTCCCGCCACAGATCGGACTGCGTGTACAGATCGCTGAGCGAGTGTTGCTGCAGCAGCGCACCGGCGGCCTTGTGGGCATCGTTGAAAAGCGGGTAGGGGAAGGTCCGGGTCAGCACCACGAAGGCGCCGGCCACGAACGCGATAAAAACAATCGCGAGGAAAAAAACCGTGAAGCCGATTCGATCCGAATTTTTCATGCCGTCATCCTGAAAGCACTGGCAAGGTCGCCTGCTTAATAAACACCCGGCATGGCAGATGGTTTGTCAGTCTTTGTAAAAGCTGGGGAATAGGGCGGGGTTTTGTGAACCGGGCCTCATTGAGGCCCGGTTGGTGGCTTAGAGTGGCTCCAGATTGTCGTACATGGACAGCGCCGCGGTATCGTCACGGTTGGCCAGAAAGCCGGGCCGCGCATCGGTGCCGCCGTAGGGTTTCTCCAGGCCGTTGTCCACGCTGTTATAGACAAAGAACAGATTGGCCCTTGGCCAGGGCGACAGGTTTTTGTTGGACGCGTGCAGGGTATTGCACTCGAACAACAGCAGTGAACCCGGCGGGCCCTTGGGCGCCTGAATGCCGCCCTGGTTGACCATGGTGCGCAGGTTTTCCTGGCTGGGCACGCCGACCCGCTGGCTCTTCAGGGAGTCCTTCCAATTGTCTTCCGGCGTCTTGCCGTGGCAGGGCACGAAGTAGTGGTGCGAGCCGGGAATCAGCATCAGCGGCCCGTTGAACTCGTTGTTGTCGGTGAGCATGATCGAAGCGCTCACCGCGCGCATGCGCGGCATGCCGTCCTCGGAGTGCCAGGTTTCAAAGTCCGAGTGCCACTGAAAACCGCTGCCCTGGAAACCGAACTTATCGTTGATGCGGGACTGGTGAATGTAGACATCACCGCCGAGCAACTGCCGGACCATGCCGAGAATGCGCGGGTCCCGGGTCAGGGCGTCGAAGCGCTTGGAGATACGATGCATGTCGAACACGGAACGAAGGTCGCCGGAGTCCGGGTCGGTGATCACCTGGTCGGATTTCACCAGCTCGGTGTCCTTGGCCATTTCGTTGAGTTCATCGAAAAACGGACGCATCCGTTCCTGGGAAAAGAAGCCTTCGAACCACAGAAAACCATCGCGCTCGTAACGGGACAGGGATTCCTCGCCCAGGGGGCCGTTCCAACGGTCCTGGTTGCGGGCGTGAATCACCGGGTCCAGCCGGGGGAAGGGTTTGCGGTCCTGCTCCATGCGAGTGGGAAAGAGATCTTCGCTGCTCATAAGCTGCTCCTCTCCGCGAGATTCCATTTTCGAGTTGAGGGACTGCCACGGCGTGATCGGCGAGGACCGCCAGGTCGCGGCGGGCATCACGGGGGATTGTGCATACCGGGGCGTGGCGGGTCAGCCTTGTTCAATAGTTCTTTACAGGGGGAGGTAAAAGGTGGGTTAAAAGTTGAAAGTTGAAAGTTGAAAGGGGAGCAGACCGGGAAGCAACGACTCGTACTTAAGCGCGGGCACGACCTTCCCAAGCGTCAGCCTGTTTCCGCGTTTCAATTATGGCCGAGCTTATCTTGCCTGTCGGGCGTTGAAGATGGTCTGCTATAAGAAAGGCATTCCTCCCCAGACCATCGAAAGGAACTGACGATGAGCATCGACTCCCAAGCGGGACGCTTGCCGGACGAGCACAGCCTCGCCAATATTCCGCGCCTGGTGTCGCGCTACTACAGCGAGAGGCCGGACCCCAGCGACCCGGGCCAGCAGGTGGCTTTCGGCACATCGGGCCATCGCGGCTCCTCGTTGAAGACCAGCTTCAACGAATGGCACATCCTGGCCACGACCCAGGCGATCTGCGAGTACCGTGAAGCGCAGGGTGTCGACGGCCCGCTGTTCATCGGCATGGATACCCACGCGCTCTCCGAGCCGGCATTCTGCTCGGCGCTGGAAGTACTGGCGGCCAACGGTGTCGATACGCGCATCGATGCCGGCTGCGAAGAAACCGGTGGCGAGGTGGGGTACACGCCGACACCGGCGATCTCCAACGCCATTCTGGTCTACAACCAGGGACGCAGCGGCGGGCTGGCCGACGGCATCGTCATCACGCCTTCGCACAATCCGCCGGGCGATGGCGGGTTCAAGTACAACCCGACCAACGGCGGGCCGGCGGATACCAACGTCACCAAGTGGATCCAGGAGCGAGCCAACGACCTGCTCGCCGGCGGCCTCGAGGGCGTTCGCCGCATCGGTTATGCCGAAGCCCTCAAGGCGTCGACCACCCAGCGTTTCGACTATATCGAGAGCTATATCAGCGGCCTCGACAAGGTCATCGACATGGCGGCGATTCGCGACTCCGGGCTCAGGTTCGGCGTCGACCCCCTCGGCGGTGCCGGGGTGCACTACTGGCCACGGATCGCCGCGAAGTACGACCTGCCGCTGGAAGTGATCTCGACCACCGTCGATCCGACCTTCCGCTTCATGCGCGTCGACTGGGACGGCAAGATCCGCATGGACTGCTCGTCGCCCTACGCCATGGCCGGACTGATCGAGAACAAGGACCGCTTCGACGTGTCCTTCGCCTGCGATACCGACCACGACCGCCACGGCATCGTCGCCCGCTCCACCGGGCTGCTGAACCCCAACCACTATCTCGCCGTGGCCATCGAGTACCTGTTCACCCATCGCCCGCTGTGGAGCGACACGGCCGCCATCGGCAAGACCCTGGTGTCGTCATCGATGATCGATTACGTCGCGCAAGGGCTGGGTCGGGAGGTGGTCGAGGTGCCGGTGGGCTTCAAGTGGTTCGTTGACGGCCTGATCGACGGCAGTCTCGGCTTCGGCGGCGAGGAGTCCGCTGGCGCCTCGTTCCTGACCCTGGACGGCAAGCCCTGGTCCACCGACAAGGACGGTATCATCCTGGGCCTGCTGGCCGCCGAGATCACGGCGGTCACCGGTCAGGACCCGGGCGAGCGTTATCTGGCGCTGACCGAGCGTTACGGCGCGCCGGTCTATGAACGCATTGATGCGCCGGCCAACCGCGAGCAGAAGGCCAAGCTGGGCAAGCTGTCGCCGGACCAGGTCAGCGCCGATACGCTGGCCGGCCATCGGATCACTCGCAAGCTCACCGAGGCGCCGGGCAATGGCGCTGCCATCGGCGGGCTCAAGGTGGTCACCGAGGCGGGCTGGTTCGCGGCGCGCCCGTCCGGCACCGAGGACGTCTACAAGATCTACGCCGAAAGCTTCGAAGGCCAGGCCCATCTGGAACGTATCCAGCAAGAGGCCAAGGCGCTGGTCGACGCCGTCCTGGCGAGCTGACAGCAGCAGCCTTCCGCTTCAGTCGCGATTGAACTGGCACCACCGGCAATCGCGACTGAAGTCGCTCCTACGGAGAGCCCGGCGTAACGTTATCGCCAGCCACAAAAAAGCCCGGCACAAGGCCGGGCTTTTTTGTGGTCGGAGGGAGAGTCCCTTAGCTGGCTTGCGCCACCGGGATCTTCACCTTGTCCGCCACTTCCTGGTACTCATCCATGCGGTCGAAGTTCATGTAGCGATAGATCTCGCCGGCCATGGAGTCGATGGTTTCGGCGTACTGCATGTACTCCTCGGTGGTCGGCAGTTTGCCGAGCACCGCCGCCACCGCCGCCAGTTCCGCGCTGGCCAGGTACACATCGGCGCCCTGGCCCAGACGGTTGGGGAAGTTCCGGGTGGAGGTGGACACCGCGGTGGACTTGGGCGCGATCCGTGCCTGGTTACCCATGCACAGGGAGCAGCCCGGCATCTCGGTGCGCGCGCCGGCGCGGCCGTAGATGTTGTAGTAGCCCTCTTCGGTGAGCTGGTGCTGGTCCATCTTGGTGGGCGGGGCGATCCACAGGCGCGTGGTCAGGCCGTCCACTTTTTCCAGCAGCTTGCCGGCGGCGCGGAAGTGACCGATGTTGGTCATGCAGGAACCGATGAACACTTCGTCGATCTTGGCGCCGGCCACGTCGGACAGGGTCTTGGCATCGTCCGGGTCGTTCGGGCAGCACAGTACCGGCTCCTTGATCTGATCCATGTCGATCTCGATCACGGTGTGGTACTCCGCGTCGGCGTCGGCACGCATCAGGCTGGGGTTGGCCAGCCACTCTTCCATGCCCTGGATACGACGCTCCAGGGTACGGGCGTCGCCGTAACCGTTGGCGATCATCCACTTGAGCAGGGTGATGTTGGACTTCAGGTACTCCGCCACGCTGTCCTCGGACAGGGTGATGGTGCAGCCGGCGGCGGAACGCTCGGCGGAGGCGTCGGACAGCTCGAACGCCTGCTCGGCGGTCAGATCTTCCAGGCCTTCGATTTCCAGGATGCGACCGGAGAACACGTTCTTCTTGCCGGCCTTGGCCACGGTCAGATGGCCTTCCTTGATCGCCTGCAGCGGAATCGCGTGGACCAGATCACGCAGGGTGATGCCGGGCTGGCGTTTGCCCTTGAAGCGCACCAGCACGGATTCCGGCATGTCCAGCGGCATTACGCCGGTGGCGGCGGCGAAGGCCACCAGACCGGAGCCCGCCGGGAAGGAAATGCCCATCGGGAAACGGGTGTGGGAGTCACCGCCGGTGCCCACGGTGTCGGGCAGCAGCATGCGGTTCAGCCAGGAGTGGATGATGCCGTCACCCGGGCGCAGGGACACGCCGCCCCGGTTCATGATGAAGTCCGGCAGGGTGTGCTGGGTTTCCACGTCCACCGGCTTCGGATAAGCGGCGGTGTGGCAGAAGGACTGCATCACCAGGTCGGCCTGGAAGCCCAGGCAGGCCAGGTCTTTCAGCTCGTCCCGGGTCATCGGGCCGGTGGTGTCCTGGGAGCCCACGGTGGTCATCTTCGGCTCGCAGTACATGCCCGGACGCACGCCTTCCATGCCACAGGCTTTACCGACCATTTTCTGGGCCAGGGTGAAGCCGGCGTTGGAGTCGCCCGGTTGTTCCGGCTTGCGGAACAGGGTGGATTCTTCCAGACCCAGGGCAGCGCGGGCCTTGGTGGTCAGGCCACGGCCGATGATCAGGTTGATGCGGCCGCCGGCGCGCACTTCGTCCAGCAGTACCTGGGAGCGCAGCTCGAATTCGGCGATCACTTCACCGTCTTTTTCCACCCGGCCTTCGAACGGGTAGATGTCGATCACGTCACCGGTGTTCATCTTCTCCACGTCGCACTCGAACGGCAGGGCGCCGGAGTCTTCCATGGTGTTGAAGAAGATCGGCGCGATCTTGCCGCCGATGCAGACGCCGCCGGCGCGCTTGTTGGGCACGTAGGGGATGTCGTCGCCAAAGTGCCAGAGCACCGAGTTGGTGGCGGACTTACGGCTGGAGCCGGTGCCGACCACGTCGCCCACGTAGGCCACCGGGTGGCCCTTGGCTTTCAGCTCGTCCATCTGCTTGAGCGGGCCGATTTCGCCGTCTTTCTCCGGGAAGATGCCTTCGCGGGCATTCTTCAGCATGGCGTTGCCGTGCAGCGGGATGTCCGGGCGGCTCCAGGCGTCCTGGGCCGGGGACAGGTCGTCGGTGTTGGTTTCGCCGGACACCTTGAACACGGTGACGGTGAACTTCTCGGACAGGTCCTTGCGGTTGGTGAACCATTCGCCCTCGGCCCAGGATTCGATCACTTCCTTGGCCTTGGCGTTGCCGGCTTTCATTTTGTCTTCCACGTCGTGGAAGGCATCGAATACCAGCAGGGTGTGTTTCAGTTCCTTGGCGGCCACGGCGGCCAGTTCTTCGTCGTCGAGCAGCTCGATCAGCGGGGCCACGTTGTAGCCGCCCTGCATGGTGCCCAGCAGTTCGGTGGCGCGCTTGCGGTCGATCAGGGGGGAGCTGGCTTCGCCTTTGACGATGGCGGACAGGAAGGCGGCCTTGACGTAGGCGGCCTGGTCAACGCCCGGCGGAACGCGATTGACGAACAGGTCCTGGATGAACTCCTCTTCACCGGCGGGCGGGTTCTTCAACAGCTCCACCAGGGCGGCGGTTTGCTGTTCGTCCAGCGGTTTCGGGGGCACGCCCTCGGCGGCGCGTTCCTCGACATGTTTGCGATAGGCTTCTAGCACAGCGAATCCCTCGTTTCGTCTGACCGATTTCTTTTGGAAATCAGTTGGTTGGGGTGAGACTGGGGGTTGGAATTGCGCGCGGAGTATAGCCGAAACCCCATCAACTGTTAAACGGAACCGGGCTCCTGGCCATTCATGGCGTGAATACTCGCAATCACTGGCCTTTGTGGGTGGGCGGCGGATCGCGGCTGAAGCCGCTCCTACAGGGGCGGCGGGGTGAGGGGGTCGCGGCTGAAGCCGCTCCTACGGGGGGGGCACGGGGTGGCGTGTGCGGATTGGGCGGGGTGATCGCGGCTGAAGCCGCTCCTACAGGGGTGCGGTACGGGGTGGTGTGGTGCGGATTGGGTGGGGGGATCGCGGCTGAAGCCGCTCCTACGGGGGTGAGGTACGGGGTGGGGTGGTGCGGCGTGATCGCGGTTGAAGGCGCTCCTGCGGTGATGCGGGGGCTTGGGTGTAGGAGCGGCTTCAGCCGCGATCCAGCGTATCAATAGGGCAGGGTGCCGCCGGGCGGTTGCCGGCGGAAGCGCTTATAGCTCCACAGATACTGGGCGGGCTCCTCGCGGATCAGGGCTTCGATGGAGCGGTTCATGGTGGTCAGCGCGTAATCCAGGTCGTCATCGTGCACGCCCGGGTCCGCCGGCCGCACCCGGATCTCGAAGCCCTGCCGGCCGGGCAGGCGCCTGGCCCAGGCCAGGAATACCCGGGCGTTGGTCTGTTTGATCAGCTTGCAGCTCAGGGTGCCGGTAAAGGCCGGCTGCCCGAAGAACGGCGCGAACCGGCCGCTGCGCCGGTCCGCCACCTGGTCCGGCAGGATCGCGGTGAGCGCCCCCTGGCGCATGGCCCGCACCAGGCCGGCCACGCCCCGGGCGGTGGCCGGGTACATGGTGGTGCCGAAATGCTCGCGGCCTTCCTTGATCAGCTGGTCCACCTCCGGCAGGCCAGAGGGGGCGAACATGGCGTGCAGGCCGAACTCCCGGGCCAGCCAGAAGTTGAGCACCTCCCAGCAACCCAGGTGCGGCGCCAGGATCAGCACCGGTTCCCGGTTGGCCACCGCCTGGCGCAGGGGGCCGTCGCCGTCCTCGGACACCACCCGTGCCAGGCCGTCCCCCGGGTGGCGCCAGAAGCGGGCGATCTCGAAGGTGTTCTTGATGCTTTCCACCAGGGAGGCCCGGGCCAGGGCTTCCCGCTGCGGCTGTTCCGGCAGGCACAGCCGCAGGTTGATGCGGGTGACGCGCCGCGCCTCGGTGGGCAGCACGGCCAGCAGCCGGCCCAGGCCGGTGGCCAGGGCCCGGTTCAGGGCAAAAGGCAGCAGACCCAGCAAGCGCAGCGCGCCGGCGGCGGCGCGGCCCTTGAAGGTCTGGATGGCGGGGTGAGTTCGTCGTCCCATGGGGCGCGATTATATCGTTGCGGCCCCCGAACACCAGGGGCAGCGCCCGCTGTCCGGGCTGGTTTTGCGCCGGCGGGCTTGTAGAATGGCGCCGTCCTGCTTGAGGTGGCCATGACCGACATAACCCCGCTCCGTGAATTCCTGCCCTGTCCGACGCCGGAGGCCTGGATCGGTTGGGCGCTGGCGCACCCGGACATTCTGCTGATCGACCATGCCCACTGCGAAAAGAAGGCGGCGTCCACGGCGCTGAACCTGATGTTCCGCTATGTGGACCGGCCGGAGCTGCTGGACAATCTCAGCCAGCTGGCCCGGGAGGAGCTGCTGCACTTCGAGCAGGTGGTGGGCATGATGCGCGAACGGGGTGTCACCTACGATCACCTGTCGCCGTCCCGCTACGCCCAGGGCCTGCGCCGCCATGCGCGCACTTCCGAGCCCGGCCGGCTGGTGGATACCCTGATTATCGGCGCCCTGATCGAGGCCCGCTCCTGCGAACGCTTCGCCGCCCTGGCGCCCCATGTGGATGACGAGCTGGGGCGCTATTACCGCTATTTATTGAAGAGTGAATCGCGTCACTTCGAGGATTATCTGCGCCTGGCGCGGCTGTACGCGGACGGCCCCATCGAGGAGCGGGTGGCGTTCTTCAAGGAGCAGGAGAGGGCGCTGATCGAGGAGCCGGACCAGGCGTTCCGGTTTCATTCCGGTGTGCCGGCGGTCGGGTGAGGGGGCCGTTGGGGTTTATCGCGACTGAAGCGGAATGCCGCCCAGTCGCTCCTACATTGTTCTTCCACCTATGTAGGAGCGACTTCAGTCGCGATAAAACCGCCTAAGAAGCCCCGCCAATCTCCCAGCTCTCCAGGCGCAGACCATCACCGTCGGCGACAATCCACCAGCCCAACTGACCCCAGTCGCCCAGCACCCAGCGCTTGCCGCTGGCGCCGTCGCCCAGGTCCACGTCGTGCACCGCCGGGCGGTGGGTGTGGCCGTGGATCAGATCACGGACGCCGGCCTCATTCATCACCCGCACCACCTCGGACCGGGTCACGTCCATGATGTTCTCGGCCTTATTGGCGTTGTTGCTCTGGCTCTGCATGCGCATGCCCTGGGCCAGGGCGCGCCGTTCGTCCAGGGGCTTGGCCAGCATCATTTGCTGCCATTGCGGGTTGCGGGCCATGGCACGGAATTGCTGGTAGGCCTGATCCTCGGTGCACAGGCTATCGCCGTGCATCAGCAGGGCGCGGGTGCCGTGCAGGTCCACCACCGTGCCTTCGTCGAGCAGGGTGCCGCCGCAGTCGTCGGCGAAACGCTGGCCGAGCAGGAAGTCCCGGTTGCCGTGCATGAAGAACAGTTCGGAGCCGGCGTCGGAGAACGCCCGGAAGGCGGCGATGGCCTGGCGGTTGAAGTCGCTGTCGTCATCGTCGCCGATCCAGGCCTCGAACAGATCGCCGAGCACATAAAGGCGCGCGGCGCGGCCCGCCTGGTCGGCCAGCAGGCGTTCCAGCTCCGCCAGGTGCCCGGGACGCACCGGGTCCAGATGCAGGTCGGAAATCAGCAGGCTGTAGCTCATTGCTGGTCGTTATTGTCGTCGTTGGCGGCGTCCAGGCGGCGGGCTTTTTCGATCACCACCGGCGTGCGCGGCACATCCGCGACCCGGGGGCCGCCGGCCAGCTTGCCGCTGCCGGTGGGCACCGTGGCGATGCGTTCCACCGTGTCCATGCCTTCCACCACCTTGCCAAACACCGCATAGCCCCAGCCCCGGGGCGTTTTGCCGCTGTGGTCCAGGCTGCGGTTGCTGACCAGGTTGATAAAGAACTGGGCGGTGGCGGAATGGGGGTCGCCGGTGCGCGCCATGGCGATGGTGCCACGCTCGTTGCGCAGGCCGCTGTCCGCTTCATTCTTGATCGGCGCGCGGGTGTCCTTCTGACGCAGGTCGGCGTCGAAGCCGCCGCCCTGGATCATGAAGCCGTTGATCACCCGGTGAAACACGGTGCCGTCGTAGAAGCCGTCGTCCACGTAGCGAAGGAAGTTGGCCACCGTTTCCGGCGCCGCCTTCGGGTACAGCTCCAGCACGATATTGCCCTGGCTGGTGGTCAGCTCCACCCGCGGGTTGGCGGCCAGCGCCAGTGCCGGCACCAGCAGCACGGCGGCAAGCACAACCCGGCCCGCTATACGGCTCACTACACGGCTCACTGCCCGACTGGCTGACCGGTTCATTCTTCGATGACCTCGGCGGACTCGATGATCACGTCCTCGCGGGGCACGTCCTGGTGGAAGCCCTTGTTGCCGGTGGCCACGCCCTTGATGCGGGTGACCGTCTCCATGCCCTCGACCACCTTGCCGAACACCGCGTAGCCCCAGCCGTCCGGGGAACGGGCCTTGTCCAGGAAGTGGTTGTCGGCCACGTTGATAAAGAACTGGGCGGTGGCGGAGTGCGGATCGCTGGTGCGCGCCATGGCGATGGTGCCGGCCTCGTTGGAGAGCCCGTTGGCGGCTTCGTTCTCGATCGCCTCGCGGGTGGGCTTCTGTTCCATATCCGGGGTGAAACCGCCGCCCTGGATCATGAAGTTGCTGATGACACGGTGGAACA
Organism: Alloalcanivorax gelatiniphagus; assembly: GCF_005938655.1. GTDB lineage: Bacteria > Pseudomonadota > Gammaproteobacteria > Pseudomonadales > Alcanivoracaceae > Alloalcanivorax > Alloalcanivorax gelatiniphagus. The sequence goes on from NZ_VCQT01000019.1 coordinate 84,573, forward strand.
CGGTGCCGTCATAGTGCCCGTCCTTGACGTACTGGACGAAGTTATCCGTGGTCTTGGGAGCGCTCTCGGCGTCCAGTTCCAGCAGGATCTTTCCGTAGGTGGTGGTCAACAGCACTTTCATGGGGTCTCCGGATCCGGGGAGTCTTTGACTGTGGGGGGGCGCACTGTACACTAGCGCACCCCGGATTTCAGCCGCAGGCGGCTCAATGAGTGAAGCAAAAGCGCCCAGTAATTTTATCAGACAGATCATCGATCGTGACCTGTCGGAAGGAAAAAACGATGGCCGTGTGGTCACCCGGTTCCCGCCGGAGCCCAACGGTTATTTGCATATTGGGCACGCCAAGTCCATCTGCCTGAATTTCGGCATCGCCGAAAGCTACGGCGGTGCCTGCCATCTTCGCTTCGACGACACCAACCCGGAGAAGGAAGAAGACCAGTACATTCGCTCGATCCAGCGTGACGTGGAATGGCTGGGTTTCGAATGGACCGGGCCGGTGCGCTTCGCCAGCGGCTATTTCGACCAGCTGCACGACTACGCCCTGCAGCTGATCGACAAGGGGCTGGCCTATGTGGACACCCAGTCTCCGGAAAAAATCGCCGAGATGCGCGGTAATTTCACCACCCCCGGCCAGGACAGCCCGCACCGGGACCGGTCCGTGGAAGAGAACCGGGCGCTGTTCGCGGCCATGCGCGCCGGCGAGTTCGACGAGGGCGCGGCGGTGCTGCGGGCGCGTATCGACATGCTCAGCCCGAACCTGAACCTGCGCGACCCGATCCTGTACCGGATACGAAAAAAAGCGCACCACCAGACCGGCGACAAGTGGGTCATCTACCCGATGTATGACTTCACCCACCCGCTGTCCGACGCCATCGAGGGCATCACCCACAGCCTTTGTACCCTGGAGTTCGAGGATCATCGGCCGCTGTACGACTGGCTGATCGAGAATGTGGAGGTGCCGGCCCAGCCCCGCCAGTACGAATTCTCACGGCTCAACCTGAACTTCACCGTGACCAGCAAGCGCCGCCTCAAGCTGCTGGTGGACGAAGGCCACGTGGACGGCTGGGACGACCCGCGCATGCCCACCCTCAGCGGCCTGCGCCGGCGCGGTTACACGCCGGCGGCGATTCGCAACTTCTGCGAAGCCCTGGGGGTCAGCCGGGCGGACTCGGTGATCGACATGAGCCTGCTGGAAGAAGCGGTGCGTGACGATCTCAACCAGCACGCCCCGCGGGCCTTCTGCGTGCTCAACCCGCTCAAGCTGGTGATCGAGAACTGGCCGGAGGGCCATGAGGAAACCCTGGTGGCGCCGGTACACCCGCAGAACGAGGCCATGGGCAACCGCGAGATGCCGCTGACCCGGGAGGTCTACATCGACCGGGAGGACTTCCGCGAGGAAGCCAACAAGAAGTACAAGCGGCTGGTGCTGGGTGACCGGGTGCGGCTGCGCTACGGCTATGTGGTGCGCGCCGAATCCGTGGTCCGTGACGACGCCGGCGAGATCGTCGAGATCCGCTGCAGCTACGACCCGGACACCCTGGGCAAGAACCCGGAGAACGACGAAGGGCAGGGCAAACTGCGCGGCGTCATTCACTGGGTCAGCGCCGACCGGGGCGTGCCCTGCGAGGTGCGCCTCTACGACCGGCTGTTCCAGGTGGCCAATCCGTCGAAAGTGGCGGAAGGGGAGTCCTTCCTCGACCACCTCAATCCGGAATCCCTGCGGGTATTGAGTGGCTGCATGGTGGAGCCCGGCGCGGCCGGCGCCGTGGCCGAGACCCGCTTCCAGTTCGAGCGCGAGGGCTACTTCAGCGTGGACCGGGACAGCAGCGCCGATAAACCGGTGTTCAACCGCACCGTGGGTCTGCGGGAATCTTGGCCCCGGGAAGCCTGATCCCGGCCTTCCTGCGCCAGGCCGGGGCGCGGGAGTGGCAGTTCAGCCTGCGCACCTTCGCCGCCGGCATGCTGGCGCTTTATATCGCCCTGGCGCTGGGCCTGGACCAGCCCAAATGGTCGCTGATGACGGTCTATATCGTCGCCCAGCCCCTGGGCGGCATGGCCGTGGCCAAGGGCATCTACCGGCTGCTCGGCACCCTGGGCGGCGCCCTGGTGGCCACCTTGCTGGTGGGCGCGCTCAACGGCCAGCCGACCCTGTTCTTTATTGCCCTGGTGGTATGGCTGGGGCTGTGCACCTTCGCCGCCAGTCTGCTGCGCAACTTCCGCGCCTACGCCTTCGTGCTGGCCGGCTACAGCGCCCTGATCATCGGCGTGCCGGCGGTGCTGGCGCCGGATCAGACCTTCTCCCTGGCGGTGGCCCGGGTCACCGAAATCAGCCTGGGTATCTTCTGCGTCAGCCTGCTCAGCGTGCTGGTGTGGCCGCGCTCCGCCGGTGGCGCCTACCTGCAGAGCAGCCGCAGCCAGCTGATCGCCCTGATCCGGCTGGTGTCGGACACCGCCGGGGGGCGGCTGGATCGGGATCAGCTGCGCGCCCGCCGCCAGACCCTGATCACCGACGGCATGGCGCTGGAAAACCTGCGCGAACACGCCCTGTTCGATTCCCCGAAGCTGCGCAACCGCGCCGGCCTGTGCCGCCGCCTGGGCCATGAAATGCTGGCGATGATCTCCTCGGTGGGGCCGCTGCACGTCTATGTGCTCCGCGACGCGGAGCGCCACCACCACCCGGCGGTGGCGGCCCTGTTGGCGGACATCGCCGCCCTGGACCCGGAAGCGCCGCCGGAGGCCCTGCGTGACACCCTGCACGGCCTGTACGTGCGCGCCCGGACCCTGGCGCGGGAACTGCGCGGTGGCCAGCGGGACGACAACGACGAGCGCTTCTACGCCCTGCAACTGGCCCTGGAGCACAGCGCCGAGCTGTGCGACCGGCTGCGCTCCAGCGTGGCGCTGTTCGCCATGCTCACCGACCGGGCGCCGCTGGTGCAGTGGCGGGGCGGCACCTCGCGGCCCCATCTGGACCCGTCCCAGGCCTGGCGCAACGGCGTGCGCGCGGCCCTGGCGCTGAGCGGTGCCCTGGCGTTCTGGTATTGGAGCGCCTCGCCCCAGGGCGCCGGCGTGGCGATCCAGGTGGGGGTGATCTGCGCGCTGTTCGCCACCCGCGACAACCCGCTGGCGGCGGTGCGCGGCTTTATCAAGGGCGCCGCCCTGGCGGCGCTGCTGGCAACGCTGTACCGGCTGGTGCTGCTGCCCGGCAGTGATGGCTTCGCGGAACTGGTGGTCTGGCTGGCGCCGGTCTATGTATTGGCCGGTCTGGCCATGGCGCGGCCGGCCACGGCGGGCATCGGTATTCCGGTGACGATCTTCTTCCCGCTGTTGCTGGACCTGTCGCCGACCCAGAATTTCGACGCGCTGCCGCTGTTCAACAACATGCTGTCCCTGGGCATGGGCATGATTCTGGCGGTGCTGGCGTTCATGCTGGTGTGGCCCGGCGACACCCCGGCCCGGGCCCGCCAGCGGCTGTGCCGGGATCTGTGCCGCACCCTGGGGCGCTGGCCGATCCGCCGCCGCTGGCCGCGCCACCGACTGGAACGGCAACTGTACGACCGCATCAGCCTGCTGCTGCCCAATCTGGACCCGTCGAATAAAGAGGACGGCGAGCTGCTGCGCGGCGCCCTGGCGGCGGTGACTCTGGGTCTCGGCCTGCTGTATCTGAATATGATGTGCCGGCGCGGGCTGCCCGGCGACGAGAAGCTGGCCATCACCCGGCTGATCCGCGATACCCAGCGGGTGCTGCGTGACGGTGACGAAGACCGCTGGCTGGCGCTCACCGCCCAGGCGGACACGGTGCTGCGCCGCTGCCAGCGCGCCTATGGCCCGGAGCTGGAGCCCGGCGAACGGCGCCGGCTGGTGCGTTCGGTTGTGCGCTTGCGCCTGCAGATCAGTATTATCCGGCGATACGCGGGCTTTTTCCTGGCCGGCTCGGCGGACCGGCCCTGGCGCGGCTTGAGGAATCTGGATGTTGTATGAGATCGATTGGGGTGGCGTGCTGCTGCCGCCGCTGTTGCCGGTGCTGTTGGTGGCGCTGCTGCTGTTCTGGCCGGTGAACCGGCTGCTCGGGCGGCTGGACGGCTACCGCTGGTTCTGGCATCCGGCCCTGGCCGGTCTGTGTGTGTTTCTGGTGCTGTGCGCCTTGGCGCTGGCGCTGTTTATGTGGGCAAGTGCCTTAATGTGGGAAGTGTCTTAAATGTCGGAAGCCCCCCTGTCTGAACGCCGTCCGGGCCGCTGGCGGCCGCTGCTGCTCACCGGCGGGCTGGTACTGGTCGCCGCCATCGCCGTCTGGTTTCTGTGGTTTCAATACGTGCACCAGCTGTGGACCCGGGATGCCCGGGTACGAGCGGCGGTGATACAGGTGGCGCCGGACGTGTCCGGGCGCATCACCAAGATGGCGGTGACCGACAACAGCCGGGTGGAGGAGGGCGAGGCCCTGTTCAGCGTGGACCCGGAGCGCTACCGGCTGGCGGTGACGCGGGCCGAGGCGGAGCGGGCCCACCGCCGCCAGGAACTGGCCCTGCGCGACGACGAAGCGTCCCGGCGCAAGCGTCTGGGGCGGGCGGTGTCCTCGGAGGAGCGGGAATCCGCCACCCGTCTGGCGGAAGTGGCCCGCGCCGACCTGCACGCCGCCGAAGCGGCCCTCAAGGAAGCGCAGCTGGACCTGCAACGGGCCAATGTCCCGGCGCCGGTGGGCGGTTTCGTGACCCATCTGCTGGCCCAGGCCGGGGACTATGCCCGGGCCGGCGAACCGGTGCTGGCCCTGGTGGACGGCCAATCGTTCTGGATCGAGGCCTACTTCCGGGAAACCCAGGTGCACCGCCTGAGTACCGGCGACCGGGCCCGGGTGCGGCTGCTCGGCAGCGACCGCATCCTCGACGGCAAGGTGGCCGGCATCGCCCGCGGCATCGCCAACCCCAACGCCGCCTCCGGCACCGACCAGGGCCTGCCCCCGGTATCGCCCACCTTCGAATGGGTACGCCTGGCCCAACGCATTCCGGTACGCATCGAACTGGATCGGGTGCCGGAGGACCTGACGTTGGTGGCCGGTATGACGGCTAGCGTTTCCATCGGGGAATAGGGCGGCAAGCCGCGCCGGCTTCAAGTCGCAAGCTGCAAGCCGCAAGCTGGCGCGGTGGGGCGGAGTTGCCGTGCCAAGAATCGGCCAGTTGAAAGTTAAAAGTTAAAAGTTAAAAGTTAAAACGCGGGTTGGGGCCTGTAGGGCGGCGAGGCCGTGGCCGCGTTCAGGGCGGCCGAAGGCCGCTGCAGCCCCTCTCCGCCACGACCTTTGAACTTTCAACTTTGAACTTTTAACTGATCGCTACCGGCACGGCGGCTCAGCCCCACCGCGCGGGCTTGTAGCTTGCAGCCTGCAGCTGCCCCTAAGCGAACGCCTTCTCGCCGGCCTCCAGCGTCTGAACGATCAACGTATTGATGGTCATGGGGCCGACGCCGCCGGGCACCGGAGTGTAAGCGGCGACGCGGTCGGTGAGGGGGCCCAGTTCGATGTCGCCGCATTTTTCCGGGTGGAAGCCGGCGTCCACCACCACGGCGCCGTCCTTGATCCAGTCCGCCTTGATGAATTCCGGGCGGCCCACGGCGCCGACCACGATGTCCGCCTGGCGCACCAGCGCCGGCAGGTCCCGGGTGCGGCTGTGGCAGATGGTGACGGTGGCGTTGGCGCCCAGCAGCATCATCGCCATGGGCTTGCCGAGAATGGCGCTGCGGCCCACCACCACCGCGTGCTTGCCTTCCAGCGGCACCTCATAGTGCTCCAGCAGGCGCATGATGCCCTTGGGGGTGGCGCAGCCGTAGGCTTCCTCGCCCATGGCCATGCGGCCGAAACCCAGGCAGGTGACGCCGTCCACGTCCTTGCCGGGGCTGATGGCGTCGAAGCACAGGCGCTCGTCGATCTGTTCCGGCACCGGGTGCTGCAGCAGGATGCCGTGCACGTCCGGGTTGTTGTTGAGCTCATCGATCCGCGCCAGCAGCTGGTCGGTGGTGGTGTCCGCCGGCAGTTCCACGGCCATGGAATCCATGCCCACCCGGCGGCAGGCGTTGCCCTTCATCTTCACATAGGTGGCGGAGGCCGGGTCGGCTCCCACCAGAATGGTGGCGAGAATGGGGGTGCGGCCCCCGGCCTTGGCTTTCAGGGCCTCCACGCGGCCTCGCATTTCTTCCTCGAAATGCTGGGCCAACGCCTTGCCATCCAGAATCTGCGCGCTCATCGGTTCTCTCTGTCTGTGGGGTGGAAGGAAGGGAGCGCGGATTCTCGCATGGGCGCCCGGTTCGGGCAAAGCGGTGGCCGGCTGGCGAATATTCCAGCGAACGGTCGTGATCGGCTCGGGGTGTCGTTGACGGTCCCGGAGGGCGCGGGTATTATGCCGCCTCGCTCGACCTGCCCGGCGGGGTGTAGCGCAGTCTGGTAGCGCGCCTGCTTTGGGAGCAGGATGTCGGGGGTTCGAATCCCTCCACCCCGACCATTAGCGGGCTGATGGTGGGTTCGGTTAAAGCGCCTGTAGCTCAATTGGATAGAGCAACGGCCTTCTAAGCCGTAGGTTGCAGGTTCGAGCCCTGCCAGGCGTGCCATCGAGCGCCTCGAAGGCCTGGCAGAGCGACGATTTCGTTGGTGGCTGTAGCTCAGTTGGTAGAGCCCCGGATTGTGACTCCGGTGGTCGTGGGTTCAAATCCCATCAGCCACCCCAACATGAAGGCCCCCGGGTGACGCCCGGGGGCCTTTTTTATGGTTCAACGCTTTATGGTTCATCTCGGCGGCGCCATTGACTATAATTGCCGCCCTTCAAAGTACGTGGTCCCGGGCCGCCCAAGTCGGTCTCCGGCCCCAAAAGTCTTTAGAAAGAGGATGTTATGCAGGTTTCCGTAGAAACGACTTCAGGTCTGGAGCGGCGCGTTACCGTGGGTGTACCCGCGGAGAAAGTGGACTCCGCCGTGGAGAACAAGCTCCGCGAAGCGCAAAAAAGCGTCCGCCTGGATGGCTTCCGCCCCGGCAAGGTGCCGATGCGGGAGGTGAAACGTCGCTTCGGTGCCGCCGTGCGTAACGAAGTGCTCGCCGACGTGATGCGCGAGTCCTTCCTGGAAGCGGTGGAGCAGGAAAAACTGCAGCCGGCCGGCATGCCCGGTTTCGAAGCCACCAAGAACGTGGCCGGCGAGGACCTGGAGTTCATCGCCACCTTCGAAGTCTTCCCGCAGGTGGAAGTGGTCGCTTTCGACGCCATCGAAGTGGAAAAGCCGGTGGCGGAAGTGACCGACGCCGATGTGGACGAAATGATCGAGACCCTGCGCCAGCAGCGCGCTGAGTTCGAGGACGTGGACCGCGCCGCCGAAACCGGCGACCGCGTCAATATCGACTTCAAGGGCCTCAAGGATGGCGAGGCGTTCGAAGGCGGCAGCGCCGAGGGTCACGACCTGGAGCTGGGCTCCGGCCAGATGATCCCGGGCTTCGAGGACGGCATCGTTGGCATGAAAGCCGGCGAGGAGAAGGACATCGACGTGACCTTCCCCGAGGACTACCAGGCCGAGGAGCTGAAAGGCCAGGCGGTGGTCTTCCAGATCAAGGTCAACAAGGTGCAGGCCAAGGCGCTGCCGGAAGTGGACGGTGAGTTCATGAAGGCCTTTGGCGTCGAGGACGGTGACCTGGACAAGTTCAAGGCCGAAGTGCGCAAGAACATGGAGCGCGAGCTGAGCAACGCGGTCAGTGGCAAGGTCAAGGAACAGGTGATGGACGGTCTCGCCGGCCAGCACGAGTTCGACGTGCCGGCGGCCCTGGTGGACCAGGAAGTGGACCGCATGCGCCAGCAAATGATGCAGCAGTTCGGCGGCGGCCAGCAGTTCGATGCCTCCATGCTCCCGGCGGAGCTGTTCAAGGACCAGGCGGAGCGTTCCGTGCGTCTGGGCCTGGTGATGCGCGCCATTCTCGAGAAGTTCGAGCTGCAGGCGGACGCCGACCGGGTCAAGAGCCGGGTGGAAGAGATCGCCTCCCAGTACGAGCAGCCCGAAGAGCTGGTTAACTGGATCTACAGCAACCCGCAGCAGCTTCAGCAGATCGAAGGCGCGGTGCTGGAAGACCAGGTGGTGGATCTGGTACTGGAATCCGCCAAGGTGGAAGAGAAGACCCAGCCCTACCAGGACGCGGTCAAACCCCGCGATCAGCAGCAGGGCTGAACCGGAGTCCGCCGCCAGGGCCGTCCCGAACGGCGCCCAGCGAACCTCCGAAATGCCGGAAAAATCGGCGTTTCGGAGGTTTTTTCGTTCCAAAAGGGTACTTTTGTGCAACTTTTGCGCAGTTGAACGGCTTATTCACCGGCCTTTATGGACGGCCCACGGGGGCCCCCTTACTATCGGGGTAATAGGCGCGCCCTGCCTTGTAAGCGGACGCCCGCGCCCCAATTACCCTGTGCGGGCCGCCAGTCGGCGCCACAGGGACCCGAAAAAGGAAGCGCTAGATGATAGATTTGAGCCGGATCACGTCCATTACTCCGGAAATGAAGACCCTGATGCAGGACCCGACCAACGTGGGCCTGGTGCCCATGGTGATCGAGCAGACCTCCCGGGGTGAGCGTTCCTTCGATATCTATTCCCGCCTTCTCAAGGAGCGGGTGATTTTTCTGGTCGGCCAGGTCGAGGACTACATGGCCAACCTGATCGTCGCGCAAATGCTGTTTCTGGAGTCCGAGAACCCGGACAAGGACATCAATTTGTATATCAACAGCCCGGGCGGGTCGGTGACCGCCGGGATGTCGATCTATGACACCATGCAGTTCGTGAAGCCGGACGTGTCCACCATGTGCATCGGCCAGGCCGCCAGCATGGGCGCCTTTCTGCTGGCCGCCGGCGCCACCGGCAAGCGCCACGCGCTGCCCAATGCCCGGGTGATGATTCACCAGCCGCTGGGCGGCTTCCAGGGCCAGGCGTCGGACATCGAGATCCACGCCCGCGAGATTCTCAAGATCAAGAGCGATCTCAACCGCATGCTCGCCGAGCACACCGGCCAGCCCCTGGAAGTGGTGGAGCGCGACACCGACCGTGACAACTTCATGGACGCCACCCAGGCGAAGGAATACGGCCTGGTCGACGAGGTGCTGCGGCGCCGCTGAGGGCAGCGCGCGGCCGGGCCGGCGCGCCGCCGGGCTTGAAAAAGCCGGTGGCACCCGGCATCTTCAAACTGAAACATCAGGTTCTGAGGCGATTCGATGACCGATACCACCGGAAAGGGCGACGACGGCAAGCTGCTGTATTGCTCGTTCTGCGGCAAAAGCCAGCATGAAGTCCGCAAGCTGATCGCGGGCCCGTCGGTCTTTATCTGCGACGAGTGCGTGGATCTGTGCAACGACATCATCCGCGAGGAAGTGCAGGAAGAGTCCGGCGACGGCGGCGACGAGCGCCTGCCCAAGCCCCAGGAAATCAAGACCACGCTCGACGATTACGTGATTGGTCAGGAACGCGCCAAGCGGGTGTTGTCGGTGGCGGTGTACAACCACTACAAGCGGCTGGGCGTTAAGTCGTCCCGTGGCCGTGACGAAGTGGAACTGGGCAAGAGCAATATTCTGCTGATCGGGCCCACCGGTAGCGGCAAGACGCTGCTGGCCGAGACCCTGGCGCGGCTGCTGAACGTGCCGTTCACCATCGCCGACGCCACCACCCTCACCGAGGCCGGTTATGTCGGCGAGGATGTGGAAAACATTATCCAGAAGCTGCTGCAGAAGTGTGACTACGACGTGGACAAGGCCCAGCGCGGCATCGTCTACATCGACGAAATCGACAAAATTTCGCGCAAGTCCGACAACCCCTCCATCACCCGTGATGTGAGCGGCGAGGGCGTGCAGCAGGCGCTGCTGAAGCTGATCGAGGGCACCGTGGCCTCGGTGCCGCCCCAGGGCGGCCGCAAGCATCCGCAGCAGGAGTTCCTGCAGGTGGACACCTCCAACATTCTGTTCATCTGTGGCGGTGCCTTCGCCGGCCTCGACAAGGTGATCCGTGATCGCTCCGAGAAGGGCGGCATCGGTTTCTCCGCCGAGGTGAAGAGCAAGGACGCCGCCCTCACCATGGGAGAGATGCTGGCCAGCGTGGAGCCGGAGGATCTGGTCAAATACGGCCTGATTCCGGAGTTCATCGGCCGCCTGCCGGTGATCGCCACCCTGGAGGAACTGTCCGAGGAGGCTCTGGTGCAGATTCTCACCGAGCCCCGCAATGCGCTGACCAAACAGTACACCCGCCTGTTCGAGATGGAAGGGGTGGAACTGGATTTCCGCGACGACGCTTTGCGCGCCGTGGCCCGCAAGGCCATGGAACGCAAGTCCGGCGCCCGCGGCCTGCGCTCGATCCTGGAAGCGGTGCTGCTGGATACCATGTATCAGGTGCCGTCCCTGGAAGGCGTGGCCAAGGTGGTGATCGACAGTGCCACCATCGAGGGTGAGTCCGAACCCCTGCTGATCTATGAGAACAGCGAGCAGAAGTCCAGAGTGGCGCCCGACTGAATCGGGCGCCCGGCCCGTGCGCGGGCCGACCCATCAACAGCCGACTCATCCACATTAGGGGCGATACGTGCTGAAAGAGATTCCGCTGCTGCCACTGCGTGATGTGGTGGTATATCCGCACATGGTGATCCCGCTGTTCGTCGGTCGGGAGAAATCCATAGCCGCGCTGGAAGCGGCCATGGCCAGCGACAAGCAGATCATGCTGGTGGCCCAACGCAACGCGTCCGACGACGATCCGGGCGAAAAGGACATCTACCGGGTGGGCACCGTGTCCACCATCCTGCAAATGCTGCGCCTGCCCGACGGCACCGTGAAGGTGCTGGTGGAAGGCGGCGGTCGCGGCCATCTCAGCAAGGCGCGCTTCGACGACGACGGCGCGGTGGCGGATGTGCGTGAGCTGGACGACGTGGCGCCCTCCGACAGCGAACAGGAGGCCCTGTCCCGTTCCTTGCTCGCCAAGTTCGAGGAATACGTCAAGCTGTCCAAGAAAGTGGCGCCGGAGATCATGAATTCGGTGTCCTCCATCGATGAAATCAGCCGCCTGGCCGACACCATTTCCGCCCACCTGCAACTGAAGCTGGAAGAAAAGCAGGACGTGCTGGAGATGGTCGACGTGCGCGAGCGCGTGGAGCACCTGGTGGCGCTGATGGAATCCGACATGGACGTGCTTAAGGTGGAGAAGCGCATCCGTGGCCGGGTCAAGAAACAGATGGAGAAGAGCCAGCGCGAGTACTATCTGAATGAGCAGATGAAGGCGATTCAGAAGGAACTCGGCGATCTGGACGAAAGTGGCAACGAGCTGGAGGATCTGGAGAAAAAGATCGACGACTCCGGCATGCCCAAGGACGCCAAGGAAAAGTCCAAAAACGAATTGAACAAGCTGCGCATGATGTCGCCGATGTCCGCCGAGGCCACGGTGGTGCGCAGTTACCTGGACTGGATGACGTCCGTTCCGTGGAAAAAACGCAGCCGCGTTCGCCACGACATCGCCCACGCCAAGCAGATTCTCGACGAGGATCATTATGGCCTGGAAGAGGTGAAGGAACGGATTCTGGAATTCCTGGCCGTGCAAAGCCGGGTCGGCAAGGTGAAGGGCCCGGTACTGTGCCTGGTGGGGCCGCCCGGCGTGGGCAAAACCTCCCTGGGGCAATCGGTGGCCCGCGCCACCAATCGCAAGTTCGTGCGCATGGCCCTGGGTGGCGTGCGTGACGAGGCGGAGATTCGTGGCCACCGGCGCACCTACATCGGTTCGCTGCCGGGCAAGGTGATCCAGAAGCTGTCCAAGGTGGGCGTGCGCAACCCGCTGTTCCTGCTTGATGAAGTGGACAAGATGGGCATGGACATGCGCGGGGACCCGGCGTCCGCGTTGCTGGAAGTGCTCGATCCGGAACAGAACCACACCTTCAGCGATCATTATCTGGAAGTGGACTACGACCTGTCCGAAACCCTGTTCGTGTGCACCTCCAACTCCATGAACATTCCCGGCCCGCTGCTGGACCGGATGGAAGTGATCCGTCTGCCCGGTTATACCGAGGACGAGAAGGTCAATATCGCCGCCCAGTACCTGATTCCCAAACAGATCAAATCCAACGGTCTCAAGGAAGGGGAAGTGGTGTTCGACGACGCCACCCTGCGCCATGTGATTCGTCACTACACCCGGGAAGCCGGTGTGCGTGGTCTGGAACGGGAAGTCAGCAAGGTGTGCCGCAAGGTGGTGAAAGAGCACCTGCTGGCCAAGGACGACACGCCGGTCAAGCTGGACCCGGAAAGCCTGGAGGAATACCTGGGCGTGCGCCGGTTCAGCTATGGCCGCGCGGAAGAACAGGATCAGGTGGGGCAGGTTACCGGTCTGGCCTGGACCTCGGTGGGCGGCGAACTGCTGACCATCGAAGGCGTGTCCACGCCGGGCAAGGGCCGCGTCACCACCACCGGTTCCCTGGGCGACGTGATGCAGGAATCGATTCAGGCCGCCTGGACGGTGGTCAAGAGCCGTGCCCGTCACCTCGGCATCCGTCGCCGTCAGTTGGAGCGGAACGACCTGCACATCCATGTGCCGGAAGGCGCCACGCCGAAGGACGGCCCCAGCGCCGGCATCGGCATGTGCACCGCCATGGTGTCCATGCTCACCGGTATCCCGGTGCGCGCGGACGTGGCGATGACCGGGGAAATTACCCTGCGCGGTCAGGTGCTGGCGATTGGCGGGCTCAAGGAAAAACTGCTGGCCGCCCATCGCGGCGGCATCAAAACAGTGTTGATTCCGCACGAAAACGAGCGTGACTTAAAAGAAATTCCTGACAACATCAAGGAAGCTCTTGAGATTCGTCCGGTGAAGTGGATCGACCAGGTTCTCGAAGTGGCGCTGACGCATACGCCGACGCCACTGAGTGAAGCCGAAGTGGAGGAAGATCTCGCTCTGGCGGAAGAAAAAGCGCAAAAGGAATCCGAACGGCCGAGCACCCATTGACCGTCGCTGAATGGACGGTTCTAATGCGGGACCCGATCACCGAGCGGTGAACGTTGCCGACGTTTTTAAAACATTGATTGAAAAGGTTTTTTACCTTTGTTAAAGCTGGCGCGTAAGGCCTCTTCCTTTCTTGACGCCCCCTGGGACCGTTGGTATAAAGGCGGCTTCGTCATAAGGAGAGTGCATCGCGCCTCGACCATAAAACCGGGAAAGAGAAAAGGGGAATTTTGTGAATAAATCCGAACTGATCGATGCTATCGCCGCCGCTGCTGATATCTCCAAGGCGGACGCTGGCCGTGCGCTGGATGCCACTCTGGATGCCGTTACCGGCGCGCTGAAAAAGGGCGACAGTGTCTCCCTGGTGGGCTTTGGCACCTTCTCCGTGAAAGAGCGGGCAGCTCGCGAGGGCCGCAACCCGCAAACCGGCGAAACCATCAAAATCGCCGCCGCCAAGGTTCCGGGCTTCAAAGCCGGTAAAGCACTGAAGGACGCCGTTAACTGAACAGGTTCCAGGAGCGGTAGTTCAGCTGGTTAGAATACCGGCCTGTCACGCCGGGGGTCGCGGGTTCGAGTCCCGTCCGCTCCGCCAGCAGAATAAGCGTATCCAGGGCGGATGCGCTTTTTTGCTTTCTGGATCTATTCGACCTGACGATAAAAAAAGACGATATCCCTTGGAGTAAAGCATGCAGGAGTTCAGGCGGTTCGTCCGCGGGCCCGTGGGCAAGGTGCTGCTTGCCGCCATCATTCTTCCGTTCGTGATTTCCGGTTTCTACGGGTATTTCACCGGCGGTGGCAGCGACACCACCGTGGCGGAAGTGGAAGGCAACAAGATCACCCGCGCCTACGTGAATTCGCGTACCCAGCAGCTGCGTCAGATGCTGCGTCAGCAAAGCCCGGACATCAACGAATCGGTGCTGGACTCTTTCATCCGGCCGCAGATGGTGCTCGAGGGCATCGTCAACGAGCAGCTGATGATCGCCGCCGCCCGTAACGCCAACATGGCGTTCAGCGATACCCAGGCGGCACGCATGATTCGCTCCAACCCGGCGTTCACCGACCAGGGCGCCTTCTCCGAAAGCCGCTTCGAACAAATGGTCCGTGCCCAGGGCATGACCCCGCAGGGGTACCTGGACGGGCTGCGCCAGGAGAGCATCAGCCAGCAGTACCGGGATGCCTTCGCCAGCACCGATTTTGCGTTGCCCGGCGAACTGGCGGAGCAGCGCCGGCTGGGTGAGCAGAGCCGCGACATCCGTTACGTGCGCCTCGACCTGAACCGGCTGCGGGGCCAGGCCCAGGTCAGCGACGAGGAAATCCAGAGCTACTACGATCAGAACCGGGACAGCTTCATGCGCCCGGAACAGATGAAAGTGCAGTACCTGGTGCTTTCCCCGGAGCATTACCGGGACCAGGTGGACGTCAGCGAAGATCAGATCAAGGCCGAATACGAGGCCCGCCGGCAAATGCAGCAGGATGGCGACACCCGCCGTCAGGTGGCCCACGTGCTGATCGCCGTCAATGATGACCGCGACCAGGACCAGGCGGTGGCCCGCGCCCGGGAAGCCCGCCAGGCCCTGGAGCAGGGTAAGAGCTTCGCCGAAGTGGCCCGGGAATACTCCGACGACCTGGCCACCGCCCGCAGTGGCGGCGAGCTTGGCGTGGTCGAGCCCGGCACCCTGCCGGACGAGCTGGACGATGCCCTCAACGGTCTGCAGGTGGGTCAGGTTTCGGAACCGGTGGTCTCCGACTCCGGCGTCCATCTGCTCAAGCTGGAGAGCGAGAGCAAGCCGGAAATGGCGCCCCTGTCCTCCATGCGTGACGGCATCGCCGCCGACCTGCGCCGCTCCCAATCCCAGGCCCTGCTGTCCGAGGACCTGGTGAAGCTGGAAGAGCTGATCTACGAACACCCGAACCTGGACGTGCCCGCCGAGCAGCTGAACCTGCCGCTGGAAACCACCGACTGGGTGTCCCTGCAGGATCTGCCGGCACCGCTCAACAATGATCGTGTACGCCAGGCCCTGAACAGCACGGCGGTGCGCGAACAGGAGCACAACAGCGACCTGCTGGAACTGGGCGGTGACCGTTACGTGGCGGTGCGTCTGAAAGAAATCGAGAAGCCCGAGCCCCTGCCGCTGGCGGACGTGCGCGATGACATCCGTGCCCAACTGCGCCTGAACAAGGCCCGTGACCAGGCCGAGTCCCTGGCATCCGAAGCACGCACCGCCGTGGACGATGGCGCGGATCTGGATCGCGTGGCCGAGCTGCTGGGCGCCCAGGTGGACGAAGAGCAGGGCATCCAACGGGGCGCCGCGGAACCGGACATGGCGGTAAGCGACGCCGCCTTCGCCACCCCCCGCCCGGCGGACGGCGAAAGCAGCGACATCCGCTTCGTCAACCTGCGTAACGGCGACCTGGTGGCCTTCCAGGTCACCGCCGTGGCCGACGGCAACGCCGACCCCCTGCCGGACGGTCAGCAGCAACAAGCGCTTCAGGAACTGGCCCGGGTGGAAGGCGAACGCACCTTCCGCCAGGTCATGACCTTCCTGCGCGACAGCCTGGACGTGGACCTCCACCCCCAACGCCTGGCCGACGGCGACGCCCCCCAATAACCCCAGCGAACCGCCCACAAAAAAGCCCGCTCCGGCGGGCTTTTTTGTACCTCGGGGTCGGACCACGCTAACCGCTTGATACACAAACACTTCTTAGCGATTCAGGCCCGAATCCGAAGCTTAGAGGCGATTTTTGCGGGGGAGAAGGCCGTTTAAGGCCTGTTTCTCCCCCGAAAAATCACGGAAACCCTATTGGAATCAATGGGTTGCCGTGGTCCGACCCCGGTTATTCCCCGGTTATTCGCCGGGTTCTTCGAAGGGCATGGAGACGGTGGCGGCACCGGCGTCCACGTAGGTGATTTCGGCGGTGATGCCGGAGGCCAGGTCGGAGCAGAGGAAGGCGGCGGTGTTGCCCACTTCTTCAATGGTCACGTTGCGGCGCAGGGGGGCCTTGGCGGCGTTGTAGTCCAGCATGGTGCGGAATTTCTTGATGCCGGAGGCGGCAAGGGTACGGATCGGGCCGGCGGAGATGCCGTTCACGCGGATGCCGTCCGGGCCCAGGCTGGCGGCCAGATAGCGCACCGAGGCTTCCAGGCTGGCCTTGGCCAGGCCCATCACGTTGTAGTTCGGCACGGTTTGCCGGGAGGCGTGATAGGTCAGGGTCAGCAGGGAGCCGTTGCGGCCGGCCATCATCGGGCGGGCCGCCTGGGCCAGCGCCACGAAGCTGTAGGCGGAGATGTCGTGGGCCATGCGGAAGCCTTCCCGGGTGGCCACGTCGGCGAAGTTGCCGTCCAGCTCGGCGGCCGGGGCAAAGCCCACCGCGTGGACCACGCCGTCCAGCCCGTCCCATTGCTCGCCCAGACCGGCGAACACCTGCTGGATCTGCTCGTCGGAGGTCACGTCACAGGGGAAGCACAGGGCTTCGTTGCTGCCGCATCGCTCGGCCACTTTGAGCACCCGGCTCTTGAGCTTGTCGTTCTGGTAGGTAAACGCCAGTTCCGCGCCTTCACGGTGCATGGCGTCGGCGATGCCGGTGGCAATGGAACGGTCGCTGGCGATGCCCACGATCAGGTATCGCTTGCCTGCGAGAAAACCCATGTTCTGTCCTCAAAAATAGTCACTCCGGCGCCCAGTATAGGCGATCACGGTGGCCGTGAAAGACGCCGGCGGGGTTATTGTGCAACGGCTTGTTTCCCGTCACGGTTGAAGGCCGCCTCCATAAGACGCCGGGTGTAGGCCTGCTCCGGGGACTGGAACAGGCGCTCGGTGTCGCCATGCTCGACCACCTTGCCATGGCGCATCACCAGCAGCCGGTGGCTGATGGCGCGCACCACCTTGAGGTCGTGGCTGATAAACACATAGCTGAGTCCGCGACGGCGTTGCAGGTCTTTCAGCAGCTCCAGCACCTGGGCTTGAACGCTGCGGTCCAGGGCCGAGGTGGGTTCGTCGAGAATCAGCAGGTCCGGTTCCAGCACCAGGGCCCGGGCGATGGCGATGCGTTGGCGTTGGCCGCCGGAGAATTCGTGGGGGTAGCGGTCGCCGCTGTCCGCCGGCAGACCGACTTCGGCGAGCAGGGCGCGCACCCGTTCGGCGCGCTGGTCGGCGTTCAGGCCACGGTCATGGACGCGCAGGCCTTCTTCCACCGCCTGATGGACGGTGAGGCGCGGGTTGAGACTGCCGTAGGGGTCCTGGAACACCACCTGCATATGCCGGCGCCAGGGGCGCAGGGCCCGGCCGCTCAGGGTTTGCAGCGGCTGATCCAGCAGCACCACCTTGCCCTTGGCGCGGATCAGCCGCAGCAGAATCAGCGCCAGGGTGGACTTGCCGGAGCCGGATTCGCCGACCACGCCGAGGGTTTCGCCGCGCCGCAGCTGGAACGACACGCCGTCCACCGCCGCCACCGTTTCCCGGGCGCCAAGCCAGCCCCGTCGCCGGCCGCTGAAGTGCGCCTCCAGGTCGTCGGCGCGCAGCAGCACCGGCGCGTCCGCCGGGGTGGGCGGCGGCTGGCCGCCGGGCTCCGCCGCCAGCAGATGGCGGGTGTAGTCGTCCTCTGGGTGGTTCAGCACCCGGTCGGTGGCGCCCCGTTCGACGATGCGGCCCTGGTGCATCACCGCCACGTCCTCGGCGAAGCGGCCCACCAGGCCCAGGTCATGGCTGATCAGCAGCACGGCCAGGTGGCGTTCCCGCTGCAGCCGTTTGAGCAGGTCGAGGATGGCTTCCTGAATGGTCACGTCCAGGGCGGTGGTGGGTTCGTCGGCGATCAGCAGCCGCGGGTCGTTGGCCAGCGCCATGGCGATCATCACCCGTTGCCGCTGGCCGCCGCTGAGCTGATGGGGATAGCGGGCCAGCATGTCGTCGCTGGCCGGCAATTCCACCTGTTCCAGCAGTTCCAGGCAGCGCTTGCGCACCGCCGCCCGGCCCAGCCGCTGATGCACGCGGATCGCCTCGCCGATCTGCTTTTCCACCCGGTGTAGGGGATTCAGGGCGGTGAGCGGTTCCTGGAAGATGGTGCCTATATCTCCGCCGCGCAGGGCACGCCGCCGGGCTTCCGACCAGTCCAGCACATTGTCGCCGTCCAGTTCGATGGTGGCGGCCTGACGGTGGGCACCACCGGGCAGCAGGTCCAGCAGCGACAGGGCGGTGAGTGATTTGCCGGAGCCGGATTCGCCCACCAGGGCCAGCATGCGGCCCGCTTCCAGGTCCAGATCGATGCGGTCCACCGCCGGCCGCGCCGGGTCGTCGAACCAGACACTCAGTTCACGAACACGAAGCAGGCTCATGGGCGGCTCCCGCTGTCGGCATGGTATTTCCTCGGGTCGAAGGCATCGCGCACCGCCTCGCCCACGAACACCAGCAGCGACAGCATCAGCGCCAGGGTGACGAAGGCGCTGAGCCCCAGCCAGGGGGCGTGCAGGTTGGCCTTGCCCTGGCCCAGCAGTTCACCGAGGGAGGGCGAGCCCGGCGGCAGGCCGAAGCCGATAAAGTCCAGGGAGGTGAGCAGGATCACCGAGGCGTTGAGCACGAAGGGCAGGTAGGTGAGGGTGGCGACCATGGCGTTGGGCAGCATATGGCGGAACAGGATCACCGGGGTGCGCACCCCCAGGGCCTGGGCGGCGCGCACATAGTCCAGGTTGCGCGCGCGCAGGAATTCGGCGCGCACCAGGTCCACAAGTGTCATCCACGAAAACAGCAACATGATCAGCAGCAGGGTCCAGAAGCCGGGCACCACGAAACTGGAAATCACGATAATCAGATAGAGGATTGGCATGCTCGACCAGATTTCCAGAAAGCGCTGCCCGGCCAGGTCCAGCCAACCGCCGTAGTAGCCCTGTAGCGCACCCACCACGACGCCGATGGCACTGGAGGCCACCGTCAGGATCAGCCCGAACAGCACCGACAACCGGAACCCGTAAATCAACCGCGCCAGCACGTCGCGGCCCTGGTCGTCGGTGCCCAGCCAGTTCTCCGCCGAGGGCGGCGCCGGCGCCGGCTGGGTCAGTTCGTAGTTGATGGTGTCATAGCTGTAGCGGATCGGCGGCCACAGCATCCAGCCATCCTTGTCGATCAGTTCCTCGACGAAGGGGTCCCGATAATTGGCCTCGGTTTCGAACAGGCCGCCGAAGGCGGTCTCCGGGTAGACCTGGAACACCGGCCAGTACAGCTCGCCCTGGTAGCGCACCAGAATCGGCTTGTCGTTGGCCACCAGTTCGGCGCCCAGGCTGACCACGAACAGCACCATGAACACCGCCAGAGACCAGAGCCCCCGGCGGTTGCGGCAAAAGGCCCGCCATTGGCGGCGCCAGATCGGTTCGCTGCCGGTCATCAGCGCGACCTCCGCTCGAAATCGATGCGCGGGTCCACCCACATGTAGGTCAGGTCGGACACCAGCTTCAGCAGCATACCCAGCAGGGTGAAGATGAACAGGGTGCCGAACACCACCGGATAGTCCCGGTTGATCACAGACTCAAAGCCGAGCAGGCCCAGGCCGTCCAGGGAGAAGATGTACTCGATCAGCAGCACGCCGGTGAAGAACATGCCCACGAAGGCCGCCGGGAAACCGGCGATGATGATCAGCATGGCGTTGCGGAACACATGCCCGTAGAGCACCCGGTTCTCGGTGAGGCCCTTGGCGCGGGCGGTTTGCACGTATTGTTTGCCGATTTCGTCGAGGAAGGAGTTCTTGGTGAGCATGGTCAGGGTGGCGAAGTTGCCGATCACGATGGCCAGGGTGGGCAGGGTGATGTGATGGATATAGTCGATCACCTTGCCGAACGCCGACAACTGCTCAAAGTCGTCGGAGGTCAGCCCCCTCAACGGGAACCACTCCAGGTAGGAACCGCCGGCGAACAGCACCACCAGCAGAATGGCGATCAGAAAACTGGGAATCGCATAGCCCACCACGATGGCGGTGCTGGTCCACACATCGAAGCGGCTGCCGTCGCGCACCGCCTTGCGGATGCCCAGTGGGATCGCCACCAGATAGGTGATCAAGGTACTCCACAGGCCCAGCGAGATGGACACCGGCAGGCGCTCCAGGATCAGCTGGCCCACCGGCCGGTCCCGGTAATAGGATTCGCCGAAATCGAAGGTCAGGTAGCGTTTGATCATCAGCCAGAAACGTTCCGGCGCCGGCTTGTCGAAGCCGTAGAGCTTCTCGATGCGCTGGATCAGTTCCGGCGGCAGCCCCCGGGAGCCCCGGTAGTCGGCGCCGCCGGAGCCGACGAAATCCGCGGTGTTGCCGGCGAAACCGGCACCGGCGCCACCACCACCGAGGCCCTGAAGCTGGGCCAGCGCCTTTTCCACCGGCCCGCCGGGCGCCGCCTGCACGATCACGAAATTCAGCAGCAGAATGCCGAACAGGGTGGGAACGATCAGGGCCAGCCGCTTGAGAATATAGACCAGCATCAGCGGGCGCTTTCATTCCACCAGAGGTCCAGCGCCCCGGTGATCGGTACATAGGGGGGCAGGGGCGCGTGGCTGAGGCCGGCCCGGTAGGCGAACCGATGGGTCGGCGCGTACCAGTTGGGCACCACGTAGAAGCCCCACTGCAGGGCCCGGTCCAGGGCCCGGGTACGGGTGACCAGGGCCTCGCGGCTCTGCGCCGCGATCACCTTGTCGACCAGGGCATCCACCGCCGGGTTGCAGACCCCGGCATAGTTCTGGCTGCTTTCCCGCTTGGCGGATTCGCAGCTCCAGAAGCCGCGCTGTTCGTTACCCGGTGAGGTGGACTGCCCCCAGCCGCCAACGATCATGTCGAAATTGAAGCGCCGCAGGCGCTGCACGAACTGGGACTGGTCCACCCGCACCACGTTGGCGTCGATACCCAGGGTCTTCAGATTGCGGGCGAACGGCAGCACGACGCGTTCGAACGCGGGCCGGGAGAGCAGGAACTCGAAGGCCACCGGTTTGCCGTCCGGGGTGTACAGCTTGCCGTTCCTGACCTGGTAGCCGGCGTCGATCAGCAGCTTCTGGGCATGGCGCAGATTTTCCCGGGGGCGCCCGGAACCGTCGGAATGGGGCGGCTGATAGCTTTCCGTGAACACCCGGGGAGGCAGGTCTTTCCTGAGCGGTTCCAGCAGCGCCAGTTGGTCCTCGTCGGGCAGGCCCTCGGCGGCCAGGTCGGAGTTCTGGAAGTAGCTGCGGCTGCGCCGGTACTGACCGTAGAACAGGTTCTTGTTGGACCATTCAAAATCGAAGGCGTAGGTGATCGCCTCGCGCAGCACCGGGTCCTGGAACACCGGGCGGCGGGTGTTGAACACGAAGCCCTGCATCCCGGCCGGATTGCTGTGCGGCACTTCCTCGGTGATCAGACGGTGCTCGTCGAAGGCGTCACCGGTGTAGGCGGTGGCCCACAGCTTGGAGTTGGTTTCCGTGCGCCAGTCGTAGTCGCCGCGCTTGAACGCTTCCAGGGCCACGGTTTCGTCGAGATAGTATTCCTGGATCACCCGGTCGAAATTGTAGCGGCCGCGCATCACCGGCAGATCCCGGGCCCAGTAGTCGTCGCGGCGCTCATAGACCACCCGCTTGCCGGGCTTGAAGCTCTTCACCCGGTAGGGGCCGGAACCCAGCGGCGGTACCAGGGTGGCGTCGGCGAAGTCCTTGTCCTGCCAGTAGTGCTTGGGCATCACCGGCAACTGGCCGACGATCATCACCAGCTCCCGGTTGTCGCCGGGCTTGAAGGTGAACTTCACCTTGCGCTCGGAAAGCGCCTCCACGTTTTCCACATCGCCATAGTAGTAGGCGTAGAACGGCTCGCCTTCGTCCCGCAGTTTCTGGAACGTCCACACCACGTCCTCGGCGCGCACCGGCTGGCCATCGGCGAAGCGGGCTTCCTTGCGCAGGGTGAAGGTGACCCAGCGGCGGTCCTCCGGCCATTCGATGGTTTCCGCCAGCAGACCGTACTCGCTGAACGGCTCGTCCAGGCTGCGCACGGTGAGGGTGTCGTACAGGTATTCGCCAACGCCGGCGGCGGCGGTGCCTTTCGGCAGCCAGGGCATGAAGTTGTCGAAACCACCCAGGCTGTAGAGCCGCAGATCGCCCCCTTTGGGGGCGTCCGGGTTGACGTAATCGAAGTGTTTGAAGCCGGGCGGGTACTTGGGCGTACCGTGCATGGCGATGGCATGGGCGGAGGTGGTGTCCGCGACCGCCCCTTGGGGCAGGGGCACCAGCAGAAAAACAACCGCCAGAAACAAAAAGGACCGCATTGCGCCTGTCATCGTTATTGTGGACTCCAGAAAGGGGCCGGTGGCGACACCATAGCCCAGGCCGCGTTTTTCACCAAATACCCGGATTGGAGCCTGATCCGGCCGTGGAGTTCGCGGCCGCCGATCAGGGCGCGCTGCGCACGTCCACGTACAGGGTCAGATGGTCCCCCGGTTGCAGGTAGCGGCGCTGCTTGACGCCGTTGTTCCAGTCGCGGATCTGGTTCACCGATACATTGAAGCGGCTGGCGATGGCGTACAGGGAATCGCCCTGACGCACGGAATAGCGCACCTTGCGGATCATTTCGTCGCGGCGTTCGTCGCGGCGGGTGGCGGCGGGGCCATCCTCGGTCCAGACCGCCAGGGTCTGGCCGATGCGCAGCGGGTCGCCGGGGGCCATGTTGTTCCAGCGCGCCAGCTCACGGACGCTGACGTCATAGCTGCGCGCCAGCGCCCACAGGGTCTCGCCGGATTCCACCCGGTGATCGATGCGCTGGCGTCCGGCCCGGGCCCGGTCCTGTTGCCGGGCCCGGCGGGCGTCGGCGCTGAGCGGGTAGTCGTCCGCCGCCCGTTCCGGAATCAGCAGGGTGCGGCCGGCGACAATGGTGCTGCCTGGCAGGTCATTGATGTCGCGCAGTACCGAGGTTGTGGTGCGGTGGCGGCGGGCAATGGCGCTCAGCGAGTCACCGGGGCGGATGGTGTAGCGCATCCAGCGCATGCGCTCGGCGGCGGGCAGGGCGGCGATCCGTTCGCGGAAGGTGTCCGCGGCGTCCACCGGCACCAGCAGATCGGTGGGGCCGTCCGGCGCGGTGGCCCAGCGGTTGAAGGCCGGGTTGAGCAGATACAGTTCCTCGCTGGAGATCTCCGCCAGTCTGGCGGCCTGGGCCAGGTCGATCTGGCCGCCGGCGTCCACGGTGGCGAAGTAGGGCTGGTCCTCGATGGGGTGCAGGGTCACGCCGTAGCGTTCCGGAGTGTTGACGATCTGCGCCACCGCCAGCAGCTTCGGCACATAGGCGGTGGTCTCGCTGGGCAGGTCCAGGTTCCAGAAATCCGTGGGCAGGCCGGCTTCCTCGTTGCGGCGCCGGGCGCGGGACACGGTGCCGCCGCCGGCGTTGTAGGAGGCCAGCGCCAGCAGCCAGTCGCCGTCGAAGCGTTCCGACAGCTGCTGCAGGTAATCCAGGGCGGCGCGGGTGGAGCGCACGATGTCCCGGCGGCCGTCGTACCACCAGGTCTGATCCAGGCCGAAGTACTTGCCGGTGGAGGGAATGAACTGCCAGGGCCCGGCGGCGCGGCCGTGGGAATAGGCGAACGGGTCGAAGGCGCTCTCCACCACCGGCAGCAGCACCAGCTCCAGCGGCATGTCCCGGGCTTCCGCCTCCTCCACGATAAAGTGCAGGTAGCGCTCCGAGCGGGTGGTGACGCGGGTGAAATACTGGGGGTGGCGGGCGTACCAGTCGCGCTGGGCGCTGACCCGCGGATTGTCCTGCTGCAGGTCCAGGCGGTAGCCACGGCGGATGCGGTCCCACAGGTCCTGGTCGCTGGCATCGGCGTTGCCGTGGGGCGCCGGCTCGGCCATGCCGTTGGCCAGATCCGGGTCCTCCAGGGAGGGCTCCGCCGCCGGCATCGGCGGCAGCTGTGTCACATCCGGCTTATCGCCACGGTCGCCGTCACTACTGGACGGTGTCAGGGCACAACCGCTCCCCACTAGCGCGATCCCCAAGATCGCGCAACCCATAAATTTATTCATAACAATGATATACAAGCGGAATTTTGCGTTGATTCTAGGCACCGCCCCCGGCAGGGGCAAGCAAAAATGCCCCGGCCACGGTGCCCTCCCATGGAAATCCGACGTCCGTCACAGGCCTATCGGAATGCCAGAATCGTGCCGTTCCAAGGGGGCGCCGGCCCGTTTGGCTGTGCTGTGTTCAGGCCGAGTCCTTCCAGCGGCGCAGGGCCGCGAAGCCTTCCACCGGGTTGTCCGGGCGGCTGCCGAAGTGTTGCTGGCAGGCCTCGCGGAGCTGCGGTTCGGCGGCGCGCAGGAACGGGTTGGTGCGCCGTTCCTCGCCGATGGTGGAGGGCAGGGTGATGCGCTGTTCGTCGCGCAGTTCGCGCACCCGGCTCAGGCGGTCATTCACCGCCCGGTCGTCCGGTGACACGGTGGCGGCGAAGGTCAGGTTGGCCAGGGTGTATTCGTGGGCGCAGAACACCAGGGTCTGCTCCGGCAGCCCGGACAGCCGGGTCAGGGAGTGGTGCATTTGCTCCGGGGTGCCCTCGAACAGGCGCCCGCAGCCGCCGGCGAACAGGGTGTCGCCGCAGAACAGCCAGCCTTGCAGCGGCGCCAGGTAGGCGATATGGCCCAGGGTGTGGCCGGGCACGTCGATCACTTCCAGTTCCAGGTCCGGTTCCGGGAGCCGCACCCGGTCGCCGTCACGGAGCGGGTGGCTCATTTCCGGAATGGTTTCCCGGGCCGGGCCGTACACCGGAATGTCCCGGTCCCGGCACAGGGCGGAGACGCCGCCCACATGGTCCGGGTGGTGATGGGTGATCAGCAGCGCGCTCAGCACCAGGCCCTGTTCGGCCAGCCAGGCTTCCACCGGCGCCGGGTCGCCCGGGTCCACCACCACGCAGTGGCTGCCGTCGTGAACGGCCCAGATGTAGTTGTCGGAAAAGGCGGGTATCGCCGTAGGGGCTTGCAGCATGACGTGATACTCTGTGCTTGGGATGCTGTGATGCTAACAGCCGGCACGGAGAATGTCAGAGATGCAACTGCCCCCTCTTTCGCGCGCGCCGTTCCGCCGGCAGCCCGAGGACATGGTGCGTCGCTTCGATCATTGGCTCGAAAGCGAGGCCGGCCAGGCGGTTCTGGCCGCCGAACGGAGCATGGTGGCCGAATGGCTGCCCAAGCTGGTCGGTCAGCGGGCGCTGGAAATCAGCGGCGGCCGGGGCCGCGACCTGCTCGCCGGTATCCGCCTGCCGTGGCGCTGCTCGGTGACGCCGGTACCGGACCCCGACGGCGACCGTCGGGTGCGGGACCCGGAGTGCGCCGCCGAGGAGCGGCCACCGGTTCGGGTGCAGGCCTGTCCGGAGGCCCTGCCGGTGGCCAAGAACAGTGTCGACGTGGTGCTGCTGCACCACGGTCTGGAATTTCAGGATAACCCCCATTTGGTATTGCGCGAGGCGGCCAGCTGCGTGGCGCCGGGCGGCACCATCGCGGTGCTCGGCTTTCACCCGCTCAGCGTCATGGGCCTGGCCCGCTGGCTGCGTGGCGGCGCCAACCGCCCGGGCTGGAACGGGCGCTACTTCCGGCCCTACCGGGTCAGCGACTGGTTGCATGTGCTGGGCTTCGAGGTCGAAGGGCTGGCCGGGGGCTTCTATAATCTGCCGCTGGGCGACCGGGGCCGGGCGCGGCTGCGCTGGCTGGAATGGCTGGGCGGCAAGCTGTGGTGGCGGTTCGGCGGTGTCTATCTGCTGGTGGCGCGCAAGCGCGCGGCGATGATGCGCCCGCTGGCGCCGCAGCGGGCGTTCAGCCGCCAGCGGCCCACGGTGGTGTCGGTGCCGGTGGCGCGCTGGCGCCAGGAACGGAATACGGAGTGACGTTTGAATCAGATTGAAATCTTCACCGACGGCGCCTGCCGGGGCAATCCCGGCCCTGGCGGCTGGGGCGCCGTGCTGCGCTATGGCGACAGCGAAAAGGAACTGTACGGCGGCGAACCGCACACCACCAATAACCGCATGGAACTGATGGCGGCGATCCGCGCCCTGGAGGCGCTGACCCGGCCCTGCGAGGTCCATCTGACCACCGATTCCCAGTACGTGCGCAAGGGCATCACCGAGTGGCTGGCCAACTGGAAAAAGCGTGGCTGGAAAACCGCCGCCAAGAAGCCGGTGCTCAACCAGGACCTGTGGATGCGGCTCGACCAGGCCACCGCCAACCATCGCCTGCACTGGCATTGGGTGAAAGGGCACAGCGGCCACCCGGACAACGAACGGGCGGATCAGCTGGCCAATCGTGGTATCGATGAGATGAAGGCACGGGCATGAGACAGATCGTTCTGGATACGGAAACCACCGGCCTGGACCCGCAGTCCGGCCACCGCATCATCGAGATCGGCTGCGTGGAGCTGGAGAACCGGCGCCTTACCGGCAACAACCTGCACCTGTATATCAATCCCCAGCGTGACATCGACGAAGGGGCCCTGGAGGTGCACGGCATCACCGTGGAATTCCTGGCCGACAAGCCCACCTTCGCGCAGGTCGCCGAGGAATTCATGAGCTTCGTGCGCGGCGCCGAGCTGGTGATCCACAACGCCCCCTTCGACGTGGGCTTTCTGGACCATGAGCTGAAGCTGCTGGGCCGGCAATGGGGCAAGGTGGCGGACGCCTGCGGCGTGCTCGACACCCTCAAGCTGGCCCGTGACCTGCACCCGGGCCAGAAGAACAGCCTGGACGCGCTGTGCCGCCGCTACGACGTGGACAACGGCCACCGGGAACTGCACGGCGCCTTGCTGGATGCGGAGATCCTGGCGGACGTTTACCTGGCCATGACCGGCGGCCAGACCCGCCTGTCCCTGGGCGCGGAAGGCAGTGACCAGGGCGCCAGCGTGGCCGAGGCGATCCGCCGCCTGGACCGGGAGCGCCCGCCGCTCACCGTGGTGCGCGCCGCCGATGCCGACCTGGCCCGCCACCGGGCCAAGCTGGAGGCGATCTCCGCCCGCAATGGCCAACGTACCCTGTGGGAAGAATTGGAAGGCTGAGCGTTTTCCGGTGGGAACGGAATCGCGGCTGAAGCCGCTCCTACAGGGGAAGTTGTAGGAGCGGCTTCAGCCGCGATCACCCACCAATCAATGGTGCGGCGTGGTATCCGCGTCCATGTTCAGTTCGCTCGGCTGGTGGTGCTCGATCCAGCCATGCTCATACATGTACTGGGTGGCCGGCTCCAGAGCGAAGGCGGTCATCGCCAGGCCCGTGAGGCTCATAACGATGGTGTAGGGCAGGGCCATCACCACCATCCGTCCGTAGGACAACCGCACCAGCGGCGCCAGCGCCGAGGTCAGCAGGAACAGGAACGCCGCCTGGCCGTTCGGCGTGGCCACCGACGGAATGTTGGTGCCGGTATTGATGGCCACCGCCAGCAGGTCGAAGGTGTCCCGGTTGATCTCATTGTTGACCAGGGCCAGGGCCACCTCATCGATGTACACCGAGGCCACGAACACGTTGTCGGACACCGCCGACAGCACGCCATTGGCCATATAGAAGGCGGCGCCCTGGGCGTCCCGCTCCAGGGACAGCACGTATTCGATGACCGGCGCGAACAGTTGCTGGTCTGCGATCACCGCCACCACCGCGAAGAATACGGTGAGCAGGGCGGTGAAGGGCAGCGCTTCCTCGAAGGCGGCGCCCAGGCGGTGTTCCTCGATGACGCCGCAGAAGGCGGTGGCCAGGATGATCACGCTCAGACCCACCAGGCCCACCGGCGCCGCGTGGGTGGCCAGACCCACCACCAGCCATACGGCGATCAGGCCCTGTACCACCAGGTTCACCTTGTCGCGGGTGGTGCGGCGGCTTTCCTGTTCCAGGGCGGACTGGCGCATGATGCTCTGGACCTTTTCCGGGATCTCCTCGCCGTAGCCGAAGCTGCCGCTCCATTCCAGGAACATGCAGGTCAGCAGGCCGGACACCAGTACCGGCAAGCTGATCGGCGCCATGCGCAGGAAGAATTCTCCGAATTCCCATTGCGCCTTGGTGGCGATCAGCAGGTTCTGGGGTTCACCCACCAGGGTGCAGACGCCGCCCAGGGCGGTGCCCACGGCGGCGTGCATCAGCAGGCTGCGCAGGAAGGCGCGGAAACGGCGCAGGTCCTCGCGGTGCAGTTCCTCCACGGCGGTGTCGTCGCCGTGGTCGTGCTTCTGCTGAAAATTCTTGCCCGACGCCACCTTGTGATAGATGCCGTAGAAGCCGGTGCACACCGCGATCACCACGGCGGTGACGGTGAGCGCGTCCAGAAACGCGGACAGCACCGCCGCGGCGATGGAAAACAGCAGGCTGAGCAGCAGCTTGGAGCGCACCCCCAGCAACAGCCGGGTGAACATGTACAGCAGCAGGTCCTTAAGGAAGAAAATACCGGCCACCATGAAAATCAGCAGCAGCAACACTTCCAGGTTGCCCTCCACCTTGTGCAGCACGGTGGCCGGGCTGGTCAGGCCGATCAGCAGGGCTTCGATGGCGAGCAGGCCGCCGGGTTGCAGCGGGTAGCATTTAAGCGCCATGGCCAGGGTGAAAATAAACTCACCCAGCAGCAGCCAGCCGGCGGCGGCTTCGCCAAGCGTCCACGCGACAATCGGATTCACCGCCAGGAAGGCGACGATGGTGTATTTGTACCAGGCGGGGGCTTGCCCCAGGAAATTCTGACCGAACGCACGGCCAAGGTGGGCGGACATGGCGCGACTTCCTGCTTTTATAGCTGATGGGATCGGACGGGCGCGGCAATCATAAGCACTTCCGTTGGCCGGGTACAGGGTGAGGGGGACGGGACTTGCCCTGGATCAACGGGTGAGGCCGTGGAGAGGCTGTGCAGCGGTTAACAATGTGCCGACAAATCAGTTGCTTAGAGTTGAAAGTTGACGCATTGTTGAAGCTCATGAGAAAGTGAAAACGCCGCGCGGGCGGCATTTTACCGCGCCATTGGCGCGGTCGCCGGAACCGCTCCGGCGTATCGGGGACATATTATTACCAGGGGTTTCGGAACGCATGGTCGCCATCACCAATACCACCTCCCTGACGTTTCTCAAGGAGGCCATCGACGCCACTCTCAGTGAA
This sequence comes from Alloalcanivorax gelatiniphagus, assembly GCF_005938655.1. Classification (GTDB taxonomy): domain Bacteria; phylum Pseudomonadota; class Gammaproteobacteria; order Pseudomonadales; family Alcanivoracaceae; genus Alloalcanivorax; species Alloalcanivorax gelatiniphagus. Next base: position 113,591 of record NZ_VCQT01000019.1, read on the forward strand.
GCCGAGGCCAGTCTGGAGGCGTTCGCCGAGGAAAATGGCGACGCCGCCGGGCTCGACCAATGTGCCCAGGCCTTCCATCAGCTGCGTGGCATTTCCCAGGTGCTGGAGCTTAACGCCGCCACCCTGATGAGCGAGGAAATGGAACTGGCGGCGGAGTCCCTGAAGCGCCAGCGGGACCGGGCCCTGATCCAGGCCCTGGGCAATGCCATCGTGTTGCTGAACCGCTATTTCGAGTACGTGCAGCTCAAGGACAGCGCCTTGCCGGAGCTGCTGATCGGCGGCATCAATGAGCTGCGCCGGGCCGGCGGCAAGTCCATGATTCAGGAAAGCCATTTCTTCAGTGTCGACCTGGCCCGCCCACGGGCGCCGGCCGCCGGGCCCGGTGAGCCGGAGGCCCTGACCGCCCAGGGCCGGCGCCTTCGTCATATGTACCAGGTGGGGCTGCTGGGGCTGCTGCGCGGCGACAACCGGGATGCCCACCTGAAGCTGATGGCCCGCGCCCTGCAGCGGGTGGACCGGCTGTGTGGGGACTGTGCCCAGAGCCGCTTCTGGTGGGTGGCCCGGGCCGCCACCGAAAGTCTGGCCGCCGACCAGATGGTGATTACCCCGGCGCGCAAGGCGTTGCTGGCCCAGTACGACCGCCAGCTTAAGAAGCTGGTCTATGACGGCCCCCGGGCGCTCACCCAGGAAGCGCCTCTGCTGCTGATCAAGGAAAGCGTGTTCCTCGCCAGCCTGGGCTCCGGGGCCTCGGACAGCGCCGCCGAGGTGCGCGCCGTGTTCGGCACCGGGCAGGGCATCAGCGATGCCGACCTGCAGCGGGAACTGGCGCTGATGACCGGCTCCCGGGGCTCGGTGATCCGCTCCGTGGCCGGTGCTCTGAAAGACGAAATCAACCAAATCAAGGACACCCTGGACCTGGCCGCCCAGGGCGTGGCCGACACCGATTACGCGGCGGTGGCCGGCGGCCTGCGGCGGGTGGCCAGCACCCTGGAAATGGTCGGCAAGGAACAGGAAGCCGGGGTGCTGCGCCAGCGCGCCTCGGCGATCCGCGACTGGCCGGCGGACACCGAGGTGGACAGCGCCGGCTTCCACGCCCTGGTGGACGACCTGCTGGCCGCCGAGAACACCGTGGCCAGCCTTGAGCGCAGCCTGGCGCCCTCCGACGATGTGCGCCGGGCCGCCACCAACAGCAATATTTCCCTGTACCAGCTGGACGACGCCCGCATGACGGTGGTGGGGGAGTGCCGCGCCGGGCTGGCCCTGGCCAAGCGTTCCCTGGCCAGCTATATGGACAACCAGTGGGACCCGATGCACATCACCAACCTGCCGGGGGCCTTCGCCACCATCAGCGGCGGCCTGATGTTCCTGGAACTGGAACGGGCCTGCCAGGTGATCGGTGCCTGCCGGCGGCATATCGAGGAACGTCTGCTGAACGGCACCGAGCCGCCGGGCCTGGCGACCATGGAAACCCTTGCCGACGCGCTCACGGGCATCGACTATTATCTGGAGAGCATGGAGGAGCGCAAACCCATCGGTGAAGGAGTGTTGGACGTGTCGGAACAGGCGGTGGCGGAATTGGGCTATCCGGTAACCGGGCAGGCAGCCGGCCGGGAGAGCGCCCGTGGTTGATACCGATCCCATGGATCTGTCCGCCCCGGAACCCGCTGACGCGGACCAGGGCTGGGTATTCGTGATCCACGACCAGCAGCTGTGCGTGGACACCGCGCAGCTGCCGGAGCCGGGCATCCCGCGGCTGCCCGCCTTTCTGCTGCGCGGCCATCCGGATTACCGCTTTCTCGGCCTGCTCCATGGCGAGCCCTGCTACGTGTGCCGGCAGACCGACCATGAGCTGGCCGACCGGCCGCTGTACCCGACGCCGTTGCGGCAGTTGCTGGGTCAGATGGACGAGGCCCTGTTCACCATGGCGGCCCGCGCCCTGCAGGTGTTGAGCTGGCGCCATAACCACCGTTTCTGCAGCCGCTGCGGCCACCCCACCGAAGCCCATCCCACGGAACTGGCGATGCTGTGCCCGGCCTGCGATTACCGCCAGTACCCACGCATTACCCCCTGCATCATCGCCCTGGTCACCAATGGCGACCACGCACTGCTGGGCCACTCCGCCCGCTTTCCCGAGGGCTTCTATTCCTGCCTGGCCGGCTTTATGGAAGCCGGCGAGACCGCCGAGCAGGCGGTGCGCCGTGAGGTGATGGAGGAGAGCGGCGTGACCCTCGGGCGGCTGAGCTACTTCGCCAGCCAGTCCTGGCCGTTCCCGCACTCACTGATGCTGGGTTTCCACGCCGAATACGCGGGTGGCGAGATTCGCATCGATGACGACGAAATCACCGACGCGCGCTGGTTCCACCACCGGGAACTGCCGCTGATTCCGCCCCTGGGCAGCATTGCCCGCTCCCTGATCGAAGACTGGCGGGCGCGGCTATGAGCTTCAGCGTGGCGCCGATGCTGATTCTGGGCGTCAGCCTGATATTGGTGCTGGTGGGTGCCTGGGTGCTGTTGCGGCATAAATGGGTGTGGCAATGGATCAAGGGCACCGCGGGGCTGGCGCTGGTGGCGGTGGCGGTGTACCTGCTGCTGGTGGCCCTCAATCTGTACAGCTTCCACGAACTCACCGAGGAAACCCCGGTGGCCACCATCAGTTTCCGCGCCACCGGTGAGCAGAGCTACATCGCCACGGTGACCCGCGCCGACGGGGCCAGCAATGACTACCGGCTCAACGGCGACCAGTGGCAGCTGGATGCCCGAATCGTCAAATGGAAGACCCCGTTCTCCCTGCTGGGCCTCAAACCCGGCTATCAGCTGGACCGCATCCAGGGCCGCTACCTGGCCCTGGAGGACGAGCGCTCCAAGCCCCGTACCCTCTACAGCCTGAAGGAGCCGCCGTTGGGCATGGATGTCTGGCAGCACGCCCAGCAGGGCTGGAGTTTCCTGGTGGATGCGCGCTATGGTAGCGCGGCTTATCTGCCCATGGCCGACGGCGCCATCTTCGAGGTGACGGTGCCGCCGGCCGGTGGGCTGATCGGGCGGCCGCTCAACGACAGCGCCCAGCGGGCGGTGGCGGGCTGGCGGTAACCCGAACCGACTTCAACCAGGACAGGTACCCGACACGGTGATCGATTTTCTTTACCAGTACGGCATGTTTCTCGCCAAGGTCGCCACCCTTGTGGTGGCGATTCTGATCGTGGTGGCCGGCATCGCCGCCACGGCGATGCGCAACCGGCAGCGCGTGTCCCGCGATGGCGACCTGCGGGTGCGGCATCTGAACGAGGACTTCGAGGACCTGCGCGACAGCATCACCGACCAGGTGCTGCCGGCGGAGGAGCGCAAGGCGCAGGCCAAGAAGAAACGCAAGGAAGAGAAGGCCCAGGCCAAGCAGCGCAAGAAAGCCGGCGCTGAAACCAAAAGCAAGCCGCGTCTGTTCGTGATGGACTTCGACGGCGACATCCAGGCCAGCGACGTGGAACGTCTGCGCAAGGAAATCACCGCTGTGCTGGAAGTGGCCACCGGCGACGACGAGGTGCTGCTGCGCCTGGAGAGCCCGGGCGGTCTGGTGCACAGCTACGGCCTGGCGGCCTCGCAACTGCGCCGGCTGCGCGGCCGTGGTCTCAAGCTGACCGTGGCGGTGGACCGGGTGGCGGCCAGCGGCGGCTATATGATGGCCTGCATCGGCGACCGTATTCTGTCCGCGCCGTTCGCGGTGATCGGTTCCATCGGCGTGGTGGCGCAGATCCCCAACTTCCACCGCCTGCTCAAGAAGCATGATGTGGACGTGGAGCTGATGACCGCCGGCGAATACAAGCGCACGCTGACCATGCTGGGCGAGAACACCGCCAAGGGCCGGGAAAAATTCCAGGAAGAGCTGGAGGAAACCCACCAGCTGTTCAAGAGCTTCGTCCGTGAACACCGCCGTTCCCTGGACATCGACCAGGTGGCCACCGGCGAACACTGGTTCGGCACCCAGGCCCGCGAGCTGGGGCTGGTGGACGACCTGATGACCAGCGATGAGTATCTGCAGGGCCGCAAGGACCATGTGGACATCTACGAACTGAGCTGGGAATACAAACGCAAACTGTCCGAAAAGCTGGGCTTCTCACTGGAAAGCGCCGCCCAGCGGTTGATCGACCGCTTCTGGCATCGCGGCAGCCAACGCCAGCTTTACTGATCGAGGACCACCACCGGAGGGATACGCCATGACGTTTCAGGCACTGATCACCGAGAAAACCGACGACGGCTATGTAAGCCGGGTAGGGGAGCGCGACTTCAGCGATCTGCCCGAAGGCGAAGTGCTGGTGCGGGTGGGCTGGTCATCACTGAACTATAAGGACGCCCTGTCCGCCAGCGGCAACAAAGGCGTGACGCGGAACTACCCCCATACCCCCGGCATCGACGCCGTGGGCGTGGTGGAGGAGGCCGGCGAGGGCCCGTTCAGCGCCGGCGACGCGGTGATCTGCACCGGTTATGACCTGGGCATGAACACTGCCGGCGGCTATGGCGATTACATCCGCGTACCCGCCGAATGGCTGGCGCCGTTGCCCGCCGACCTGAGCCCCCGGGATGCCATGCTGCTGGGCACCGCCGGCCTGACCGCCGCGCTGTGCGTGGAGGCGCTGCTGGAAACCGGGCTGCAACCGGAGCAGGGCGAGGTGCTGGTCACCGGCGCCACCGGTGGCGTGGGCAGCACCGCCGTGTCGATTCTGTCGCGCCTGGGTTTCCAGGTGGTGGCGGTAACCGGCAAGGAGGACGCCCACGACTGGCTGCGCCAGCTGGGCGCCAGCGACATCATCGACCGGACCGCGCTTGTCGACGGTCTGGAGAAGCCGCTGCTCAAGCCGCGCTGGGGCGGGGTGGTGGACTGCGTCGGCGGTGACACCCTGGTGAGCGCCCTGAAAGGCCTGAAGTACGGCTGCAGCGCCGCCTGCTGTGGCCTGGCCGGGTCACCGAAGCTGGAGAACGCCACCGTGTTCCCGTTCATTCTGCGCGGCGTCAATCTGCTCGGCGTGGACAGCGTGGAGCTGCCCTGCGAAGTGAAGCAGCAGATGTGGCAGTTGCTGGCCGGCGACTGGCGGCCGGACCTGGCGGGTCTGGAGGCGGCGGAGGTGAACCGCTCGCAACTGCCCGAGTGGTTTGGCCGCATTCTCAAGGGTGGCGTGCGCGGCCGGGTGGTCGTGAAAGTCGCCGACTGATACCACTGGAAAACCGGGAACCTGGGGATGGCCGATAATCCCGCCTGGGTCAAACTGGCCCTGCAATTCGATGGCGCCGGTGGCGCCACGCCGTTCAGCCTGGGCGCGCAGTTGCCCGAGACTGAACGGACCCTGTGGGTGAATCTGGATTACACCGACGATGCCACCACTGAGTGGCTGTTGGCTCAGCCCCGGGTGCCGGACTCGGTGGTTGAGGGACTGTCCACGCCGGATACCCGGCCCCGCGCCGCGGAAGTGGGCGGCGGCCTGCTGGTGTACCTGCGCGGCGTCAATCTTTATCCGGACGCCCGTCCGGAGGACATGATCGCCATCCGCCTGTGGATCAAGGACAACCTGATCATCAGCACCCAGAAGCGCCAGCTGTTCACCGTGTCGGAGATCAGTGACGGGCTGCTGAAAGGGGAGGGGCCGCGCAACGCCTTCCAGCTGCTGGCCTGGCTGGCCGATGGCCTGATCTGGCGCATGGAAGGCGTGATCGAGCGCATCGAGGATCTGGTGGACCAATGCTCCGAGGCGCTGGAGCGCAATCCGGACCGGGCCCTGACCCACGCCATCAGCAGCGTCCGGCGGCGCGCCATCGCGCTGCGCCGTTATCTGGCGCCGCAACGGGAAGCGCTCAACCGGTTGCAGGGCGACGCCCGCCTGGACCGGGACGACGAGGAAGTGATCCGCGAGGCCGGTGACCGCCTGCAACGCCTGTTGGAGGATCTGGACACCGCCCGGGATCAGGCCACCCTGCTGCAGGAAGAGGTGTTCTCGGTACAGAACGAAGCGATCAACGATCGCATGTATCTGCTGGCGATCATCAGCGCCATTTTCCTGCCCCTGGGTTTCCTCACCGGGCTGTTCGGCATCAATATCGGCGGCATGCCCGGTGTCGAGGACCCGGATGCGTTCTGGTGGTTCCTGGGCTTCCTGGGCGGGCTTTCGGTGCTGTTGCTGCTGTGGATGATGCGGCTGCGCTGGTTCGGCGACCGGGCCAGCAAGGCAGTGCGTCTGGGCCGGCTGGGGATACTGACCAAGAGCAGTTGGTTGTTTCGGAAGAAGTGATTAGCAGCAAGTGATCGCGGCTGAAGCCGCTCCTACACGGGAATCCCGTAGGAGCGGCTTCAGCCGCGATTGCTTTCAGGCGCCCTGCAAGTCGTCCCGGCGCAGATACACCGGCCGGGGATCGTGCACATCGCCCTGATAGGTGATGGTGAAAGGACGCAGCCCGTTTTCCAGGGCTTCCTCGATATCCCGGTCGGCGCGCACCTCGAAGGCGTTGAAACCCACCCGGTGCATATAAAACAGCTGATCCTGCAGCACGTCACCCACCGCGCGGACCTCACCGGCAAAGCGGTAGCGGGTGCGCAGTTCCCGGGCATAGGAGTAGCCACGGCCGTCCTTGAACGCCGGGAAATGGATCGCCACCAGTTCCAGCCGGGGCAGGTCGTCGGCCAGATCCGCCGGCTCCTCGCCGGGCTCCAGGCACACCCCCACCGCGTCGGCACGGGCCAGCAGGGCGTCCCGGTTGGCCAGCCAGTAGGCCAGCGGCACGATCACCGCGCCCTGTTCCGGCAGGGCGTCGGTTTCCAGCTGTTCGGCGCTGAAGCGCCGCCATTGGTTGTCGACGATCCGGCCGTCGACGATCACCCGGCCGGGGGTGCCATTGGCTTCGTTACCGATATTGGTTTCGTTACCCATAGACACTCTCCTTGAACGGGTCCATACCGATGCGCTCATAGGTATCGATGAACGGCTCGTTCTCCAGGCGCTGATCCACGTAGGTGTTGATGATCTTCTCGATCACGTTGGTCACCTCGTGGGACTCGAAGGAGGGGCCCATCTTCTCCCCGATGCGGGACATCTTGTCGCCGCGTCCGCCCAGGGTGATCTGATAGAACTCCTTGCCTTTCTTGTCCACGCCGAGAATGCCGATATGGCCGATATGGTGGTGGCCGCAGGCGTTCATGCAGCCGGAAATATTGATGTCCAGCGCGCCCAGGTCGTGGACGAAATCCAGGTCGTCGAAACGGCGCTGGATGCCCTCGGCGATGGGAATCGATTTGGCGTTGGCCAGCGAGCACAGGTCGCCGCCGGGGCAAGCCACGATGTCGGTGAGCAGGCCCAGGTTGGGGGTGGCCAGACCGAGGGCGTCCAGTTCCCGCCAGAGGGCGAACAGATCGTCCTTGGCCACGTCCGCCATCACCATGTTCTGCTGGTGGGTGTTGCGCACCTCGCCGAAGCTGTAGCGGTCGGCCAGATCGGCCACCTTCTCGAACTGGCTGTCGCTGATATCACCGGGAATGCGGCCGGTCTTCTTCAGCGTCAGGGTCACCGCCCGGTAGCCGTCGTTTTTATGGGCGCGGGTGTTGGTGTGGTACCAGCGGTTGAAGGCACGGTCGTCGTCCAGCGCCTGCTCCAGGGCGCCGTGGTCCACCTGGTCGCGGTAATCCGGCTCGGTGAAGCACTGGCGGATGCGCGCCACTTCCTGTTCGGTGAGCGTCATCGGGCCGTCCTTGAGCTCGGCGAATTCCGCCTCGGCAAGCTCGCGGAACTTGTCGGCACCCAGGGCCTTGACCAGGATCTTGATGCGCGCCTTGTACTTGTTGTCCCGGTTGCCGTACTTGTTGTACACCCGCAGGATCGCTTCCAGATAGGCGAGCAGGTGCCGCCAGGGCACGAATTCGCCGATCAGGGAGCCCACCACCGGGGTACGGCCCAGGCCGCCACCGGCCCATACCTGGAAACCGGTTTCGCCATCGCTGCCGCGTACCACCTGGACACCGATGTCGTGCACGCCGATCACCGCCGGGTCCGCGTCCGGCACCGCGTTCACCGCGATCTTGAACTTGCGGGGCAGGTAGGCGAATTCCGGGTTGAACGTGGACCACTGGCGGATGATCTCGCACCAGGGGCGCGGGTCTTCCACCTCGTCCGGACGCACGCCGGCCAGTTCGTCGGTGGTGATGTTGCGGATGCAGTTACCGCTGGTCTGAATGGCGTGCATCTGCACGGCGGCCAGCTCGGCGAGGATATCGGGTACGTCCTCCACCTCCGGCCAGTTGAGCTGGATATTCTGACGGGTACTGACATGGGCGAAGCCCTTGTCGTACTCGCGGGTGATCCGGCCCAGGGTGCGCAGCTGCTTGCTGGCGAGCATGCCGTAGGGCACCGAGATGCGCAGCATCGGCGCGTAACGCTGAATATAAAGCCCGTTCTGCAGGCGCAGCACCAGGAACTCATCCTCGCTGAGCTGCCCGGCCAGGTAGCGGCGCGTCTGATCCCGATACTGAGCCACCCGCTCTTCCAGAAGGCGTTGGTCGTAGTCCTGATAAACGTACATGGTGCCGTCACGCTCTGATTAATGCGTTGATTCGTAAAGAGTAATCTCTTTACCCATCGAATTTGGGCGGGAATGTAGCAAAGCGTGCTTATACTTAAAAGAAATATATTGCTATATCGCTAGGCGTTACCCGTATAAGAAACCGGCCCGATCAACCGCCGGTGGCGGAGCTGATCACGATGCTGACGACGATGAATACCGTCACCACCAGGGCGATCACCATGATCACATAGACGCCGATATAGTCGCCGGCCTTGCCTTTCTGGAAGTCCCGTTCCCGGTTGGCGCCGCTTTGCACGCCGAACAGGGCGGCCAGCACGCTGTGAAGCACCTGCAGGAAGCGCGGGCGATGATCCGGTTTATCCTCGGGGGTGTTGTCGTTGTTAGGGTCGCGGTCGCTCATGACGGTCCTCAAAGGCACTCAGAAGGGTCGGGTTCACAACTCGATCGCGGTCCAGCCGCGCCGGGTCCACAGCCCACACAGCAGCACCGACGTGATCAGCCGCTGCACCGCCTGGGCCAGCCAGATGCCGAGTAACCCGTAACCCAGCACCGGGCCGATGATATAGGCCAGGGGCAAAAAGAAAAACCACTGCACCGCCAGAGTGACGATCATTACCGAGCGGGCGGCGCCGGCCCCCAGCAGGGCCTGGGTAAGGACGATGGCGACGCCGTCCAGGCAGATCGCCAGCCCGGTGATCATCAGCGGCACCCGCCCCAGTTCCACCAGCTCCGGCTGCTTCAGGAACAGGCCCAGGATCAGGTCCGGCACCAGCCACATGGGCAGGGCGAGAACGAACAGCAGGGCCATGGCCACCCGGGTCACGTCCCAGCCCCACCGGTAGGCGTCGTCCGTGTCGCCGCGTCCCAGGGCCTGGCCCACCAGCGACGCCGCCGCCAGCCCCAGGCCGATGGCCGGCAGGATCAGGAACAGCACCAGGGTGATCAGGATGTGCGCCACCGCCACTTCCTGGGTGCCCACCCGGCCGATCACCCAGAACAGCAGGGTCAGGCCGGCGGCGAAGAAAAACTGCTGCACCCCGTTGGGCACGCTGACCCGCAGAATGTGCCGGAAGGTGGCGGCGGCGGGCCATTCGCGCAGGAAGCCATGGGCGCGGCCACCGCCGGCCCAGGTTTGCAGCAAGTACATCAGGCTGCCCAGATACAGGGCCAGGCTGGTGCCCAGGCCGGCGCCGGCGGCGCCCAGCTCGGGCAGCCCGAAATGGCCGAAGATCAGGCCATAGCTGAGCGCCACATTGGCCACATGGGTCATCACCAGGGTGCGCATATAGACGCCGGGGCGGTTGATGCCGTTCCAGTAGCCCCGGTAGCCGAAGTTCATGGCCACCGCCCACACGCTCAGTAGACGCATATCCAGGTAGTCGGCGGCCACCCTGGCGGTGCCCGCGTCCGGCGCCAGCAGGGCCATGCCCGGATCGCTCACCGCCAGGAACAGCAGTGAGATCGGCAGCGCCAGGGCGAAGCCCAGCACCAGCCCGGCGTTGAGCGGCACCGCGTACTGGCTGGCATCGCCTTCGCCCTTGCGGCGGGCCACCATGGCCTGTACCCCGGCGCCCAGGCCGATCACCACGCTGATCGACATAAAGGCGGCGTAGCCACCCAGGCCGACCCCGGCCAGGGCCTGGCCGCCCAGGCTGCCGACCATGGCGGCGTCCACCAGATTCATCAGGCTCTGGCTGGCCATGGCCGCCATGATGGGCAGGGCCAGGGCGAGAATCCGTCGGCTGCGGGAGAGGTCGGGCAAGGTCAAAGCGGTCCGTGTCAGAAAGCGCGCACCATAGCAGAAAGGCGGCGGCTACCCCAGCGATAGGCTAAGGCTGTCGGCGCGTTCGGATCGCCATGTGCCCATTGCAACCGGCCAATACCTGACTAAAATGGTCAGGAAAGTCGCAACCGGAAACCGGCATGACCGAAACGCTTATCCGCATTACAGATTCCGCCCAGGAGTACCTGCGCGACCTGCTGTCCCGCCAGGATCAGGACGGCATCGGGGTGCGCATCTTCGTGGAGCGCCCGGGCACCCCCCACGCCGAGTGCTGCATGGCCTATTGCCCGGACGGCGAACAGGAAGACGACGACGTACGCTATGACTACGAGGGCTTCCACGCCTTTATCGAAGGCAAGAGCGTGCGTTACCTGGAAGACGCCGTGATCGACTTCAAGAAGGACTCCATGGGCGGCCAGCTGACCTTCCGCGCGCCCAAGTCCCGGGTACCGGACATCAGCCCGGACGCCTCCCTGGAAGAGCGCATCAATTACATCCTGTACGCCGAGATCAACCCGAACCTGGCCGCCCACGGCGGTAACGTTCAGTTGCTGGAACTCACCGAGGAGAAGGTGGCGATTCTGGAGTTCGGCGGCGGCTGCCAGGGTTGTTCCGTGGTGGACGTGACCCTCAAGGATGGGGTGGAACGTACCCTGATGGAGCAGATTCCGGAGCTGACCGGGGTGCGTGACAAGACCGACCACACGGTTACCGATAACGCTTATTACCAGTAGTGCCCGCCGGTTGATCGCGGCTGAAGCCGCTCCTACAAGAATCGGCTGGCGGGTTTTGTAGGAGCGGCTTCAGCCGCGATAAAAGGGCCCCGAAGGAGCGGCTTCAGCCGCGCTACTCCTCCCGCGACACCTTTATCCGCAATGCGGCGTGCGCCCGGCGGCCCGGGCCTGCTGATAGATCGGCCGTACCTCCGGCAGCCGCGCGCGCAGCCCCTCGATGCGGCTCTGGTTGCTGGGGTGGGTGGACAGCAGTTCCGGCGGCGCGGCACCGCCGGAGGCGGCGGCCATGTTCTGCCACAGGGCCACGCTCTGATCCGGATTGAAGCCGGCCTCCGCCATCAACTGCAGCCCGATCACATCCGCCTCCGCTTCGTGCTTGCGGCTGAACGGCAGCTGCACCCCGTACTGGGCACCTACCCCGAGCAGGCCCATCAGGGTTTGCTGTTCGGCGCTGTCGCCACCGGCCAGGGCCGCCACCAATTGCGTGCCGGTCTGGGTGGCGTACTGGATCGATACCCTTTCGTTGGAATGCTGGGCCAGCACATGGCCCACTTCGTGGCCGATCACGGCGGCCAGCTGATCCTGGTTCTTGGCCACCTTGAGCAGGCCGGTGTGCACGCCGATCTTGCCGCCGGGCAGGGCGAAGGCGTTGGCGCTGTCGTCCTTGAACACGGTCACTTCCCACTTCTGGTCGGAATCCAGCACGCTGGTGATGGCGTTGGCCACGCACTGCACGTAACGGGCCTCGGCGGTGCCGGTCTCGATGGGCTGCTCCTTCTTCATTTCCGCGTAGGCGGTGGCACCCATCTGGTCCATCTCCGAGGCGGGCATCAGCAGGAATTGATGCCGCCCCAGCGGCGAGGTGGCACAGGCGGCAAGCAGCAACAGCCCGGCGGCGGGCAGGGCAAGACGTTTCATGGTGGTGCTTCTCCTTATCGGGCCCTTGGGTCCCTGTCGTTCATTTCCATTCGCGCAGATGGCGGCGGGCCACCCAGAGTAGCCAGGAGGACCACAGCCCGCCAGCCAATAATAGCAGCACACCGGGCAGGGAAAGATCCCAGGGTGCCGGCGGCACCCGGCCGGCCAGCATCAGGCCGCCGCTGATCAGGGCGGCGGCGGTGAGCATGCCCTGGGTCTGCCGGTACTGGCCGCGCTCCAGGCGCGCCACCAGGGATTCCAGATGGCGCGGGTCCAGACCGCCGGCCTGGCCGGGCCGGGGCGCCCCCGGCGCCACCGGCGGGGCATAGGCCCGGTCGACCAGATCCAGGGCCCGCAGGCCCAGGCTGCGCGCCAGCCGGCTCGGGGCGTAGCGCTGCCGCACCAGCCGCTGCAGCAGGGGCTGCGCTTCCTCGATCAGATCAAAGTCCGGGTTCAGCAGGCGGCCAAAGCCGTCCAGGGTGAGCAGGGCTTTCAGCAACAGGGCGATGTCGGCGGGCAGCACCAGGCCGTGGTTGCGTACCAGCGCGGTGATGTCGCCGAGCAGGGCGCCCAGGTCAAGCTGGGACAGGGGCATGCCGTAGTACAGCGACACCACGTCCTCCACGTCCGCCACCAGCATCTCGAAATGCACCGGCTGGCCGTCGGACCAGCCGGCCAGTACCCCCGCCGCGTGCTCGGAATCGCGGGTGAGGATGGCGCGCACCAGGCGCACCACCTGATCGCGGCGGCCGTCGCTGAGTTTGCCGACCATGCCGAAGTCGAGCATGGCGATGCGGTTGCCGGGCAGAATCAGGAAATTACCCGGGTGCGGATCGGCGTGGAAAAAGCCATCTTCCAGGGCCATCTTCCAGGCCACCAGGGCGCCCCGGCGGGCGATCAGCGGCCGGTCCAGGCCGGCGGCGTCCAGCTGGTCCAGGGCCCGGGCCGGGATTCCCTCGATGCGCTCCTGCACCTGCAGGGTGGCGCTGCTCAGCGCCAGGTTCACCCGCGGCACGGTGAGCCATTTAAACGCCCGCAGATTGCGCCGGATGCGCTCCGCGTTGCGCGCCTCGATGGTGAAATCCAGTTCCCGGGTCAGCGACCGGCGGAACTCCCGCACCAGCTCCACCGGCCGGTAACGGCGCAGTTCCTCGGAATTGTCCGAGGCCAGTTTGGCGAGCTGATCGAGCAGCCGCAGGTCGGAGCGGATGGTGGCCTCGATGCCCGGCTTGCGCACCTTGATCACCACCCGCTCGCCGGCCCGGGTCAGGGCGCCGTGGACCTGGGCGATGGAGGCCACCCCCAGGGGCTGTTCCTCGACCTGGGCGAAAACCCGCTCCAGGGGCCGGCCCAGGGCCGCTTCCACCGCCGGCCGCAGGGTCTCGAAGGGTACCGGCCGGGCCCGGTCCTGGAGCTGCTCGAACTGGTCGATCCAGTCCGGCGGAAACAGATCCACCCGGGTGGCCAGCACCTGCCCGAGCTTCACATAGGTGGGGCCCATCTCCTCCATGGCGTGGCGCAGCCGCTCGGCGGTGCTCAGCCGTAGCAGGCGACGCTCGCCACCGGCGCGCACCAGCCGTCCGGCCTGTTCCACCGGCGTGGCCAGGCCCAGGCGGCGCAGCATGTCGGCGAACCCGTATTTGAGCAGGACGGTGGCCAGTTGATTGATACGCCGCAGATCACGACCGGTGTGCAGCAGATTCATTGTTTCAGAGGTCCTTGATGCCTTCGTCGGCCAGCAGCGCCTTTTTGCGCGTCACTCCCCAGTGGTAAGCGCCGGGCCCGCCGGCCCGGGGTACCACCCGATGGCAGGGTACCAGCAAGGCGATGCGGTTGGCGCCCACCGCGTTGCCCACCGCCCGGGCCTGGCTGTTCAGTGGCCCGGCCAGTTCCCCGTATTGGCGGGTCTGGCCGGCGGGTATGGCGAGCAGGGCGCGCCACACCGCCCGTTGAAAGGGCGTGCCCACCAGGTGCAGCGGGGTGGCCGCCGGCGCCGCCATCAGGGTATCGATGGCGTCCGGGTCGGCGGGCTCCAGGGACGCCTTGGGAAAGCGCTTCTCGATCTGGGCGCGGCCGTCCTCGGCGTCGGCGGCGAAGCACAACTGCACCAGCCCGGCCTCGGACCAGGCCGCCGCCAGGCCGCCGTGGTGTTCCGGCGACCAGCGCCAGCGCAGCGGACCGGCGTAACGGTCGTCCTCGGCGGCTATCCTGGGTGTCGAGGTGGGTGCCGAGGTGGGTGCCGACGCAGGTGCCGGGGCGGTGGTGGAGGTGGAGATGGGGGTGGAGACAGCGGCGGGATCGGAGAGCCGGTCCAGCCAGGTTTCCAGGGCGGCGGCGATGGTCTGGGGGCGGTCTTCCTGCACATAGTGCAGACCGGCACCGCCGTCCACCACCTCCAGGTGAGGAATGCGCCGCGCCAGCCAGTCCACCCGGCCGCGGCTGAGCACCGCGCCGGGTTGGAAATGCAGCAACAGCATGGGCTGGATCATGCGCGGCAGGTTGGCCTCGATCTCGGCGATGGCGCGGTGGGTCTCGCCGGGCCGGTCGTTGAGCGGCAGCTCCGAGGGGAATACACGGATCGGCAGGCGGCTGCGGGCATCCGGGAAGGGCGCCCGGTAGGCGGCCAGAACACTGCGTGGCAGCGGCCGCAGCACGCTGAAGCGCAGCACCAGGTCCACGAACAGGTTGTGGCGTTGCAGCAGCCACGGCGCCAGCCGCTTGTCCCGGAACGCGAACACCAGGGGCCGGGCCGCCAGTGGAAACTCCTCCCAGTCAAAGGTGAACGGGAAGGTCTCCATGAAACACAGCCGCGCCACCCGCTCCGGTTCCCGCTGGGCCAGGCGGAAGCCCAGCGGGCCGCCCCAGTCGTGCAACACCAGGGTCAGGTCCTTGAGATCCAGTTCGGCCACGAACCGCTGCAGATAGTGATAGTGGGTAAGAAAGCGGTAGTCGATGTGGGGCTTGTCGCTGCGCCCGAAACCGATCAGGTCCAGGGCCACGCAGCGATAGCGTGCGCGCAGGGGCTTGATGATGTTGCGCCACAGGTAGCTGCTGGTGGGGTTGCCGTGCAGGAACAGCAGGGTCGGTCCGCGACCCTCGTCGATATAGTGCAGACGGTGTCCGTCCACACTCAGGTAGCGCGAGCTGAACGGGTAATCGGCGAATCCCATGCCATGCGTCCCAGCGGCTTTTCTGGCAAGATGCCACGGCCCCGATCACCACTGCAAGCGTGAAAACCATGGCCAAACCCTTTGTGCGAAAGGACCTGGTGGAAGTTAAGGAAAGCCCGATCCACGGCCGCGGCCTGTTTGCCCGCGCCGCGATTCCCCGCGACACCGTGCTGGGGGTGCTCAAGACCAAGCCCGCCAAGGGCGACGGCCCCTATGTGCTGTGGCTGGATGACGAGGGCGAGGAGCGCTACCGGGTGCTCTGCGACCTGCGCTATATCAACCACCACAAGAAACCCAATGTGGCCTATTACGAGGACCTCACCGTGGTGGCTCTGAAGAACATCAAGGCCGGGCAGGAGTTGGTGCACGATTACGGTGAGGATTGGAGTTGATCGCGGTGGGTTTTATCGCGACTGAAGTCGCTCCTACAGTGGTTACCGAGGATCTGTAGGAGCGACTTCAGTCGCGATCACCTAATCAAAACGGCACGGGCGAATGAAACTCGCTCCATAAACCGGTGACCGGGTGATTGAACGCCAGGCTTTCCGCGTGCAGCAGCAGGCGGTCGCTGCGGCCCAGCACCGCCGGTGGCGCGTACAGGTCACAGCCCAGAATCGGGTGGCCGATTTCCCGGCAGTGAATGCGCAGCTGGTGGCTGCGGCCGGTGACCGGCATCAGCCGCAGGCGGGTGCGTTGCCGCGCCGGCTCACGCTCCAGCACCCGCCATCGGGTGAGCGCCGGCTTGCCGCTCTCGAAGCAAACCTTTTGCAGCGGGCGGTTGGGCCAGTCCGCACACAGGGGCAGGTCGATGCGGCCTTCCTCGTCGTCCACCACGCCTTGCACCACCGCCTGATAGGCCTTGGCCACCCGCCGTTGCTGGAACGCGCGGCTCAGCCCGCTTTGCGCCGCCCGGGTCAGGGCGAACACCATCACCCCGGAGGTGTCCAGGTCGAGCCGGTGCACCAGCCGCAGGTCCGGATGATCGCGCTTGAGACGGGTGGTGACGCAATCCCGGTTTTCCGGGGCGCGGCCGGGCACGCTGAGCAGAAAAGGGGGTTTGTTGACCACCAGGATATGGGCGTCCCGATACAGCTCGGTGACCGCTTCCCGGCACTCCGGCACGATATAGCGTTCAGGCTGTTCGGCACGGGTGGGGCGGCGCGGTCGGCTGGCCGGCCGCCCCTGGTCCCCGTCCGGGTTATTTGCCCCAGACAATCCGGTGCACGTCCTGGTAGCGTTCCGCGAAATGCACGGTCATGCCCTTTTTCAGGTAGTCCGGCAGTTCCTTGTAATCGCGCTCGCAGGCCTTGGGCAGGATCAGCTCGCGGATGCCCACCCGGCGGGCGGCGATCACCTTCTCGCGGATGCCGCCCACCGCCAGTACCTGGCCGGTAAGGGTCAGTTCGCCGGTCATCGCCAGCTTGCGCGGCAGGCGCTTGCCGGTGGCCAGGGAGATCAGGGCGGTGGCCATGGTCACCCCGGCGCTGGGGCCGTCCTTGGGGGTGGCGCCTTCCGGCACGTGCAGGTGCACGAAGGACTCGTCGAACCAGTCGGCGCTGCCGCCGAACTCGGGCAGGTGGCTGGCCACGTAGCTGTAGGCGATCTCGGCGGATTCTCTCATCACATCACCGAGCTGGCCGGTTTGCTTGAAGCCGCGCCGCTGGGCATGCACCTGGGAGGCCTCGATGGACAGGGTGGCGCCGCCCATGGCGGTCCAGGCCAGGCCGGTGACCACGCCCACCCCGCGCTGGGTTTTTTCCTTCTGGAAATAGGGCTGGCCCAGGAACTCCTCCAGGTTCTTGCCGGTGACGCTGAGTTTCTTCTCCCCGGAGAGCAGCCG
This sequence comes from Alloalcanivorax gelatiniphagus, assembly GCF_005938655.1. Taxonomy (GTDB): domain Bacteria; phylum Pseudomonadota; class Gammaproteobacteria; order Pseudomonadales; family Alcanivoracaceae; genus Alloalcanivorax; species Alloalcanivorax gelatiniphagus. Next base: position 130,586 of record NZ_VCQT01000019.1, read on the forward strand.
CACCGCCGCCTTGCGGATAATCTTGTTGAGCTGCTTCTCCAGGTTACGCACGCCGGCTTCCCGGGCGTAGCCCTCGGCGATTTCCTTGAGCGCGCTGTCGCTGATCTTCAGCTGGGCCGGTTTCACCCCGGCCCGTTCCAGCGCCCGGGGCCACAGATGGTTGCGGGCGATGGCCACTTTCTCCTCGGTGATGTAGCCGCTCAGACGGATCACTTCCATGCGGTCCAGCAGCGGGCCGGGAATGGAATCCAGAGTATTGGCGGTGCACACGAACAGGCAGTGGCTCAGGTCCAGGCGCTGGTCCAGATAGTGGTCCAGGAAGTCCTGGTTCTGTTCCGGGTCCAGCACTTCCAGCAGCGCCGATGCCGGGTCGCCCTGGAACGACTGGCCGAGCTTGTCGATCTCGTCGAGCATGATCACCGGGTTGCTGGTGCCGGCGTCCTTGAGCGCCTGGGTGAGCTTGCCGGGCAGGGCGCCGATGTAGGTGCGCCGGTGGCCCTTGATCTCCGCTTCATCGCGCATGCCGCCCAGGCTGAGGCGGTAAAAACGCCGGTCCAGGGCCTCGGCGATGGAACGGCCGATGCTGGTCTTGCCCACCCCCGGCGGGCCCACCAGCAGCAGGATCGAGCCTTTCATCTCGCCGCGCATGGCGCCCACCGCCAGGAATTCAATGATCCGGTCCTTCACATCGGTGAGGCCGCTGTGGTGCGCTTCCAGGGTTTGCCGGGCATGGTCCAGGTCCAGGTTGTCGTCGGAGTAGACGCCCCAGGGCACGCTGGTCAGCCAGTCCAGGTAATTGCGGGTAACCGCGTATTCCGGTGAGCCGGATTCCAGCACGCCGAACTTGCGCAGTTCTTCCTCGAAGCGCTTCTGTACCGCCTCCGGCGGCGACAGCGCTTCCATGCGGGCACGGAATTCGTCCGCGTCGGCGGTGCGGTCGTCCTTTTCCAGGCCCAGCTCGCGCTGGATCACCTTGAGCTGTTCCTTGAGGAAAAACTCACGCTGATGCTTGGAGATCTTTTCGTTGACCTCCTCGCGCAACTGGTTCTGCAGGCGCGCCACTTCCACTTCTTTTTTCACCAGTGTCAGCACCCGCTCCATGCGCGGGCGCAGCGGCACGGTCTCCAGGATTTCCTGCAGCTCATCGCCGCTGGCGCTGGTCAGCGAGGCGGCGAAGTCGGTGAGCGGTGACGGGTCCCGGGGGGAGAAATTCTGCAGATAGTGCTTGAGCCCCTCGTTGTAGAGCGGGTTCAGCGGCAGCAATTCCTTGATGGTGTTGATGATCGCCATGGCATAGGCGCGCAGGCTGTCGTCCAGCTGGTCCCGGGGTTCCGGGTAGCTGACTTCCGCCATGAACGGACGCTTGCGGCTCAGGTAGCCTTCCACATGGAAGCGGGCCAGGCCCTGGGCCACCACCTGCAGCTGATCGTCCTCGCCGTTGACCGCGTGGATTTTCACCAGGCAGCCGTACTGCGGAAATTGTTCCGGTTCCACCTGGTCCGGGTCGCGGTCGCCCACGTACACCAGGCCCAGGGCATGGTGGGGCGTCTGGCCGACCCGTTCCAGGGTGGCACGCCATTGCTCGGCGTCGAGCAGCAGCGGCTGCACCAGGCCGGGCATGAAGGGGCGCTCGCGCACCGGGATCAGATAGACCCGTTGCGGCAGGGTCTTATCCGGCAGCGCCAGGGCGCCTTGCGGGGTACCTTGTTCGATGGTGGTCTGATTATCGTCCTGACTCATTGACTCGACTCGCTGACACGCCTGAAGAAAGTAAACGCAATGCGGTAGAAATGGCGTCGGCCTCCGGCTTTTCAATGGTTGCGGTAGGAGCGACTTCAGTCGCGATGAAGTTGGCACCGACGTTAGTCGCGTAAAGTACCCCACGACAACACCTTGCGAGGTGGCGGCGAATACGCCCGTGTTTTTGTAGGAGCGACTTCAGTCGCGATCGGTTCCGGTGCCATCTTCATCGCGACTGAAGTCGCTCCTACAGCCCCCCTACACCCACCGGAGGGACGCTACCTCTTCCGGGACCCAGGGACTGTGTTTTTGTAGGAGCGACTTCAGTCGCGATCGGTTCCGGTGCCATCTTCATCGCGACTGAAGTCGCTCCTACAGCCTCCGCCGCGTCCCGGATAAAGACACCTCGAACCGCTTCAGTCCCGCTCGACGATCAGCAGGTCGGCGCTCAGCGAGCGGGGGGTCTGGGTGCGGCGCTCCACCACCCGGGCGTTGAAATGCTGTTCGCAGCGCTCCGCCAGTTCATAGAACGGCGAGCGGCCCGGGTCGGCGATGATGATCCGCTGCACGCCCTGGCCCAGGGCGCGGCGGATCAGGTTGAACAGCACCGGGGTCAGTTCATCCCAGAAGCAGATGTCCGCGCCGGTAATGATATCCACCCCGGCGAGGCGCTTTTTGGTGAGCCGCTCGAAGCGGCAGCGCAGGGTTTCCACTTCCACTTTGTTGACGGCGGCGTGCAGGGCCAGATAGGGAAACACGTCCGCGTCCGCGTCCACCGCCGTGACCCGGCAGCCCAGCCGTTTGGCGGCGAAGATCGACAGCGGGCCCCAGCCGCAGCCGATGTCCATCAGGTGGCTGTGGGCGCCGATTTCCCCGGCGCGCCGGCGCCGGTTCAGTTCGTCCATGATCAGAAAACTGGAATTCCACACCTTGTTGCCGTGGATGGAGGGCTCATGCTCGCGCTTGAGGCGGCGTATCGCCCGGTGGCCGCTGCGCAGCAGGGTGATGCCACGGGTCTGCACGGTGTGGGGTTCGCCGCGGCGCACCCGCGGCACTTCGAGATCGGGAAAATCGGAAAGCAGGGTCATGGGAGCCGCCGGCGCCTGAAAAAAGAAACGACCTTAAGGGCGCCGGCGGGGTTGATCAAGTGATCGGCTCAGGGAGCGGCCTTGCCATCCACGTCGCGCCAGAATTCGGCGAAGGCCTCGGCGCTCTGTTCCGGGGCCTCGGCCATCGGAATATGGCCCACGTCATCGAGGATCACGGCGCGGCTGTCCGGCAGTTCCTTTTGGAAGATGTCCACGTTTTCCAGGCTCAGCAGACGGTCTTCCCGGCCCCACAGAATCAGGGTGGGGGTGGTGATGCGCGGCAGCACGCCGCGCCCTTTGAGGCGCAGGGCCGGGTCCAGGTTCATGTCCTGCCAGACCTTGTCCGCCACCTCCGCGTTGGCGGCCTTTTCCTTGCCCATCTCGGTGATCACGAAGCCGGGCACGCCCACGGACTGGCTGGCGGCCCAGTCCAGGGTGGTGTGAAACTGCTCGGCGTTGCGCGGAATCAGGGGGTTCTTGTCGGACTGCTCCAGGGCGTTGAGAAACTCCGGGGTTTGCACGGTGATGCCGGCGGCGTCCACCAGCCCCAGGGACAGCAGCCGGTCCGGCTGGCGCCGGGCCATTTCGATGGCGATGGCGCCGCCCATGGAATTGCCGGCCACATGGAAGCGGTCCACCCCGATTTTGTCGAGCAGGGTGAACACCCGCTCGGCCTGCTCGCTGATGCCGTAATTCAGGTCGGTGGTGCGCGGCGTGGTGCGGCCATGGCCGGGCAGGTCGGGGATCACGAAGTAATACTGGTCTTCCAGTTGATTGGCGAACTTCACCCAGTTGGTGCCGTCGGCGCCGAAGCCGTGGATCAGCACCACCACCGGCGCCTGCACCGGGCCCTTGCTGGCCAGCACATGCCAGTCGAACCCGTCGCGGGTTTCCACCTGACGGTCTTCCAGACCGGCCCGCCATTTCTCGAAGGCCATGCCTTCCTGGTACGCCCAGTGGCGGGTGGTGTCGCAACCGCCCAGCAGCAGCGCCGCCGCCACCATCAGCAAAAACCTGTGTATCGCCATGCCGGCCTCCCTTTGTTCTGTGATTGTGGTCTTCCTTGGGAAGGGTCAGCGTAGTTGATCCGCGTGGCCCTGGGCAGCGCTGGAAAGGTCAAAATCGGTAAACTCTGGCTCCCCGTAGGAGCGGCTTCAGTCGCGATCAGCCCGGTGATGGCGGGATCGCGGCTGAAGCCGCTCCTACAACAGGTGCGATGGAGCAGCTTCAGCGGGTTTTCAGGTTCCAGATGCCGGCACCGATGATCAGCAGGGTGCCGAGCAGGGTGGAGAGCACCAGGGTCTCGCCCCAGAACAGCCAGCCCAGCAGCGCCGCCCACACCACCGCTGAATAGTTGTAGACGCCCACCTGTCCCGGGCGCGCCAGTTGGTAGGCGGTGGTCATGGCGAACTGGCCGCCGATGGCCACCAGACCAATGGCCAGCAGCCACAGGCACTGGCCGGGGGTGGGCGCCTGGTGGACCCGCAGCAGCAGCAAGGCGGAAATCACCGTGGCGAACAGGGAAAAGTAGAACACCACCCGGTGGGCGGGTTCGCTGGCCGCCATGCGGCGAATACTGACCTTGGCCACGCTCATGATCATGGCCCCGGCCAGCGCCACCAGTATGACCGGGTCCACGTTGCCCTGGTCGGCGCGCATGATGAAGCCGACGCCGACGAACCCCAGGGCGATGGCGAACCAGGTATGCACACTGATGCGGTCGCCCAGCCACAGCCAGGCCACCAGCGGCAGGAAGAACGGCACCGTCATTTTCACCAGCACCGCCTCCGCCAGGGCAATATGGGCGATGGTGAAGAAGAAACAGAACATGGCGGTGACGCCGGTGAAGCCGCGAATAAAATGCAGCCCCAGGTGGCGGGTGCCCAGATCGCGGATGCCGCCACTGGCGATCAGTATCGGCATCAGCACCAGCAGGCCGCACAGGTTGCGACCGAACACGATCATCTCGATGGGCAGGGTTTCGGAGACGTGCTTGATCATCGCCGCCATCACCGCCAGCAGGCCCTCGCCGAGGATCAGCAGCAGGGCGCCGCGCAGGGGCTGGTCCGCCGGGGCGCCGACGGACCGCTGGTCGCTCACGGGGCGGGCCGGGCCCACAGGTCGTGGTCGTCCGCGTCCTCGACGATCACCTTGAGACGCTGGCCGGGGCGCAGATCAGCGACGCCGGGCAGATGCACCTGGCCGTCGATCTCCGGGGCATCGCCCTGGGTGCGGGCCAGGGCGCCGTCCGGGCCGGCCTCGTCCACCAGCACTTCCAGGGTGCGGCCGATCTTGCGCTGCAGCTTGTCGGCGCTGATCCGCGCCTGCACGTTCATAAAGCGCTCCTGGCGCTCCAGGGCCAGATCTTCATCCACCGGGTCGGGCAGGGCGTTGGCGGCGGCGCCGTCCACCGGCGAATAGGTGAAGCAACCCACCCGGTCCAGTTGCGCCTCTTCCAGCCAATCCAGCAGCCGTTCGAAATCGTCGTCGGTTTCCCCGGGGAAGCCGACGATAAAGGTGCTGCGCAGGGTGATGTCCGGGCAGATCTCCCGCCAGCGGCGAATCCGCTCCAGGCTGTTCTCGGCGTGGGCCGGGCGTTTCATGGCCTTGAGAATGCGCGGGCTGGCGTGCTGAAAGGGAATGTCCAGGTAGGGCAGGATATGGCCCTCGGCCATCATCGGAATGATGTCGTCCACGTGGGGATACGGGTACACGTAATGCAGCCGCACCCAGGCGCCCAGCTGGCCCAGGGCCTGGCACAGCTCCAGCATGCGGGTCTTCACCGGCATCCCCTGCCAGAAGCCGGTCTGGTACTTGCGGTCCACGCCGTAGGCGCTGGTGTCCTGGCTGATCACCAGCAGCTCCTGCACGCCGGCCTTGACCAGCCGTTCCGCCTCGTCGAGCACGTCGCCCACCGGCCGGGAGTCCAGCTTGCCGCGCATGCTCGGGATGATGCAGAAGCTGCATTTGTGATTGCAGCCCTCGGAAATCTTCAGGTAGGCGTAGTGGCGCGGGGTCAGCTTGATGCCCTGCGGCGGCACCAGATCCACGAACGGGTCATGGTCGCGGCTGGGTGGCACCACCTGGTGCACCGCGCCCACCACCTGCTCGTACTGCTGCGGGCCGGTCACCGCCAGCACCGACGGATGGGCCTGGCGGATCACCGACTCCTCCACGCCCATGCAACCGGTGACGATCACCTTGCCGTTTTCCGCCAGCGCTTCGCCGATGGCGTCCAGGGACTCGGCCTTGGCGTCGTCGATAAAACCGCAGGTATTGACCACCACCACGTCGGCGTCATCATAGCTGGCGGTGACCTGATAACCTTCGGTGCGCAGCTGGGTAAGAATGCGCTCTGAATCGACCAGGGCCTTGGGGCAGCCCAGGCTGACGAACCCTACTTTTCCGCACATAAACACCTCGAACTTGGGGTGCGGCATTCTAACGCCGGGCCACCGCCCTGACCATCCATCATCGGACCCTGGAGGACCACCCGGAATGCGCTGTTTCATCGCTGTCCCGGTGCCCCCGGCGCTGGCCGTCACCCTGGGCCAACAGGCCGTGCCGGACCAGGGCCGGCGGTCCGCCGCCACCGATCTGCATCTGACCCTGGCGTTTCTTGGCGAGCGCGACCCGGATTGGGCGCGGCGGCTGTGGCCGGCACTGGCCGGCCTGGCCGCCGCCACCCCCGCTTTCAACCTGACCCTCACGGAAATCGGCCCCTTTCCCCACCGGGAAGGGCGCATCTGGGCGGCCCGGGCCGAGCCGGCGCCGCCGTTGATGGGCCTGCACCGGAACCTGTGGCGCTGTCTGGAGGAGAGTGGGGTGGCCGGGGAGGAGCGCGCCTTTCTGCCCCATGTGACCCTGGCCCGCCTGCCCGGACCCACCCGCGCCGCCCCCGTGCCCGGCCCCTGGCACTTGCCGGTGACGGAGCTGGTCTTCCAGGAGAGCCCGCCGGACGGCGGCGGCTACCGGACCCTGAAGCGCTGGGCCCTGCAATAACCCCGCCGCAGGGGTGCTTGTAGGAGCGACTTCAGTCGCGATGACGATGGCACGGCTGGTGATCGCGGCTAAAGCCGCTCCTACAGGGTTCCTAGGGGTGTTTGTAGGAGCGACTTCAGTCGCGATGAAGATGGCACGGCGGGTGATCGCGGCTGAAGCCGCTCCTACAGGGCTCCTAGGGGCGCTTGTAGGAGCGACTTTAGTCGCGATTAAGATGGCGCCGGAGGGGATCGCGGCTGAAGCCGCTCCTACAGTCATTTTCGGGCCGCGGGGATCGGCGTCCCGGATAGATGCGCGATGAGGTAAAAAAAGCCCGGCGCGAGGCCGGGCTTTTTTCGGGTTGGCGGATCGCGGGGATCAGCCTTCCTTGAGGGCGGTGGTGATGTCCACCACGGCGCCCTTGCCGTCGCCGAACAACATCAGGGTGTTGTCCTTGGCGAACAGCGGGTTGGGCAGGCCGGCGAAGCCCGGGCTCAGCGAGCGCTTCACCACCACCACGGTCCTGGCCTTGTCCACGTTGAGGATCGGCATGCCGTAAATCGGGCTGCCTTTGTCCTCGCGGGCCAGCGGGTTGGTCACGTCGTTGGCGCCGAGCACGATGGCCACGTCGGTTTGCTCGAAGGTCGGATTGATGGTGTCCATGTCCTTGAGCTTGTCGTAGGGCACTTCCGCTTCCGCCAGCAGCACGTTCATGTGACCGGGCATACGGCCCGCCACCGGGTGAATGGCGTACTCCACCTCGGTGCCATTGGCTTCCATGGTGTCGGCCAGGTCGCGCACCGCGTGCTGGGCCTGGGCCATGGCCAGGCCGAAGCCGGGCACGATCACCACCCGCTGGGCGGTTTCCAGGACCATGGCCACTTCCTCGGCGGAGGTGGACTTGATCTTGCCTTCGTAGACCTCGTCCTGATCCATGGCTTCGCCGGCTTCCGCCATCACGCCGAACAGCACGTTGGTGAGGGAGCGGTTCATGGCCTTACACATGATCTGCGTAAGGATCAGGCCGGAGGCGCCCACCAGGGACCCGGTGACGATCAGGGCGCTGTTGCCCATCACGAAACCGGCGGCGGAGGCGGCGAGACCGGAGTAGGAGTTGAGCAGCGCGATCACCACCGGCATGTCGGCGCCGCCGATGGGCAGCACCAGCAGCAGGCCGAGGACCGCGGCGGCGATGGCCAGCGCCCAGAACACCGTGGGGGTGCCGGGGTTGGCGACCAGATAGGCGATGGCCAGCACGGAGCCGATCAGCAGGATGGCGTTGACCACCTTCATGCCCGGGAAGCCCATGGGCTTGCCGTCGATCAGTTCCTGCAGCTTGGCGAACGCCACCAGGGAGCCGGTCAGGGTCACCGCGCCAATCAGCACCGCGGCGCCGGTGGCGATGATGCCCACCATGTCCGGATGGCCGCCACGGAAGAATTCCGCCGCCGCCACCGCGAAGGACGCGCCGCCACCGAAGCCGTTGAGCAGGGCCACCAGCTGGGGCATGGCGGTCATCTGTACTTTCTTGGCCAGGATGGCGCCGATCACGCCGCCGACGATGACGCCGGCGATGATGATTTCGTAGGTAACGATGTCGCGGTGCAGCAGGGTGATCACACAGGCCACGCCCATGCCGGCGGCCGCCAGCAGGTTGCCGCGCACGGCGGTCTTCGGCTTGGTCAGACCCTTGATGCCGAGGACGAAGAGAACCGCCGAAATCAGATAGGCGATATCAATCCAGTTATCGGAAATCTGCATGGGTTACTTCCTCTTGAACATCGCGAGCATGCGATTGGTGACCATGAAGCCGCCAATCACGTTGATGGTCGCCAGCACCACGGCGATAAAGCCGAGGACGTTGATCAACAGACCCGCGTCGGAGCCGGCGGCGATCAGCGCGCCCACCAGGGTAATGCCGGAGATGGCGTTGGAGCCGGACATCAAGGGGGTGTGCAGGGTCGGCGGTACCTTGGTGATCAGTTCCACACCGAGGAAGATGGCCAGCACAAAGAGGGTAAGCTGTGATACGAAGTCCATTACTTGTCCTCCTCGCCGTTGGAATCACCGCCTTCGGCGGGGGCTTCCGGTTCGGCTTTTTTCAGTTCCGGCAGGCCCAGCATCTCGCGCAGGCGCGCCTGCGGTACGTCGCCATCGTGACTGATCACGGTGTCGGCCACGATCTGGTCCTCGAAGTCCAGCTGCAGGTCGCCGTTGTCGTCGAGCAGCAGCTTGAGCAGGTTTTCCATGTTCTTGCCGAACATCTGGCTGGCATGGAAAGCCACGGAGGAGGGCACGTTGGTGGGGCCGATGATGGTGACGCCATGCTCAACCACGGTTTCGCCGGCCTGGGTCAGCTCGCAGTTGCCACCGCGCTCCGCCGCCAGATCGACAATCACCGAGCCGGGCTTCATGGCCTTGACCATGTCGGCGGTGACCAGAATCGGGCTCTTGGCGCCGGGTACCGCGGCGGTGGTGACCACCACGTCCATTTCCTTGATCACCTCGGTCATCAGCTCGCGCTGACGCTTGAGGAAATCCTCGCCCTGGGCCTTGGCGTAACCGCCGGAGCCTTCCGCTTCGCCGGTGTCCAGGTCCAGTTCCACCGGCTTGGCACCCACCGACAGAATCTGTTCACGGGCGGCCGGGCGAACGTCATAGGCTTCCACGATGGCGCCCAGGCGCTTGGCGGTGGCACAGGCCTGCAGGCCGGCCACACCGGCGCCCATCACGAACACCCGGGAGGCGTTCAGGGTACCGGCGGCGGTCATGTTCATCGGGAACATGCGGTGCGAGGCGTTGGCCGCCAGCAGCACGCATTTGTAGCCGGCGATCATGGCCATGGAAGACAGCACGTCCATGGACTGGGCCCGGGTGATGCGCGGCACCAGCTCCAGGGCGATGCCGGTCACCTTATGTTCGGCCAGGGTCTGGGCGAATTGCGGGTTGGCCAGCGGATCCGTCATGCCAATCAGGAACTGATCGGCTTTCAGGTTGTCCACGTCTTTATCGCCGTTGGTCGTATTGCTACCCGGAGTCTGCACTTGCAGGATAGCCCGAGCGTTGGAAAAGATCTGATCCCTGTCGACAAGCTTCGCACCGGCGGCTTCGTAATCGCCGTCCTGGAAGCCCGCCGCCTCGCCGGCGCCTCGTTCGATAAGAATCTCGACGCCTTGCTTTTTCAAAAGTGCGCCGACGTTGGCGGGCGTCAAAGCGACGCGCTCTTCGCCGGGGCAGATTTCCTTGGGTACACCGATAATCACCTGCGTTACCCCCATTTTATGGTTCGTTAAAACCGGTCCCGGGAATTTTCCGGGGACCTCGAAAAACGGCCGGTTTATCCAAACCGGCCGCTGAGCAGGGTGCTAACCTTATTGTGGAGCGACGAGCTTGGCAAACAGGAAATGGCCACCCACTGGACAAACGGTCAATAATTGAGCGGAAATATCAGCCTTTTTTCCGTTTTTCGTTCATTTTTTGTTCGACAATCGCCCGGTCCGAATCCTCCCGCATGTGTACGAACGGCTCCAGAATGGTGTTTCCGCGCACTTCCGCCTTGATCACGTGTAAAAAGGTGTAAGCACCGAGCAGCTTGCGGAACAGAAAGATGAATTCCTTGGGCGGCACGTCGAAATGCACCGACAAAGCGGTGCGGCTGGCCCGGTTCATGACCCGGTTCGGCAGGTCGCTCTCGCCCCACAGATACTCCCCACGATCATTCACCACCGACGGCGGCGGCGGGAACCGTTCCGGGTCCTGCAGTGCCTCGATGGCCTCGAAGCAGAGCGCGGCGAAATCGTCCAGCAACCGCTTCGGCACGTCACCGGAAAGAAAGCCCAGCGCGCGCATGGCGCGGGTCAGCCGCTCGCCGTCGTGGTACCAGGCGCCACGGATCATCTCCCGGCCGGGCCCCAGCACCTCGTCGTCGAAATCACGGATGGCGCCGAAATCCAGCAGCACGATCTGATCGCGGCCGTTCTCGTCCACGCGCATGAGGTAGTTGCCGAAGTTGGGATCGGTTTGCATTTTGTCCCACTCGAACACCTCCCGGCAGCACAGCTCCATGATCGCCCGGCCCAGGAAGTTACGACGCTCCTGGCTCAGCTCGGTGACCGAGGGGTCACTGATGTGCACGCCTTCCTCGTAGGACAGGCAGAGAATATTGTGGGTGGAGTAGTCCGCGAACACCTCCGGCACCACGAAACGGGGATCGTCGCGGAGGATTTCACGGAAGTGCCGGGTGGTGTGCGCTTCCAGATCGTAGTCCACCTCGCGGCCGAGCATGGCCCGTACTTCGTCCAGCCATTGATTGAACTGCTCGGTGATCGGCACCAGCCGGCTCAGCTTCAGCAGCCGCACCAGGGCGCGCATGTCCGAATCGATGGCGTTGGCCACCCCGGGATACTGGATCTTCAGCACCAGCTCGCGGCCGTCGCTTTTGCGCCGGGCCCGGTGCACCTGGGCCAGGCTGGCGGCGCCCAGGGGCTGCGGGTCCACCTCCAGATCACGCAGCTTGACGGTGCCCAGCTGCTGTTTCAGGTGTTTCTCCACCGCGGACCATTCCAGGGCGGTGGTGCTGTTTTCCAGGGTGTGCAGCGCGGCGGTGACTTCCTCGGGCAGGAAGTGCTCGCCGAACAGGGCCATCATTTGCCCGATCTTGACCACCGATCCCTTCAGCCGGCCCAGCTCATCGACCAGTTCCCGGGCGCGCTCGGACAGGTTCTCCCGGCGCCGGGCTTCCCGTTTGTCGGCGCTGCTGAACAGGCCGCCGGCGCTGGTGGTGGCGTAGCGCGCGCCGGCCAGAAAGCCGGCGCGGGCCATGGAAAAGCGGCGCTCCAGGGAGCCCGTTTTTACCCGTTTTACGGTTTTTCGTGCCATAGTGCCTCGCGGGTGGACGGCATCAAACGCCTGGCATTCTATCTTGCCCGGGCGTTCCAGTTATACAGGTGAGCGACTTCAATGCAGGGAAATGGCGCGAGCGGCCCGTCGGCGGACGGTATGACAACCTGGGTATTGCTGCGGGGTCTGGTCCGTGAGCAGGCCCATTGGGACGGTTTCGCCGAGCGCCTGGCCGGCGCTCTCGGCAACGGCCACCGGGTACTGCCGGTGGATCTGCCCGGCAACGGGGCGCTGCACCGTCGGGCCAGCCCCACCCGGGTGGCGGGGATGGTGGCGTGCCTGCGCGAGACCCTGCGCCAGCAGGGCGTGGAAGGCCCGGTGCGGCTGGTGGCCCTGTCCCTGGGCGGCATGGTGGCGGTGGAATGGCTGCGCCATCACCCGGAGGAAATCACCGCCGCCGCGCTGATCAACTCCAGCGCCGCCCCCTTCAGCCCGTTCTGGCGCCGGCTGCGGCCGCGCAATTACGGGCGCATTGTGTTCCAGGGCCTGCTGGCCCGGGACCGGGAAGCCCGGGAACGGATGATTCTGGAGATCACCACCAATCACCTGAGCGCCGAGGAGCGCGGCGTGATTGCCGAGCGCTTCGCCACCGTGAACGCCCTGCGGCCGGTGTCGGCGCTCAATACCGTGCGCCAGCTGTGGGCGGCGGCCCGCTTCCGGGCGCCGGCGGCGCTGCCCGCCGGCCCGGCGGTGCTGATCGTCAACGGCGCCGGGGATCGCCTGGTGCATCCGCGCTGCTCCCAGGTGCTGGCCCGGGCCTGGCGGCTGCCCCTGGCGGTGCACCGGGATGGCGGCCATGACCTGTCGCTGGACGCCCCGGACTGGCTGGCCGACACCCTGACCCAGTGGGCGCGCGGCGAGGGCGGCCGCTGACGGCCTTGCCGACAGCCGGGGCTTGACCCGGCCACGGCGGGCTCTTAGCGTGTACAGAACCCGCCGGTTCTGAGGCGTACCCGCAAGGAGAGCAGCGCATGGCCACCCCCGCCGAACGGGCCCGTCACCGGGCCGGCCCCCGCACACCGGTGGAACACATCTGGTTTGACCGTTACGCCCCCCACCGCCTGCAGGCCTGGCGGCGGGTCCAGGACCCGCTGGCCGACCGCTGCCTGACCGACATTCCCTTTCAACGGCCCTCCGGCCTGCTCGACGAGGTGGAGCGCCGTGCCGCCGAGCGGGGAGGGGTGTACCAGGATTTTCTCGACCACTGTTTCACGGTGCCCGGCTGGGTGGACTTCGAGGCCATGGAGCTGGGCCGGCGCATGTACCGCCGCCACGGCGCCCTGCAGGGACTGGTGCTGATGTGTTCCAGCCTGGTGGAGGGCTATGCCCACAACAAGCCGTCCCAGGTGCTGGTGGCCACCGGCCGTCTGCAGAAGGACGTGTCCCGGCGCATTTATGAAACCGGCCAGATGCTGCATAACATCGCCGCTCCGGAAGGCCTGCGCCCCGGCGGCCTGGGCCACCGCACCCTGATGGAGGTGCGCCTGCTGCACGCGGCGGTACGCCGCTTTCTGGCCGAGCGCGGCGACTGGGACCAGGCCCGCTATGACCTGCCGATCAATCAGGAGGACATGGCCGGCACGGTGCTGGAGTTCGATTACATGGTGGTGCGCGGCCTGAAACGGCTGGGGCTGCATATCAGCGTGGAGGAGCACCGGGCGATGCACTATTTCTGGCGCTATGCCGGTTACCTGCTGGGCGTGGACGAAGCGCTGCTGACCACCAGCGTGGAGGAACAGGAGGTGCTGGCGATGCAGCTAACGGCGCATCTCTATGAGCCCACCGGCGACAGCGAAATGCTGGCCAAGTCGCTGCTGCGCGACATGGCCAACAAGCCGCCGTTCCATCTGCCCTACGATGTGTTGCTGGCGTTCAGCCGGTTTCTGGTGGGCGACGAGGTGGCCGACGATCTCAAGCTGCACAGCAAGGTGTCGTCGGCGGCGGCGGTGCGCCTGGTTCGGGCCGGCCTGGGCGCCGCCAGCCTGGGCCAGCGGTTGCTGCCGGAAACGGCCAAGCGGCGCCTGGAGGATTTCAATCACGATCTCGGCCGGCGCACCCTCAAGGTGGGCCTGGGCAAGGACCCGGCCCGTTGGGGGTTCAAGGCGCTGAGCTAGGAACCCTCGCTGGCCACCCGCTGCTCGCGCAGCAGGCCGACCATGTCCGCCAGGATGTGGCCGGTTTCGCGCAGGTAGGGGTCCTGCTTCATGGGCTCCTCGCCGGCCTCCGGGTCCAGGGCACGCTGTTCTTCCAGCTTGCGCAGATCCTCCATCTTGGCGATCGGCTCCTCGCCCCGGTATTTACGCAGCGCGTTCTCGATGGCCAGCCGCTTCTCGTCGTACTGATCCTGCCAGGCCTTGCGCTGCTCCGCGTTCAGTGACAGCTCGTGGCGCTGGTTGGCATCGGCCACCAGATCACGCAGGTGCTCCACGTAGAGGAACTCCGGGTTGTCGCGGATACGCTTGTCGTGGCGTTCGCGCAGGGCCGGCAGCAACGGCATCAGGTCCTGGTAGCGCTCGTAATCCGCCGGCTGGATTTCGTCCCAGGGCAGGGCGTTGGGCAGGCTGCTTTCGCCCACCTGGTCCTTGTCGATCAGCGACGGCATGTTCACGTCCGGCACGATGCCCAGGTTCTGGTTGCTGGAACCGGACACCCGGTAGAACTTGGCGTTGGTCATCTTCAGTTTGCCGTGGTTCAGATCCAGCAGGGTCTGCACGGTGCCCTTGCCGTAGGTCTGATCCCCGACGATCAGGGCGCGGCCATAGTCCTGCATGGCGCCGGCGAAGATCTCCGAGGCCGAGGCGCTGTAGCGGTTGACCAGCACCGCCAGCGGCCCGGCATAGAGCATGCCCGGGTACTGGTCGTTCTCGACGCTGACCCGGCCGCCGGCTTCGCGCACCTGTACGGTGGGGCCCCGGTTGATGAACAGGCTGACCAGCTTGTTCACCTCCAGCAGGGAACCGCCGCCGTTATTGCGCAGGTCGATGACCAGGCCGTCCACGTTTTCCTTACGCAGCTCCACCAGCAGCTTGGCCACGTCGCGGGTAGTGCTGGTGTAGTTCGGGTCGCCCCGGTGGAAGGCGTTGAAGTCCATATAGAAGGCGGGGATCTCGATGATGCCCAGCTTCATGGTTTCGCCGTCGTGGTCGAATTCGATCACTTCCTTCTTGGCGGCCTGCTCCTCGAGCACCACCTTATTACGGGTGATGGTCACGGTGCGGGTGTCGTGCTCGCTGGCGCTGCCGGCGGGAATCACCTCCAGCTGCACATTGGAGCCCTTGGGCCCGCGGATCATGTCCACCACTTCGTCCAGCCGCATGCCGATCACATTGACCAGATCGTCGTCGTCCTGGCCCACCGCCACGATGCGGTCGGCGGGCTTGAGGCGGCCCTGCTTGGCGGCGGGGCCGCCGGGCACCAGCCGCACCACCTTGGTGTAACCGTCCTCGTACTGCAGCACCGCGCCGATGCCTTCCAGGGAGCGGCTCATGCTGATGTCGAAGTTTTCCGAGTTGTGCGGCGTGAAGTAATTGGTGTGCGGGTCGAAGGACTGGGCCAGGGCATTCATGTAGGTCTGGAACACGTCCTCGGAGGTGTTCTGGCGCACCCGGTTGAGCTGGCTCTCGTAGCGATTGGAGAGGCGTTCCTGGATGGCCGCGTCCTCGGTGCCGTTCAGGCGCATGGACAGCACCGCGTTTTTCAACTGGCGGCGCCAGATCGCGTCCAGGGCTTCATCGTCGGCGGCCCAGGGGGCTTCGCCACGGTCCACCAGCACCTCTTCGTCGCCGTCGAAATTCCAGTCCTCGAAACCACCCTTGATGTCGGCGAGGATTTCGGTGAGGCTCGCCTCCAGACGGGTCTGGAAGCGGTTGAAGATGGTGTAGCCGGCTTCCAGCTCGCCGTCCTCCAGCTGGTCATCCAACTTGTCCCGGTAGACCTGGAAGTCGTCGATGTCCTGGCGGGTGAAGTACAGGCGGTTGGGGTCCAGATCCTTGAGATACTGTTCCAGCACCCGCTCGGACAGGGCGTCGTCGAAGCTCAGCCGGCTGTAATGCAGGTCCAGCCGATCGACGATCTCCTCCGCGGCTTCCCGGTGCACGGCCTGGGGCTTGAGCGCGCCTTGCACTTCCGGGCCGGCTTTGAGGTCGCCGCCGACCTTGAGAGCGCCCCCCAGCAGCAGGGCCGCCAGGAACACGCCAAACAGCTTACGAAATACGAACATCGGCACACTCGATTTTATAATGGATCAAAGATTTTGCCCCAGTATAAGAGCCTGAGGAGCATCTTTACACCACATCCCCGCCCCCATAGGCAAGGCCGGCGCGGCACGACATACTGTGCCCTTTGCCTGGCCGAGGACCGGAGACCCCGTGCACCGCTTATTCACCGGCTTTTTTCTGATCGGCATCCTGGGTGCCCTGGCGCAGCTGCTGACCGGCGACCTGGAGGCGCCGTCGCGGGTGGTCACGGCGCTGTGGCAGGCCGCCGATCTGGCGGTGGAGGTCAGCCTGGGTCTGATCGGCGTGCTGGCGCTGTGGAGCGGGCTGTTCCGGCTCGCCGAGCAGAGCCGTCTGGCGGACCGCATGGCCGGCGCGGTGCGGCCGCTGCTGGGACGGCTGATGCCATCCCTGCGCCGGGACCCGGGGGCCGGCGGCGCGGTGTCCATGAATCTGGCCGCCAATATGCTGGGCCTGGACAATGCCGCCACCCCCCTGGGGCTGAAGGCCATGGAGGCGCTGCAACAGCATAATCCGGAGCCGCGCCGGGCCACCGACAGCCAGATCATGTTCCTGGTGCTGAACACCTCCTCGGTGACCCTGGTGCCGGTCACCGTGCTTTTGTACCGGGCCCAGCAGGGCGCCGCCGATCCGGCGGCGGTGTACCTGCCGATGCTGATGGCCACCACCGTATCCACCTTCGTGGGCGTGGCGCTCACCGCCCGGGTCCAGCGCATCCCGCTGCGCGACCCGCTGCTGTTGGCGGTGGCCGGCGGCTGGCTGTGCCTGCTCGGGTTGCTGGCCCTGGCGGTGTATTTGTCGCCGCCGGAGCTGGGGGCGGTGCTGTCGGGTCTGATCGGCAACGGCATCCTGCTGGCGGTGATCGCCGTGTTCTTCTGGGCCGCCTGGCGGGCCCGCATCGACAGCTACGATTGTTTCGTGGAGGGGGCCAAGGAAGGGTTCACCCTGGCGGTGAAGCTGATCCCCTATCTGGTGGCGATGCTCGCCGCCATTGCGATGCTGCGCGCCAGCGGCGCCCTGGAACTGTTTCTCGACGGCGTGCGCCACGGCGCCGCCGCCCTGGGCTGGGACACCCGCTTCGTGGACGCGCTGCCGGTGGCGCTTCTCAAACCGTTGAGCGGCTCCGGCGCCCGGGCGGCCATGCTTGATGTGATGCAGACTCAGGGGGTGGATTCCCTGGCCGGGCGCATGGCGGCGGTGATGCAGGGTTCCACGGAAACCACCTTCTATGTATTGGCGGTGTATTTCGGCAGTGTCGGCATCCGCGATATGCGTTACGCGCTGTGGTGCGGCCTGGGCGCGGACCTGGCCGGCCTGCTGGCCGCCATCGGTTTCAGTTACCTGTTTTTCGGTTGAGCGCTATCGCGGCTGAAGCCGCTCCTACAGCAGCAGCGCTTTTGTAGGAGCGGCTTCAGCCGCGATCCAGCCCCTGAATCTCGCGGAAGGTCAGATTCAAACGGGGCGCGTCGACCCGGCGGCGGCGGGGCAGGGCATGCTCGAAGTGGTGCTGAACCCGCGGCGACATCACCAGCAGGTCATCGTGGCGTAAAGTCAGCACCCGACACTGGCGGTGCTCGCCGTGGCGGCGCAGGGCGAAGTCCCGGGCCGCGCCCAGGTTGTAGGAGAGCACCCAGGGCATCGGGCCCAGCTCCGGTTCATTGTCCCGGTGCCAGCCCATGGTATCGTCGCCGTCGCGGTAGAGATTGGCGAGCACGCCATTGGGGGCGCGGCCGGTAAGGGCGCCCAGCCGGCGGCGCAGGGTGGTCAGCGCCTCGGGCCAGCCCCGGCCTTCGTGGACCAGGCCGGAGTAGCGATAGCGCACCCCGGGGTCCGCCAGCCAGCAGGTCAGGCGCGGCACCGGGTGCTGCCGGCCGAACACCCGCACCCGGGGGCGCTCCCAGGGCAATTCGTTACAAAGCGTGTGGAACAGGGCGTCGGCGTGATCGCCGAGAACCCCGGAAAAAAGCCACAACCGGGCGCCTTGGCCCAGCTCCGTGGGGGTCGGCCAGGTCGGCGGGCATGCTAGGCTGGAGTTGACACTCATGACGGGCTGCTCTATCTAACCGCTGTCGCCGGCGGCGACCTTACTTTACCGATCCGGGAGTCTAGCATGCTGCACGTCTACGACATTGAAAACGGCGTCCTGCGCGAGCGTGATGTGGCCGATCTGACCCCCGCCACCTCGGACGAGGCCAGCTGGATCGACCTGGTGGACGCCACCGACGAAGAGCGCCATCAGGTGCAGCACCTGTTCCGCCAGGCGCTGCCGGCCTCCGAGGACGTGGAGGAAATCGAGGCTTCCGCCCGCTTCTTCCATGACGAATACGGCCTGCACGTTCACTCCCTGTTCGTCTATCAGGCGGAAGGCCGCCATCGCACCGCCACCGTGGCCTTCGTGCTGCAACCCGGCCGCCTGCTCACCTTCCGTGACTCCCGCCTGCCGGATTTCCGGCTGATGCGCCTGCGGGTGCGGCGCGGCTGGGTGCGGGTGCAGGAACCGCTGGATATCCTGCTCAATATTCTCGAACAGAAAACCGAGAACCTGGCGGATACCCTGGAAGACATCCACCGGGACCTGGAGGATGTCAGCTATCTGGTGCTGGAGGATGAGGAAGCGGCACTGGAGGACGGCATCGAAAAGCTGGCCCACCTGGAGGACAGCAACGGCAAGGTGCGCCTTTGCCTGATGGACACCCAGCGTTCCATTTCCTTTATTCAGCGTTACGTGCGCGCCGACAAGGACCGCCGCCGCACCTGCTCGGAAATCCAGCATGACCTGGACACGCTGATGTCCCACGCCACCTTCCTGTTCGAGAAGATCAACTTCCTGATGGACTCCACCCAGGGCTTCATCAACATCGAACAGAACCAGATCATCAAGATCTTCTCCATCGCCGCCGTGGTGTTCCTGCCGCCGACCATGATCGCCAGCATCTACGGCATGAACTTCCGGGTAATGCCGGAGTTGCAGTGGGAGTTTGGCTATCCGATGGTGTTGGGTTTGATGGTGTTGTCGGGGATTGCGCCGTATTGGTATTTCAAGCGGAAGGGGTGGTTGTAGAAGAGAGTTGAAAGTTAAAAGTTAAAAGTTGAAAGGGGCACGGCGGTGATCTGAAGCCGCCCTTTTAACTTTGAACTTGTAACTTTCAACTGCCCTTCAAACCGACCATTTACCCTGTTCGTGGCTGACCCGGCCTTCGTCGCGGAGCTTGATCAAATGCGCTTCCAGCGACAGGCAGGCCACGCCGTGGAGGAAATCCGGTACGTCGGCGTAGACCCGGGTGACCAGTTCCTGCACCGTCACCGGGTCGTCGTCCAGGGCGTTGAACACCTTCTTTTCCCGTTCGCGGCGGTGGGCCAGGGTTTTGTCCACGGTGGCCATGGGGTCGACGATCAGGTCGCCGTGGCCCGGGGCCATGGTGTCGATGCGGTAGTCGCGCAGCAGCGCCAGGGAACTCATGTAGGCGGCCATGGAGCCGGAGGGCGGGGCGATCACCACGGTGGAACCCTGGATCAGATGGTCGCCGGTGAACAGCAGGGCCTGCTCGGTCATCAGGTAACAAAGATGGTTGCCCACATGGCCGGGGGTGGCGATCACTTCCACCTCCACGCCGCCGCAATCCAGTACTTCGCCATGGCGTAACCGCCGTTGCGGTGCCCAGCTTTCGTCCTGCAGACCGTCGTCCGGTGTGTCCGGCCCGAGCAGGGTGGCGCCGGTGGCCCGGGCCAGGGTGGCCGCGCCCGGCGAATGGTCGCGGTGGGTATGGGTAACCAGGATCTGTTCGATGGGTTTACCCAGGGCGCCGGCGGCATCGACCAGGGCACGGGTGTGCTCCTGGTCCACCGGACCCGGGTCGATCACCGTGAGGGTCCGGTCACCGACCAGATAACTGTTGGTGCCGGGCCCGGTCATCATTCCCGGATTGCGGCCAAGCACCCGCCAGGCGTGGGGGCCGATGGGGGTGGCTTGGCCAGGAATGAGCGCTGCCATGATCTCTCCTACCCGCTGCTGTGCGTGGGAAGGCCGGCATTGTGAACCGTTCGATTTGCCTTGGCCAGCCCCTTGCACGGTGGGCGGCTAGTGGCCGTAGACTTCCACGCTCAGCACCCGCAGACGCCAGCGCTGGGCCTGGATATCGGGAGCGGGGCGGGGCACCGACAGATTGAGCGGGTAGCGGCCGCCGGGCGGAATATGCATGGAGACCGTTTGCGGCGCCTGGTAGAGCACTTCGCAGGTCTTCGCCGGCGGGCAATGCAGGGCCTCGGCCACCAGTTGCACCCGCGCCACCGGAAATTCACCCTGGTTGGCGATGTCGCCGGTGAGCCGGTAGGTGGTTTCGGTGCCGTGCACCGACTGCACGTTGGCGATCACGCTCTCCGGTGCCGCCGGCACGCGCCTTTCCTGTTCGGTGAACAGGGTGGCGAAGGCGAACAGGGTGCCGGACACCACCACCCCGGCCAGGGCCAGGTAAAAAGGCCGCCGGCCCGCTTGCCAGCTGCCCCAGAGCAGTATCACCACCGCCACGGACACGGTCACAATCAGCAGGAAACGCATGTTTTTCGGAACTCCCCGGTGGCGGCCCGGCACCACCATCATGGCAAGGCAATCGGGCCGATAGCTTTCTTCTCACTGCGCTCTTCTTATAATCACTGTCGCGTCATGTAAAGGAGAACACACATGCTGATCGTTGTTTCACCGGCGAAAACCCTGGATTACGAAACGCCGCTGCCCGCCGTGCGCGCCACCCAGCCGCGCCTGCTGGAGGACAGCGAAGTACTGGTGGAGCGGGCCCGGGCCCTGTCCCCCGCCGACATCGCCGGGCTGATGAAGGTCAGCGACAAGATCGCCCATCTCAACGCGGAACGGTTCGCCCAGTGGTCGCGGCCGTTCGACAAGAACAACGCCCGGCCGGCGCTGTTCGCGTTCAAGGGCGATGTCTATACCGGCCTGGATGTGTCCCGCTTCGACGGCGATGACCTGAAGGCGGCGCAGCAACGGCTGCGCATTCTCAGCGGCCTGTACGGACTGCTGCGGCCGCTGGATCTGATGCAGCCCTACCGCCTGGAAATGGGCACCCGGCTGGACAACGAGCGCGGCAAGGACCTGTACCAGTTCTGGGGCGAGACCATCACCGACCAGCTGGCCAGCGACATGAAAGCGGCGGACACCGAGGTGCTGATCAACCTGGCGTCCAACGAGTATTTCAAATCCGTGCACCCGAAACGGCTGCCGGGCCCGGTGATCGAGCCGGTGTTCCAGGATGAGAAGAATGGCAAGTACAAGGTGATCAGCTTCTACGCCAAGAAGGCGCGGGGGCTGATGGCGGCGTGGATACTGCAAAACCGGGTGGAAAAGCCTGCGGACCTGAAAAAATTCCGCGAGGCGGGTTATCGCTATGACAAGGAGGCGTCCACCGATACCCGGCCGGTGTTCCGGCGCCCGGAACAGTAGCGGCCAGCGCCGCCCGAGGGCGGCGCCGAGGTTGCCGGTCAGTGTTGCACGATGCTGCCATCGTCGTCGTAGAACGGGTAACTGCCCCGTTCGTCGTGGTCCTCCGGACCCACCAGGGACGGTGAGAACACACACAGCACGGTCATGCCTTCCTCGCTGCTGAGGATGTGCTTCTGGTTCTTGTCCAGGGCATAGAGCACGCCGGGCTTCAGGTCCCAGCTGCCGCCCTCGGTGAGGTCCTCGATGCGGCCTTCGCCTTCCATGCAGATCACCGTTTCCTTGTGGTTGCGGTACCACATGTGCAGCGACTGGCCCGGCTTGATGTAGGTTTCGTGCACCGAATGCCCCATGCCGTCGGCGCGCAGGGTGTAACGGCGGCTGACGAATTTCTCTTCGTCCACTTGCGAATTCTTGGCGTCCTTACGGTCTCTGACGATCATCCTGGTCTCCTTGTCAGGGCTAATGTGAATCAAGCGTACTTTCCATCAGGCGTACTGGGCCGGGTCCGGCACACTGGGAAAGCGCGCCGGGAAGGCGTTCATGTAGGCGTGGCAGGCGCGCAGCACCTTCGGGTCCTGATAGCGGCCGGACACGATCTGCATGCCCACCGGCAAGCCCGCGTCGGTGACACCACAGGGCACCGAGGCGGCCGGCTGCTGGGTCAAATTGAACGGGTAGGAAAACGGCGTCCATTGTTCCCAGTCGGTCAGTTCACCATCCGGCGGCACATTGTGATTGGCCTGGAACGGCTCGATGGGCACCGTGGGCGTCACCAGCAGGTCGTAGCGCTCGGTGAAGTGCTCCATGCTCTCGGTGAGCGCGGCCCGGTCGGCCAGGGCCCGGAAATAGTCCAGCGCGGTGCACTTTTCCGCCCGTTTGCCGTCCGCCACCAGGCCCGGGTCCAGCCGTTGCTGCTCGCTGGCGTCGCTGCTGGCGAGAATCTGCTGGGAGGCGGTGAACCAGAGAATGCGAAAGGTCTCCAGGGGCGATTCGAACCCGGGGTGCACTTCCTCCACCCGGGCACCCAGCTCCTCCAGCCGGCGTACCGCGTCGCGCACCCGCCCGGCGATCTCCGGATCGACCCGGGCGTAGCCCAGATCCGGCGAGTAGGCGATGGTCAGACCGTCCAGGTCGTCGCCCAGCTCGGCGCCCCAGTCCCGCGGCTGGCCCCGGGTGGCATAGGGGTCCCGGTAGTCATAGCGGCCGATCACATTGAGCATGCTCACCGCGTCGCCGACGGTGCGGGTGAGCGGGCCGATGTGCGACAGGGTGGGGGCCTTGGCCGGCGGCCACTGGGGCGTCCAGCCGAAGGTGGGCTTGAAGCCGAACACACCGGTGAAGCTGGCGGGAATGCGGATGGAACCGCCGGAGTCGCCACCCTGATGCAGCACGCCCATATTCAGCGCCGCCGCCACCGCCGCGCCACCGGAGGAGCCGCCCGGGGTC
This sequence comes from Alloalcanivorax gelatiniphagus, assembly GCF_005938655.1. Lineage (GTDB taxonomy): Bacteria > Pseudomonadota > Gammaproteobacteria > Pseudomonadales > Alcanivoracaceae > Alloalcanivorax > Alloalcanivorax gelatiniphagus. The sequence continues at coordinate 153,427 of NZ_VCQT01000019.1, forward strand.
AGGCTGGTGTCCCAGGGGTTCAGGGTGGTGCCGTAGACCCGGTTGTCGGTGACCGCTTTCCAGCCGAATTCCGGCGTGTTGGTTTTGCCCAGCAGCACCGCGCCGGCCTCGCGCAGCTTGCGCGCCGGCGGCGCATCCTGGTCGCACAGGTCGCCGGGTACCGTCAGTGAGCCTTCCCGGGCGGGCATGCCGGCCACTTCGGTGAGGTCCTTGAGCGACACCGGCAGCCCGTCGATGGCGCTCAGCGGTTTGCCCTGGCCCCAGCGGCGGGCGGAGGCACGGGCGGCCTGTTCGGCGCCTTCCCGGTCCACGTAAGTGTAAGCATTGACCTGGTCATTGAATCGATCGATGCGCTCCAGGGCCGCCCGGGCGGCTTCCAGGGGCGAGGCCTTGCCGTTTTCAAACAGGCGGGTGAGGGTGGCGCCGTCCAGGGTACCGAGATCGGTGTCGTCCACGTCCATGTCCTCCTGGTGGTTGCGGAAACTAGTCGATATTCCGCGCCCACCCTAAGGGCGACTCCGGTCAGCGCAACCGACGGCGGGCCGGCGGGTCCGCCCCGAAACGGCGCGAGGCCCGTCATGACGGGCCTCGCGGGGATTGCTAAAAGCGGTAAAAGGGCGGCGGTCAGGTCCAGTCGCTTTCGAAATCCTCCGGTTTAACCACCAGTACATCGTTGCCGGTACGGGTCAGCAGGGATTCGGCGGTGGCGCCCAACAGCAGCCGTTCCACGGTGTTGCGGCGCACCGTGCCCACCACCAGCAGGTCACAGCCTTCTTCCTCGCAGTAATCCACCAGGGTGCGGGTGACCGGACCTTCCAGCAGGGTGGTGTTCTGGTCCGGCAGGTTCTCGCGCCGGGCGAACTCGGCCAGCGCCTTGGCGTGGTAGTCGCGGATGCTGTTGGCGCTGGCGGCGTACTCCGGCAGTGCTTCGCCGGCCACCAGCAGCAGGCTTTCGTCCGGGTGCTCCAGCACATGCACGGCTTCCAGTTCGCCGTGCAGCTGTTCGCTCCAGTAGCGCGCCTGATGGATTACCGCCGCGTCCAGGCCGCCGGGCTGTTCTTCCGGTTCCACCGCGGCGGTGATGCGCGGCGGGTCGCTCCAGGCCGGCGAGTGCACGCACAGCACCGCGCAGGGGGCATGGCGGATCAGCAGCCAGTCACGGGGGGTGAACAGGTGCCGTTTCAGGGTGCCTTCCTCACTGGTGTGCACCACGATCAGCGAAGGCTTGCACTCCAGCACCGTCTCGCGCAGGGCGGTTTCCGCGTCCCGATGGGCGCCCACCCGTTTTTCCACCTTGGTCTCGCCGACCAGATCGTCGATGCGTTTTTCCCAGGCCCGGGCGATCTGGCGCTCCGCGTTTTGCTGGCGCTGCTCGTCGAAACCCACCGCCCGGCGCATGGCCGAGGAGTCGCTGTTCACCGCCACCGTCAGCGGCAGGCCTGCGGCCCGGGCCAGCCGCATGGCTTTTTCCAGGGCCGGCTGGGGCGCTTTCAGATCACGGTCGAGAAAAACCAGAATACCGTTGTTGGCGTTCATACTGCGGGTCCTCGTTGAAGACGCGGATGTGCCCAAGGCACGCTCAATCCCGGCGGCGGGGTGGCCTCAGGCGTTTTCCACCGGATGCAGGCCAGTGCTGCCGCACAGTGCCGGACGATCCAGAATCTCCACCTCACGGCCGTCCACCCACAGCATTTTCTGCTGCTGGAAGCGGGTGAAAATGCGGCTCACGGTTTCCACCGCCAGACCCAGGTAGTTGGCGATGTCATAGCGCGACATGGGCAGGCGGAAACGCTTGTTGCTCAGGCCACGGCGCTGCTGGCGTGCCGCCAGGGACAGCAGCAGTGATGCCACCCGGTCATCGGCGCTTTTCTTGCTGAGCAGCATGTGCAGTTCCCGGTCGGCACGGATTTCCTTGCTCATCAGGCCGAAGAAATGGTGCTGCAGGGTGGGGATTTTCTGGGACAAATCTTCCAGGCGCTGGAACGGAATCTCACACACGGTGGAAGTTTCCAGGGCCTTGGCGTTGGACAGGTGGCGGGCGGTGCTGATGCCGTCCATGCCGAGGATTTCACCGGGCAGATAGAAGCCGGTGACCTGCTCCTCGCCCTCGTCGGACAACACATAGGTTTTAAGCGCGCCGGAGCGCACCGCGTACACCGAATTGAAGCCATCGGCGGCGCGGAAAAGATGCTCGCCACGCTTAAGCGGCCGGCCACGCTGGATAATCTGATCAAGCTGGTCGAGCTGGGCGGGTGCCACCGCCAGTGGGAGACAGATGGGGCTCAGGCTGCAATCGTTACAGGATACCGTCCTAGGCATGTGGACCCCTTCATCTTGGCTGCGTATCAAAGTAGCTGCGTAAGTCATTATAAAAGGCCTTATTGGCTGAACAAGGGCGGACGCCGCAAAAAAAGCGAAACGTCCTTAAATAATCCGGCTGAAACGCTCCCCCTGGGCGTTTGCGGTGAATCGGTCGAACGGCTGCACCAGAGCCCGCGCCACCAGACGCCCGGCGTCGGTGATCACCAGCTGGCTGCCTTCCATGGTGAGCAGACCCAGGCTTTCGAATTCACCCAGGGCTTCCAGGGCGTCGGCGAAATAATCGGTGAAGTCCACTTCCCAGCGCTCGCGGAAGGCGGCCAGGTCCAGCCGCAGGTCGCACAGCAGGCCCATGATCACCGAGCGGCGAAGTTCGTCGTCCCGGTTCAGACGGTAGCCGCGCTCCAGCGGCCAGTGGCCGGCCATCACCTCCTGCTGCCAGTCTTCCAGCCGTTTCGGCGCCTGGGTGTAGAGATTGCCCAGATCGCTGATCGAGCTGACGCCGAAGCCGATCAAATCGGCGTCGCCGTGCAGGGTGTAGCCCTGGAAGTTGCGGTGCAGGCGGCCTTCGCGGCGGGCCACCGCCATTTCATCGTCCGGCAGGGCGAAGTGGTCCATGCCGATCAGGTCGTAACCGGCCTGCTGCAACAATTCGCCGGCACGCAGCTGCATCGCCAGTTTCTCCGACGGGCTGGGCAGGGTGCGCTCGGCGATTTGTCGCTGAACCTTGAAACGCGCCGGCAGGTGCGCGTAGTTGTACAGGGAAATGCGCCCAGGACGCAGTTCGACCAGCTGTTCCAGGGAGCGCGCCAGGCTCGACTCGCTCTGCCAGGGCAGCCCGTAGATCATGTCCGCGTTAAGGGAATGGAAGCCGAAATCGGCGGCGTCCTCGAACACCCGGCGGATCATGTCCAGGGGTTGGACCCGGTTGACCGCCTGCTGCACGCGAGGGTCCAGGTCCTGCACGCCGAGACTGAGCCGGTTGAAACCCAGGCCCCTGATCAGGCCCAGGCGGGAGCGGTCCACGGTGCGTGGATCGATCTCCATGGCGTAATCGCCCCGGTCATCCTCCAGCAGACGGAAGTAGCGAGCCAGGTCATAGACCAGCTCGGTGATCTGCGCGTCATTGAGGAAGGTGGGGGTACCGCCACCCCAGTGCATCTGCACCACCGGCCGCTGCGGATCGACCAGCGCCGCCTTGGCGCGCAGTTCGGTCTTCAGATAGGACAGGTACTCCGCGGCCCGCTGGCGGTTGCCGGTGACAATGCGGTTGCAGGCACAGTAGTAGCACACCGTGGCGCAGAACGGGATGTGGCAGTAAATGGACAGATCACGGTGTTGCCGATTACCGGCCTCCACCGCGTCGGCCACCTGGGCGGGCCGTATCTCCTCGTGAAACTGTGTGGCCGGTGGATAGGAGGTATAGCGGGCCCCGGGCCCGCCGAAGCGGCGAATCAGATCCGGGTTCCAGAGGGTCATGGCAAAGCTCCAGGTCAGGTACAGGCGCCATCATGCCAGGGCCGCTCGCGGCCACCTTGATACAGGTCAACCGCGCCGCGCTCAGCAGAACGGCAGCGGCAGGGCGCCGTGGCCGCCCCACAGGCCCTGTACCAGGAACCACACCGCCAGACCCAGGCTGGCGGCGCCGGCCCAGCGCCGCCGGCGACCGCCATCCCCGGCCAGCCGGCCGCCGGCCACGCCGGCCAGTGCCACCGGCGCCACCGTGACCAGACCGAAGGTCAGCATCACCAGGGCGCCGGCGGCGGGGTGGCCGGTGGTGGCGGCCAGCAGCAGGGCGGAGTACACCAGGCCGCAGGGCAGCAGGCCCCAGAGCGCGCCCAGGGCCAGCGCCTTGTAGCTGCGGTCCACCGGCAGCAGCCGGTCGGACAGCGGCTTGAGCCGCCGCCACAGCCGCGCGCCGGGCCGTTCCAGCCGGCGCAGCAGGGCGCCGTGGCCAAGAAAATGCCAGGCCAGCAGGCCCATCAGCAGGGCCGAGAACAGCGCCGGCCAGGCCGGCCCGCCGCCGGGCAGGCGGCCCAGCAGGGCCCCGCCCAGAGCACCGGACAGGGCCCCCAGTATCATATAGGCGCTGACCCGGCCGGCGCCGAACAGGGCCTGCCAGTACCACAGCCGGCCGCCGGCCCGGCGTTGGGCGGGAATGGCGAAGGTCAGGGCGGCACCGATGCCGCCGCACATGCCGGCGCAGTGCAGCAGCCCGCCCAGGGCCAGCATCAGCGCCCCCATCACCAGGGGCAGCACGGTTTGCAGCGTCGGCAGGGCGTCAATCATGGTCCCGGTCCTCGAACACCACCCGCCAGGCTTCGTGGTCCAGGTCCTCGAACTGGCCCCGGCGGATGGCCCAGAACAGCGCCCACAGGGCCAGGCCCAGGAACAGCAGCGCCAGGGGAATCAGCAGAATGATGATGGCCATCGGGACAACCTCGCCGCGTTGAAGGTAACGATCAGGGAACTGGCCGACATGCCCAGAGCCGCCGCCCAGGGCGGTACCCAGCCGGCCATGGCCAGGGGCACCGCCAGCAGGTTGTAGCCCAGCGCCCAGGTCAGGTTCTGGTTGATGCGGTTGCGCGCCTTGCGGGCCAGCCGTGGCAGCCGGGTGAGCGGCGTCAGGTCGGCGCGCAGCAGGTAAAGGCCGGCGGCCCGGCGGGCCAGGCTGGTGGAATTGGCGGTGGCCACGGACACCGATGCTTCCAACAGCGCCGGCGCGTCGTTGATGCCGTCGCCGACCATCACCTGGGGGCCTTCGTCCCGTTGCAGCGCGCGCAGCCAGTCCACTTTCTGCTCCGGGGTGCAGCGCGCCCGGTACTGGTCCAGCCCCAGCTTGCCGGCCAGGGCCGCCACCGCCGCCTCGCCATCGCCGCTGGCCAGGCGCAGCTGCCAGCCGCGCTGGCGCCAGGCCTCCAGCAGCGGCGCCGCCTCCGGCCGGGTGCGGTCGCGCAGGAACAGCAACAGCCGGGGCACGCCGTCCTCGCGCAGCAGCAGCGCCGAGGTGCCGGCGGGGGCGGCGGCGTCGCCGGGCGCCGGGCCAATTTCCCACAGCCGCCCCTGCTGGCGGCCGCTGGCGCCGCCGGTGAGCACCCGCACTTCGCTCAGGTGGGCCGCCGGCAGATCGTCGAAGGCCCGCGCCAGCGGGTGCGGGTGGCCGTGCTCCAGGGCCGCCGCCACCGCCAGCAGGTCGCGGTGATGGTCCGGGTCCTGGTCGCCGTCCGGGGTGCGGCTGCCGGCCAGCTCGAAGCGGCCCTCGGTGAGGGTGCCGGTTTTGTCGAACAGGGCGCCTCGCACCCGGTCCAGGGCCAGCAATTGCGCCGGTGACGCCACCAGCACGCCGTCCTTGAGTGCCGCCCCCAGGGTGGCGGACACGGTCAGCGGTACCGCCAGGGCCAGGGCACAGGGGCAGGTCACCACCAGTACCGCCAGGGTATGTTCGAACGCCAGCGCCGGGCCGGAGGACCAGTGCAGCGCCAGGGTGATCGCCGCCAGGCCCAGCACCGCCAGGGTGAACAGGGGCGCCACCCGGCCCCAGTCGCGCACCAGCGGCAGCCGTTCGCTTTGCGCCCGCGACACCTGCTCGCCGATGCGTGCCACCAGGCTATCGGCCGCCGGCGCGGCGGCGTCCAGCAGCAGCGCGCCTTCCACCAGCCGGGCGCCGGCGTGCAGCAGGTCGCCGGCGCCGGCCGGGCGCGGCAGGGGTTCACCGGTGAGGGCGCTTTCCGCCACCTGGGCGGTGCCTTCCACCACCACGCCATCCACCGGAATCACCTCGCCCTGGCTCAGCGACAGACGGTCGCCGGCGCGCACCTGGCGGCTCGCCACCCAGGTTTCGCCGTCACCGTCCAGGCGCCGTACCACCAGCGGCAGGGCGTCCTCCAGGCGCCGCCAGGTGGCACGCACCCGGTGCCGCTGGCGCTGTTCCAGCCAGCGGCTGAGCAGCAGGAAAAACACGAACATGGCGGCGGAGTCGAAATACACATGGCCGCCACCCATGGCCATGTTCACCAGCGAGCCGGACCAGGCCAGGCCCAGGGCCAGGGCCACCGGCAGGTCCATGCCCGGATGGCCGGCGCGCAGGCCGCGCCAGGCGCCCTGGAAGAACGGCCAGCCGGCGTAGAACACCACCGGCGTGGCGACCAGGAAACTGGCGATGCGGAACACCCAGGCGTAGATCTCATCGTCGCCGTCCAGCACGCCCAGGTAGAGCGCGGCGGAATACATCATGGCCTGCATGGCGCCAAGGCCCGCCAGGGCCAGACGGCCGAGCAGGCGGCGGGCTTCGCGGCGCTGGTCGGCCTCGGCGACCGGGTCACCGGGCAGGGTCACGCCGTAGCCCAGCTTGAGCAGCCGTTCGGCCACCGCCCGGGGTACCTCGGGGCGGTGATAGGTCAGGGTCAGGGTCATGGCGGCCAGATTGGTGCGCACCGAGACCACCCCGGGGATGTCGCCGGCGGCTTTCTCGATCAGCCAGCAGCAGGCGGCGCAGGTCAGCCCGGACAGGGCCAGGGTCAGGCGTTCACCGGCCGGGTCCGGTTGGCGGTGGGCGGCCAGCAGCTCGGGAACGTCGAACAGGGCCAGGGCGCGGTCGCGCTCCTCCAGGTCCGGGGCGGCGGCGCCGTCGGCGCCACGCAGGCGGTAATAATCATCCAGGCCCAGATCGTGGATCAGGGCCATGGCGGCGGCGCAGCCGGGGCAGCAGGCGGGGCGTTCGCCGCCGTCGCCTGGAGCCAGAAACGGCGGGGTGGGTGCCACCTCGCCGCAATGCGCGCACAGTATCGTCACCGGGGCGGCCCCATGGCGCCCAATTGAGCGCCGTCCGGGCCCAGCCGCAGCCGGTGATAGAGGCGCCAGGCGCCGCCGGGCGGTGCCAGGGTGACGCTCCATTCGCCGGCCTCCGGCAGGGCGTCGTCGGCGGCATAGAGGCCGTCGCCGAGATGGCGCAGCAGCAGGTGGCGGTCACGGTCGGCGAACGCCGGGTGGCGCAGGCTCAGCTCCAACTGGTCCGGCCAGGGCACCGCGATCTGGCTGCTCAGCCGTACCCGGCCGTCCTGGTCCAGGGCGGCGCTCAGCCCCAGGCGGGCGGCCCGGTTCTCCGCTTCCAGGGAGCGGTTGATGGCCTTGCCGTCGCGGTACCAGTTGTCGTCCACGGTGCTGTCCGCGTAGGTGATGGCGATGGCCAGGGTCACCAGCCCGCCAATGATGGCCGAGGCGGGCAGGGCGATCACCAGCCACACCAGCGGGTGGCGGTACCAGGGCGCCTCAGGAGCGGGGGGCGATAAAGCGGGATTCATGGGCCATCTCCATATCGGGGGCCTCCGCGTCGGCGCCCTGAACGGCGCGCACACGGAAACGGATGTCGGCGGATTCCACCGCGCCGGCGTAGGGATCGGCGCTCACCGTCACCGGCAGGCTGCGGTGCTCGCCGGCACTCAGGGTGAAGCGGCGGGGAGCGTTCACCAGGGTCAGGCCGGCGGGGGCTTCCAGGCTCAGCTGGTAGCTGTGCGGGCTCTGGTCCTTGTTGAGGATCTCCAGCCGGTAGCTGTTCTCGATGGTGCCGCTGCCGGTGACCCGGTACAGCTGGTTGCGGTCGCGCAGCACATCCACCTGCAGCGGCACCCGGGTTACCAGGCTGCCGGCGAACAGGCCGATCAACACCAGGATCACCGCCCCATAGGCCAGCAGCCGTGGGCGCAGCAGATGGGTTTGGCGACCGTCAAGGGCGTTCTCGGTGGTGTAGCGGATCAGGCCCTTGGGCCGGCCGATCCGTTCCATCACCTGATCACAGGCGTCCACGCAGGCGGCGCAGGTGACGCACTCGTACTGCAGGCCGTCGCGGATATCGATGCCGGTGGGGCAGACCTGCACGCACAGGGCGCAGTCCACGCAGTCGCCGGCGGGCTCCTCGCTGTGCTTGCGGGCACCGCGCCGGCGCGGTTCGCCCCGGGCCTGGTCGTAGCTGACGATCAGGGTGTCGCGGTCGAACATAACGCTCTGAAAGCGCGCGTAGGGGCACATGTACAGGCACACCTGCTCGCGCATGAAACCGGCGTTGCCGTAGGTGGCGAAGGTAAAGAAGCCGATCCAGAACAGCCCCCAGCCGCCCACCTGACCGGTGAAGAAGTCAGGCACCAGCTCGCGGATCGGTGAGAAATAGCCGACGAAGGTGAGGCCGGTGGCCAGCGCCAGCACCAGCCAGGAGACATGCTTGCCGGTCCGGCGCGCCACCTTGCCGAGCCGCAGCGGTGCCTTGTCCAGCTTGATGCGCTGATGGCGGTCGCCTTCGAAGAACTGTTCGATGGCCATGAACCAGCGGGTCCAGGCGGTCTGCGGGCAGACATAGCCGCAGTACACCCGGCCGGCGAACACGGTGACGAAAAACAGGGCCAGGGCGGAGATGATCAGTGCCCAGGCCAGGAACAGAAAATCCTGGGGCCAGAAAGTAATGCCGAAAATGTTGAAACGGCGGTCCGGCAGGTTGAACAGAATCGCCTGCCGGCCGTTCCAGGTAAGCCAGGGGAGCACCAGGTAGAGCACCACCACCACCCGCACACTGGCGTCGCGCAGACGCTGGTAGTGCCCTTTCACATCCTTGATCTGGATGCGCTGCCGTTTGGCGTACAGCCCGTTGGCTTCGGGGTGGGATTGTTCCACCGGTATGCGGCGCCCTGCGTTCATGGGTTACTCCTGTTGGTCTTGCGACAGACCGTAGACGTAGGCGGCGAGTACGTGCAGCCGTTGCTTGGACAACACGCCCTCATGCTTGGGCATATGGCTGTTGCGGCCCTCACGGATGGTGGTTTCGATGTCCTCCAGCCGGGCGCCGTGCAGCCAGATGCCGTCGGTCAGGTTGGGCGCGCCCAGGGCCTGGTTGCCGGTGGCATCCTGGCCGTGGCAGGCGGCGCAGACGGCGAACTTGGGCTTGGCCCGCGCCACCGCGGCGGCCACTTGCGCATCCTTGGTCATGTCCGGACGGCTCAGGCTCTGCACGTACAGGGCCATGTCCCGCACCGCCTCGTCGGTGCCACCGATGGCGGCGGCCATGGGCGGCATCATGCCGTTGCGGCCCTGGGTGATGCTGGTGAGGATGGCATCGGCGCTGCCGCCGTACAGCCAGTCATGGTCGGCCAGGTTCGGGTAGCCCTTGGCGCCACGGGCGTCGGAGCCGTGGCAGATGGCGCAGTTGTTGGCGAACAGGCGGCCACCCACGTCGCGGGCTTCCGGGTACTGGTAGAGTTCTTCCACCGGCACCTTGGAGAACTGCTCGAACAGCGGTCCGGCTTTTTTCTCCACCAGTGCCACTTCCTCTTCCCACTGGGTCACGCTGCTCCAGTTGAGCAGGCCGCCGAACCGGCCAAGCCCCGGGTACAGCACCAGGTAGATCACCGAGAAGATCAGGGTGCCCACGAACAGGAACAGCCACCAGCGCGGCAGCGGCTGGTTACGCTCCTGGATACCGTCGAAGCTGTGGCCGGTGGTTTCGTTTTTCGCTTCCTCCGGCGACATCTTCAGGTTAACCAGCAGCAGGATGGCGCAACCCGCCAGGTTGAGCACCACGATGGCGATGATGTAAACGCTCCAGAACTGGCTCATCAGTGATCTCCCTCGCGGTGGTCAGGCTCGCCCCGGGAGGTCGGGCCGAGCGGGTCGGTATTCAGGGGAATCTCGCCCAGACGCTGGTAGTCCCGCTTGCGCGAGGGGCGGTAAACCCAGGCCACCAGGGCCAGGAAGGCGACAAAGAAAATCACCGTCAGTAAGGCGTGGTAGTTCATCAGCGTTCCTCCCGCCGGGCCTGGCCCAGAGACAGCAGATAGGCGACCACCGCGTCTTCTTCGGTGGCATCGGCCCATTCGCCATTAACTTTCTGCATCTGCTCGGCGATGTCCTCATCGGTGTAGGGCACGCCGAACTGGTTCTTGAACACCTTCAGGGTGCGTTCCATGTGCGACCAGTCCACGGTGTTTTCCGCCAGCCACGGGTAGGCGGGCATGTTGGACTCGGGCACCACCTGGCGCGGATCACGCAGGTGCTCGCGGTGCCACTGCTCGGTGATCGGCCGCAGACCGACCCGGTCCAGGTCCGGCCCGGTGCGCTTGGAGCCCCACAAGAAGGGGTGCTCCCAGACATCCTCGCCGGCCACGCTGTAGGGGCCGAAGCGCTCGGTCTCGGCGCGCAGCGGCCGCACCATCTGGGTGTGACACACGTGGCAGCCTTCGCGGATGTAAACGTCACGGCCGGCCATTTCCAGCGCCGTGTAGGGGCGCAGGGTAGCCATCGGCTCGGTGGTCGCCTTCTGCCAGAACAGCGGCACGATTTCCGCCAGACCGCCGAAGCTGACCGCCACCAGGGTGAGCACGATCATCAGGCTCACATTCTTTTCGATTACCGAATGATAGTTGGCCATGTTTACGCCTCCGCCCCGACCAGATTGAGTTCGCCTTCGTCGCTGCGCGTACCGCGAATGGTCTTCCAGACGTTCACCGCCATCAGGATCATGCCGGCCAGGAAGATCACCCCGCCGATCAAGCGCACGATGTAGAACGGTTGCCGCTCGGACAGCTCCTGCACGAAGTTGTAGGTGAGGGTGCCGTCGTCATTGACCGCCCGCCACATCAGGCCCTGCATGATGCCGGACACCCACATGGCGGCGATGTAGAGCACCGTGCCGATGGTGGAGAGCCAGAAATGGGTGTTGATCCAGCGCACCGAGTACATGCGCTGACGGTTGAACAGGCGCGGCACCATCACGTAGACGGAACCCATGGTGATCATCGCCACCCAGCCGAGGGCACCGGAGTGCACGTGGCCGATGGTCCAGTCGGTGTTGTGGCTGAGCGCGTTGACCGTCTTGATCGACATCAGCGGCCCCTCGAAGGTGCTCATGCCGTAGAACGACAGGGCCACGATCAGGAAGCGGATGATCGGGTCGGTGCGCAGTTTGTGCCAGGCGCCGGACAGGGTCATGATGCCGTTGATCATGCCGCCCCAGCTGGGCGCCAGCAGCACCAGCGAGAACACCATGCCCACCGACTGGGCCCAGTCGGGCAGGCTGGAATAGTGCAGATGGTGCGGGCCGGCCCACATGTACACGGCGATCAGCGCCCAGAAGTGCACGATGGACAGCCGGTAGGAATAGATCGGCCGCTGCGCCTGGATCGGCACGTAGTAGTACATCATCCCCAGGAAGCCGGCGGTCAGGAAGAAGCCCACCGCGTTATGGCCGTACCACCACTGCACCATGGCGTCGATGGCGCCGCTGTAGGCGGAGTAGGACTTGGTCAGCGAGATCGGCACCGCCGCGCTGTTGACGATGTGCAGCAGCGCCACGGCGATGATGAAGGCGCCGTAGAACCAGTTGGCCACATAGATGTGGCTGGTGCGGCGACGGCCGATGGTGACGAAGAACACCAGGGCGTAGGCCACCCATACCACCGCCAGCAGGATGTCGATGGGCCACTCCAGCTCGGCGTACTCCTTGGCGCTGGTGAAACCCAGCGGCAGGGTGATGGCGGCCAGCACGATCACCGCCTGGTATCCCCAGAACACAAAGGAGGCCACCCGCGGGAAGGCCAGGGTGGTTTCACAGGTACGTTGAACCACGTAAAGTGACGTGCCGATCAGCGCGCTACCGCCGAACGCGAAAATCACCGCGTTGGTATGTAGCGGCCGCAGCCGGCCGAAGGTCAACCAGGGGATTTCCAGGTTGAGCGCGGGCCAGGCCAGCTGGGCGGCGATCCACACGCCGACCAGCATACCCACCACCCCCCAGACCACGGTGGCAACCGTGAATTGCCGCACCACCTTGTATTCGTAGGCGGGCGTCGCAGCGGTGTCTTGCATGATGTTTCCCTTCTGATAAGCGGCCGGACGGGCCGGATCGAGGCGGGATGAACGTTACCAGCGGCGCCTGTCGGTACCGTTGACTTGGGTCAAGAGAGGCGTGGTGAAGGCGGGATTTCCGGCGTGAGCCGGGATGTTTATAATGCGTACCCTATAAATCATGCAGCGGAGCGGATGCCCCATGGCCAAAAGGAACAAACCCCACACGCCTTCCGAATACGGCTACGAATTTTCGGAACAGGTGGGGCATCTGCTGCGCCGGGCTTATCAGCGCCACACCTCGATCTTTCAGCGTCACGCCATCGACAAGCAGCTCACCGCGATACAGTTCGTCACCCTCTGTACCCTGGTGGAGCGGGGTTCCTGCTCGCTCACCGACATCGTGCAGGCCACCGCCATCGATCCGGCCACGGTGCGCGGCGTGATCAAGCGCCTCAAGGCCAGGGACTGGATCGCGCTTTCCACCTGCGAGCGGGATCAGCGCAAGGTCATGGTGACGATTACCAAGGAAGGGGAAGATCTGGTCGAGGACATGGTGCCGGCGGCCCAGCGCATCTCCGACCTGACCATGGAGCGCCTCAACCCGGCGGAGCGGGTGGCCCTGCTGCACCTGCTGGCCAAAATGAGCGGCGCCCCCGAGGACGAATAAACACCGCTCCGAAACCCGTAGGAGCGACTTCAGTCGCGATAGGGATGGCGCCGCAGGGGATCGCGGCTGAAGCCGCTCCTACAACCCCCCAGCACCACCCGATGCGTGGGTCCTTTATGTAGGAGCGACTTCAGTCGCGATAGGGATGGCGCCGGAGGGGATCGCGGCTGAAGCCGCTCCTACAGCCCCCAAGCACCACCCGATGCGTGGGTCCTTTATGTAGGAGCGACTTTAGTCGCGATAACGATGGCGCCGGAGGGGATCGCGGCTGAAGCCGCTCCTACAACCCCCCAAGCATCACCCGATGCGCGGGTCCTTTATGCAGGAGCGACTTCAGTCGCGATAATGATGGCGCCGCAGGAAATCGCGGCTGAAGCCGCTCCTACAACCCCCCAAGCACCACCCGATGTGCGGGTCCTTTATGTAGGAGCGACTTCAGTCGCGATAGGGATGGCACCGCAGGAAATCGCGGCTGAAGCCGCTCCTACAACCCCCCAAGCACCACCCGATGTGCGGGTCCTTTATGTAGGAGCGACTTCAGTCGCGATAGGGATGGCACCGGAGGGGATCGCGGCTGAAGCCGCTCCTACAGCCCCCAAGCACCACCCGATGTGTGTAGGAGCGACTTTAGTCGCGATTCCCACAGCAGCCGTCCGCTGGAGATCTCCGGGCAAAAAAAATCCCCCTGGGCGGACACCGGGATCGCCGGTGGCCGCGCAGGGGGCAGTTTTGAGGTAACGGGTAATTACCGGTAGGTACGACGCAGATCGTTGCGGAGACGTACGAACCAAGGTGCCACCAGGGGCAACAGAATCGCCCCCGCCGACATCAACAACAGCGTCAGCGCAATCGGGCTGTCGATGAAAATCTCCCAGGAACCGCGTCCCAGGATCAAACTGCGGCGCAGATTCTCTTCCAGCAAAGGCCCGAGAATCAGCCCGAACGCCAGCGGCGCCGCCGGTAACCGCAGCAAATTGAGCAGGTAACCGATCACGCCGAACGCCAGCATGATGTACACATCGTCCATGGTGTTGCGGATGGCGAAGGAGCCCACCACGCACAGCACCGCGATCACCACCATCAGGATATGGGACGGAATGCGGGTCACCCAGGCCACCCAGCGCATCAGCAGCAGGCCCACGATCAGGGTCAGAATCAGCGCCAGGAAGAACGACGAGTACACCCCGGACACGAACTCCGGATTGCTGGTGAACAGCCCGGGGCCGGGACGCAGGCCGTGGATCAGCAGCGAGCCCATCAGCACCGCGGTGATGGCGTCCCCGGGAATGCCCAGGGTCATCATCGGAATCAGGGTACCGCCGATGCTGGAACTGTTGGCGGACTCCGGCGCCACCACGCCCTCGCTGACCCCGGTACCGAACTTCTCCGGCCGTTTCGAGAAACGCATTTCCTGGGCGTAGGCGATGGCCACGGCGATGGCGGAGCCGGCGGCGGGGATCGCCCCCACGCCGGCGCCGATCAGCGAGCCGCGCAGCATGGTTTTCCAGTGCGACAGCAGCTCCTTCATGGGCGGCCAGATCTTGCCGATGGTGGGCATCACACCCTTAGCGGAGGAACGGCCGGCGGCGCCCACGTTCTTGAGCACCTCGGCGAAGCCGAACAGACCCACGCACAACGGCACCAGCTCGATACCGCCCTGCAGGGCGGTGCTGTCGAAGGTGAAGCGCGGGATGTCGGTGAGCTTGTCAAAGCCGACCATGCCGCACAGCAGGCCGAAACCGCCCACCATCATGCCGCGAATGGTGGACCCCGGTGAGGCGTAGGCCAGCAGCACCAGGCCGAACACCGCCACGGCGGTGAACTCCGGGCTGCGGAACTTCATGGCGGCGGCGGCCAGCAACGGTGCCACCAGCACCAGCGCCACCAGCCCGATCAGGCCGCCCAGGGTGGACGACACCAGGGCGTAGGTGAGCGCCTGCCCGGCCCGGCCGGAGCGGGCCATGGGATAGCCGTCCAGCTGGGTGACGATGGAGCCCGGTGTGCCGGGAATATTGATCAGAATGGCGGTAACCGAACCGCCATAGACGCTGGCGACGAACACGGTGAGCAGAAACAGGATCGCCAGGTGTGGGTCCATGCCAAAGCTGATTGGCAACAGAATCGCCAACGCCATGGTGGAACTGACGCCGGGCATGGCGCCCAGCAGAATGCCAAGCAAGGTCCCGATAACCGCCAGCACCAGCCCCCAGGGGGAGAGCAGGGTGGTGCCGAGCGCGGCGAGAAAATCGGTCAGCATGGATTACCTCGTCAGGCCAGCGGCACTTTCAGGATCGAGACGAAAGTGACGTAAAGGAATAAACACAGCGCCGCGCCCAGAACCAGACCGACCATGGCGGCGCGCAACGGACGACCGGTACGGCGCCAGCTCAGCCAGGCGGTCCAGGCGGTGCTGAAGATAAAGGTGGCGGGCAGAAAGCCGATTACGCCCGCGCCGCCACCGAGAAGAATCATGCTGACCAACAGAGCGGCGGCGGACCCGTGGTCGCCGTGCTCGATGGACCGCCCACCGCGCCCTTGCCGGGCCAGGCGGTAGATACCCTTGATCAGGATCAAGGTGGCGCCCACGGAAAGCAGGCTTAATACCACCACGGGCAGGAAAGCGGCGCCGGGGTCCAGGCCGCTGTCCAGGCTGGCCATCAGGCGTTTACCGCTGAGCACGGAGAACCAGCCGGCGGCGCAAATGATCCCGAACAGGATAGCGACGCCGAGGTCCACCACCGGACTCAGAGGGAGCTGTTCCCCGTTACCTTGGGTGTCGGTGGGCTGAGTCATGATTTATTTTTCGATCAGGTTGGCGTCTTCCAGGATCTGTTTTACTTCCTGGTTGCGCTGTTCGAGGTAGGCGCGGGTGCCGGCGGCGTCGCGCGGCATGATCACCAGGCCCAGTTCGGCGGCTTTTTTCTGGAATTTTTCGTCGCTGAGCAGCTTGTAGAAACCTTCCTCAAGTTTGGCGCGACGGTCTTCCGGAACGCCCTTGGGCAGGTACAGCATGTAGAAGTCCTCGGCGATGAAATCGTAGCCCTGTTCCTTGAAGGTGGGCACGTCAGGGGCGAACGGGTGACGTTTTTCAGCGGCCACGCCAATGATCTTCACCTTGCCGGCTTTGTGCTGTTCGGCCAGCAGCGGGATCGGCAGGGTAGTGGACATCACCTCACCGGACACCAGCGCGGAGGCGGTGGGGGCGTAGCCCTGGTAGGGCACCTTGGACAGTTTAACGTTGAAGTGGTTTTCGAGCATGGTGGCGGCAATGTAGGAGAAACCACCGGGGGAATCATTGCCGTTGATGATCGAGCCGGGCTGCTTCTTGAGCTGGTCCAGGTACTGTTTGACGTTTTCAATGCCGGTATCGTTGGATACCGCCAGGGAAGCGGGTTCGGGACCGATGAACACCAGCGGCTCGATGTCTTCCAGCGGCGTGGCGTTACGGTTCATGTAGCTCTGGGCGATGGCGTGGGTGCCCATCATGCCGATGGTGTAGCCGTCCGGATCGGATTTGGCCACATGGCGCACGCCATTGGAACCGGCGGCACCGGTCACGTTGGTAACGATCATGGAAACCGGCAGATTTTCCGGCGGGTTTTCGGCCATCAGACGGGCGGACAGATCGTAGGCGCCGCCGGCGGGCCAGGGCACCACGATGGTAATGGTGTCTTCGGGAAATTCGGCCAGAGCCTGGGTGGTCAGGGCACCGCTGAGCAGTACCGAGGCTGCGGCGGTGGCCAGTGCTTTAATCATTTTCATTGGTTTTCCCCTTTAGTCTTGGGTGACTTGATTCAGGTGAGCGATGGCTTCGTCAAGAGAGATGACGTCGCCGTACTTGCTGTCGATATCGAACAGGTTGGCTTCGTGGGGCGCGGGATGACGATCGCCCACGGCTTCACGCACAACCATCACGCGAAAACCGTATTGCAGACCGTCCACGGCGGTGGCTCGAATGCAGCCACTGGTGGAACAGCCCATGACGATCAGGGTATCCACGCCCAACGCCACCAAAGTGGAGGCAAGAGACGTGCCGAAAAACGCGCTGGCGTATTGTTTCGTAATCACCAGCTCGCCGGCCGCCGGCTCCACCGGTCGACAGAACTCCGCATCGGGGTTGCCGTCCTCCATGGCGCTCATAACGGGTGCTTTTTTCACCCAGATGCCGCCGTCCAACTGGCCTTCGCCATGGTAACGGATGTTGGTATGAATGACCGGGATGCCGCTGTCCCGCGCCGCTTGCAGCAGACGCGGGGCATGGTCCATGGCCTCCACCACACCGGGGGCGTAAAGCGGCGCGCCCGGACGTGTGTAGGCTTGCAGAAAATCCACCGCCAACAACGCCGGGCGCCGGCCGAAGCCGATGCGCGTGCCCCAGACACCCTGATAGTTGTTCGCCAGGTCATCGCTTGAATCGTGGTGGTTATCGGCCATGGTGCGGTCTCCTTGAATCAGAACTTTCAGTAAGCGCCGGACAGCAGGGCGCCGGCGCCGGGAACCACAGGTTCCAGGTCCAGTGCCTTGAGCATCTGGTAGGTGGTGGCGATGGCGGCGGTGACCACCGGCTTGCCGGTGAGCGCCTCGACCTTGGGCACCGCCGCCAGGGATGGCATCTGCACACAGGCGGACAGCACGATGGCGTCGGCATCGGAGAAGTCCATGCTGGCGACGATGTCCGGCAGCTTGGCGGTGTCGTGGCGAGCCACGTCCAGGTTGTTGGGGATTTCCAGGGCGCGGTATTCCAGCACCTCGGTGCCTTCGCGCTGGATGTAATCCACCACCATCTCGGTGAGCGGCTTCATGTAAGGCGCCACCACCACAACTTTCTTGGCGTTAAGCACCTTGAGCGCGTCCACCAGGGCACCGGCGCTGGTCACCACTTCGGTTTCCTGGCCGTTTTCCTTGGTGCGCTCACGCAGGCGTTTTTGCGATTCCCGGTGGTAGCCGGGGCCCATGGACATGATCGCCACCAGGCAGGCATAGCCCATCACATCCACGGCGGCGTCGCTGAGTTCCAGGGCGCAGCGGTCGGACTCGCCGTCCATGGCGGCCAGCTCTTCCTTGCTCACGGTTTTCATGCGCATGCGGCTGGAATGGAAGGTGAAGCGCTCCGGGCGGATCAGTTGCCGGGCGTTGAGCATGGCCGGAATCTCGGTCTCCATGGTGATGTTGGAGCTCGGTACGATCTGGCCGATTCGATAGGGTCGCGTCATGCTTTGTCTCCTAGGGGGCGCGGCTCAGGGCCGCACTCCCAGAAAGTCACCGAAGCCCTGGAAGAAACCTTCGAGGTCATCCCAGGGAATCATATGGCCGGCATCCGGCACCGTTTCGATGCGGACGGACGGCAACAATTGCTGGATTTCTTCCCTGTCCTCGTCCTGGATCACGCCGCCTTTGCCGGCGCACATCAGCAGGGTCGGTACCTGAACCTTCGGGAAGTCCTGATGGATATCCACTTCGTGGAATTCCTCGAAACTTTTCACGATCGCCGGCAGGTAGCAGGTGTGCAGCCACTCGGCGCGCAGCAACAGTTGCTCCTCGGTCCAGGTCGGGCAGTACTTGCGCATGGTTTCCAGACCGGCACCTTCGGTGCAGTCGTTGATGGAATCCACGTACCAGGGCAGCTTGCTCGGGTACTCGCGGCGACCGGGGCCGGACACCGGCGGATCGATCAGCACCAGCTTGTCGACACCCTTGGCGCCGCGGGTCACGGCGCGCAGCGCGAAGCGGGCGCCCATGGAGTGGCCGGCCACCACATAGTTGTCCAGTTCCAGGGCGGCGGCGAAGGCGACCACGTCATCGGCGCAGGCGTCGGTGCCGTAATCCAGATCGGGCCCGGTGGAGGACAGGCCACGGCCACGCACGTCCAGCACATAGGTGTCGAAATTCCGCCCCAGGCGCTCGGCCACGAACTCCCAGGTGATCGCCGGGCTGGTGATGCCCGGGATCAGGATCAGGGGCTGGCCTTTGCCACCGTAGCGCAGATAGTGCTGGCGAATGCCGTTGGCGTGGACGTTGGCGCCGTAGAGTCGGGTGCTGCTCATGCGTTCTCCTTGACCTCCGTTTTGGGGTCTTTCAGCGGGACTTCGTAAACATCATGACCGAACACCCAGGCCGGATCTTCGTTCTGACGGAGCCAGGTGTTGTCATGGGAGACTTTCTGCACGCGGGAAGCGCGCTCGAAGCGGTTGTAGCGATACAGCTCGAAGGCGTCGGCGTAGTTCTCGGCACCGGTGGTTTCCATGCAGCGAACCAGCATGGCGGCGTCCTCGATGGCCATTACCGCGCCCTGGGCCATGTGCGGCTTCATCGGGTGGGCGGCATCGCCGAGCAGTACCAGGCGGTTATCGTGCCACAGCGGCAGCGGGTTACGCTCCAGCAGCGGCCACTTGGTGACCGTCTCGGTGCAATCGATCAGCGCCTGAACCTCGGGACCGTAGTTCTTGAACGCCGCGCGCATTTCCTCGCGGGAGCTGTCCACGAAGGAGGTGCCGTGGTTCCAGTCGGGCTCCGGCACGCCGGTCACGTAGTAGTATTCCTTGTGATCGCCGGTGACGTAGTAAACCATCATGTGACGGTCGCCGGACCACCATTTCACGCAGGCTTCGAAGTCCAGATCGTAGGCCTTGAGCTTTTCCGCGGAGATGATCGCGCGGTGGGCTACCCAGCCGCTGTAGATGGGCGCTTCCTCGCCGAGCAGATGCTCACGGATCACGGAGTTCACGCCATCGGCGCCGATGACCAGATCCGCGGTGGCTTCGGTGCCGTCCGCGAAGGTCATCACCACCTGGTCGCCCTGATCGTCGACCTTCTCCAGGCGCTTGCCGAAGTGCAGGCGGTCCTGATCCAGCTGGTCGACCATCAGCGCGTGCAGGTCACCACGGTGAACGGTGATGTAAGCGGCGCCGTATTCTTCCTTGGCGAAGTCGCCAAGCGGAATGCGGGACAGGTATTCACCGGTTTCGCCATCGCGGCTGAACCAGTGGCTGGGGTGAGAGCCCATGCGCTCCAGTTGGTCCTCGATGCCGATGCGGCGCATCACCTTCATGGCGTTGGGACCCAAATGGATACCGGCGCCCAGGCGGGCGAATTCCGGCGCCTGCTCGTATACCTGGGTGGGGTAACCGGCTTTTTGCAGCAGTG
The DNA here is from genome assembly GCF_005938655.1 of Alloalcanivorax gelatiniphagus. Taxonomy (GTDB): domain Bacteria; phylum Pseudomonadota; class Gammaproteobacteria; order Pseudomonadales; family Alcanivoracaceae; genus Alloalcanivorax; species Alloalcanivorax gelatiniphagus. The sequence goes on from NZ_VCQT01000019.1 coordinate 173,384, forward strand.
CGGCGGCGGCGGCGCCACCCAGGCCCGCGCCAATGACCGCGATGGTCGGCTTGGTGTTGCTCACAATCAGGTCCTCCTGATGATTCGTTAAAAAAAATGACTAGAAACAACGTATACACCATTTATTGGCCGGTCAAGCCTCTTTTTACGATTGCGGGTCTGAAACCGGGTTGAACCGGCTGTACTAGAGGACGGGACGGCTATAGTGACGTTTTTCTGCGCGAAAGTGTAAATCCTTGACGGTTTCTTGCGCAGTGCCCGGCCCTGGTGCGGGCCGGTGCCGATGCGCTCAAAAGCGGTGCATGCACCATATTATCGGATTCGTCGCCGGACCCCCGAAATGGTTCCGGCCGGCACCGGGCCACGGTGACGGTGGCCGCCATGAGGTGTTCGGGGGTGGTCAAATGTCAGCGTCGGTCAAATCAGCCGGGCGGTCCACGTCGCGCAGCACCCCCGGGTCGCTAACCGGGATTTCCACCAGCGCCGGGCGGTGGCGGCGGATCACCGCGCGGGCGCCGTCGCTCTCGGTGTTGGCGGCCAGTGCCGGCCAGAAATCGCGGCCGAACAGCACCGGGAAGCCCGGCGCGCCGTCCAGGGTAGGGCGCACGATGCGCCCCGGACCGGCTTCCGCCAGCAGGGCGCTGACCGTGGCCGGGTCCACCCAGGGCATATCCCCCAGCCAGACCGCCGCCACCGGCGCCGGCTCCGGTTCCGCCAGCAGGGCGGCGAAGCCATCGGAAAGACTGGCCCCGAGCCCCTGGTCCGCCCGCCGGCTGACCAGCACGCCCTGGTCCGGCAGGCCCAGCTCGGCGGGCCGGTCGTCGGCGCGCAGGATCACCCGCACATCGGCGAAGCACTGCCCGGCCCGGGCGTGGGTGGCCATCAGCAGGGTGCCGTCGCCCAGCCGGGCGCGGCGCTTGTCACCGCCAAAGCGGCGTCCGCGACCGGCGGCGGCGATCAGCACCAGGGTTTTCACCGGCGCGCTCCGCCAGCGGCCTGCAAGGTGGCGCGCACCCGTTCCGGGGTGAAGGGCGGGCGCCGGAAACGCACGCCGGTGGCGTCGAACAGGGCATTGGCGATGGCCGGCGCGGCGGGCAGGGAAGTGGATTCACCCACCCCCAGGGGCGGCTGGTCCGGCGCCTCCATCAGCACCAGATCGATTTCCGGCAGTTCGGAGAAGCGCAGCAGCGGGTAGCCACCCCATTCCCGGGCGGCGGGCCGGCCTTCCTCGAAGGGCACGCTCTCCTTAAGGGTGCGGCCGAGCATTTGCACGATGTTGCCGTGCACCTGGTGACGCACCCCGGCCGGGTTGACCATCAGCCCGGCGTCCTGGGACACCACCAGCTTGCGCACCCGAATGCGGCCGCTTTCAGGGTGCACCCGGAGGAACACCACCCAGGCCGCCAGGGAGGCGCCGAAGCCGGGAAACTTGCTGTGCACGTAACGGGCGTAGGCCAGGCCACGGCCCTCCCGCCAGCCATCGTCCTGCTCGCCCCGGGCCAGGGCGGGCCAGGGGCGGGGCACCCAGCCGGCCCGTTCGGCGGCGGCCTGCAGCACCGCCCGCGCCCGGTCGTCCTCCAGGTGGCGCAGCCGGTAGGCCAGCGGGTCGTCGCCGGCCCGTTCCGCCAGTTCATCGATAAAGCTGTCGTGGGCGAAGGTATTGGGCAGCGCCGACACCCCGCGCAGCCAGGCGGCGCGGATCAGGGTGGGCACGTCGTCGCAGGCAATGCGCCGGCGCGGGTAGCTGTATGGCGGCACCGCGGTGCGGTCGCCCATCTGGAACGGGTGCTCGCCTTCCGGCACCTTGCCGATCAGCCGCAGGGCCAGGGTCGGCGCGTTGTCCGACGGGTAGCGGGTAACGAACCGGTAACTGGCCGGGGCGCCGTCGGCGTCCTGTTCGCCTTCCACGTCCATGATCTGGGCGGCGCCCTTGGGCTCCCACAAATGCTCCTGCTCCCGGGACAGTTGCACCCGCACCGGCCGGCCCACGGCACGGGCCAGCAGGGCGGCGTCGGCGCCCACGTCGTCGGCGCAGTTGCGGCCGTAGCAGCCGGATGCTTCATAGCGGCGGATATCGATATCGCCCTCGTCCAGGTCCAGCAGGCGGGCCAGGTCGGCGCGCAGGCTGTGCGGGTTCTGGGTGCCGGACCACAGCGTCAGCTGGCCGTCCTCCAGGGACGCCACCGAACAGGACGGGCCAATGGAGCCGTGCAGCTGATAGGGCCACACATAGGTGCGGCGCAGGGTGTCGCCGCCGTCTTCCGGCGGTTCGGAATCCTCGTCGGTGACCAGCTCCCGGCGCTGGGCGGGCAGGGCGCGCAGCGCGGATTCCAGGTCCTCGTCCCGATTCAGCGCCGGCAGGTCGCGGGGCGTTTGCCAGCGCACCTTGAGCCGCCGGGCCGCCTGGATCGCCTGTTCCTCGCGCTCGGCCACCACGCCCACGAAGTCGCCGATCACCACCACCTCCACCAGGCCGGGCAGGCCGGCCACCGAGTCCCGGTCCACCTCCAGCAGGCTGCGGCCGACGAAATCGCCCCGGTCCAGGCCGTGGTAGGGCGGCCGCACCACCCGCCCGTGCAGCATGCCCGGTACCCGGATATCGTGTACGAAGGTCAGCTCGCCCCGGGCCTTGGCCGGGATATCCACCCGGGCGGCGCCCTGGCCGACAATGGTGTATTCGGCGCGGGGTTTGAGCGGCACCTGGTCGGCCTCGGCCAGCTTCAGGTCCTCCCGGCGGCCGCGCAGCAGTTCTCCGTAACCAAGCCGCCGATCCGGCGCCTCGGCGTCATGGACCGCGCCGTCGGCGGCCACCAGCCGCTGGCGGGGCAGATCCAGCCGGGCGGCGGCCAGATCCAGCAGCCGCTCGCGGGCCTGGGCGGCGGCCCGGCGCAGCGGCTCGGCGCTGATCTGGATGCTGGCGCTGGCGATGGTGGGGCCCTGGTTGGGCACGTCCCGGGGATGACCGAGCACCATGGTCACGGTGTCGAAGGTCACGTTCAGTTCCTCGGCCAGGATCTGGCCCAGGGCGGTACGGATACCGGTGCCCAGGTCCACATGGCCGTTGAAGCCCAGCACCCGGCCGTCAGCCAGCACGGCCACGAACAGCTCCGGTTCGGTGGGCAGGAAATCCGAGTCCGTGCCGGGCTGGCCCGGCGCCGGCTTGGGGGTCGGAACGGGGTCCCGGTACACCACCAGGGTGTCCGGATCGTGCAGCAGAGCCTGACGGCTGGGCAAGGTTTCGGTATGCATCATGGTCCGATCATCACGCCGTACCACGGGCACGGCAAGCAGCGGCACCGGGCGGTGCCCGGCAAGAATGTCCGAAAAAACGTATACACCATTTATTGGCGGGTCAAGAAAATGAACACCTGGAAAATCACGGATTAGTCGAAGGGCCTTGTTGACAGCCGAGGGTGTTCTATTTAAAGCTATTTTCCTGGCTTGGAGCGGTGATGTCCGCAACTTGGACTGAATTGGTACCGCCCGCCCAATTAGGGTGCACACCTTCCATTCTGGTGCTGAGAAAGAATGTGTGCCCCATAAAAGTGATAATTACTCCGGTACGCACCCGAACGGTGCGATAACAGAGAGCATACGCATGTTCGTCAGTCGAGTTGTTCTGTATCCGTCATGCTCGTGGTCATCGGCCGCCATCGTCCGCTGAGTCCACGATTATGAACCAGGAGCTTCATCTCACCGTCAACGGTGAACGGTGCGCCGTGCGTGCCGCCCCGTCCACGCCGCTGCTGTATGTGCTGCGCAATGACCTGTGCCTGAACGGCCCCAAATTCGGCTGCGGCCTGGGTGAGTGCGGCGCCTGCATGGTGCTGGTGGAAGGCCGTGCCGCCCGCGCCTGCGTGCTACCGGTGAGCGCCGTGGCGGACCGCCGCATCACCACCCTGGAAGGGCTCGCCGATGGCGACCGGCCGGACCCGGTGCAACAGGCCTTTATCGACGAACAGGGCGCCCAATGCGGCTACTGCCTGAACGGCATGATCATGACCGTGCGCGGCTTGCTCAACGACAATCCGGCGCCGGACCGGGACGCGCTGGTGGCGGCCCTGGACCATAATCTTTGCCGCTGCGGCACCCATCAGGAAATCCTCGCCGCCGCCTGCCGGGCGGCGGGCCTCTCCGATCAGGGGGAGCCGTCATGAACCGCTTCCCGGACAACCGACCGGCCGATCAGGACAACGACGCTCTCCGTTATGGCGTGGTGATCCGTCCGCCGGTGTACCGCCTGGACGCCCGCGCCTTCGTCTGCTCCCAGCTTCTGCACGTGGACCGGGAAGCGCTGGCCTCGGAAGGGATCACCGTGGTCACCGACGGCAACTTCGTGGGGGTGGTGGCCGCCAGCCACGAAGCGGCCCGCCAGGCCGCCGCCCGGCTACCGCTGCGCTGGTCCACCCCGGACCGGGACCGGACCACCACCAGCCCCACGGTGGCGGAACAGCGCCTGCGCCGGGACTACCAATGGCCCGGTCGCCTGGGCTGGGGCGCCGCCCCGGACTGGGTGATCGCCGATTTCATCGACGGTGGCCTGCGCCTGGACGGGCCGGTGGCCAACAGCGAGCGGCTGCGCCGGGAGCTGGCCTGCCTGCTGGAAAGCGACCCGCAACGGATTCATGTGGACGGCGACGCGGAAGCGGGCCTGGGCCGCCAGGGCAGCGACGATGCCGCCGCCGACGCCGCTCTGCTGGCGCGGGCCGTGGGCCGGCCGGTGGCGGTGCGGCTGGACCCGGACCCTTACGCCCGGGACGCCGGGGCGCTGGCCCGGGCCCGCCGCATGCGGGTCAGCGGCACCGCCGACGGCGACGATTTCCGGGTCGATGACGACCTGGGCTATGTGTCGGTGCCGCCGCTGGCCCTGTGGCTCACCGGCCGGCTCACCGACGGGCTGCTCAGCGACCCGGACGCGGCGGCGCTGCAGTTCACCTTCGTGCAGGAGTCGTTTCTGGACGAAGTGGCGGCGGCCCTGGGCGAGGACCCGGTCGCCCTGCGCCTGCGCCATATCAAGGACCCGCGCGGCAAGCAGCTGCTCAGCTCGGTGGCCGACCAGGCCGGCTGGGGCAAGCCCGTGGAGGACGACGGCCGCGCCGATCTGGTTCGCGGCCGTGGCGTGGCCTACAGCCACCGGCCTTCGTCCTCCGGTGACGCCGGCTCCGGCACCCGCAGTGCCTGGATCGCCGATGTGGAGGTCAACACGGTGACCGGCGGCGTGCGCCTGTCGCGGCTGGTGGCCGGCCAGGACGCCGGCGCCGACGGCCCGCTGAGCCCGCTGCTCGATGCCAAGCCCCTGAGCGACACCCTGGAACGGAAACTGCTGGGCCTGCCGGCCACGCCGCCGTCGGCGGATGATTGGGCGGCCCCCGGCGATCGCCAATTGCCGGCCCGGCAGACGTCCGTGCCGCCGGCGCCACCGCGCCCCGCGGGCACCCCCGCCGCCACCGATCCGGTGGACCTGAGCCCGGCGGTGGCGGTGGTGGCCAATGCCCTCTATGACGCCACCGGCGTGCGCTTTCGCTCGCCGCCGTTCTCGCCGGCGCGGGTGCGGGCGGCGCTGCAACAACAGTCGCGGCCGGGCAAACGCCGCTGGTGGTGGGGCGGGGCCGTGGCGGTGGCCGGCCTGCTCGCCACCCTGTGGCCCTGGCGGCCGTCCATCGCGCCGGTGGCACGGCCGGCGGCCAACCTCTATTCCGCCGAGACCCTGGAACGGGGCCGGCTGGTGGCGGAAGCGGGGGACTGCGCCGTCTGCCACACCGCCGAAGGCGGCACCGTGAACCTGGGTGGCCGCCCGTTCGAGACCCCGTTCGGCACTCTTTATAGCACCAACCTGACCCCGGACCCGGACACCGGCATCGGCAACTGGTCCTACGCTGCCTTCGAACGCGCCATGCGCGAGGGCATCGGCCGGGACGGCCGCCATCTTTATCCCGCCTTTCCCTATACCGATTTCGCCAAGATCAGCGACGCCGACATGCAGGCGCTGTACGGCTATTTGATGGCGCAGCCGGCGGTGGCGGCACCGGCGCCGCAAAACGACCTGCGTTTCCCGTTCAATATCCGCTCGATGATGGCCGGCTGGAATTTCCTGTTCCACGACCCGTCGCCGTTCAAGCCGGACCCCACCCGTTCCGCGCAATGGAACCGGGGCGCCTATCTGTTTGAAGGGGCAGGGCACTGCGGTGCCTGCCATACGCCGCGCAATCTGTTCGGTGCCGAGAAGGGTGGCGACGCCCGACTGGCCGGCGCACTGGTGGACGGCTGGGAGGCACCGGCGCTGACCGCCGACTCCCGGGCCCCGGCGGGCTGGACCGAACAGTCCCTGTTCGAGTACCTGCGCACCGGACGTTCGGAGCTGCACGGCGTGGCCGGCGGCCCCATGGCTCCGGTGGTGGCGGGGCTCGCCGAGCTGCCGGAAGACGACGTGCGCGCCATCGCCCATTACGTGGCCACGCAAATGGATGCGCCGCTCAGCGACCCGGCCCGGGCGGAGCGAGCCGCCGCGGTGGTGACCGCCAGCCAGGTGGAACCGGTGGGCCAGGAAGCGGGCCAGAGGGTGTTCGAGGGCGCCTGCGCCGCCTGCCACGAAAACGGCACCGCCACCTTTACCTCCGCCAAACAGGCGCTGGCGCTGAATACCAATCTGCACAGCCAGCGCCCGGACAACGTTATTCAATCGATCCTCGGCGGCGTTCACGCCGAGGGCGTGGCGGGGACCGGCGAAATGCCGGCCTTCGCCCATAGTCTCAGCGACCGCCAGATCGTCGATCTGGTGCAGTACTTGCGGGCGCGTTTCGCACCGGGAGAAACGCCCTGGAAGGAAGTCGGGAAGACCGTCGCCGACCTGCGCAGGGAGCACGACCAACAATGATAAAAGGCGTATATCGCTAATCAACCGAAGCTACGAGGTGGGATATGCAACGAAGAAAGTGGATCTGGCTGGTGTGGGCCGTGGTAGTGCTTTGCTACCTGGTGCCGTACACCGTTTTGAGTGACGTTCATGCCTGGTACGGGAGCTTCCTGTTCTGGAGCCTGGCCGGCGTCGCCGTGATCGCCATCAATCTGTTTATCACCAAAGATTTCGAAGGACGCTGAACATGACCGAATCGATGATCTGGTGGTCGGTGGCAATCTATCTGGTGATCGCCATCGCCATCGCCATTCTGGCCCGTCAGGGCAAGATGGCCAATATGTCCGGGTACTTCCTGGGTGACCGTAAAATGGGCGGCTTCGTGTCCGCCATGAGCTACAGTGCCACCACCTACAGCGCCTTTATGATGGTGGGGCTGGCCGGTCTGACCTACAAGGGCGGCGTCGGTGCCCTGGGTTTTGAAATCGTTTATTTCGCCGGGGTTTCCCTGGTCGCCGTGTTCGGCCCCAAATTCTGGGCGGTGGGCAAGAAATTCGGTTACGTGACCCCCAGTGAAATGCTCGGCCACCGCTATGGCGACAAGAAAGTGTCCATGGCCGTGGCGATTTCCAGCTGTATTTTCCTGATTCCCTACGCGGCGGTGCAGCTGGCCGGGGTGGGCTACCTGCTGCAAGGCGCCACCGAAGGGGCGATTCCGTTCACCACCGGTGTAATGCTGGCCACCGTGGTGGCGATCTTCTTCTCCTACATCGCCGGTATCCGTTCGGTAATGTGGACCGACTCCCTGCAGGCGATCATGATGATCATCGCCTCCACCCTGGTGGCCTGGCTGGTGATCGAGGGCCTGGGCGGTTTCCACGCACTGTTCGACACCCTCGCCGAGAAAAAACCCCAGTCCCTGGTGGTGCCCGGCCCGGGCCTGTTCAGCTTCGTGACCTTCCTGGGGCTGACCATTCCCTGGTTCTTCTTCAGCGTGTCCAACCCGCAGGTCAGCCAGCGGCTGTTCATGCCGTCCTCGCTGAGCGCCCTGCGCCGCATGCTGATGGGCTTCCTGGTGTTCGGCCTGATCTACACCCTGGTGTCCGTGCTGTGGGGTTTCTCCGCGCTGGCCGCCTATCCGGATCTGGCCAAGGCCGACCTGGCCACCGCCACGCTGCTGGGCTCCGAGCATGTGCCGCCGGTTCTCGGCGCCATCGTGCTGATCGGCATCATGGCCGCCGCCATCTCCACCATCGACTCCATCATGCTGACCCTGTCCTCCATGCTGGCCCGGGATGTGTACGCCAACATGAAAGAAGGTCGTGACGACAGCAAACAGCTGCTGGTTGGCAAGATCGTAATCCCGATCATCGCCATCCTGGCGTTCGGCTTCGCCGAACTGCAGCTGGACCTGATCGCGGTGCTGTCCGTGGCCGCCTCGTCCGGTCTGGTGGCGGTGGTACCGGCCACCATCGGCGCCTTCTACTGGAAGCGCGGCACCGCCGCCGGCGCCCTGGTGAGCGTGGTCGGCACCACCCTGATCGTGCTGCTGATGTACGCCACCGGCAACAAGTTCCTGGGCCTGCCCGCCGGGATCTGGGGCATCATCGTCGCCACCGCCCTGTACGTGGGCGTCAGCCTGGCCACCCGCCCGCAGACCGAGCGCGCCGAGGAATTCCTGGACGCCAGCAACGACTACTAAGCCTCACCAACGAGCAACCCCCTACGGCGCGCCGCTTGGCGCGCCTTTTTTTTGGTTCATCGCA
>NZ_VCQT01000002.1 GCF_005938655.1 Alloalcanivorax gelatiniphagus
GCTCTTTAACAATCAGGCAAGCAAACGTGTGGGACCTGTTCGGAGTAGATGTCTCAAAAGATATCGGCTTTGAACAAGTCAACCTAGTTGAATTTGTTTCGAGCTGAGCATGCTTTAAGTGCGAAGGCACTTTAAAGACTTAATCGAACTGAAGAGTTTGATCATGGCTCAGATTGAACGCTGGCGGCAGGCCTAACACATGCAAGTCGAGCGGTAACAGGGGTAGCTTGCTACCCGCTGACGAGCGGCGGACGGGTGAGTAACGCGTGAGAATCTGCCCATCAGTGGGGGATAACTCGGGGAAACTCGAGCTAATACCGCATACGTCCTACGGGACAAAGCAGGGGACCTTTTGGCCTTGCGCTGATGGATGAGCTCGCGTCGGATTAGCTTGTTGGTGAGGTAAAGGCTCACCAAGGCGACGATCCGTAGCTGGTCTGAGAGGATGATCAGCCACACCGGGACTGAGACACGGCCCGGACTCCTACGGGAGGCAGCAGTGGGGAATCTTGGACAATGGGGGCAACCCTGATCCAGCCATGCCGCGTGTGTGAAGAAGGCCTTCGGGTTGTAAAGCACTTTCAGTAGGGAGGAAGGCTTCGGGCTAATACCCTGGAGTACTTGACGTTACCTACAGAAGAAGCACCGGCTAATTTCGTGCCAGCAGCCGCGGTAATACGAAAGGTGCAAGCGTTAATCGGAATTACTGGGCGTAAAGCGCGCGTAGGCGGTGTGTTAAGTCGGATGTGAAAGCCCAGGGCTCAACCTTGGAATTGCATCCGATACTGGCACGCTAGAGTGCAGTAGAGGGAGGTGGAATTTCCGGTGTAGCGGTGAAATGCGTAGAGATCGGAAGGAACACCAGTGGCGAAGGCGGCCTCCTGGACTGACACTGACGCTGAGGTGCGAAAGCGTGGGGAGCAAACAGGATTAGATACCCTGGTAGTCCACGCCGTAAACGATGTCTACTAGCCGTCGGGATCCTTAGTGATCTTGGTGGCGCAGCTAACGCGATAAGTAGACCGCCTGGGGAGTACGGCCGCAAGGTTAAAACTCAAATGAATTGACGGGGGCCCGCACAAGCGGTGGAGCATGTGGTTTAATTCGATGCAACGCGAAGAACCTTACCAGGTCTTGACATCCTCGGAATTTGGCAGAGATGCCTTAGTGCCTTCGGGAGCCGAGTGACAGGTGCTGCATGGCCGTCGTCAGCTCGTGTCGTGAGATGTTGGGTTAAGTCCCGTAACGAGCGCAACCCTTGTCCTTAGTTGCCAGCACGTAATGGTGGGAACTCTAGGGAGACTGCCGGTGACAAACCGGAGGAAGGTGGGGACGACGTCAGGTCATCATGGCCCTTACGACCTGGGCTACACACGTGCTACAATGGCTGGTACAGAGGGTTGCGAAGTCGCGAGGCGGAGCTAATCCCTTAAAGCCAGTCGTAGTCCGGATTGGAGTCTGCAACTCGACTCCATGAAGTCGGAATCGCTAGTAATCGCGGATCAGAATGCCGCGGTGAATACGTTCCCGGGCCTTGTACACACCGCCCGTCACACCATGGGAGTGGATTGCACCAGAAGTGGCTAGTCTAACTTCGGAGGACGGTCACCACGGTGTGGTTCATGACTGGGGTGAAGTCGTAACAAGGTAGCCGTAGGGGAACCTGCGGCTGGATCACCTCCTTAACGACCGAGACCCTACCCGAGCAGGGACCCACACGTTTGCTTGTCTGTCTGGCTCTTCTACACTTCTGTCGCTGCCGACGCCTCCTTACTGTTATATATTT
>NZ_VCQT01000020.1 GCF_005938655.1 Alloalcanivorax gelatiniphagus
TGGAAAGACACAAGGAGCGGCCGGGCGGCGTACCGCTTTAGCCGCGATACCCCTATTCCACCGTGAACTTCAAACCGGCGTGCTCGATGAGCCGCTTGATCAGCTTGTCGCCCATCGCCGGGGCGGTGGTCCAGATGCCGCCGGCGGTGTCGGTGGCGTCGCGCAGCAGGCACAGGGCGCTTTCGCTGATCATCCGCGAGGTGGAACCGTAGCCCGGGTCCTTGTCGCCGGACACGCTCACCGCCAGTTGCTCGCCCTGGTCGTTGCTGCCCAGGAACAGCACGTCGTAGAACCCGTTCTCGCGCTCTTCCTTGCTGGGGCCTTCGCCGGGCTTGGGGGCATCCTCGCCGGCCAGGGAACGGTCCTGGGCCACCGCCTCGGCGGTGGCCTTGCCCTTGTCGCCGTCGCCGGTGAGCAGCATTTCGTCATAGACGAAGTTGTCGCCGTAGGCGTGGCCGAGCAGGAAGTTGGAGCGGTGCACGTTGCGGGTATTGATGGCGGCCATAACGAACGGCGCCGCCCAGGTGCCCAGGGCGTCGTCGTACTCCGGCTTGGCCGCCGGCGGCTGCGCCGGGCCGCTGAACCCGGGGGTGAGCGCGAACGGGTCGGTGAGCAGGGCGCGGATTTCAGGGTCCTTGGCCGCCGCCAGGGTGGCCTTGAGGCTGGCGGCGGTGCCGCCGGAGAAGGTGCCCTTCATCTTGCGCACCCGGCCCTTGACCCGGGTCATCGGCGCCAGGCCTTTCTCCTTGGCCTGTTGTTCCAGGAACAACACGCCCAGATCGAAGGGAATGGAGTCGAACCCGCAGGAGAACACGATGCGCGCGCCGCTCTGCTTGGCGGTGTCGCCGTAGCGGTCGATCATCTGCCGCATCCAGGCCGGCTCGCCGCACAGATCCACGTAATCGGTGCCGGCTTCCGCGCAGGCCTTCACCAGCGGCTCGCCGTACAGCTGGTACGGGCCCACCGTGGTCAGCACCAGGCGGGTGCGCTCGGCCAGCGCCTTGAGGGTGTCCGGCTGGTCGGCGTCGGCGGTCAGCACCGGCACGTTGTCGCTGATGCCCATTTCCGCCCGTACCGCCGCCAGTTTCTCGGCGTTGCGGCCGGCCAGCGCCCAGTTCAGGTCGCCGCCGTAGGTCTGATCCAGGTATTCCGCCACCAACCGGCCGGTGAAGCCGCTGGCGCCGTACACGATCAGATCGAACTCTCTTCCGTTGCTCATGATCGGTTGTCCGTTCCGTTGCGAATGATGGGCTCACTATAGACCCCTGACCCGCCCCCCGTGCAGGGTCGCGAACGGCCTTTTGATGGTGAAGGTGGCCGTGGGTCTGGTTCGTGGTCAACCACGGTGCCGCGACCTATCGCGACTGAAGTCGCTCCTACGGCAATTCTGACCCATGGAGCCGCTTTTGGCGCCACCTCCGGACGAAGCCCCCTGTAGGAGCGACTTCAGTCGCGATCCCCGGCGGTGCCGTCTTCATCGCGGCTGAAGCCGCTCCTACAGTCTCCCCCGTGAACCTTTATTTGAAGTCCCGCGAGCGCACCTGCAGTTGGTCCAGGGCGTCGCGGGCGTCTTGGAGGCGGCCGGCCATCAGGTGGACGATGCCTTCCGGGCTGATCTCCACGGTGCCGGTGACGATCACCAGCGGGCTTTTCAGCAGGATCTGCCGGTAGCGCTCCTGGATCGAGGTCCAGATCACCACGTTGGTGTTGCCGGTTTCATCTTCCAGGGTCATGAACAGGGTGCCCTTGGCGGAGCCCGGGCGCTGGCGGTTGGTGACCAGGCCGGCCACCCGTACCAGCTGGTTGGGGCGGGCGCGCTTCAGGTCCCGGGCCCGGTAGCAACGGTGGAAACGGGGCAGGTGGCGTACCAGGGCCATGGGGTGGCGACCCAGGGTCAGCCCCAGGTGACGGTAGTCCTCGATCAGCGAGGTGTGCTCCGAGGGGGCGTCCAGGTAGACGCCGTCGTGGGCGTCGCGGAGTTCGCCGCCCTGGCCGCCGAGCAGCGGTCGCTGTGCTTCCAGGCCCTGCACGTCCCAGTGGGCCTGATGGCGGTGGCCGCTGAGGCCGCGCAGGGCGTTGCCGGCCACCAGTGCCTCGCGCTCCCGGCTGCCCAGGGCGGCCCGCTCGCACAGGTCGTGCACGCTCTGGAAGGGGCGCTGGTGGCGGGCCGCCACCAGCCGGTCGGCGGCGTCGGCGTTGAAGCCCTTGATCTGGCGCAGCCCCAGGCGCAGAGCCGGCTGCACCCCCAGCCTTTCGCGGTGGGCGTCCTCCAGGGTGTGGTCCCAGTGGCTGTGGCGCACGTCCGGCGGCCGGGTTTCGATGCCGTGGCGGCGGGCGTCTTGCAGCAACTGAGAAGGGGAATAGAAGCCCATGGGCAGGCTGTTGAGCAGCCCGCAGAAGAAGGCGCTGGTGTGGTGGCGCTTGAGCCAGGCGGACACGTACACCAGCAGCGCGAAGCTGGCGGCGTGGGATTCCGGAAAGCCGTAGCCGCCGAAGCCTTTCATCTGCTCGAACAGCCGGCGCGCGTAGTCGCCGCTGTAGCCATTGGCGCGCATGCCCTCGATCACCTTGTGCTCGAACTGCAACAGCTCGCCGCTCTTGCCCCAGCGGGCCATGGCCCGGCGCAGCTGGTCCGCCTCGCCGCCGGAGAAACCGGCGGCCACCATCACCAGCTGGATCACCTGTTCCTGGAAGATGGGCACGCCGTAGGTGCGCTCCAGCACGCTTTTGACCTTGTCGTCCGGGTAGTCCTCTTCCTCCAGGCCGTCCCGGCGGCGCAGGTAGGGGTGCACCATGTCGCCCTGGATCGGCCCCGGCCGCACGATCGCCACCTCCACCACCAGGTCGTAGAAGCGGCGCGGGCGCAGGCGCGGCAGCATGTTCATCTGCGCCCGGGACTCCACCTGGAACACGCCCACGCTGTCGCCCTGGCAGAGCATCTCGTAGGTGGCTCCGTCACCGGCGGGAATGTCCTGCATGGTCAGCGGCCGACCCCGATAACCGCCCACCAGATCCAGGGTTTTGCGGATCGCCGTGAGCATGCCCAGGGCCAGCACGTCCACCTTCATCAGCCCCAGGGACTCCAGGTCGTCCTTGTCCCACTGGATCAGGGTGCGGTCGGGCATGGCGGCGTTTTCCACCGGCACCAGGGTGTGCACCGGGTCGCGGGTGATCACGAACCCGCCCACGTGCTGGGACAGGTGGCGGGGAAAGCCGATCATCTCCTGAACCAGCTCCCGGTAGTGGCGGCCCAGGGTGGAGCCGCCCAGGCCCAGCTCCCGGAAACGCTCCACCAGGGAGTCCGGCTTGTCCCACCAGGCCAGGTTGCCGCTGAGCCGCTCGATCACGTCCTGGTCCACGCCCAGGGCCCGGCCCACGTCGCGCACCGCCGAGCGGGTGCGGTAGCGGATCACGGTGGCCGCCAGGGCGGCCCGCTCGCGGCCGTACTTGCGGTACAGGTACTGCATCACCTCCTCGCGGCGCTCGTGCTCGAAGTCCACGTCGATGTCCGGCGGCTCGTCCCGCTCCTGGGAAATAAAACGCTCGAACAGCAACTGGCTGCGCCCCGGGTCCACCTCGGTGACCCCCAGGCAGTAACACACCGCCGAGTTGGCGGCGGAGCCGCGCCCCTGGCAGAGAATGCCCTGGCTTCGGGCGAAGGCGACGATGTCGTGCACGGTGAGAAAGTAATGGGCATAGCGGAGCTGGCGGATCAGCGCCAGTTCCTTGTCGATCAGGGTGCGCACGGTATCCGGTACGCCCTCCGGGTAGCGGACCTCGGCGCCCTGGTGGGCGAGGGCGGCCAGGTACTGGTCCGCGTCCTGGCCCGGTGGCACCACCTCCTCCGGGTACTGATAGCTGATCTCGTCCATGCGGAAGTCGCACTGGTCGGCGATCCACTCCGCCTCCCGCAGCAACGCCGGCGGGTACACCGCCGCCAGCCGCTCCGGCGGCCGCAGGTGACGCTGGTCGTTACGGAAGCGGCGGTCGCCGAGCTGCTGCACGGAGGTGTTCAGCCGCAGGGCGGTGAACACCTCCTGCAGGCGCTGCCGTTCCGGCAGGTGGTAATGCACATCGTTGCTGGCGGTCATGGCCAGACCATGGCGCCGGGCCAGGTCGTACAGGTAACGGTAGCGCAGGGCGTCGTTGCCCTCCTGGAGCAGTTCGCAGGCCAGCCACAGCCGCTCGCCGAAGTGCTCGCGCAGCAACGGCCCATGGGCCTCGTCGCGGGCGTCGCCGGCGGGCAGCCACAGGCACAGGGCATGGCGCTCAATGCGCGCCAGGTCCCGCCAATGCAACTCATAGTGCCCCTTGGGCGCCCGCCGCCGGCCCTGGGTGATCAGGGTGGCGATCTCCCCGTAGGCCCGCCGGTCCCGGGCCAGCAGCACCAGCCGCAGTTCCCCCTGTTCCTGGCCGAGACGAAAATGGCTGCCGACGATCAGCTTGAAATTCAACGGCTTGCCGGCGTCTTTGCAGGCGGAATCGAGGTTTTTCCAAGCCTGCCAGGCCCGCGCCACCCCGGCCAGGGAACCGTCATCGGTGATCGCCAACGCCCGGTACCCCAACTCATGGGCCCGCACCACCAACTCCTCCGGATGACTGGCACCGGTCAGGAAGGTGAAGGCGGAGGTGCAATGGAGTTCGGCGAAAGACATTGGGGGCTCCGGAAAAAGGCGGCTGCAAGCGGCAAGCTTCAAGCCAGGGGCGGGGCTGGGGCTGGGGCTGAGTTGAAAGTTAAAAGTTAAAAGTTAAAAGTTGAAACGCGGGATAGGGTTGCGGAACGCGGCGCGGCCTTGCCCGCGTTTCCGGTGTGGATCGCGGCTGAAGCCGCTCCTACGCCCTTGTAGGAGCGGCTTCAGCCGCGACCTTTCAACTTTTAACTTTAAACTTTCAACTGACCCCTACCGGCACGGCCTCCCAGCCCCCCGGCCCACCAGCTTGCCGCCTGCAGCTAAAAAAAACCCTGCAACCACCACCCTTCCTGGTCGTCCTGGAAAACCCAACAACACAGGCCGTCCGGGTGGTGGGCCACGTGGTAGCGGCGGGCGGCCTGGGTTTGCCAGGGTTGGCTGAAGCGTTCCTCCTGGGCAAACAGGGTGAGGGGGCGGTTGCGCCAGTGGGGCACGGTGTCGCGCACGGTGAGCGGGCGCGGCGGGTCCAGCAGCCACAGGGGGCGGTCTTCCGGGGTGGCCGCCGTCACCGTCGGCAGCGCCGGCGGGGCGGGGCGGTCCAGGGGCGGGCGGCCACGCTCGCTTTCCTCGGGCAGATGGCCCGGTGCCCGGTCCGGCCGGTACAGGCTCAGGGCCGGCTCGGCGGCCAGCTTCTCCAGCAGGCTGGCCAGCGGCGCCCGTGCCCCCGGGTCCGGGAACAGGTCGGCCAGGGCCGGATTACGCGGTCGCGGGCGTCCGCCGTCCAGGCCCAGTCCCAGCACCGGCGCTTCCAGCACCTGGTGCTCCAGGCGCCGGCGGGTCAGGTCCAGCCAGGTGGCGGCGTCGTGGCCGGCCTGGGCCCGGCGCACCACCAGGGTGTCCCGGTGGCCGTTGTTCAGATACAGATGCCAGCGGATCGCGGTGAGGCTCTCCTGGTGCCGCTCCAGGTCGCTGCTCAGCCGCGCCAGCAGCCGGGTCATCGGCCCGTGCAGATAGTCCAGATTGTCCAGCGGGTCGTCGAAATCCAGCCGCTCGCGGAACGGCCGGGGCGGCGGCAATGGCCGGCGCGGGTCCGGCTTCTCCCCCAGCAGGCGTTGCAGCCAGTCCAGGAAGCCGGCGCCGAAGCGCTTGCCCAGGGCCGGCCGGGGCAGGGGATACAGTTCTCCCAGGGTGCGGAAACCCGGCGCCCGCAGCCGTTCGCGCAGGCGCGGCTCCAGGTCCAGCCGGTCCAGCTCCAGCTCCGCCAGCCAGGCCTGGAAACGGGCCGGCTCCGGTACCTGCTCCAGCGGGGGCGGGTCGGTAAGGTGCCAGGCGGCCAGCGGCGTGGGCCCCAGCCCCAGGCGGGTGGTCAGCGGGCAATGCAGGCGGTAGCGGTCCACCCGCGCCATCAGGCCCTGGAAGCCGCCGTACAGCTTCAGGCAGCCGCCCACTTCCAGCAGCAGAGTGGACGGCGGCGCCGTGCACACCTGGGGGGTAAGTGCCAGCAGGTGTTGGCCCTGGCGGCGCAGGGCCGCTTCCCGGGCCGGCTCGTCCGCCTCGCGGACTTCCAGGTCCTCGCACAGGGCGCGGGCGGTGGCCAGCCGCAGGCCGCTCTCCACGCCGGCGGCGCGGGCCGCCGCGTTGGCCAGCCGCACCCGGTGCTGGTGCACCAGCACCCGGGGCTGCTCCACCGGGCCGTCCGCCGCCTCCAGGGCCAGCAGCGGAAAATGCAGGGCCAGCCACAGCGCGGTCATGGCCGCAGCTCCGGCGGCGGGGGCGCCAGCGGGCGCGGCGGCGGCGCTTCCAGGGCCGGGCGCGGCCGCCGGGTCAGGGCCGCCAGGCTGGCGGTGGCCGGCGGCGCCCGGCGCAGATGCTCCGGCAACAGCGTCAGGTGACAGCGGTCGCCGGGGCGTCCGCCGGGCTGTTTGTGCACCGTCACCGCCAGTTCGCCGGGGGCCGGGCACTCCAGGCCCAGCCGCAGCGGCGCCGGGCTGGGTTGCCGGGCCACCCGCCGGGGGCGGGCCAGCACCAGCAGGCAACGGCCCTGCTGGGCGCCCAGATGCAGCCGCCGCAGGGTGCCCGCCGGCAGCGCCCCGGCCGGCGCCCACAGCAGCAGCACGCTGAGCGCGTCACTGGCGGCGGCCTCATGGCAGGCGCGCAGCAGACCGTCCCGCTCCCCGTGCAGCACCAGCAGCCGCGCCAGCGGCACCCCGGCGCGGGCCAGGGTATCGGCACAGGGCCGCTCCGGCGGGTTGGCGATCACCCGTGCCCCGGGATCGTCGCCGGCCAGCACCGGCAGCATCAGATGCAGCAGCGGCGGGCAGGGCAGCGGACACAGCAGCTCCACCAGCCCATGCACCGGCCAGCCCCCCTGGCTCAGCAACCGGTCCAGACCGGCAAAACCGGTGGGCCGACCGCCCCGGACGGCGCCGTCGAGATCGCGCCCCCGCCAGGTATCCCGACGGGAGAGCAGCTGTTGCAGAAACGCGGACGACATGGGAAGACACTCGGAATACTGTACATAAGGACAGTATCTGAGATGGGGGCGGGGTGCAAGGTGAAAGCTTCGGGTTGGGAGCGGCAAGCTTCAAGCTGCAGGCTGCTAGCGGTGGGGTGTTTGGGTGGGGGAGTTGAAAGTTGAAAGTTAAAAGTTGAAACGCGAGCAGCCGCCCCGCACCGACCAAGCCCTGCCCGCGCACTTGCCCCAACTGGCCGCAGGCCACCCCCCAACCCCCTCAGCAAACGCCCTTTTAACTTTTAACTTTCAACTTTCAACTTAGCCTTGCTTGCAGCTCGCCGCGCCAGCGGCGCAGGCGCGGCGCTGTCCCCAACGGTCAAGGCCGGCTGTGCGGGTAAACATATTGTATTCCCGGGGGTGGTTGAGTAGCTTCGGAGGCCTGTTTCCGAGCGGCGAGAGATCGATGGCACAACAACATAGCGCCGGCCGGGTGTCGGCTGTTTGGCAGCGTGGCGTGAGCCGGCGTCGTTTTCTTGTTTGGACGCTGGCGGGTACCGCCGGGGTGGCGGCGGTGGCCGCCGGTGGTTTCGCGTTGCTGCGCCGTTCGCCTTTGGACCAACAGCCCAAGCCGGCTTGGGCCGAGGGCCTGAGCCGTCAGGAATACCATCTGTTCGACCGGGCCCGGGTGGCGTTGCTGCCCACGGAGGGCACGGCGCTGCCCGCCACCGATCAGGTGCCGGTGGTGGCCAATGTGCGGAAAACCCTGGGCTATATGGCGCCACCGCTGCGCGAGCAACTGGGCACCGGCCTGGGCCTGTTCGATAACGCGGCGGTGGTGTTTCACGGGCGCCGTTTCGTGGACCTGGACCCGGCCACCGCCCGGGACTATTTCGATGCCTGGAGCCGGGGCAACGCCATCCAGCGCACCCTGGCCACGGTGATCAAGCAACTGGTGTACAGCGCCTACTGGAGCGACCCGGCCACCTGGCCGCCCATCGAGTTCGACGGGCCGGTGTCCGAACAGTGGGGGCTGGCCTATCTGGGTAACGCGCCGCTGCCGGAGGAAGACCGCGCGGCGGAAGATCATGGGGAGGAAGACACCATGGAGCAACAGGCATGACGGCGGCGCGACAGGAACCGATCCAAGGCCAACAGGTTCGGCAATCCGGGCTGGCGGTGACCCGGGCCGAGGACATCCGCGAATCCCGGCTGACCCTGGACGCGGACGTGGTGATCGTCGGTTCCGGCGCCGGCGGCGCGGTAACCGGCTACGAGCTGGCGCGGCGCGGCAAGAAGGTGGTGATCCTGGAGGCCGGGCCCTACATCCCTTCCCAGGCGTTCACCGAGCGCTTCACCGACAGCCTGCAAACCCTCTATCAGGACCATGGCGGCCAGACCAACAAGAGCGGCGATCTGCTGGTGTTGCAGGGCGCCTGCGTGGGCGGCTCCACGGTGATCAACGGCTGTGTGTGTTTCCGCACGCCGGATTTTATTCTCGAAGACTGGCAACGGGACTTCGGGCTGTCGGCGCTCACCAGTGAGGAAATGACGCCGTACTTCGAGCGGGTGGAGCGCAACCTGGCGATCCACGAGAACGCCGAGCATGAAATCGCCCGCCACGGCCGGCTGATCCGCGCCGGCGCGCAGAAGCTGGGCTGGTCGGTGAAGCCGTTCAAACGCAATATCCGCGACTGCGCGCTCACCGGCCACTGCCTGTCTGGCTGCAAGACCGAGCGCAAGCAGTCCATGCTGGTCAGCTATCTGCCCTGGGCCAGCGCCCACGGGGCGCGCATCTTCGCCGACACCCGGGTCACCGAGGTGCTGGCGGAAAATGGCCGGGCCCGGGGCGTGCGCGCCCAGGTCACCGGCCACGACGGCGCCAAGGTGGCGGATATGACGGTCAACGCGGAGCGGGTGATCCTGGCCGCCGGCGCCGTGCAGACGCCGCTGCTGCTGCTGAAAAGCGGCCTGGCCAACAGCTCCGGGCAGGTGGGCCGCAACTTCGCCTGCCACCCGTCCCTGTATGTGTCCGCCCGCTACCCGGAACCGGTGCACCCCTGGCGGGGCGCCATGCTGGGGGTCTATGTGGACGAGTTCCTGCACCCGGACAAGGGCGGCTTCGTGCTGGAGGACGGCGGCGCCGGCCCGGTGGAACTGAGCATGACCGCCGAGCCCGGCAGCGGCGAACCGTTCATGGATTTCATGCGCGACAGCAAGTACCTGGCCGGGCTGGTGACCCTGATCCACGACCACAATGTGGGCACCATCCGCTGGGAAGACGGCCGCAAGGTGATCGACTACCAGCTCGACAACGCCGATTTCCCATCCATGAAACGGGCCCTCAAGGCCGCCGCCCGGCTGCACCTGGCGTCCGGCGCCGAGGAGGTCTATGTGCCCTCCAGCGACCGCCGCGTGATCCGCTCCGAAGCGGACATCGACGCCGCCGTGGACGGCCTGGAAAACGCCCCCCAACACCTGCGCATGGTCAGCTACCACCCCCAGGGCAGCACCCGCATGGGCGCCGACCCGGCCAACAGCGTGGTCAACGCCAACGGCCAATGCCACGACGTAAAAGGACTCTACATCGCCGACGCCGGCCTCCTGCCCACCTCGATCATCGTCAACCCACAGGTGACGGTTTATGCGCTCGCTACACGTATCGCGCACAGGATGGTTTGAGGCGGAAAGCTAAAAGGTCGCGGCTGAAGCCGCTCCTACAAGGGCGTAGGAGCGGCTTCAGCCGCGATCCACACCGGAAACGCGGGCAAGGCCGCGCCGCGCTTCGCAACCCTGTCCCGCGTTTCAACTTTTAACTTTAAACTTTCAACTCCTCCCCCCATTGATCGCGGCTAAAGCCGCTCCTACAAAACATGCTGATCGCGGCTGAAGCCGCTGCTACGAAACATACCAAGGGCGGTGGGTTTATTGCCCGCGTGTGATGACAACCCGATGCACTTCGCCGGGTACCTGGTAGCGGAGGATGTCGCTTTCCCGGGCCAGGCAGGTGCCGTGTTGGGGGTTGAGGCGGCACCAGCGTATTTGTTGGTCGACGCTGGGGGGGACGCTGAAGCGGGTCAGGTAGTTGTCGCCGCTGCGCAGGGCGATGAACAGTTGGTTGGCCTGCCAGCCGCAGCGGGGGTCGGTGAACAGGTCCAGGGCCACGTCGAACACCAGGCTCTGGCCTTGCCGGCGGGGCGCGACGCGGGTGCCGGCCTGGGTCACCGGGCATTCCGGGCGGCTGGCCCGGTAGACCACTTCCACGCGCACCTGCTCCGGCGGCAGGGGCGGGTCGATGCGCAGTTGATAGCTGCGCAGGTCCCGGGGCGCCGGGTTGGCGTGGGGCTGGTAGTCGCTGGCCGGGGCGGTCACGCAGCCGCCCAGGGCGAGGGCGGCGGCCAGAACGCCGGCGGTGATGGCGGCGCGTGGAGCCATGGGCTTCTCCTGTGAGCTGTCAGTCGTCGTTGCCGCCGTTCTCGAAGCGCGCCGAGAAGGCTTCCACGAAGGCATTGCGCAGAATACCGAAAAGCGCCGCCCAGGTACCGGTTTCCTTGTCTTCCACCTGGCCGCTGATCGGCACCCGGGTGGCGAACTGGTCCTGGCTCTGGTTCTTGAACAGGGTCTGCACGGCGCCGGCCAGGGCTTCCCAGAGGCCGCCCAGCACCGAGCCGTCCGGGCCGGCCACGTCCTGTTGCCAGTCGAACACGTCCAGATCCTTGAGCAGCGGTTTCACATAGCCGTCCAGCTGGCCGTCCCGGGCGCTCAGTTCCATCACCAGGTCGCCCCGGCCGGACTGCACATCCAGATTGGCGTAGGCGCGGCTGAAGTCGTTGAGGCGGGTCAGGTCCACGTCGGTGACGCGCAGTTGAAAGTCGAAGTCGCGCAGGTCACTGAGCGGGTCGAAGGCGGCGGAGGTTTCCAGGGGCGCTTCGCCGAGCACCCGGGCGCGGGCCTCCAGCGTGGCCACCCGGGTGCCCTTGGTGTCGCGGGTGTTGGTGAGATTGGTGACCCGGCCGTTGACGTCGGTGGCCTCGATATTCACCGGAGGTTCCGAGTGATCGTTGCGGAACACCAGGCGGCCGTTTTGCACCCGCACTTCGTTAAGGGTGATCGGCACCAGCTGTTGCAGTCGGGCCTGCCAGTCGGTGCCGGCACCGGTCTGATCGGCGCCGTCGGCGCCGCCGTCCACGAAGGTCACCGTGGGCCGCTCGAACAGCACCCGCGCCACCAGGGCATGGTCCTGCCACAGGGCCCGCCAGCTCACCGCCAGATCGATGGCCGGGGCGTCCAGCAACGGCTGCGGCACGGCGCCGTCCACCCGCGCGATGGTGAATCCCTCCAGCCGGTAGGCGCCGCGCCACCAGGCCAGGTCCACGTCCTCGATATGGCCCCGGTAATCGCCCATGTCGGCCATCTGCTTGTTGAGGTAATCGCGCACCAGCCAGGGCAGCGCCAGGTGCAGCACCAGCAGCAGGGCGATCAGGGTCAGTGGAACGGCGAGGGCGATACGGCGACGTCGTGTCATGGGCAATGCCTGTCCTTGCGGCACTATCGGGCTATTTCTGATCGCGGCTGAAGCCGCTCCTACAAAGACAAGGGTTCGCGTAGGAGCGGCTTTAGCCGCGATCCCGGGTTATCATCGCGCACCCGCACGATTTTCGCGAGGACTGTGCATGAGTGAAAACAAAACGCGCCCGCTGCGCGACGAATTCGGATATCTGTGCCCGGTGGACAGCCGCTGGGCGGACAACGATGTCTACGGCCACATCAACAACGTGGTGTATTACAGCTATTTCGACTCCACCATCAACCGTTACCTGATCGAGCAGGGCGGCCTGGATATCCACGACGGTGACGTGATCGCCTATGTGGTCAGTTCCGGCTGCGATTACTTCGAGGCCGCCGCCTATCCGGACGCGCTGGCGGTGGGCATGCGGGTGGACAAGCTGGGCAACAGTTCGGTGCGCTACGGGCTGGCGTTGTTCGGCGCGGAGGGGGCCGCCAAGGCTCTGGGCTTCGTGGTGCATGTGTTCGTGGACCGGGCCAGTGGCCGGCCGGTGCCGATTCCGGAGCGGCTGCGTGAGGCGCTGGCGGCGCTGGGCCGGGAGAGCAGTGACTAGCGTTGCCGCCACTCGCTGGGGCTGACGCCGAAGGCCGCTTTGAAGGCGCGGCTGAAGGTGGCGCTGTCGGTGAAACCGTAATCCAGGGCGATGTCCAGAATACCGCGGTGGGCGGCGGGGTGCTTCCGGACCTGCGTTATCTGGACCAACAGGGCCACCAGGCGTTTCCCGCCATCGTCGCCGGGCTCTACGCGGACAAGGGCATGCCGTCCTTGGCCGGGGAACTGAGCCTGGATCAGGTGCAGGCGATCCACCAGTACCTGATCAAGCGCAGCGGTGACCTGCAACGGGAGCTGCGGGCGGCGCCCTGAGCGCCGCCCCGGGTCAGCGCGGCTGCCAGTGGCTGGCCGGGCTGGCCAGCCGGCGTGCCGCGTAGGCCGCCGGGTCGTCCTCGCCCTGGCCGTCGGAGAAGTACAGCTCGGCGACGAAATAGAACGACTGGCCGAACGGAATGCGGTCCAGGGCGAAGCCCACATTGGGCCGCTGGCCGGGGAACCGCTCCGGTTCATCGTCCAGCTCCGGGTCGTCCTGATAGATAAAGCGGGCGCCGGTGTCGAAGCCGTCGGCGAAATACAGCCGCGCCAGCAGATCAAAGCCGTCCCCGGTGCCGAACCACAGCCAGTTATCGGTGGGCACCGGGGTATCCACCATGGCCCGCTCGCTGTCGTCCAGATGGCCGTCCACGCGGGCTTCCCGTTCACCGGTCCAGCTGGTGCGCAGGCGCGCGCCGGTCAGGTTGTTGCCGTCCACGGTGACCCGGGCGCCGGGTTCGCGCAGCACCGCGGCGGCGAAGCCGGGCAGGGTGAAGCGGCTGTGCACCGCCACCGCCCGATCGCGGATCAGAAAGTAGTTGTGCAGCTTGAGCACCGGCAGGCCGGCCACCCGTACCCGGGTGGTGACGTAGGCGCGGGTGGCCAGGGGGCCGTCTTCCAGCTGGCGGATTTCCGGGTCCAGGTTTTCATTGGTCAGGGTAAGCCGGGCGCCGGCGCTGAACACCCCGGCGCTGAGCCGCAGCTTGAGGCTGTCCAGCAGGTTGAGCGGCTGGCCATCCGGGCCGGTGCGGCCGGTATAGAAGAAATCCCCCCAGCGGAACAGGTTGTCGTCCTCGAAGGCGAGTTGGAATGCTGGTGTGCGCAGGGCCAGCGGGTCCCGCTGCAGACGTGCCGGGGCGGGGCGCTCCGGTGGCCGCCGGGCCAGGGCGTAGAGGCTGCGGGCGTCTTCGCGGGTGCCCACGGTGAGCACCCCGAGCACTTCCTCGGGCAATGGCGCCGGCGCGGCCCGGGCGGTGTCCGGCAGGTCCACCAGCAGATGGTCCTCGGCGGCGATGCGGTCGGCGGGCTGGGAGCGCTCGGCGTCGCCGTCCTTCTCGAACCAGGGCGCCCGGCCCTGGCTCCAGGGCAGCCACTGGTGGGTCAGGCTGACAAAGTCGCCGCCCTGGTACACGGCCAGATCCACCTCCGCCGGGTGATGCCCGGCCAGCCCGGCGATGGCCGGGCCCTGTAACTCCACGATGGCCGCCGTGGCCGGGGCGCCGAGCAGCGCCACCGCAAGCAGTGTGACAATACGAAGGGGGGTGAGCATGGGGCCTCCCTGGCACCGGTTGTTCCGTTACCGGACAGGCTGAGGCAAAGCGCCGGCCCGGTCGAGGCCCGGCGGCGGGGGATCCGTGGCTGCGGAGCCGTTGGCGAGGAGGGAGGGATCGCGGCTGAAGTCGCTCCTACGGGGTAAGGGTGTTGTAGGAGCGACTTCAGTCGCGATAAGCAGGCTTGCTCAGCCCTCCAGCTCGACCCGATCAGTTTCCAACGGGCCCGCTCAGCGGTGATGTGGATGATCGCAGTCGTTGGGCGAGGTTGGCGGGAGGGATCGCGGCTGAAGCCGCTCCTACGGGGTAAGGGTATTGTAGGAGCGACTTCAGTCGCGATCAGCAGGCTTGCTCAGCCCTCCAGTTCGGCCTGATCAGTCTCCAACGGGCCCGCTCAGAGGTGATGTGGACGATCACAGTCGTTGGGCGAGGTTGGCGAGGAGGGATCGCGGCTGAAGCCGCTCCTACGGGGTAAGGGTATTGTAGGAGCGACTTCAGTCGCGATAAGCAGGCTTGCTCAGCCTTCCTGCTCGGCCCGATCAGTCTCCAACGGGCCCGCTCAGCGGTGATGTGGATGATGGCAGTCGTTGGGTGAGGTTGGCGAGGAGGGATCGCGGCTGAAGCCGCTCCTACGGGGTAAGGGTATTGTAGGAGCGACTTCAGTCGCGATCAGGGGCGAGCTCAGCCCGCCAGTTCAGGTCGATCAGCGAAATGCGCCAACGCCTCCGGATTGGCCAGGGCGTTGCGGTTGCGCACCTCCCGGCCGTGCACCACGTCGCGCACCGCCAGCTCCACGATCTTGCCGCTCACCGTGCGCGGGATCTCCGGCACCGTAAGAATCACCGCCGGCACATGGCGCGGGCTGGCGCCGGCGCGGATGGTGGTACGGATTTTCTTTTGCAGCTCGTCACTGAGTTCCACGCCGTTGGCGGGTACCACGAACAGCACCACCCGCACATCGCCCTGGAACTGCTGGCCGATAACGATGGCTTCGCGGATTTCCTCCAGGGTTTCCACCTGGCGGTAGATCTCGGCGGTGCCGATGCGCACGCCGCCCGGATTAAGCACCGCATCGGAGCGGCCGTGGATAATCAGTCCGTCGTGGCCTTCATGGGCAACGATCTCGGCGTAGTCACCGTGGGCCCAGATGTTCTCGAAGGTGTCGAAGTAGGCATCGTGGAAGCGCTGTTCGTCCGGGTCGTTCCAGAACGCCACCGGGCAGGCCGGGAAGGGCGCCCGGCACACCAGCTCGCCTTTTTCGCCGACCACCGACTCGCCGTCGTCGTTGAACACCGCCACGTCCAGGCCCAGTCCCAGGCATTGCAGCTCGCCCCGGTACACCGGCACCAGCGGGCTGCCCAGGGCGAAGCAGGAGAGGATGTCGGTGCCGCCGGAAATGGAGCTGACCAGCAGGTCCGGTTTCACCTTTTCGTAGAGGAAGTCGTAGCTCTCGTGGAGCAGCGGCGAGCCGGTGGACATCAGCGTGCGCAGGCTGGACAGGTGGTGGCTGTCCCGGGGCACCACGCCGGCTTTCTCCACCGCCTGCACGAACTTGGCGCTGGTGCCAAAGTGGGTGATGTTCTCCGCGTCGATCAGATCGAACAGGCGGGCGGCGTCCGGGTAGGCCGGGTTGCCATCGAACAGCACCAGGGTGGCGCCGGTCTGCAAACCGCTCACCAGCCAGTTCCACATCATCCAGCCGCAGGTGGTGAAGTAGAACAGCACGTCGTCGGCGCCCAGGTCGCCGTGCAGGCGGTGTTCCTTGGCGTGCTGGATCAGGGCGCCGCCGGTGCCGTGCACGATGCATTTGGGGGCGCCGGTGGTGCCGGAGGAATAGAGAATGTAGAGCGGGTGGTTGAACGCCAGCGGCTCGAACTCCGGCATCGGGCCGGCGGCGGCCAGCCAGTCTTTCCAGTTGAGCGCCTGGCGTACCCGGGTGGTGTGGCCACGGCCGGGGATCACCACCAGCAGTTCCGGTTTGAGGTGATCGTGCAGGTCGTGGATGCGCTGGTCCAGATCGATCCATTTGCCGTTGTACTGATAACCGTCGCAGGCGAACAGCACCTTGGGCTCGATCTGGCCGAAGCGGTCGAGCACCCCCTGGACGCCGAAGTCCGGCGAACAGGACGACCAGATGGCGCCGATCCAGGCGCAGCCCAGGGCGGCGATCACGGTTTCGATGCGGTTGGGCATGAAGCCAGCCACCCGGTCGCCGGGCTGGATGCCGGCGGCACGCAACTGGGCGGCCACCTGGCCGGCGGCCACGCGCAGATCGTTGTAGCTGATCTCATCGCGCCGGCCGGCTTCGTCCACGCTGATCAGGGCGGTGTGGGTGTCGTCGCGGGCCAGCAGGTTCTCGGCCATATTGATGCGGGCGTCCGGGAACCAGCGGTTGTGGCGAAACACCGGGCTGGGTTCCAGCACTCGCTCGCCCTTGTGCCCTTGCAGCTCACAGAAATCCCAGACCAGATTCCAGAACGCTTCCGGTTCGCGCACCGACCATTGGTGCAGGGCGCGGTAGTCGTCCAGAGGCTGGCCGGCCAGGGTTGCCGCCTGTTCGCGGAATGCGCTGAGCTGGCTGTGTTGCAGCCGCTGAGCGTCGGGCTGCCAAAGCGGGGATGGGGCTGTTGTCATTCTTCCTCCGTTTCAAAGTCCACCAACAAGGTGCCTTCAGAAACGCTGTCTCCGGCTTTCACGAGGAAGTCCCGCACGGTGCCGGGGGCACTGGCGCGCAGGGTGTGTTCCATTTTCATGGCTTCCAGCGTGATCACGGCCGCGCCGGCGTCCACGGGATCGCCCGCCGCCACATGGCAGGTCACGATGGTGCCGCTCATGGGCGCGCGGAAATCACCCGCGCCGCCGGCTCGCTCGCTCTCCCGAGCCGGGTGCGTCTCGATCTGATAGTTCTGTCCGTGGACAAACACCGTCAGGCGCCGGTCGTCAAAGGAAAAGAGGGCATGACCGGAAAGCCTGTGCTCACCCCAGTGCAGGTCGAAGCGATCATCGTGCCGATGCAGCGTCCAGGGGGCGGTGTGATCCGCCACGCTGGCCCGATCGTCGTCGAGCACCACGGTGAGGGGGTGTTCATCCACGCGCAGCGGCACCAGGGTACGCCGGCGGCCCAAGGGACGCCAGGCGTTCAGCGCGGTCCAGGGGTCGTCGCCGCTGTCCGGCGGCGTGCCGGCGAGCAGGGCGGCGGCGGCCACCGCGAGCAGGGCCGGGTCCTCCGGCTCCGCTTGCAACAGGTGCGGGCGGTGCTCCAGCAGGCGGGTGTCCAGGTCGGCGTCGGCGAAGGCCGGATCACAAAGTACCCGGCGCAGAAAGGCGCCGTTGTGATGGGGCCCGCTCAGCGCCAGCTGGTCCAGGGCGCGCACCAGCCGGCGGCGGGCCTGGTCCCGGTCGTCGCCGTGGGCGATCAGTTTGGCCAGCATCGGGTCGTAATAATCCGAAACAATATCGCCGGCCTCCACGCCGGCGTCCACGCGCACCTCCGACGGCCAGCGCAAATGGGTCAGCGGCCCGGAAGAGGGCAGAAACTGCTGGTAGGGGTTCTCCGCGTACAGGCGCACTTCCATGGCGGCGCCGTGCACTTGCAGTTCCTGCTGGGCCTTGGGCAGCGGCCGGCCCTCGGCCACCGCCAGCTGCCAGGCCACCAGGTCCTCGCCGGTGATCAATTCGGTGACCGGGTGTTCCACCTGCAGGCGGGTGTTCATCTCCATGAAGAAGAACTCGCCCTCCGGCGAAAACAGGAATTCCACGGTGCCGGCGCCCCGGTAATCGATGGCGCGGGCGGCGCGCACCGCCGCCTGGCCCAGGTCATGGCGTTGCTGTTCGCTGAGCCCCGGCGCCGGGGCTTCCTCGATGATTTTCTGGTGGCGCCGTTGCACCGAACAGTCGCGCTCGAACAGATGCACGGTGTTGCCGTGCTGGTCGGCGAACACCTGCACCTCCACGTGGCGGGCGCTGGGCAGATAGCGCTCCAGCAGCACCCGGTCGTCGCCGAAGGCGTTGCGCGCCTCCCGGCGGGCGGCGGCCAGGGCCTCGTCGAACTCGGCGGCGTGCTGCACCGCCCGCATGCCCTTGCCGCCGCCGCCGGCCACCGCCTTGATCAGCAGCGGTAAGCCGACCCGTTCCGCCTCCGCCTTCAGGGTGGCGTCGTCGGCGTCTTCCTGGTCGAAGCCCGGCAGCACCGGCACGCCGCTGTCGGCCATGCGCTGGCGGGCGGCGGCCTTGTCGCCCATCAGGCGGATCGAGTCCGGCGCCGGGCCCACGAAGATCAGGCCGGCGTCGGCGCAGGCCTCGGCGAAGGCGGCGTTCTCGGACAGAAAGCCGTAGCCGGGGTGGATGGCGTCGGCGCCGCTGTCCCGGGCGGCGGCCAGCACCGCCTCCATGTTCAGGTAGCTGTCCCGGGCCGGCGCCGGCCCCAGGCGCATGGCCAGGTCGGCCTCGCGCACATGGGGGGCGTCGGCGTCGATGTCCGAGTACACCGCCACGGTGGTCAGGCCCAGCTGGCGGCCGGTGCGGATGATGCGCCGGGCGATCTCGCCCCGGTTGGCGATCAGGAGGGTGTCGATGCGGGCCATTTTTCTTCCTTAGCGTATGGGCGTGGGCGGTTCGCGGCTGAAGCCGCGAAACACGATCCGCTTATTCGCCGGTCCAGTTCGGTGCGCGTTTTTCCAGAAAGGCGCTCAAGCCCTCCTGACCCTCGGCGCCGGTGCGCAGCTCGGCGATCAGGTCGGCGGTGTAATCCACCACCGCCGGGTCCACGGCGCTCCCGTCGGCCCGGTGCACCAATTCCCGGGCGCGACGCTGGGCACCGGGGGCGCCGGCCAGCAGGGCGGCGGTCAGGCGTTCCACGGTGGTGTCCAGATCCACGGCGGGCACCACCTCATGGACCAGCCCCAGTTGGCCGGCGCGGGGCGCGTCGATCACCTCGGCCGTCATGAAATAGCGGCGCGCCTGGCGGGCGCCCATGGCGCGTACCACATAGGGGGCGATCACCGCCGGCAGAATGCCCAGCTTCACTTCGCTGAGGCAGAAGCGGGCGTCGTCGGCGGCCACCGCCATGTCGGCGGCGCAGATCAGCCCCAGGGCGCCGCCGAAAGCGGCCCCCTGGACCCGGGCGATCACCGGCTTGGCGGCGCCATCGATGGTGCTCATCAGCGCCGCCAGGCGGCGGGCGTCGGCGCGGTTCTGGTCCGCGTCCAGCTCGCCCATGGCGCGCATCCAGTTCAGGTCGGCGCCGGCGGAAAAATGCTTGCCGGCGGCGTCCAGCAGGATCACCCGGGTGTCCGGGTCGGCGCTGGCCTGCTCGAAGGCCTGAATCAGCGCTTCGATAACGGTGTTGTCGAAGGCATTGCGTTTGTCCGGCCGGTTCAGGGTGATGCGAGTCACCGGGCCTTGGTTTGTGCTTGTTATGGTCATTGTTTGCTCCTGGGGCGGATCGCGGCTGAAGCCGCTCCTACCCGCCAATGTAGGAGCGGCTTCAGCCGCGATCACTGTTACATCCGGAAAATGCCGTAGCGGGTGTCGTCGATCGGGGCATTGAGGCTGGCGGAGATCGCCAGGCCGAGCACGTCGCGGGTGTCCGCCGGGTCGATCACGCCGTCGTCCCACAGCCGGGCGCTGGCGTACCAGGGCTGCGCCATGGTTTCGTATTGCTCGGTCATGTCCGCCTGGAAGCGGCGCGCTTCCTCTTCGTCCCAGTGTTCGCCTTTCTTTTTCAGGGCGGCGGCTTTCACCTGGGTGAGCACGCTGGCGGCCTGCTCGCCGCCCATCACCGAGATGCGCGCGTTGGGCCACATAAACAGAAAGCGCGGGTCGTAGGCGCGCCCGCACATGCCGTAGTTGCCGGCGCCAAAACTGCCGCCGGTGATCACCGTGAACTTGGGCACGGCGGCGCAGGCCACCGCGTTGACCAGTTTGGCGCCGTGCTTGGCGATGCCCTCCGCTTCGTATTTCTTGCCCACCATGAAGCCGGTGATGTTCTGCAGAAACAGCAGCGGAATCTTGCGCTGGTTGCACAGTTCCACGAAGTGGGCGCCTTTCAGGGAAGACTCGGAGTAGAGCACCCCGTCGTTGGCGAGAATGCCCACCGGAAAGCCGTGGATGCGGGCGAAGCCGGTGACCAGGGTGGTGCCGTAGTTGGCCTTGAACTCGTCCAGGTCGGAGTCGTCGACGATGCGCGCGATCAACTCCCGGGCCGGCATCGGTGAGCGGGTGGTGGGCGGGATCAGGCCGTACAGCTCGTCGCCCTGGTAGGCCGGTGGCCGCGCCGGGCGCACGTCCAACTGCTGGGGCTTGTGCCAGTTGAGCCGGTCGATGCAGCGCCGCGCCAGGTCCAGGGCATGGGGCTCGTCGTCGGCCAGGTGGTCGGCCACCCCGGACTGCTCGCCGTGCAGGGCGGCGCCGCCCAGTTCCTCGGCGGTGACATCCTCGCCGGTGGCGGCTTTCACCAGCGGCGGGCCGGCCAGGAACACGGTGGAATGCTCGCGCACCATGATCACTTCGTCGGCCATGGCCGGCACATAGGCGCCGCCGGCGGTGCAGGAGCCCAGCACCACGCTGATCTGGGGAATGCCGGCGGCGGACAGGTTGGCCATGTTGAAGAAGATGCGGCCGAAGTGTTCCCGGTCCGGAAACACCTCGTCCTGGCGGGGCAGGTTGGCGCCGCCGGAGTCCACCAGATAGATGCAGGGCAGGCGGTTTTCCGCCGCCACCGCTTGGCAGCGCAGGTGTTTTTTCACCGTCAGCGGGTAATAGCTGCCGCCTTTCACGGTGGGATCGTTGGCCACGATCATGCATTCCACGCCGGCCACCCGGCCGATGCCGCCCACGCAGCCGGCGGCGGGCACGTCCTCGCCGGGGTAAACGCCATCGGCGGCCAGCGCCGACAGTTCCAGGAACGGCGAGCCCGGGTCCAGCAGGTGCTGGATGCGCTCGCGCACCGGCAGCTTGCCGCGCTCGCGCAGGCGCTGCTCGGCGGCTTCACCGCCACCGGCGGCGACCCGGTCCAGTTTTTCCCGGAGTTGCTCGCGCAGGGCCAGATTATGCTCCCGGTAGTCGGCGTATTCCGGGGTGCTTTTGTTGAGTTGGCTGATGATCTTGGGCATTTGGGTGGTCTCTTCGCGGCTCAATCGCGGCTAAAGCCGCTCCTACGGTAGCTCCTGTAGGAGCGGCTTCAGTCGCGATGGTTTTCAGGCGGTCTCGTTGAACAACTCGCGGCCAATCAACATACGGCGGATTTCGCTCGTCCCGGCTCCGATTTGGCTACGGCCGCCGCACAGCGGCTTAACCTCGGTGTCGCCGAGGTTAGCCTTCGCCGAATCGTCGCTTTGGTAACTGATGATCTTGGGCATTTGGTGGTCTCTTCGCGGCTCAATCGCGGCTGAAGCCGCTCCTACGCGGTTCTGTAGGAGCGGCTTTAGCCGCGATGGTTTTCAGGCGGTCTCGTTGAACAACTCACGGCCAATCAACATGCGACGGATCTCACTGGTCCCGGCTCCGATTTCATAGAGCTTGGCGTCGCGGAGCAGGCGGCCGGTGGGGTAGTCGTTGATGTAGCCGTTGCCGCCCAGGCACTGGATCGCGTCCAGGGCCATTTGCGTGGCGTTCTCGGCGCAGTAGAGGATGGCGCCGGCGGCGTCCATGCGGGAGGTGCGGCCGGTGTCGCAGTTGCGCGCCACCTGGTAGAGGTAGCTGCGGCTGGCGTTGAGGGTTACGTACATGTCGGCGATCTTGCCCTGCATAAGCTGGAATTCGCCGATCGCCTTGCCGAACTGCTTGCGCTCGTGCACGTAGGGCAGCACCACGTCCAGGCAGGCCTGCATGATGCCGGTGCAGCCGCCGGCCAGCACGGTGCGTTCGTAGTCCAGGCCGCTCATCAATACCTTGACCCCTTCGCCGACCCGGCCGAGTACGTTTTCTTCCGGCACTTCGCAGTCCTCGAACACCAGCTCACAGGTGTTGGAGCCGCGCATGCCCAGCTTGTCCAGCTTCTGGGCCCGGGAGAAACCGGGGAAGTCGCGCTCCACCAGGAAGGCGGTGATGCCACGGGGGCCGGCGTCCGCGTCGGTCTTGGCGTAGATCACATAGGTGTGGGCGTCCGGGCCGTTGGTGATCCACATCTTGTTGCCGTTGAGCACATAGCGGTCGCCTTTCTTGTCGGCGCGCAGGCGCATGCTGACCACGTCGGAGCCGGCGCCGGGTTCGCTCATGGCCAGGGCGCCGATGTGCTCGCCGCTGACCAGGCCGGGCAGGTAGCGGGCGCGCTGGGCGTCGTTACCGTTGAGCCAGATCTGGTTCACGCACAAATTGGAGTGGGCGCCGTAGGACAGGCCCACCGAGGCGGAGGCCCGGGAAATCTCTTCCATCACCAGGGTATGGGCCAGATAGCCCAGGCCGGCGCCGCCGTATTCCTCGCCCACGGTGATGCCGAGCACGCCCAGGTCGCCGAGCTTCTTCCACAGCTGATTGGGAAACTGGTTGTCGCGGTCCAGCTGTTCGGCCAGGGGCGCGATCTCGTTGCGGGCGAAGGCGCGGGCGCTGTCACGCAGGGCCTCCAGGGTGTCGTCCAGTTGAAAGTCCAGGCCGCCGTTGAACATCTGTCTCTCCTGTCGGGGGAGCCGCGCGGGTTGTTGTGGGTATGCGGGCTCGGCGTGTCGGTAAAGTCGGTCTCGTCAGAGCCCGGTCAGGGCTTGCCGGGTGCGGGCCTCGGCGTCGTCCAGCTCGGTTTGCAGCACCTGGATATCCGCCAGTTGCCGTTCCAGCTGCGCTCGTTTGTCGGCGATCCGTTGCAGCAGGGCTTCCAGCTGCTGCCGGTTGTCGCTGGCGGGCCGGTACATGCGGATCAGGTCGCGGGATTCCGCCAGGGAAAAGCCCAGCCGCTTGCCGCGCAGAATCAGCTTCAGGGTGGTGCGGTCCGCCGGTGAGTAGACGCGGGTCTGGCCGCGCCGCCGGGGGCTCAGCAGGCCCTGGTCCTCGTAGAAACGGATGGTGCGCGTGGTGACGTCGAATTCCCGGGCCAGCTCACCGATTGAATAGGTCTTGGTCATGGTTCGGAGAGTAGGGGAAGTTTACGTTAACGTAAAGTATTGAGGTGGCGTTTTGGGGGGATCGCGGCTGAAGCCGCTCCTACACGCGTACCCACCCGTAGGAGCGGCTTCAGCCGCGATACGGTAGCCTGGCCGGTTGGGGGGTGTTACCTTTAGCGCCCGCTGGTTCCGAGGGTATGGAACGGTGATTTACCGTAAAGATCGCAAGGTCCTCAAAAGAGTGGATTTCGGGGCCGCCAAGAATTCCCTGATGGGGATATTGGCGGCTCTTGTGGTTTACGCGCTGGTGATCGCCTGGGGTCGGGTGTATCAGGCGTTTCAGCTGGAAACGTTGCTGGTCGGCGGCGCGGTGATGGTGGTCACCGCCTTCCGGCTATGGTTGGTGGCGCGCTTCGACGCCCTGTACGGCGCCGGGCCGGCGCGCTGGCGCAAGCTGTTCGCTTTCGGCCTGATCCTGCACGCCCTGGTGTGGGGCCTGTTGCCGGCCTGGCTGGTGTGGCGGGTCGGCACCGGCTTCAACTTCTTCGTGGTGATCCTCTACAACGTGGGCGTGACCACCGCCCTGGGCAGTTCCTGGATGGCCGGGCTGAGGGTGCGGCAGGTCTATATTCTGCTCATGTTCCTGCCGGTGATCGGCGCCCTGTTCCTGGGCGGCGGCCTGCGTGAATGGCTGCTGGCCTTGCTGGTCACCGCCTATACCTTCTATCTGTTCCGCCTGTACCGGGGCCAGTACGAGCTGTTCTGGCACGCGGTGACCCGGGAGCGTCGTGGTGGCGCCACCGAGCGGCGCCGGGAATTGCCGGCCAGCACCGACATTCAGTTGAGCCTGGTGTACCGGCTGGCCCACGAGCTGCGCACGCCGATGAATTCGGTGATGGGCATGATGTCGCTGCTGGAAGACACCCGCCTGGACGACGAGCAGAAGGAATATCTGCAGGTGGCGGGGCAGAGCGGCAAGCTGATGATCACCCTGATCGACGACGTGCTCGATTATTCCCGCATTCTCACCGGCCGCATTACCCTGAGCCCGGACTATTTCGACCTGCGCGGCGCCATGGAGCAGATTCTGGAGGCGTTCGGGCCGATGGCCCAGGCCAAGGGGCTGGAACTGTCGGCGGTGGTGGACCGGCTGTTGCCGAAGCGGGTGCGCGGTGATCGGGACCGGCTGATGCAGGTGCTCACCAATTTGCTCAGCAACGCCATCAAATTCAGCGATAACGGCGAGATCCGCGTGGACGTGGATTTCACCGCCGAGGGCGAAAACGACGGCGTGCTGCGGGTGCGGGTCAGCGACCAGGGCGCCGGCATGGACACCGACACCCTCAAGCATCTGTTCGAGGACCAGTTTCTGGATGGCGCCGTGGATGCCTTCGCGGTGCGCCATGCCGGTTTCGGGCTGCTGGTCTGCAAGGGGCTGATCGAGGCCATGGGCGGGGCCATCGGCGCCGAGAGCGTGGAAGGCGAGGGCTCCACCTTCTGGTTCACGGTGCGCCTGGGGATGCAGGCGGACATGAGCGAAACCTCCCGGCTCAGTGGCGTCATGGCCGAGCTGCAGGGCGTGGTGGTGGGCGCCAGCGCCGGCTCCCTGGCCTGCCTGCAGGAGGAGTTCGAGGCCCTGGGCAGCCAGTGCCAGGGCGCCCGCGACTACGACCATGCGCTGCAGGCGCTGCGCGCCGGTCACCGGGAGCAGGCGGAGTTCGATCTGTTGCTGGTGGACACCCACGGCCGTCGGGAGCTGGCACTGAATCTGTGCCGTAATGTGCTGGAGGACCCCAGCCTGCGGCCGGTGAAGCTGATGCTGATGTGCACCATCGAGCAGCGCGGCGAGCCCACCGTGCAACGGCTGGTGGACAAGCACGGCCTGGTGACCCTGGTGCGCCCGGTGCACCGCACCGGCCTGCGCATCGCCCTGGGCCGGCTGCTGGGCGTGCCGCGCTCGCAACCGGTGCAGGACCTGCCCACGGAAACCCCGGAAGAACGCCAGCGCCGCAAGCTTTTCCGGCTGCTGCTGGTGGAGGACAACGAGGTCAACCAGCTGGTCACCCGGGGCATGCTCGGCAAACTGGGCTATCAAGTGAAAACCGTCAATAACGCGGAAACCGCTCTGGCGTTGCTGGAACAGGAACACTTCGACCTGGTGCTGATGGACTGCATGATGCCGGACCTGGACGGCTTCACCGCCACCCGCGACCTGCGCGAGCGGGAGCAGCAGGAGCAGCGCCCGCGCACCCCGGTGATCGCGGTCACCGCCAACACCGCCGAAGGGGCCCAGGCCCGCTGCCTGGCCGCCGGCATGGATGACTTTCTCGCCAAACCCGTGCATCTTCAGGAACTGGAAACGGTGCTGCGGCGCTGGTTGTCCCGTGAGGATGACCCCGCCAGCGGAGAACCGGACAGCGAATGAAAGACAACCGATAACAAGAGGGACGCGCCATGAGCAGACGGGCCTTGCTGTTGGGCGCCACCGGGTTGGTGGGCGGACATTGCCTGCGCAAACTGCTGGAGTGCGACGATTACCAGGAAGTAAGAGTGCTGACCCGCCGACCGGTGGGCATCGAGCACGAAAAATTGGTGGAACGGGTGATCGACCCGGGGGACATCGATCAGCACCAGGATTTCTTCGCCGTGGACGACGTGTTCTGCGCATTGGGCACCACCCTCAAGCAGGCGGGCTCCAAGGAAGCGTTCCGGCGTGTCGATCTGGACCTGGTGGTGCACATCGGGCGCCTGGCCCGGGACGCCGGGGTACAGCGCTTTCTGCTGGTCTCGGCGGTCAACGCCAACGCCCATTCGCCGTTCTTCTACGCCCGCATCAAGGGCCAGCTGGAACGGGAACTGAAAGCCCTCAAACTGCCATTGCTGGCGCTGTTTCAGCCGTCCCTGCTGCTCGGCGAACGGGAAACGCCGCGCCCGGTGGAGGCCTTCGGCATCCGCTTTTCCAAGATCATCGACCCGATCACCCGCTGGACCGATGCCCACTGGCTGCCGGTGAGCGGCGAGCGGGTCGCCGATGCCCTGCTGGGCATGGCGCTGATGGGGCCGGACAACGGCACCTATCGGGTGCGTTTCCGGGACTTCGTGGTCTATGCCGGCAAGTACCGGGACAAATATCTGCGCTCGGCGTCCTGAAGCGGGACGCCGGATTCCATCCCCCACCGAGGAGAAACAATGAGCTTCGTCACCTGCGACCTGTGCGACGACAACGCCGATATCGTATCCGTGGTTACCGGTTTGCACTGGTACAGCTACGGCGGCCGATCCGCGTTCGGCGGTGAAATCGTCACCGTGAAGTGCTTCGAGGACAATTCCCGGGTCAAGGAGCATCTGGGCACCGACGGCAAGGGCAAGGTACTGGTGGTGGACGGCGGCGGCAGCCTGCGCAATGCCCTGATCGGCGACATGATCGCCGAGAACGCGGTGAAAAACGGCTGGGAAGGGGTGATCATCCACGGCGCCTGCCGCGACGTGGACGAACTGGCCAAGCTGGATATCGGCGTTATGACCCTGGGCTGCGTGCCGATCAAGTCGGTGCGCCGCGATGAAGGCCAGCTCAATATCGATATCACCTTCGGTGGTGTCACCTTCCGCCCCGGCGAGTATGTGTACGCCGACAATAACGGTGTGATCACCGCCCCCCGCGCGCTGCTCTGAGCGCGCTCGCGTTTTCTGTTCGCGGCTGAAGCCGCTGCTACTGTCACGGCAATTTCGCGGCTGAAGCCGCTCCTACCGCATAGCCCCGTAGGAGCGGCTTCAGCCGCGGTCCCCCCACGTGAACGTTTTGCGAAAATTTATAGTTTCCCGGGGCTCACCGCGAGCCAGTTGGTTGTCCGCCGTATAGGATGTGTCGGATTATCTTGCGGGACGGTCGCCGCGATGGTGATGCCTGCATCTTGTGTGCTCAAGGGGTGGAATACATGGAGCGTTGTCGTGGCTGGCTGGTGCTGTTGCTGGCATTGATGTGCTGGTCATTCTCGGCCCGGGTCTCGGCCCAGGGTTTCGGCTTTCAAACCGTGATCGACAAGGCCAGGGAACGGGCGGGCGAGTCCTACCAGGCGCCCACGCCGGTGCCGCAGTTTCTCCAGGATCTGTCCCAGGAGCAGTATCAGGGCATCCGTTTCAAATCCGAGGACAGCCTGTGGCGGGAGAGCGGCTCCCGTTTCCAGGTGTCGATGATGTCACCGGGGCTGTATTTCAAACACGCGGTGAAGCTGAACGTGGTGGACGCCCAGGGCGTCCATGATCTGGCCTACGACAAGAACAGTTTCACCTACACCAGCGAGGAACTGGCGCGCCGGGTGCCCGCCGACCTGGGCTATGGCGGTTTCCGTATCACCTATCCGGACTCGCAGGCGGAAAACGGCCGCCGGGCGTTCATGGTGTTCGCCGGCGCCAGCTACTTCCGCGCCATTGGCAAGAACAACCATTTCGGGCTTTCCGCCCGGGGCATCGCGGTGAACACCGGGCTGCCCTCCGGTGAGCAGTTTCCCTCCTTCACGGAATTCTGGCTGGTCCGGCCCGATGCCAAGGCCGACACCCTGACCCTGTACGCGCTGCTGGACGGCCGCAGCCTGACCGGCGCCTACCAGTTCGATATCCGCCTCGGCGACGCGGCGGTGATGGACGTGAAATCGCGCCTGTTTATCCGCAACGACATCGAGAAACTGGGCGTCGCGCCGCTCACCTCCATGTTTTTCTACGGCGGCAACACCGCCCGCCCGGTGGGCGAATGGCGGCCCCGGGTGCACGATTCCGACGGCCTGCTGATGCACGACGGCACCAGCGGCGAATGGCTGTGGCGGCCGCTGCTCAATCCCAAGAACCTGAAGATCGATTATTTCAGCGCCGGCCAGGTGCAGGGTTTCGGCCTGATGCAACGGCAAACCCGCTTCGACGATTTCCAGGACTTCGCCGCCCATTACCATGAGCGACCCAGCGCCTGGGTCCAGCCCAAGGGCGAGTGGGGCAAGGGCCGGGTATCCCTGGTGCAACTGCCCTCCAACAACGAAATGAACAACAACATCGTCGCGTTCTGGAGCCCGGACGAGCCGGTGCGCCAGGGGCAGACGCTGGCCTATGACTACCAGCTCAAGGTGGGCGCGCCGTCGATCAGCGGCAGCGATCGGGCCAGCGCGGTGAAGACCTTCGTTGGTGACGGCAACCGTGCCGGCGGCGGCAATGTGGAAGGCGCCTACCGCATCGTGGTGGATTTCGCCGGCGGACCGCTCCAGGGCGTCACCGAAGGCGCGCCGGTGACCAGCGAGGTGATCGCCGAGGGCGATGGCGAAGTGATCGAGCATTTCGTGGAATATCTGGCGCCGGTGGATCGCTGGCGGGTGTCCATCCTGGCGCGCCCGGCCGCCGACAAGCCCCTGGCCCTGCGTGCTTTCCTGAAGAAGGGCGAGGACACGGTGTCGGAAACCTGGTCCTATGAGATCCCGGTGAACAACGACATCCTGGGCGGAGATTCCCGATGACCGACAACATCGTAGAGGACGCCCTGGGCCGGGTGCTGGCCTATCTGCGGCTGTCCGGTGTGAGCGTGGACACCGACACCACCCGGGCCGCCCTGCGGCTGGTGGATGACACCCTTGAAGCCGGCGAGGAGGGGCTGCTGGAACGGCTGATGGCCGCCGTGCCGGAGCGCTTCGGCCTGGATCAGCCGGCGCCGCCGATGCTGGCGCCGCCGGTGCACCACGGCTCCATTCACTACCCGCGGCGCCCGTGAGCACAGCGACGACGGACACCGCCGGCCCACGCCGCCGCCGCTGGAAGGCGGTGGCGGTGCTGCGCCGCGCCACCCTGATTTTGCTGGTGCTGGCGCAAACCCTGGCGGGCCTCTATGGCATGCAGTCGGTGCTGCCGTACCACGGCGGCAATCTGCTGGAAAAGGGCATCCTGTTTCTGTTCGCGGTGCTGTTCGCCTGGATTTCGGTGGGCTTCTGGACCGCCTTGCTGGGCTTCTGGCTGCGCCGTCGGGGCGGCGACCCCTGGTCCCTGGTGCGCCGCTACGACGCCGCCACCGTGGCCGCCACGCCGCTGGCCCGCACCGCCGTGGTGATGCCGATCTACAACGAGCCGGTGGACCGCACCCTGGCCGGCCTGCGCGCCACCATCCAGTCCCTGCGCGACACCGGCGAGCTGGAACATTTCGACTTCTATCTGCTGTCCGACAGCCGCGACGCGCAACAATGGCTGGAGGAGCGCACCGGCTGGTACCGGCTGTGCCAGGAGCAGGGCCTGCAGGGCCGCCTGTTCTACCGCCACCGGCCGGTCAACCTCAACTTCAAAAGCGGCAACGTGGCGGACTTCCTGCGCCGCTGGGGCAAGGACTACGAGTACATGGTGGTGCTGGACGCGGACAGCGTCATGGGCGGCGCCACCCTGACGCGCATGGTGCGCCATATGGAGCTGGCGCCCAAGGTGGGCATCCTGCAAACCAGCCCGTCGCTGATCAACGCCCACTCCGCCTTCGCCCGTTTTCAGCAGTTCGCCAACCGGGTCTACGGGCCGCTGTTCACCGCCGGGCTGGCCGGTATTCAGTTGGGCGAGGCGGCCTACTGGGGCCATAACGCCATTATTCGCTGCAAGCCGTTCATGGAGCACTGCGGCCTGCAACACCTGTCCGGTTTCGGCCTGTTCCGGGGCCCGATCATGAGCCACGACTTCGTGGAGGCCGCCTACATGGGCCGCGCCGGCTATGAGGTATGGATGGAGCCGGAGCTGGACGAAAGCTACGAGGAATCGCCGCCGACCCTGGTGGACGAACTGACCCGCGACCGGCGCTGGGCCAAGGGCAACCTGCAACACGCGTGGCTGTTTCTGTTCGCGCCTAAGCTGCGTTTCGCCCACCGCATGGCGTTTCTCAACGGCATCCTGTCCTATCTGTCTTCGCCGATCTGGCTGGCCTTTCTGATTCTCACCAGCATCGAGGCCACGCGCCTGACGCTGTGGCCCATCGACTATTTTCCCGAGCAGCAAAACAGCATGTTTCCGGCCTGGCCGGAATGGCACCCGCACTGGGCGGTGGGCCTGATACTGAGCACTTTCTTTTTGCTGTTTCTGCCCAAGTTCCTGGCCATTGCCGACGTGCTGCTCAGTGGCCGGCGGCGCCAGCATGGCGGCGCCTGGCGGTTGTTCGCCTCGGTGTGCCTGGAACTGCTGGTGTCCATGCTGCTGGCGCCGATCCGCATGCTCACCCACAGCCGCTATGTGCTCGGGGCGCTGTTCAATCTGTCGCTGCACTGGGGCGGCCAGAACCGCACCGACGAGACCGGCTGGCGCGAGGCCTTCGTCAGCCACGCGCCGGGCACGCTGCTGGCGGCGGGCTGGGCCGGCCTGGCCCTGTGGCTGGACCCGTTCTTTTTCTTCTGGTCGTTGCCGGTGGCCCTGCCGCTGATTCTGGCGGCGCCCACCTCGGTGGTGCTCAGCCGGGTGGCCCTGGGCGAGGCGTTACGGCGCCGGCGTTTGCTGCTTACCCCGGAGGAGCAGCGGCTGTCTCCCCAGGTGGACGCCATCGCCGATCCCCGGCCGCTCAACCCGGGCGCCCTGAGCGCCTTCGACGCGGCGGTGGTTGACCCGGACCTGAACCACCTGCACCGGGCCCTGGCGCGCCGCCGCCGCTGCCTGGAACCGGAGGCCCGGGAGGAATGGCTGCAACGCTGCATCCAGCACGGGCCCGAAGGTCTCAACCGGCGCCAGCTCAATGCGCTGGCCCGGGACGGCGAGGCCCTGGCGCGCCTGCACCGGGCCGCCTGGGTGGCGCCGCCGGACAGCTATTGGGGCACGCGTATCGGACTGGTGAAGCGGCGGGATTATGGGTAGGCTTTCGACATTCCCATAAAAACGCTTCAAAGGATGAAGCCATGAACGATATGCGACCCGGTTTGGCTGAACCGGTCAGGGATTGCATGA
This sequence comes from Alloalcanivorax gelatiniphagus, assembly GCF_005938655.1. Taxonomy (GTDB): domain Bacteria; phylum Pseudomonadota; class Gammaproteobacteria; order Pseudomonadales; family Alcanivoracaceae; genus Alloalcanivorax; species Alloalcanivorax gelatiniphagus. The sequence goes on from NZ_VCQT01000020.1 coordinate 30,750, forward strand.
AGCCGGATCCCTTTTCTCTTTCCCCCGTTATGTCCGTCCATGACGCCGCCCGGGCGCTGCTGGCCCGTGACCTGTGCGGTGCGCCGGTGGTGGACGAGCGGGGCGTGCTGGTGGGGATGTTTTCCGAGGCCGACGCGCTGAAAAGCACTTTGGATGCCGACTATCATGGCGCCGGTGCCGGCTGCGTGGCGGACTATATGAGCCGTGAAATCCTGGGCGTGGCGGTGTCCGCCACGGTTCAGGAAGCAGCGGAAATGCTCTTGCGCCATCACCGGCGGATTCTGCCGGTGGTGCAAGGTCCGCGGCTGGTGGGGCAACTTAGCCGCGGGGATGTGCTGCGCAGGGTGGTGCCGACGAGGGCGGCGCCACCCTGACGTGGTGTTCTATGATTCAGTAAAACCAAGGGAAGATCATGAACCAACCTTATCAATCCCCCGAGGCCGATCTGGGGACGGCCGCCGTGGAGACCTACCAGCCACGCATGTTCCAAACCACCGGCCGGCTGGGACGGGCACGCTACTTCGTCTACGTGATGGTGTTCACCATGATCCTGTACGCGATCATGGGCCTGGCCATGGCGGCCGGATTCAGCGTCGATCCGTCCGGCGGCACGATGATGATTCCGATGATCCTGGTGGTGGCGGTGCTGTCGATTTTCCTGGCCGTGATGAGCATCATCTACGGCATCCGCCGTCTCAATGACATGAACATGAGCGGCTGGCTGATTCTGTTGATCTTCGTGCCGATCGCCAACTTCGTGATCGCCATCATGCTGCTGTTCGTGCCCGGCTCCAAGGGCGCCAACAATTACGGCCCCAAACCGGCTCCCAATGGCTCGGGGGTGATCATCGCCCTGGTGGTATTGCTGGTGCTGTTTGTCGGCGGCTTTATCGGCATGGGCGCCATGATGGGCTCCATGAGCGGTGGCATGGACCCGTCCATGTACCAGAATTACTGATCGCCGCGAACCGCACGTAGGAGCGGCTTCAGCCGCGATAAAGCTGTCGGTTCCCCGCAAGGCGTGAAACAAAAAAAGGCTCCCGCGAAGGGAGCCTTTTTTTATCGCTGGTTGCCGCCGAGGCGGCCAGCGGAGTTACGGCAGCAGGTGTTGCACCGCGTCCCGTTCCTCGGCCAGCTCGGTCTCGGTGGCGGTCATGCGCTCACGGGAGAAGTCGTTGACTTCCAGACCCTGAACGATTTCCCAGTCGCCGTTCTTGCACACGCAGGGGAAGGAGTAGATCAGGCCTTCCTGAATGCCATAGGAGCCGTCGCTGTAGATGCCCATGGACACCCAGTCGCCTTCGTCGGTGCCCAGCGCCCAGGAGCGCATGTGGTCGATGGCGGCGTTGGCGGCGGAAGCGGCGGAAGACGCACCGCGTGCCTTGATGATGGCGGCGCCGCGCTGTTGCACGGTGGGGATGTACTCATCCGCGTACCAGCTCTGATCCACTTGCTCGGCGGCATTCTTGCCGTCCACTTCGCAGTGGTGCAGATCCGGGTACTGGGTGGAGGAGTGGTTGCCCCAGATGGTCATCTTCTTCACGTCGTTGACGGTCTTGCCCAGCTTCTCGGCCAGCTGCGCCATGGCGCGGTTGTGGTCCAGGCGGGTCATGGCGGTGAACTGACGGGGATCGATGTCCGGCGCGTTGCGCTGGGCGATCAGTGCGTTGGTGTTGGCCGGGTTGCCCACCACCAGCACCTTGATGTCGCGGCTGGCCACGTCGTTGATGGCCTTGCCCTGGGCGGAGAAGATCGCCGCGTTGGCTTCCAGCAGATCCTTGCGCTCCATGCCCGGACCGCGCGGACGGGCGCCGACCAGCAGGGCGTAATCGGCGTCCTTGAAGGCCACCTTGGCGTCATCGCTCTGCACGATGCCGGCCAGCAGCGGGAAGGCGCAGTCGTCCAGCTCCATGGCCACGCCTTTCAGCGCTTCCAGGGCGGGGGTGATTTCGAGCAGCTGCAGGATAACCGGCTGGTCCTTGCCGAGCATGTCGCCGGAGGCAATACGGAACAGCAGGGAGTAGCTGATTTGGCCAGCGGCGCCGGTCACGGCTACGCGTACGGGTGCTTTCATGAACAATCTCCTAACTGGAATTCGGGAGAACTAAAGTGACTGAAACCTGGGGAGCCTCTGAGCAATGGCGATGCCCGATGAGGGGGCAGGGTCCCGGACGGCGCGTATTATAGAGTAGCGGCGGGGCGAGCGCACGGATCGTCGCCCGCCGGCACGATTCAGGGCGACGGAGCGTCCCGGTGATGCTCCCGATAATGCACCGGCGTGACTCCGAACCAGCGCTTGAAGGCCCGGTTGAAGGCGCTCTGTTCCGAATAGCCCAGGTCCAGGGCGATCTGGTTCACTGAGCGGTCGCTGTGGCGCAGCCAGTCGCAGGCGAGCCGGCGGCGTTCGTCTTCCAGCAGGGTGGAGAAGTCGGTCTGTTCGGCGCGCAGGCGCCGGCGCAGGGTCCAGGGTTTGACGCCCAGCCGTTCGGCGATGGGTTCCAGTTGCGGGATGCCCTTGATCAGCCGTTGCTGGATTTCCAGGCGTACCTGCTCAAGCAGGTTGTCGCGGGCGCGGTACTGGGTCACCGCGCGTTGCACCCGGGAGCGGGCCAGGCGGTGGACCTCCGGGTCCGCGTCGCGCAGTGGCCGGTCCAGCACCCCGGCGTCCAGCACCACCGCGTTGAGTGTTTGGCCGAAGTGGATGGGGCAGCGGAACACGCGGCGGTATTCGTCGTCCTGGTCGGGGGCGGGGTGCACCAGGTGCACCGCCAGCGGGTCGTGGTCCTCGCCGAGAATCCAGCGGCCGAACACCACCGCGCCGGCCAGGGTGGCGTCCACCCGGTGACCGCTGAGCGGGGAGTTGTCCAGGGTGTCCCAGATCAGCCATAGATCGTCGTCGCGCCATTCGAAGCGCAGTTCAAAGAATTCCGAGGTGACCCGGGTGAAGGGGATCATCAGTTCGATGGCGTCGCGCAGGGTGGCGCTGGACATGCTGGCGTAGCCCAGTTCGCCCATGAAGCGTGGGCGGATGCCTTCGCCCATATGCAGGCCGAACAGCGGGTCGCCGCTGCGGGTCACGGCGTGCTCCAGCAGCCGTTGTTCGACTTTGAGCGGCAGGCGGGCGTGGGGCGATTCCAGGTCCGCTTCGCTGACGCCCAGCCGCACCAGGGCATCGCTCAGGTCGACGCCGGCGTGCAGGGCGGCATCAAGCAGGTGCTCGACCCAGAAGGAGGCGACGGTGAGGGAGCCGGAATGGAGCGGCGCTGCAGGGGCCATGGGCGCTTTTCTTATTGGTGCCAGCCAGCGGAGGCTGTCAGCAAACGACAAACCGCCTGTTTAAGTCAATGACAGCAATCATCGACAGCGCCATCATCGGCCGGGCCAAGGCCGGCCCGGCCGGTGTTTCAGGTTTTTTGTTCGCGGGCCAGTTTGTTGACCTTGCGGCTGATGCGGTTGAGTTTCTTGTCCAGGCTCTCCATTTCCTCGCGGGTGGGCAGGCCCAGGCCGTGGGCCAAGCGCACGCGCCATTCGTCCAGCGGGCTGTCCTGGCGGGCGGCGGCGTTCTTGCCGGTGCCCTTGGCCTGCTCGGCGCGTTTGCTCTCGCCGGTTTCCACCAGATCGCGGAACCAGGCGCGACCGGATTCCGTCAGTCGATTGATCGCGCCCAGCGCGGCTTTGTTAAGCTTGTCGGCGGCGGTGTTCAGATCATTCAGGGTCTCGTTCATGGGAAGGGCCTCCTTTTCCAAATGAAGTAACAACGAGGGTACCGGCGCGCCACCGGCTATTCGTTGGTATTGTTCGACAATTACACAACCTGTTCCGGCCCGGCCGGACCTTTGGGAGATCAGTTATGCGAGTCGTTTTGCCCCAGGGCAGTTATCAATCGGTGGCCGGTGACGGTGTCCGGGAATTCCGTGGCGTGCCGTTCGCCCGGCCGCCGCTGGGTGAGTACCGGTTCAAGGCGCCCCAGCCGCTGCCGGACAGCGACGACGAGCACAACGCGGACCGTTATCCGACCCCGTCCCTGCAAATGCGTAATCCGGCCATGGGCATTGATGAAAGCGGTGAGGACTGCCTTTATCTGAATCTGTGGGTGCCGGAAGGGGAGGGGCCGTTCCCGGTGATGCTGTGGTATCACGGCGGCGGTTACACCGCCGGTTCCGCCTCCCAGTTGCTGTACAGCGGCGCCCGCCTGGCCGCCGACCAGAAGGTGATCGTGGTGAACGCCGCCTACCGGCTGGGTGCCCACGGTTTCGGCGACTTCAGCGCCCTGGCGCCGGAGCTGGAGGCGGACACCAACCTGGGGCTGCGTGATCAGGTGGCAGCGCTGGAGTGGGTGCACCACCATATCGAGGCGTTCGGCGGCCGCCCGGACCAGGTGACCATCTTCGGCGAATCCGCCGGCGGCTTCAGTGTCGCCACCCTGATGGCCACGCCCCGGGCGCGGCCCCTGTTCCAGCGCGCCATCGTGCAGTCCGGCGGCGGCGACTTCGTGCTCGCCCAGGAGGAGGTGGCCAAGGTCACCCGCGCCTTTGTCGAGGCCCTGCCCGGCGAGGGCGGCGCCGCCGAGCGGCTGCGCGCGGCGGACGCCAAAACCTGGGTCAAGGCCCAGGGCCAGGCCCTGCGCACCCTGGTGCGGCGCGGCCTGCGCGACACCACGCCGCAGTTCGCCATGAACTTCCTGCCGATGGTGGACGGCGATCTGCTGCCGGGGCTGCCGGTGGACGCCATCGCCGCCGGTGAGGCGGCGGACATCGCGCTGATGGCCGGCGTTTGCCGCGACGAGTATCATTTCTTCCAGTACGCCGGGCCGCTGGCCGGCTTCCCCAGCGTGGAGGAGCTGCGTGGCTACGACGACGAGGAAATCCTGCGCCGCTTTGAGCGGGCGCTGCCCGGTAACGGTGAGCGCGCGCTGGCCCACTACCGGCGCACCGTGACCCCGGACCCGGCGCGCAGCAACATGGACTGGTTCTCCGCCATGGAGAGCGACCGCCTGTTCCGCGTTCCCACCCTGCGTCTGCTGGATGCCCAGGCCGCCCATCGGGCCGACACCCGGGGCTATCAGTTCACCTGGACCAGCAACCAGTTCGGCGTGCCCATGGGCGCCTGCCATGTGATCGATGTGCCGTTCGTGTTCGGTGTCACCGACACCGTGCCGGGGCAGTTTCTCACCGGTGGCGGCGAGCAGGCGGCGGCGCTGTCCGCCCGGGTGCGCGCCGATTGGGGCGCCTTCGCCCGGGGCGAGACCCTGGACGGCCCGGCCTGGCGGGAACGCCGCACGGTGCGGCAGTACGGTCCCGGGGATGCCGAGGCGGCGCTGTTCGACGCCGACGATGAGGCCCTGTGGGCGGACCTGATCCCGGCACCGCGCGATTAGCGCGGTACCCAAAACCCGTTATGTACCATAGAATATAGCCCGTAATGAAGGAGCACCCCCATGACCGTGGCCCAGGCCATTGAAAGCAAGGTGCGCGATGCCTTGCCCGTCGCTCACCTGCAACTCGACAACGAAAGCCACAAGCACGGCGTGCCGCCCAACTCGGAGACCCACTTCAAGCTGGTGCTGGTGTCCGAGGCGTTCCAGGGGCAGATGCCGGTGCGCCGCCATCAGACCGTCTACGGCGTGCTCGCCGAGGAAGTGGCCGGGCCGGTGCACGCCCTGGCCCTGCACCTGTTCACGCCGGCGGAATGGCAGGCCCAGGGCGGCGAGGTGAGCGCCTCGCCGGATTGCCTGGGCGGCAGCAAGAACGACCCGGAGTTCGGCCAATGAGCGGTACCATCGTGGTGGCGGCGCTGTACCGCTTCACCCGCCTGGAAAACTTCGAGGCCCTGCGCGAACCCTTGCTGGCGCTGATGGAGCGCCACGATGTGAAGGGCACCCTGCTGCTCGCCCACGAGGGCATCAACGGCACCGTCTCCGGCCACCGCGCCGGCATCGACGCGCTGGTGGCCTGGCTGCGCGCGGACCCGCGCCTCAGCGATCTGGAGTACAAGGAATCGTTCACCGACGCCCACCCGTTCCTGCGCAGCAAGGTCAAACTCAAGCGTGAGATCGTCACCATGGGCGTGGAGGACGTGGACCCCAACCGCAGCCGCGGCACCTACCTGGAAGGCGAGGACTGGAACCGGGTCATCGCCGATCCGGAAACCCTGGTGATCGACACCCGTAACGACTACGAGTACGAGGTGGGCACCTTCGAGGGCGCGCTGAACCCGAACACCAAGAGCTTCCGGGAATTTCCGGACTATGTGCGCGAACATCTGGACCCCGGCCGGCACAAGCGGGTGGCCATGTTCTGCACCGGCGGCATCCGCTGCGAGAAGTCCACCGCCTACCTCAAGGAACAGGGCTTCGACGAGGTCTATCACCTTAAGGGCGGCATTCTCAAATACCTGGAAACCGTGCCCAAGGAACAGTCCCTGTGGCGCGGCGAGTGCTTCGTGTTCGACGAGCGGGTGACCGTGGACCACGACCTGAAGCCGGGCGCCTACGACCAGTGCCACGCCTGCCGCCGGCCGATCTCGGAGGCGGACAAGGCCTCGCCCCTGTATCGGAAAGGGGTGTCCTGTCCGCACTGTCACGACGAATCCTCGGCGGAGCAGAAAGCCCGCTTCGCCGAGCGGCAGAAGCAAATTGAACTGGCCCGGCAGCGGGGCGAGCCCCATCTGGGCCATGATCCGCGCGAGCACGGGAACAAGGAGTAATCCGCCAATGCGTTTTTTGTTGTTGCTGGCTGGTCTGACCCTGTCGATGGCGGTTTCCGCCGCCGAACCGGTGCGCGTGGCGGTGGCCGCCAATTTCGCCAAACCCCTGGAAACCCTGGTGGCGTTGTACGGCAGGAGTCACCCGGACGCGACCATCGAGATCACGGTGGCGTCCACCGGCAAGCTGGCGGCACAGATTCGCCAGGGCGCGCCGTTCGATATTTTCCTGGCCGCCGACGACCGCCGGCCCACGGAACTGGACCAGGAAGGGCGCGGCGTGGAGGGCACCCGGCGGGTCTACGCCCTGGGCCGGCTGGCGCTGTGGAGCCCCCGGGCCGGGCTGGACCTGGGGCCGGCGTTGCTGGAGAGCGGCGACCTCAGCCCGATTGCCCTGGCCAACCCCCGGCTGGCGCCCTACGGCGCCGCCGGGCAGGCGGTGCTGGACACCCTGAGGCTGCCCGCCTCGGTGAAGGTGGTGCAGGGGGAAAACGTGGGCCAGGCCTATCATTTCGTCAGCAGCGGCGCCGCCCCGGCGGGCTTCGTGGCGTTCAGCCAGGTGCGCGGCGCCGGCGGCAGCCTGTGGCTGCCGGACAGCGGGCTTTACCCGACCATCGAACAGCAGAGCCTGCTGCTCCAGGACCGGGCCGAGACCCGGGCGTTCTATGAGTTTCTGGACAGTGACGCGGCCCGCGCCCGCATCGAGGAAGCGGGCTATGGTGTCGCCCCCCGGTGAGCGTGTCTCCGGCGGATTGGCAGGCGCTCTGGGTCAGCGTCAAGCTGGCGCTGATCAGCACCGCGCTGCTGCTGGTGCTGTGCACGCCGCTGGCCTGGTGGCTGGCGCGCCGCCGCCGGCGCGGCCAGGCGCTGCTGGAAGCGCTGCTGGCGCTGCCGCTGGTGCTGCCGCCCACGGTGCTGGGTTTCTATCTGCTGCTGTGGCTGGGGCCGAACGGCCCCGGCGGTCAGTTGGCCGGCCTGTGGGGCGCCCACAGCCTGGCCTTTACCTTCACCGGCCTGGTGCTGGGCTCGGTGCTCTATTCGCTGCCGTTCGTGCTGCAACCCCTGAAAAACGCCTTCGTGACGGTGGACCAGGACACCCTGGACATGGCCGCCAGCCTGGGCGCCGCGCCCTGGGACCGGTTCCGCAACGTGGTGCTGCCGCTGGCGCGCCCCGGCTATCTGTCCGCGGCGGTGCTGGGGTTCGCCCATACCCTGGGTGAGTTCGGCGTGGTGCTGATGATCGGCGGCAGCCTGGCCGGCGAGACCCGGGTGGCGTCGGTGGCGCTCTACGAACACGTGGAAGTGGGTGACTACGGCCAGGCGCACCGGCTGGCGCTGGTGCTGGTGTTGATGTCGCTGGTGCTGCTGTGGGGCCTGTTCCGCTGGCAGCGGCGGCCGGGAACCCTGACCTGATGAGTGCCTGATATGAGTCTGCAGGTGGATATCAAACTGCAACGGGGTGACTTCCGGCTGGCGGTGAACGGCCGGCTCCCCGAGCGCGGGGTGACCATCCTGTTCGGGCCCTCCGGCGCCGGCAAGAGCAGCCTGCTCAAGGCCATCGCCGGGCTGCAGCCGTGCCAGGGGCTGATCCGCTTCGCGGACCGGGTCTGGCAGGATGAGCGCGACAGCCTGCCGGCCCACCGTCGGCCGGTGGGGCTGATGCTGCAGAAACCCACCCTGTTTCCCCATCTGAGCGTGGCCGGCAATCTGACCTTCGCCGCCCGCCGCTCCGGCGCCGATGCCGGCCGCTGGCGGCAGGTGGTGGCGCTCACCGAGCTGCAGCCGCTGCTGGAGCGCGGCGTGGCCGGCCTGTCCGGCGGCGAGGCCCAGCGCGTGGCCCTGGCCCGGGCACTGCTCACGGAGCCGGATCTGCTGCTGCTGGACGAGCCCCTGTCGGCGCTGGATAGCGACCGCCGCCAGGCGCTGATGGCGGTGATCGCCCGGGTGGCGGAACGGCTGCCGGTGCTGTATGTGACCCACCAGCTGGAGGAGGTGATGACCCTGGGGGATCACCTGTGGTGGCTGGATCAGGGCGGGCTGCGGGAGCAGGGCGAACTCACCGAGCGGCTGGCCGGCCTGCACGGTCCCCTGGCCGCCGGTGGCCAGGCGGCGGTGGTGCTGCACACCCGGCATCGCCATTACGACCCGCAACACCATCTGCTGGAACTGGCCCTGGGCGAGCGGCTGCTGCGCCTGCCCGCCGACGGCCCCCGTGGCGATACGCCCCGTCTCAAGGTGGCGGCCCGGGACGTGAGCCTGGCGCTCACCGCCGCCCGCGACTCCAGCGTGCTCAACATTTTGCCGGCCCGGGTGGACAGCCTGCGCGACCTGGGCCACGGACAGTGCCTGGTGCGCCTGGAATGCGAAGGGCAGTGGCTGCTGGCGCGGCTGTCCACCCTGTCCCGGGACAGCCTGGCGCTGCGGCCGGGCACCCCGGTGTACGCGCAGATCAAGGCCGCCGCCCTGGTGTGAGGGGCAAGGGCTGCGCGGCCCGGCGGCGATCTGCTAATCTGCCGGGGGCGTCGCGGCTTGGGGGAGATCGCGGCTGAAGCCGCTCCTACGGCGAGCAATGGTTGGTAGGAGCAGCTTCAGCCGCGATCAACCCAGACCGCCGGGGAACACCATGGACAGGGGGGAACAGACATGGAAAGCATCAATACGCTGATTATAGGCAGTGGCTTCGGCGGCTCGGTGATGGCCTGCCGGCTGGCGGAACGGGGCGAGCCGGTGGTGGTGCTGGAGCGCGGCCGGCGCTGGCGGCCGGAGGACTATCCCAGCGTCAGCCAGGATCACTGGTTCTGGGACGAGGACGAGCCGGAGCGCCAGAACGGCTGGCTGGATTTCCGCTACTTCGGCGACATGAGCATCGCCCTGGGCGCCGGCGTCGGTGGCGGCTCGCTGATCTACGCCAATGTCAGCATCGAACCGCCGGCCCAGGTATTCGAACGGGGCTGGCCGGAGGCGATCAGCCACGCCGCCCTGAAACCCCATTACCGCACGGTGGGCCGCATGCTCAACGTGCAGAGCCTGCCCGACCGCCAATGGACCCCGCGCACCCGCCTGATGCACGAGTCCGCCGACAAGCTCGGCCACGGCCACCGCTTCCGGGTGGTGCCCCAGGCGGTGACCTTCGACCCGGACTGGCACGCCGGCCTGGACGACGCCTTCGACTACCGCCACAGCAAGCCCTGGACCAACGATCAGGGCCAGCGCCAGGGCACCTGCGTGCACTGCGGCAACTGCGACCTGGGCTGCCCGGTGCAGGCCAAGAACACCCTGGACCTGAACTACCTGGCGCGGGCCGAGGAGAAGGGCGCCGACGTGCGCCCGCTGCAGCAGGTGCGCTGGATTCGGCCGCTGGAAGGGGGCGACTACGAAGTGGGCGTCCGGGACCTGGACGCCGGCGCCTGGCGCCGGCTGCGCGCCCGCCGGGTGATCGTCGCCGCCGGCAGTGTCGGCTCCACGGAACTGCTGCTGCGCTGCCGGGACCAGTACAAAACCCTGCCGCGCCTGAGCCGCGCCCTGGGCCGGGGCTGGACCAGCAACGGTGACTTCATGACCCCGGCGTTTTACCCGGACCGGGACATCGCCCCCACCCGGGGGCCGACCATCACCTCGGCCATCGATTACCTGGACGGCAGCGACGGCGGTGCCCGCTATTTCGTGGAAGACGGCGGCATTCCGGACCTGCTCGGCAACTGGCTGGACCGGGCCGGCCGGCATCCGCGCCTGGCCCGCACCCGCCTGGGCGCGGCGCTGCTGGAGTATGGCCGCGACAGCAATCCCTTCGCCGGCATGATGCTGTGGTTCGGGCAGGCCATCGACGGCCCCGGCGGCGAATTTTCCCTGGCGCGGCGCTGGTACGCACCCTGGAAAAAGGACCGCCTGCGGCTGAAATGGGATTACCGGTTCGCCGAAAAAGCGGTGCAGGGCCTGGCCAACCGCCACCTGCGCCTGACCGAGGCCACCGGCGGCCGCGCCATGACCCCGGCCACCTGGCGTTGGTTCCGGAACCTGGTCACGCCACACCCGCTGGGCGGCTGCAATATGGCCGATACCGTGAAACAGGGCGTGGTGAACCACGCCGGAGAAGTGTTCAATTATCCGGGACTGTATGTGGTGGACGGCGCCACGGTGCCGCGGGCCCTGGGGCTCAATCCGTCACGCACCATCGCCGCCCTGGCGGAGCACGCCGCCGCCTGCTGGCGCTGACTGCCTGTCCCTGGATGAACCGAGTGGGGGAAGCACCATGAACGACGACGCCCGATTCCATGTGGTGATCACCGGCGAAACGCTGGGCGGCGCCGACCCGGATCAGGTGGCGGCACGGCTGGCTAAGCTGTTCAAGATGCCGGAGAGCAAGGCCCGGCAATTGATCGGCGGCGGACCCCGGGCGGTCAAGAAGGACGCGGACGAAGCCACCGCCCGGAAATTCCAGGTGGCCCTGCGTCAGGCCGGTGCCCGCTGCGAACTGAAGCCGGCCGGCCCGGTGCCCGCTGCCACCACCGCGCCCCCTGCCCAGAGCGCTCCAGCAGCCCAGAGCGTGCCGGCCGCCTCGACCGCAGCCGCCGCGCGGAACGCGCTCGCCGACCAGACCGCACCGCCTGCCCAGGCCGCTCCCGCTGCCCCGACGGCGCAGCCGGCAGCCGGGGCTCCCGGCCCGGTCACCGGCGGTGAACTGGAAACCGTGGGCACCCTGCGTACCGGCGGCACCGGTTTTACCGGACCCTTTCAAGTGGCCCCGGTGGGGGCGGATCTGGATACCAAGGAAAGGTCGGCCCCGGCGCCGGCGCCGGACACCAGCCACCTGTCCATGGCCGAGCCCGGCGCGGTAATCGAAACGCTGAAGCGGGAGGAGGCGGTAAGTGTGCCGGACACCGGCCATCTGTCGCTGGTCGGGGAGGATCGCCGCTAAAGCGCCACGCCGCCCGGCCGCCCCTACACCGGTTCCATATCACCGGGTCCTGTAGGAGCGGCTTCAGCCGCGATCAGCCTTTGGCCCTCGCGATCAACCTTTGGCCCCCGCGATCAGCCTTCCGGCCCCTGAGAGTGCAGCAAAATCTCCTCAAGCACATCCGGAATCCCCCGGCCCATCTGGCGCACCAGCTTCTCGTCACGCCACACCTCGTCCAGCTCCGGGTCCTCGTCGACGCCGGAAATCAGGATCATGGGCAGCAGCCAGTTGGCCATGGTGTCGTCTTCGTCGTCCTCGGTGAACCACTGCTGCTCGTGCAGGAACACGCCGCTGAGAAAGCCCGCGCACCAGGACGCCAGGTCATTACCGTCGTCCTCCTGGTAGGGGTCCAGCAGGCAGGGCAGGGTGATCCGCTCGCCGGCCAGGGTGTCGGTGAGCAGGCGCGCGCGCAGTTCGTCCAGGGCGGCGGCCACCGCCTCCGGCAGCGGCATTTCCAGGGCGGTGCTGAAATCCTCCGGCCCCTGGTAGGGGCCCACGGCGAAAGCGCACAGCAGGCCGTGGGTCTCCACCCAGGTAGGGGCCTCTTCGCCCTGGTCGGCGAAATAGTGGGTGACGGTGTCCTTGAGCTGAGGATTGGCGATGCTGGTCATGGGGTCCTGGCGGGTTGCGGGCACGGGCCCTCAGGATACCCGTTCGCCGGCGCCGCGCCCAGCCGGGGCCTTGCCGGAAGCGCCCGGGGCTTCTACTCTCAGTGACCCCGAAAACAAGGAGAATCGGATATGCCTTCATCGTCGTTAGCGGATCAGGTGGTCTGGATCACCGGCGCGTCCTCCGGCATCGGCGAGGCGGCGGCGGCGGAATACGCCCGTTACGGCGCGCGTCTGGTGCTGTCCGCCCGCCGCCGGGAGGAGTTGGAGCGGGTGCGCGCCGGCCTGGTCAACGCCGAGGAGCATCTGGTGGTGCCGCTGGACCTGGCCGACGAAGCCGCCATGGAGCCGGCCACCGAGCAGGTGCTCAACCACTTCGGCCGCATCGACCAGGTGGTGCACAACGGCGGCATTTCCCAGCGCGCCCTGGCCCGCGACACCAGCCTGGCGGTGGACCGGCGCATGATGGAGGTGAATTACTTCGGCACCGTGGCGCTGACCAAGGCGGTGCTGCCCGCCTTCCTGCGCCAGGGCGGCGGCCGGTTCGTGGTGGTCACCTCGTTGGTGGGCGAGCTGCCGACCCCGAAGCGCTCCGCCTACAGCGCCAGCAAACATGCCCTGCACGGCTTTTTCGAGGCGCTGCGCGCCGAGGAGTATGAGAACGGCGTGCGCGTGACCATGGTGCTGCCCGGCTTTATTCATACCCGGTTGTCCTACAACGCGCTGGTCGGCGACGGCAGCGCCCAGGGTACCCTGGACGACGCCCAGGCCAACGGCATGGACGCGGCGGAGTGCGGGCGCCGGCTGGTGGAGGCCGTGCAGCGTGGCCGCGATCAGGTTATCATCGCCGGCCGCGAGGGCGCGGGCGTCTACCTGAAGCGTTGGGCGCCGCCGCTGTACCGTCGCGTCATCCGCAAAATCAAGGTGACCTGATCTTTCCGTAGGAGCGGCCCCGGCCGCGAGTGCCATGAACGCAGATACCCTGGACGCCAAAAAACGCACCCGCCTCAACAAGCTGCAGAAGAAGCTGCGGCGGGAAACCGGCCGTGCCATCGCCGATTTCAATATGATCGAGGAAGGCGACCGCATCATGGTGTGCCTGTCCGGTGGCAAGGACTCGTACACCATGCTGGAGATTCTGCGCAATCTGCAGCACTCGGCGCCGGTGCACTTCGAACTGGTGGCGGTGAACCTGGACCAGAAACAGCCCGGCTTTCCGGAGCATGTGCTGCCCGAGTACCTGGAACGGGAAGGGGTGGCCTACCACATCCTGGAAAAGGACACCTATTCCATCGTCAAGGAGAAGGTGCCGGAGGGTAAAACCACCTGCGCGCTGTGTTCCCGTCTGCGCCGGGGCAGCCTGTATGGCTTCGCCGAGGAAATCGGCGCCAACAAGATCGCCCTGGGCCACCACCGGGACGACATCGTGGAAACCCTGTTTCTCAACATGTTCTTCGGCGGCAAGATGAAGGCCATGCCGCCCAAGCTGCGCAGTGACGACAACAAGCACATCGTGATCCGGCCGCTGGCCTACTGCCGCGAAAAGGACATCGTTGAATTCGCCGCCTTCAAGGAATTTCCGATCATTCCCTGCAACCTCTGTGGCTCCCAGGAGAACCTGCAGCGCCAGGCGGTGAAGGAAATGCTCAATCGCTGGGACAAGCAGTTTCCCGGGCGCATCGAGAACATCTTCTCGGCGATCGGCAACGTGGCGCCCTCCCAGCTGGCCGACACGCGCCTGTTTGATTTCGAGAACCTGGAAAACGGCCAGCAGCGCGGCGGTGCCGCCGCCCATCGGCTGGACGTGGTCAACCTGTTCCAATAACGATCGGCGGTGATCGTTCATTTTCCGTGACCGATGCGTCACGACGGCACGGCCCCACCGCATGATTCACGGCGGTCTTTCCGGTAAAATGCCGCCGCTTTCCGGCCAGCACGCGTTGCCCTGGCCTCGTATCGACTCTCGACCTGAAAGGTAGGAGCACATGACCGATCGCATCCAAAAAGGCGGCCTGGAAGTCGCTAAAGAACTCCATGATCTGGTGGCCAACGAGATCGCCCCGGGCACCGGCGTGGATCCGGAGCACGTCTGGGCCGAGCTGGAAAAAATCCTTGCCGACCTGGCGCCGCGCAACAAGGCGCTGCTCGCCAAGCGTGAGGACATCCAGAAGAAAATCGACGCCTGGCACCTGGATCGCAAGGGTCAGAAGATCGATCCGGCGGAGTACAAGTCGTTCCTCCAGGAACTGGACTACCTGCTCCCCGAAGGCGGTGACTTCAAGATCAGCACCAAGAACGTGGACGAGGAATTCGCCCACATCGCCGGCCCGCAGCTGGTGGTGCCGGTGCGCAACGCCCGCTTCGCCCTGAACGCCGCCAACGCCCGCTGGGGCAGCCTCTACGATGCCCTGTACGGCACCGACATGATTTCCGACGAGGGCGGCGCCGAGAAAGGCGGCGCCTACAATCCCAAGCGCGGCGCCAAGGTGATTGCCTACGCCCGGGACTTCCTGGACAAGTATTTCCCGCTGGCCAGCGGCTCCCACAAGGACAGCACCGGCTACGCCATCGACGGCGGCAAACTGGTGGTGCGCCTCAAGGACGGCGAATCCGGCCTGAAAGACGAAAGTCAGCTGCAGGGCTACCGGGGCGACGCCGCCCGACCGGACGGCGTGCTGCTCAAGCACAATAACCTGCACGCGGAAATCCAGGTGGACGATCAGCACCCGATCGGCGCCGAGGACCCGGCCCACGTCAAGGACGTGCTGATGGAATCCGCCGTCACCACCATCCAGGACTGCGAGGACTCGGTGGCCGCGGTGGACGCGGAAGAGAAGGTCGAGGTGTACCGCAACTGGCTGGGCCTGATGAAGGGCGACCTGAAGGAATCCTTCGAGAAAGCCGGCCGCACCCTGACCCGCGAACTGAACCCGGACCGGGAATACACCGCTCTGGACGGCGGCACCCTGGTACTGCCGGGCCGCTCCCTGATGCTGGTGCGTAACGTGGGCCACCTGATGACCAACCCGGCCATTCTCTTCAAGGGCGAAGAAATTCCGGAAGGCATCATGGACGCCATGTTCACCGTACTGGCGGCCATGCACGATCTGAAGAAAACCGACGGCGCGCGCAACAGCCGCACCGGCTCCGTGTACATCGTTAAGCCGAAGATGCACGGCCCCGAGGAAGTGGCCTTCGCCGTGGAGCTGTTCGAGCGCGTGGAAGACGCCCTGGGTCTGGAACGCAACACGCTCAAGATCGGCATCATGGACGAAGAACGCCGCACCACCGTGAACCTGAAGGAGTGCATCCGCGCCGCCAAGGACCGGGTGATCTTCATCAACACCGGCTTCCTGGACCGCACCGGCGACGAAATCCACACCTCCATGGAAGCCGGCCCCATGGCCCGCAAGGGCGACATGAAAGGCATGCCGTGGATCAACGCCTACGAGGCCTGGAACGTGGACATCGGTCTGGAATGCGGCCTGAAAGGCGTGGCCCAGATCGGCAAGGGCATGTGGGCGAAGCCGGACGAGATGGCGGAAATGATGGCCACCAAGGCCGGCCACCCGAAAGCCGGCGCCAACTGCGCCTGGGTGCCGTCGCCCACCGCCGCCACCCTGCACGCCATGCACTACCACGAAGTGAACGTGCAGGAGGTCCAGGACCAGCTGGCCAGCCGTCAGCGCGCTTCCCTGGACGACATCCTCACCATCCCGCTGCTCGACCGTGAGCTCAGCGACGAGGACATCCAGCAGGAACTGGACAACAACGCCCAGGGCATCCTTGGCTATGTGGTGCGCTGGATCGACCAGGGCGTGGGCTGCTCCAAGGTACCGGACATCAACAACGTGGGTCTGATGGAAGACCGGGCCACCTGCCGGATCTCCAGCCAGCACATCGCCAACTGGCTGCACCATGGCATCGTCACCGAGGAACAGGTGATGGCGTCCATGAAGCGCATGGCCGAAGTGGTGGACCAGCAGAACGCCGGTGACCCGACCTATGTGAACATGGCCCCCGGTTTCAACGGCAAGGCCTTCCAGGCCTCCTGCGACCTGGTGTTCAAGGGCTGCGAACAGCCCAGCGGCTACACCGAACCGGTCCTGCACCGCCGTCGCCTGGAACTCAAAGGCGAAGCCTGACCCTCGCAAAAGCCCGGCTCCGCCGGGCTTTTTTTTGTTCATCACGTCCAGCCGGGGGGCGGTGAACCTTTTTGCCCGCCAAAATCACACAGCGATGCGCCGGTCCCCGATCATCCCTTGAGAAGCCCCCACCCCGAGGTTCTAATAGAGGGCTAAATAAAAAGGGGAGTTTGACCATGGATACGGTACATGCACGCATGACCAATCTGTTTCTCCAGCTCGGCCTTGATGCCAGCCCGCGGGGCATCGAGGATTTTATCGCCGGGCATGACCTGCCACCGGAAGTGAATATCGTCGACGCGCCGTTCTGGAACGAGGGGCAACGGCAACTGCTGCGTGAACTGCTGAACAGCGACGCGGAATGGGCGTTGGTGGTGGACCAGCTGAACGAGTCGCTCCATGAACAACAGGGGGGAGGCCGTTCGTGAACCGTACTGTCTTTGTCGGCGCTCATTTCAAACCGACCTACAAGAAAGTGACCGTGGAGGTCGCCACCGGGGAAACCAAACGCGGCCTGTTCGGCGGTGAAAAAGCGGTGACCCGCGAGGAAAAACGTCTGCAGCAAGTGGGCTGGTCCGACCGGGAGATCGACGGCCCGCGCCTGGCCCGTGACTTGGATGAAGCGATTCAGGAACTGAACCGGGAAGACTACGAGGTAATCAGCGTGACCCCGGTAACCTCCGGCGCCTATCGCTTCCAGTACAGCGACGAAGACATTTCCAGCAGCCGCCGCGTGTTCGGCGACACCGAGCGTGTGACCGGCGGCGGCAGTTACGGCTACGGCTATGGCTACAGCTACACCGAAGGCATGCTCATCCTCGCCCGCCACAAACCCTGAACCATGGGGTCGGACCACGATAACTACTTGATTTAACCCATGGGGTCGGACCACCGCAACTACTTGATTTAGCTGGATTTTAGGCTCAAAAAGGAAGCCTTTTACGTGCTTGGCGGCGGGTTTTCCTTAGCGGCGGGCTTTCGGGCCTGAAAAGGCGGTAATAGAGGGCACGGTGTGGTCTGGTCGGCTGAGAGAAGCTCGCCCCTTAAAGGCCATCAAGTGCGCTAAAAACCGCCTTTTAAGCCTCTTTTTAGCCCCTCTGGAAGGCAGGAATCCTCATAAAAACAAGGGGTTGGGGTGGTCCGACCCCGGCCCCCCCCCGGCCCCCATATCAAGGGGTTATGGTGGTCCGACCCGTGGGGGTTGCTTGCATGCCGGCGGTGACGAAGGCGGTCATTTGTTGGAGGACTTCTTCGGAGTCTTCCGGGTGGCAGATGCCGGGGGCCAGTTGTTCCAGGCGGTGGGTGTCGGAGAAGGCGTACATGTAGGCGCCGATCATCAGGATGACGCGCCAGTGGGCGTCCCGTTCGCTGATTTCCGGGAGGGCCTTGCGGAAGGCTTCCACGAACGCTTTGGTGGATTCGTTGTAGGCCTCGTCGCGGAGTTCGTAGGAGATCTCCGGCGGTTCCGTGTGCAGGCGCGCTTGCAGGCGGATAAAGGCGCGGCCGGATACGGTGGCGCGCAGCTCCAGGGTGGGGATCAGGAAGGCGCGCACGATGTCGACGACCTGCAGCGGTCCCTGTTTTTCCAGTTCATTCAGACGTTCCAGACGCTGGTCGGAGATGTGCTTGCCGCGGCGCAGAAAGACTTCCTGGAACAGGCCGTATTTGGAGCCGAAGTAGTAGTTGATCAGCGCCTGGGTGACCTCGGCGGCGTCCGCCACTTCGCGCAGGGTGGTGCCGGCGTAGCCGCGTTCCGCGAACAGCAGCTCGGAGGCGTCCAGAATGCGGTCGCGGACCTGGCCGTTGGAGCCTTCCGGGCGGCCGGGGCGGTTACGGGCCGCGGCCTTGGTTTTTTTGTTCGGGGCGACACCGCGTCGGCCCTGGACTTTGGGGCTGGGCATGGGACTCCGGCAAGAATTAAAGAGGTGAATAAATACAGCGCCGCCGCGTATTCTAGGGCCTGTTTCCCCCATTTGCATCAGGTCGCGGCGGCGCCACTCAGGTGGTTAGTTGGCGGCGCAGCGCCGCCCAGGGCATCACGTCCGCGTTCTTCTGGGCCATGTCGAACAGATTGGCCCGGTGCGGCGCCAGCGCCCGGTCGCCGACGCAGTCTTCCAGCACCACCGGCCGGAAACCATGGCTCATGGCATCCACCACGCTGGCGCGCACGCAGCCGCTGGTGGTGCAGCCGGCGACCACCAGGGTGCTGACGCCGCGATGGGTGAGCCAGGCGGCCAGGCCGGTGCCGAAGAACGCCGAGGGCACGGTCTTGCGCAGCACCCATTCGCCGTCCACCGGCGCCAGCCGCTGGACGATGGCGCTGGCCGGATCCGCTTCCTTGAGCGCCAGCAGACTTGGCACCTTGAGGGTGAACACATTGGCGTCGGCGTCATCGTCGGCGAACACGATGCGGGTGTGCACCACCGGCCAGCCCCGGCGGCGCGCCTCGGCCAATACCGGCACGGTGGCCTCGATGGCCTCGGCGATATTGCCGCCACCGAAACGTTGCGGGTCGGCGAAGCCGTTGACGAAATCCACCAGCAGCAGGGCGGGTTGGCCCTGCAGACCCAGCCGACCACCGAAGCCCTGCTGCCGGTACACCTGTTGATCGTCGCTCATGCGTCGGGCTCCTGGTCCAGCACCCGGCCGTCCCGCACCACCGCCTGGCCGTCCAGGGTCACGGTGCAGCCGCGCATGGGAATGTCGATGTGGCAGGCGGCGGTGCGCTGGCCGCCGGCTTCGTTGTTGGGGCCGGTGGACCACAGGAAGTTGCCTTCGAAGGCGCGGGCGTCCTGGGCGATGGTGGCCTCCCGGTCGTACTGCGCCAGGGTCGACCAGCGGGCCCGCTTTTGCAGGCCCCAGCCCACATGGGAGAGGGCATAGGATTCCGGGTCGTCGAAGGCGTCCATATAGTCGCGCAGCAGGTCCGCTTCCAGCCCGCCCTCGATGGCGGTGACGTAGCCGTCGCGCACGGTCATGCGCACCGGGTCCCGCACATAGCTTTTCTCGGGCAGCAGAATGTCGCCCCGGTCCAGCACCACGGTGCCGTTGGCCTGGCCTTCGTTGGCCCAGGTCACCACGAAGCCGCTGGGCCAGTGGTCCCAGCGGCCGGGCTGGTCCACGAAACCGTATTCCTGGATCACCGGGTAATCCCCCAGCGGGCAGCGCAGGTCAGTGCCGGCGGCGGAGGTGACGTGCATCTCGGCGGCCCGCTCCAGCCGCGCGGCGGCCCGGTTGACCCGCTCCCGGTCCGCTTCCGTGGGCACCAGCCGGGTGAGAATTTCCGGCGGCTCCACCGCCAGCAGAATGCGGGTGCCGGACTTGAGGATGTCGAGCTGTTCCGGCGAGAACAGCAGGGTCATCAGATCCAGCACCAGATCGCTTTCCTTGAGCGCGGCGATGGCCGCCCGGTTGCCGCTCAGCGGGGTGGTGCCCAGGTAGGCCAGCGGGTCCCGGCTGAGGGACTTGTCGCCGTTCACCGGCGGCAGTTGCAGCTGGTTGGCGCGGGCGCCCAGCTGACCCAGCGCCACCAGGGCGGTGCGCAGGGTCTGCGGGTGGCTGGTGTCGCTGGTCAAAAGGGTGACGATATCACCGGCTTTCAATTTGCTGAGGGTCAGAACCTGTTTCCAGGCCTCGATCATCTGGGTATCGCTGACCGCCATGGCGGGGCTCCTTTATAACAGTCAAAGCGGGGTGCCGAGGAAATCGCCGAAGGCGCGGTAGAAGGCGTCCTCGTCGTCCCAGGGAATCATGTGGCCGGCGCTGGTCACGCGGGTCACGCGCAGTTCGGGAATCAGGGTTTCGATTTCCGCCACGTCCGCGTCGCTGATCACGTCGCCCCGGCCCGCCGCCATCAACAGCACCGGCACCTGGATATGCGGCATGTCCTGGTGAATGTCTTCCTGGTGCATATCGTCGTAGCTTTTCACCACCGCCCGCTCGTCGCAGGTGTGCAGCCATTCCGCCCGCAGGCGCAGCTGCTGGTCGCTCCAGGTGGGGCAGAATTGGCGCATGGCGTCCGCGTCCATGCCCTCCAGGGCGGCGCGGATGGAATCCACGTACCAGGGCAGGGCGGACGGGTAGGGGCGCCGGCCGGGGCCGGACACCGGCGGGTCGATCAGCGCCAGCCGGTCAAAGCCGGCGTGCGGGTGACGGCGGGCCAGGCGCACGGCGATGCGCGCGCCCATGGAATGGCCCACCACCATATAGCGCTGCAGACCCAGCGCTTCGGCGAAGGCGGCCACGTCGTCGGCCTGGGCGTCCAGCCCGTAGTCCAGAGTGTCCGAGGCTTCGCTGAGGCCCCGGCCGCGCACGTCCAGCACATAGGTGTCGAAGTGGCGGCCGAAGCGCTCGGCCACGAAGCCCCAGGTCACCGCCGGGCTGGTGATGCCCGGCACGATCACCACCGCCGGGCCGTTACCGCCATAGCGCAGGTAGTGCTGGCGGATGCCATTGGCGCGCACATTGGCGCCGTACAGGTATTCGCTCATGGGGCCTCCTCAGTAAGCGCCGGACAGCAGGGCGCCGGCGCCGGGAACCACCGGTTCCAGGTCCAGTGCCTTGAGCATCTGGTAAGTGGTGGCGATGGCGGCGGTGACCACCGGCTTGCCGGTGAGCGCCTCGACCTTGGCCACCGCCGCCAGGGACGGCATCTGCACACAGGCGGACAGCACGATGGCGTCGGCATCGGAGACGTCCATGCTGGCGACGATGTCCGGCAGCTTGGCGGTGTCGTGGCGGGCCACGTCCAGGTTGTTGGGGATTTCCAGGGCGCGGTATTCCAGCACCTCGGTGCCTTCGCGCTGGATGTAATCCACCACCATCTCGGTGAGCGGCTTCATGTAAGGCGCCACCACCACAACTTTCTTGGCGTTAAGCACCTTGAGCGCGTCCACCAGGGCACCGGCGCTGGTCACCACTTCGGTTTCCTGGCCGTTTTCCTTGGTGCGCTCACGCAGGCGTTTTTGCGATTCCCGGTGGTAGCCGGGGCCCATGGACATGATCGCCACCAGGCAGGCGTAGCCCATCACATCCACGGCGGCGTCGCTGAGTTCCAGGGCGCAGCGGTCGGACTCGCCGTCCATGGCGGCCAGCTCTTCCTTGCTCACGGTTTTCATGCGCATGCGGCTGGAATGGAAGGTGAAGCGCTCCGGGCGGATCAGTTGCCGGGCGTTGAGCATGGCCGGAATCTCGGTCTCCATGGTGATGTTGGAGCTCGGTACGATCTGGCCGATTCGATACAGGTTCTTGTTATTCGCGCTTTGCATGGCGTCGCTCCGGTCAGGCGGTGGCGGTGGCGTCGAACCGCTCGCCGCAGGTGGTGGCGTCGTATTCGTAGATCCACTCGGCACGGATACCCACGGCGTTGGGGTCCTTCTTCTGTGCTTCGCGGAACGCTTCGTCGCGCTTGCGCAGTTCTTCCGGAGTGGACAGGTGATAGCTGCGGCCGCGCTCGCGGGCTTGCAGCTGCACCTCGGCGGTGCGCGGCCGGCGCTCCTGTTCGTAGGCGCGCAGCGCGGCGGCGCTGTCGCCCTGGTAGTGGGTGAGCGCCTCGGCCAGCACATAGGCGTCCTCGATGGCCATGGCCGCGCCCTGGGACAGGAACGGCAGCATCGGGTGGGCGGCGTCGCCGAGCAGGGTGGCCCGGTCGGTGGACCAGCGCGCCATGGGGTCGTGGTCGAACAGGCCCCATTTGAAGGTCTGGCTGGGGTCGGTCATCTTGAACAGCCGGACCAGGTCCTCATGCCAGCCTTCATAGGCGGCCAGCAGCTCCTCGGTGCTGCTCGGTTCGGTCCAGGATTCCTCCACCCAGTCGGCGGTTTCGGTGACGGCGACGATGTTCACCGCCTTGCCGCCTTTCACGTAGTAGGTGACCACATGGGCCTTGGGGCCCATCCAGAAGGCCGCGTCCGGGCCCACGAACGGCAGCGGGTGCTGATCCACCGGTACCAGCGCCCGCCAGCACATATGGCCGGTGAACCGGGGCTGGTCCTGGCCCCACAGGGAGGCGCGCACCGGCGAGTGGATGCCGTCGGCGCCCACCACCAGGTCGGCCTTGAATTCAGTGCCATCGGCGAACCGGGCGAGCACCCCGTCGCTGTGCTCCTCGATGCCGGTGCAGCGGGCGTTGAAGGTGATCTTGTCCGCCGGCAGGTCGGCGCAAAGAATGCCGTGCAGATCGGCCCGGTGCACATGGTAGAACTCGGCGCCGTAAACCTGGGGAAAGGCGTCCTTGAGCGGCGTGCGGAACAGGGTCTCGCCGGTTTGCCAGTTGATGCCGCGCATGGACTCGGGCAGAAAACCGATATCGTCCAGCGACTCGGTGAGCCCCAGGGCCTTGAGCACTTTTACCGCGTTGGGGGTCATCTGCACCCCGGCGCCCACTTCGCCGAACGCCGGTGCCTGCTCGAACAGATGAAAATCGATGCCGCGCCGACTCAGGGCCCGGGCCAGGGCCACGCCGCCGATGCCGCCGCCGATGATGGCCACACGAAGTTGCTCAGACATGCAAAACTCCTTATTAAATATTCAACTAATTAATTATTGCGGGCGCGCCGTTTCCGGGGCGCCGCCGGTATTGTCGGTGTCGATGGAAAGGCGCCTGCCGGCGCCCCTCAGGCGCCCAGATAAGCGCTCAACACCTCCGGGTCCTCCAGCAGGGTGGCGCTGTCCGCCTCGGTGCTGATGGTGCCGGTCTCCACCACATAGGCCCGGGAGGCCACCGCCAGGGCGTTGTGCACGTTCTGCTCCACCACCAGCACGGTGACGCCGTGGCCGTTGATCTCACGGACCACCTCGAACACCTCGTCGGCCATTTTCGGCGACAGCCCCAGGCTCGGTTCGTCGAGCAGCAGCATGCGCGGCTCCGACATCAGCGCCCGGGCGATGGCCAGCATTTGCTGTTCGCCGCCGCTGAGGGTGCCGGCCATCTGCTTGTAGCGTTCGCGCAGCCGTGGGAAGCGGTGAAAGGCCATGCCCACCCGTTCTTCCACCTGTTGCCGGGAGCTGACCAGAAAGGCGCCCAGGATCAGGTTCTCGCGCACCGTCATGGCCGGCCACACGTGCCGTTCCTCCGGGCAGTGGGCGATGCCGGCGGCCACCACCTTCTCGGCGGACCGGCCGGTGATGTCGTCGCCGTTCCAGACAATGCTGCCCCGGCTCGGTTTGAGCAGGCCGGAGATGGCCCGCAGGATGGTGCTCTTGCCGGCGCCGTTGGCGCCGATCAGCGCCACGGTTTCGCCTTCGCCCACCGCCAGATCAATGCCGTGCAGGGCGGCGATCTTGCCGTAGGCCACATGCAGGTCGCTGACCCGCAGCAGGATTTTCGGGTTGCTTGCGGTCATGCCCGTGCCCTCCCCAGATAAGCTTCCACCACATCCGGATCGTTCTTCACCTGGGCCGGCGTGCCTTCCGCCAGCTTGCGGCCAAAGTCCATCACCATGACCCGGTCGCTGACGTCCATCACCAGGCTCATGTTGTGTTCGACGATGACGATGGAGGGCACCTGTTCGCGGCGCAGCCGCTTGAGGATGCCGCCAAAGCGCATGGCCTCCTGGCTGTTGAGCCCCGCCGCCGGCTCGTCGAGCATCAGCAGGGTGGGGCGGGCGGCCAGCGCCACCGCCACTTCCAGCAGCCGCAGCTCACCGCAGGAAAGCCGGTAGGCCGGGGTGTCCATGCGCGCCCCCAGGTCCAGCAGCTTCACCAGCCGGGCGGCGTTGTCACGGACCTCCTGTTCCGCCCGCCGTACCGGCGCGGTGGGGAAGAAGGTGGCCAGCAGGCTTTGCCGCGCGCTCAGGTAATGACCGGCCAGCACGTTTTCGAACACGGTCAGGGGTTTCAGCACATTGGTCTTCTGGAAGCTGCGCACCAGGCCCCGGCGGGCGATCCGGTAGGGGCTCTGGCCGGTGATGTCCTGGCCCTGGAAGGTCACCCGCCCGGTGGTGGGCGTGTAGAAACCGGTGATCAGATTGAAGCAGGTGGTCTTGCCGGCGCCGTTGGGACCGATCAGGCCGAACACCTCGCCCCGGTTCACCTGGAAGTCGATGTCCTGCACCGCCTTGATGCCGCCGAAGGTCTTGCTCAGGCCTTCCACGGTGAGCAGCGGCGCGTCGCTTTGCGTCGGGTTCATGCCGGGCCTCCCTGCACGCCGGTGGCGCCGTTGTCGGCCTGGTCGCTGTGATTGCGCTCGCGCCGCTGGTTTAGAAAGCCCATCAGACCGTTGGGCAGGAACAGCACCACGGCCATCACGATCAGGCCGAACAGGGACAGCCGCAGCTCCTGCAGCTCACGCAGGTACTCGGTGAGCAGGGTCACCAGCAGAGCGCCCAGCAGCGGCCCGATCAGGGTGCCCTTGCCGCCGATTAGCACCATGATGATCATGCTCACCATAAAGGCGAAGCCGAACACATTGGCGCCCACGAAGGTGATGTAGTGGGCGTAGAAGCCGCCGGCCAGGCCGGCCAGAAAGGCACCCAGCACGAAGGCGCGCATGGCGTAGACGAACGGGCGGATACCCACGGACTGGGCCACGAAACGGTTTTCGCGCACGGTCACCGCGGCGCGGCCGTTGTTGGAGTAGACGAAGCGGTAGGCCAGGTACAGCGAGACCGCGGTGAGCGCCAGGGCCAGATAGAAATAGAAGCGCTTGGCCATCAGCGGCGAGGCGTCCGCCAACAGCGCCGGCTGCGCCACCCCGGACAGACCCATGGGCCCATTGGTGAAGTCCACCCAGTTGTTGGCGATCAACCGCAGCACCTCGGCGAAGGCCAGGGTGATGATCACGAAGTAGGGGCCGCGCAGGCGCAGGGTGATGGCGCCGATCAGCACACCGAACAGCGCCGATATCACGCCGGCCAGGGGAATGGTGGCCCAGGCCGGCAGCCCCAGCCGCAGGGACAGCAGCGCGGCGCTGTAGGCGCCCAGGCCGAGAAAGGCGGTGTGGCCCAGGGAAAACTCGCCCACGTAACCGACGATCAGGTTCAGGCTGGTGGCGAGCATGGCGTAGAGCAGCACCATGATGCCGATGTGCAGCAGGTACTGGTTGCCCACCAGCAACGGAAAGGCGAGGGCGATCAGGCCCAGGGCCAGCAGGGTATTGCGTTCAAATTTCATGCTCAGGCCCTCTCCACCTGGGTTGAAAACAGCCCGTAGGGTTTGAAGATCAGAGTCAGGATGACAATGATGAAGCCGATGATGTCCACCGTTCCCGTGGAGATGTAGCCGCCCCACAGGGCTTCCGCCAGGCCCAGCAACAGGCCGCCGACAATGGCGCCGGCGAAGCTGCCCATGCCACCCAGGATCACCACCACGAAGGCCTTCAGGCTGACCAGCCCGCCGGCGCTGACATGGGTGGAATAGATGGAACCGAGCAGCATGCCGGCGGACGCGGCCAGCATGGTGCCCAGGGCGAAGGTGCTGGCGTACACCCGGGCGGTGTTGATGCCGGCCAGCCGGGCCGCCATCGGGTCCTGGAAGGTGGCGCGCATGGCGCGGCCCAGCCGGGTATGACGGATCACCAGGTGGGCGGCGAGAATCAGCACCGCGCAGGCGGCCACCGCGAACACCCGCAGTTCGGTGAGCACCACCGGACCCAGGAACACCGGCTTGTTGGGCAGCGGGCCTTCGATGGTCAGCGGCGCGGTGCCCACCAGCAGCAGGGCGGTGTTGGTCAGGAAGATCGACAGCCCGATGGTGAGCAGAATGCTGGGCTCCTCGCCCTGGTCGCGCACCCGCTCGATCAGGAAGCGGTCCACCAGCCAGCCGCAGGCGCCCATCACCGCCAGGGTCAGCGCCAGGCCGGCGAAGAAGTTCAGGCCCAGCACCGTGGTGGCCAGCCAGCCCATCACGCCGCCCAGCATGTACAGCTCACCGTGGGCGAAGTTGACCACCCGCATCAGCCCGAAGATCAGGGTCAGGCCCAGGGCCGAGAGCGCGTAGAACGCCCCCGACACCAGACCGTTGGCGATAAACTGCAACAGCATATCCATGGGTTACTGCCCGTCCTTGGCGTGGTTTGCCTCGGGGTCGGCGATGCGGGTGGTGGCGACCACCTCGGTGTGGCCATCGCGGATCTGCACCAGCGCCGCCTCGAAGCCATAGCCCTGGCCCTTGGCGGTGAACCGGTAGCGGCCGTTGGGGGCCTGGTAGTCGGTGGCGTGGAGCCCGTCGACGATGGCGTCGGCGTCGGTGCCGCCGGCCCGCTGGATGGCGTCCATCATGATGTTCAGGGAGTTGTAGCCGGCGGCGGCGTACTTGCCGGGGGCGTGGTCATAGGCGGCGCTGTAGTCCTCCACGAAGCGCTGGTTGCGCTCGCCGGGCAGGTTGGACACATAGGGCACGGCGGCATAGATGCCTTCCGCCGCCTCGCCGGTGATCTTGATGAAATCGCTGGTGGCCCAGGAGCCCACGCCGAACACGTCCATATCAATGCCGAACTGCTTGATCTGCTTGACCAGGGTGGAGCCGTCCTGGGTTTCGGCGGCCACGAACACGCCGTCGGCGCCGGAGCCGCGCAGCTTGGTGAGCAGGGTGTAGAAATCGGTGGCGCCATGGTTGAAGTACTCGACCAGGGTGGTCTCCACGCCGTGGCTGGAAAGCTCCTGCTCGAAGGCCTTGGCGCTGCCCCGGCCCCAGTCGTCGTTGACGCCGATATAGGCCACTTTCTTGAGGCCCAGGTTGTCGACGATCAGGCGTGAGAATGCCTGGCCGAGCAGGGCGTCGGTCTCGGCGGAGCGGAAGAAGTAGGGGTTACCTTTTTCGGTAAGGCTGGCCTCGGAGGACACCCCGGTGAGGAACGGCGTTTTGTACTTGCCCGCCACCGGCATCACCGCGGAGGTGGCGGAGCTGCAGAAGGCGCCCACCAGCGCCACCACCTGGTCGCGCTGGATCAGTTTTTCGGCGGCGTTCACCGAGTTGGCCGGGCTGCACTGGCCGTCCTCGATGATCAGTTCCACCTGTTTGCCGAGGATGCCGCCGGCTGCGTTGCGTTGCTTCACGGCCAGCCGCGCGCCGTTGGCGTCGGCGGTGCCGTTGTAGGCCACCGAACCGGTGAGCGGCTGGATCAGACCGATTTTGACAGTGTCTTGGGCCTGCAGGGCCGGGGCACAGGCCAGCAAGGCAGTCGCCATTATCGGAGCCAGAATCTGTTTTCTCATCGTCGTTATCTCCTGTTGAGCTTTGTTGTTAGCGCGACTGATCGACATATTAATTAATCGATTAGTAAATTTACAAGCGCCGTCGGCTTCATAGCAATTTGCGGACCACAATACGGGACGGTAAGAAGCCGGGCTTTCCGGCTGAAACGGGCTGGAACGCCCCGGCAGTGGGCGTTTTTTGGTGCGCGCAAACGAAAACCGCCCCAGGCTGGGGCGGTCGGCAGGCGGTGGCGGCTTCAGCGGTGGTGGCGGTCCGGCGGCGCCATGAACTCCGGGCCCACCGGGTCGGTGAGGGTGTCCGCCAGGATGAGATCGATCTCCGCCCGGGCATCGTCGTCCAGGTGCCAGCCCTGGATATCGGTGACCGCCTCGATCTGCTCCGGGCGGCGGGCCCCCCACAGCGCCACCGACACCCCGGGCTGGTCGAGCAGCCAGCGCAGCGCCAGGGCCAGCACCCGCTTGCCATAGCGCCGCCGGGCCAGGGCATCGAGCCGGGTCACCGCTTCCAGGTATTGCCGGTAGCGGGGCGGTTGGAATTTGGGATCGTTGTTGCGCAGGTCGTCGCCGTCGAAGCGGGTATGCTCGCGCATCTTGCCGGACAGCAGCCCCCGGCACAGAGCGCCGTAGGTGAGGGTGTCCAGCCCCAGTTCGCCGAGCACCGGCAGCAGGTCCTTCTCCATGTCCCGTTCGAACAGGTTATAGGGCGGCTGCACCGTGGACAGCGGGCACACCGCGTGGAAGGCGCGAATCTGATCGGCGTCGAAATTGCTGACGCCCACGGCGCGGATCTTGCCGGCGCGCTTCAGGTCCGCCATGGCTTCGGCGGCTTCCTCCACCGGCCGGGTGGGGTCCGGCCAGTGCAGCTGGTACAGGTCGATCACGTCGCTGCGCAGCCGCCGCAGGCTGTCGTTCACTTCCTGGACAATCCGCTCCCGGCCGGCGTCCCGGTAGGGGCCCTGGTGGTCCCAGTTCAGTCCGCACTTGGTGGCGATGGCCACGCGCTGGCGCAGCCGGCCCTGTTGCAGGGCCAGGCCCACCCGTTCCTCGGACTCGCCGAAACCATATACCGGCGCGGTGTCGATCAGGGTGATGCCCCGGTCCACCGCTTCCTGAATGGTGCGGATCGAGTCCTGTTCATCATTGCCGCCCCACATCCAGCCGCCAATCGCCCAGGTGCCCAGGGCGATGCGGCTGCAGGTGATGTCGCTGTTGTGGAGAGTGACGGTGTCCATGGCATTGCTCCGGTGGTCTGAAGGCAATCGGGGCGCGGGTGGGGGAGGGCTAACGGCCCTCCACCTCCACTTTTACTTCCAGCGGCAGGGCCAGACGCTCGCTGTGCCTGGCGCCGCCGCCCAGGCCGCGGGCGGCGCTGTTCTCGGTGACGGTGATGGCGCCCAGGGGCTGCCATTGTCCGGGGACCATCATCAGGGTGGTGGCGGCTTCCTGGATGGTGGCGGTGCCGCCGCCGGTGGGCCGGTCGAAACGCTGGCTGATATCCAGGCGCACGCGGCCATCGCCGGTGAGCATGGGCAGCACCTGGATGCCCTGTTTCAGGCTCATCAGGGCCGGGTACTGGGTGCCGGTGATCGCCACCAGGGTGCCCTGGCCGATGGTCGCCGCATGGCCGGACAGGGTATTGATGCGGTAATCGTCCTGGCGCCGGGTGCTGATGCTGCCGGCGCCGAGGCCCACCCCGCCGGTGCCGATGCGCACACCGCCGCCCTCGGCGTCACCGTCGGCCCGGCGGCGCAGGTGCACGGACACCGTGCGCGGGGCTTCCGGCATATCGCCCAGGGCGCCGAGGATCTCGTCGAAATTGGCGCTGGTGGTGCGGATGATCAGCTTGCCCTGGTAGGCGTTGACGTAGCCGCCCTCGGGCAGCAGCGGACGGATCACCGGCACCAGGGCCTGGGCATCGGCCCGCTGGATGATGTGCAGCGACAGGGCGTCGGCGCGCCCGATCAGGGGCAGCAGGACCAGCAACAGCAGGGCGGGCAGCAATGTGGCCAGCGTCCGTCGGCTCCGCCCCTGGAAAACTCGTGACATGATGAACATCCCGGTTCAGCAGGAAACCGCATCATAGCCACAACTCCCCTGTTCGGGAAACCGCGCCGGCCGGTGCCGGTATCAGGGGGCAGCGGCGGGCCCGCTCACCGGTTCGAGGGCGGCGCCGGTTCCACCCGCCGGCCCTGCTGCCAGCGCGCCGGCACCAGTGCCTGGTCGCGGTCACGAATCCAGCCCTTGCCGTCCGCCTTGCCGTCCCGGTAGGGGGTGATGGTCTCCACCCGGCCGTCTTCGCCGTACTCCACGAAACGGCCGTCACGTTTGCCTTGCCGATAATGGCCCTCCAGCAGCGGGTAACCCTGCTCGGTGGTTTCCAGATAATCGCCGTGCAGGCTGTCGGCCTGGAAGTGGGCGTGGATCTGGTGGCCGTTGTCGTGGCGTTCGTAGACCGGGCCATTGAGCTTGCCGTCGCGGAACGTCTTACTGGTCAGCAGGGTGCCGTCCTCCCGGAAGCTTTTCCATTCACCCACCGCCTGGCCACGCCGGTAATGGCGCTCGGCCAGCAGTGCCCCGGAGGTGGCGTGCAGGCTCCAGTCGCCGTCCAGCTTGCCGTCCACGTAGGTGCCCTTTTCCACCGCGTCGTTCTGGTCCAGGGTGCGCCAGTCGCCCACCGGCACGCCGTTGCGGTATTGGCCGGATTCCACCACCTCGCCGGCGGCGTTCTCGGTGCGCCAGGGGCCGTCCTTCTGGTCCTGCTGGTAATGGGTGTAGGTCCAGCGCTGGCCGTCCGGGCCACTGCGTTGGCGGCTTTCCCCTTGCAACCGTCCTTTCTCGAAAACGCGCACCCGGATCAGCTGGTCCCGGGCGTCGTAGCCGCGCCAGGTGCCGGTGCGCAGGCCGTCGCGCATCTCGCCCTGTTCGCGGCCGCCGTCGTCCCGGGGCAGGATGGTGTGCCCCTGGCGGATGTCGTTCACCTTGTGTTCCAGCCGCACCACGGTGCCGTCCAGGAAGCCGGTGATCCATTCGCTGTGCTGGCGCGGGTAGTGCAGATTGACCCGGCGCGGTTTGCCGTGGTCGTCATAGCTGGCGTTGACCCGCAGCCACAGCGGGGCGTCGTTGCGGAAGCGGCCCTGGTCGTCGCGCTGGAAGAAGGCTTCGCGGCCGGTGTAGTTGCCGTCCCGGTCGCGGGTCCAGGCCATCAATACGCCGGGGGCGATGTAATCGGCGTGGCCGATGTGGTTGCCGTCCCGGTCGTAGCGGTTATAGAAGTTGTCGTAGTTGCCGTCGCGGTAGCGGCGCTCTTCGTGGATCTGGCCGCCATCCGGGCCACCGCCGTCGCCGTAATAGTAGATCTGCATGCCGTCCGGCCGGCCGTCCTTGACCTGCCTTTTCAGCAACAGGTTACCGTCCTCGTCGTACTCTTTTTCGACGCCGTTGATGCTGCCGTCGCGGTAGGGTTTGTATTTCTCCACCTGGCCGTTTTCATGGTAGGAGATCAGTTCACCGTCCGGGCGGCCCTGGGCATCGTTGTGCCCCTTCTCCTTGACCTGACCGTCCGGGTACAGATAGCGCCAGTCGCCCAGCCATTTGTCGTCCTTGCCGGGGCCGGAGCGCACCCCTTCGGCGTAGAGCGCGTCGTTTTCCCGATAGTGGGCCTTGTAGAGATAACCGGGGCCGTCCGGGTTCTCCGGCAACGGCACCTCCACATAGTAGAAGGCGCTGTCCGGCTTGTCGCTGGGGTAGTCGTATTCGCTGAAGTAGAGCCGCTCCGCCCGGGCGCCGGCGCTGAGCAGCAGCAGGCCCAGGGTGAGCAGCGCGGCCCATGGCCGGGCCAGGGCCCGGCGGCGAGGTGACATCCGGGTCGCGGTCATTGCGGCACCTCCTCGAAGCGGGCTTGCAGGTCGCGCTGCTGGTCGCCGTCGGCGCGCAGCAACCGCACTTTCTTGACCTTGCCCCAGAAGCGGCGCACGCCGTCGTCGTCCTCGCCGAGCGGTTGCAGGGCCAGGCCGGTGTCGTCCAGGGCGGCGTAATCCAGGCCTTCGATGCCGCCGCAATCGTCGCCCAGCCGCACGCCGTTGTCGCCGTCGAAGCGGGCGCAGCCGGGTTGTTCGCGGGTCAGGGTGACGGTTTCCACGGCGGTGGGGCAGCGGGCCTGGAAGTTCAGTTCACGGCCATAAAAATAGCGAACCTGGTCGTCCTCGGTGCGCAGTTCGAAGCCCGGGTCCAGGTGCTCCTTGGCGTCGCCCTTGTCCCACACGAAGTGCAGCGGCGTGCCGTGGTAGTCGGCGCCGTCCTCCGGGGTCAGGGTGCACAGCCGCAGACCCGGCGGGCCGGTGACCCGCAGGCGGTTGTCGTCGAGGCCTTGCAGGGTCAGGCCGTCCAGCAGGGCACCGGTGTCGTCCGGAACCTCCGGCAGCGGCGAGGCCTGATGGCGCACGCCGCCCGGGTCGGTGCCGGGCTTACGGTCGTCCGGCAGCGGCCGCACGGTGAAGGTCAGGGGGCGTTCGCTCTCCCGCAGCGGCGTGAGGCGCAGGGTGGCGATGGGGTGCTCGGTGATCAGGGTCAGCTGGTCCAGGGGCGGGTCCAGGGTCAGCCGCTCCACGAACACCCGGGCGGACGGGTCCGCCTGCTGGAAGGGCCGGTAGATCACCGCGTAGGGCAGCGGCTCGCCGTCGCCGTCCAGGGGCTGGGCCCGCCATTGGCCCAGGTCGCCGCCCAGCTGCAGGTCCACGCGCTGGTCCTGCCAGTCGAGGATCTTCAGTGACTCCGGCGCGCCGTCGCCGCGCTTCAGGGTGACCGGCTCGCCGTCGGTCCAGATGCGTGCCGCGCCGGTGAGTTTGATCGGCCCGTCGGCGTCGAATTTGCCGTCGCCGGTGAGCACCAGCGGATCGCGTCCCACGTCAGAGGGCATCGGCGTGGCCAGGCCATAGAAGCCGCCGGTTTCCCCCAGGCGGTTGAGCAGCAGGCCATCCGGCGCCGGCCCGTCGAAGCCGGTAAAGTGAAAGCTGGCCTGTTGCTGCAACGGATGGGCCAGGGACCAGTCGCCTTCGGTGAGCAGCCGGGCTTCTTCCAACTGGTCCGGTTGGTAGAACAGACTTTGCTCGGCGCTGTCGAGCAGGGTGTTCACATAGTCCTGGTCGCGCATCGACAGGCGCTGGTCCGGGTCGACGATGCGCGGGTCGTTCAGTTGCCGTTCGGTGGTTTCCGCGTACATCTCCACCCGCAGCGGGTCCACGTCCCAGTCCTGCACCGGATAGGGGTAGTGGCGCTGGCTGATCAGCAACAGACGTTGCTCCAGGGTGGCGTCCTGGTCCGGCACGCTGGCGGTGCTGTGCAGGCGCAGTGCTTCCGGCATGCCGGACGGCCAGCGCGCGATCATGCGTGCCTCGCCGTCGACGCCCTCGCCGGCCAGGGTCAGGGCGATCAGCACCCGGTCGCCGTCCCGGTCCAGCACCCGGTAGTCGGCGGTGACCTTGGGCAGCCCCCACAGGGAGGCGCTGGCTTGCCAGGTGTCGCCGGGCCGTGGGTCATTGGGCAACGGCACCGAGGTGGCGGTGGCCTGGTCGAGCAGCTGCTCCACCTTGTCGCCGAAGCGTTCCACCATTTCCTCGTGCAGGGCCGGATCGGCGATGCGGGTTTCGGCGATTTCGCCGTCTTCCACCCGGCTCAGCGTGCCGGTGTCGAGGAAGCGGCGCAGCGGTTTGGCGCGCTCGCCCAGCCTCTCCAGATGACGGGTGTCCAGCTGGCCGGAACCGATACGCAGCCAGGGCAGGGTGGTGCGGATCCACAGGCCGCTACCGGCGCCCTGGTCCACCCGGTTGCGCACGATTGCCTGCAGGCTCATGTCCTGGTCGTAGTCGCTGTCGTTGGGCGTCAGGGTTTGGTGGGCCACCAGCAGGAAGTCGTCTTCGTAATCGGCCTCGGGGGCACGGTTGTCCTGACAGGCGGCGAGCAGGAAAAGGCAGAAAAAAGGCAGTAGAAAACGCATAATGGCAAACTCTCCGTAACGCATCGGAGTGTATCGAAAGGCGGTGTCTCCCGGGGTGCCGTAAACGAAAATTGTGAAAAAGCGCAGCATAAACGCCGTGATATTTCTTTTCGAGACAGACCATGAGCGGTAACAGCCGGCCGGTGACCAGCAACCAGGCGGAGCCGCACCCGGCCCTGGCGGATACCGTGGGGCGTCATCTTGCTCACCCCTGGCGGGCGCCGTTGGCGGACCACGACCGGGAGGCGTTCCAACGGGCCCGGGACTGGCTGGGCGACTCCGACGCGCCGTTGATTCTGGATTCCGGTTGCGGCACCGGCCGTTCCTCGGTGCTGCTGGGGCAGCGCTACCCGCAAGCGCGGGTGCTGGGGCTGGACCAGTCCGCCCATCGCCTGGCGCGGGCGCCGCGCCGTTTTCCGATACCGGATAACGTGCTGCTGCTGCGCACCGACTGCGCCGGTTTTTGGCGTTTGGCGGAGGCCGCCGGCTGGCGGCCCTGGCGCCACTATGTGCTGTACCCGAACCCGTGGCCGAAGAGCGCCCACCTGAAACGCCGCTGGCACGGCCATCCGGTGTTTCCCCATTTACTCGGGTTGGGGGGCACGCTGGTGTTGCGCACCAACTGGGAACTGTATGCCCGGGAAATGGCCGGGGCTCTGGCCCTGGCGGGCCGGCAGGCGAGCGTGTCGGCGCTGGCCGGGGGCCAGCCGCCGGTCACCGATTTCGAGGAAAAATACCGCCACAGCGGCCACCGGCTCTGGGAGCTGGTGGCCGACCTGGATCACTGAACGGTGAGGTAGATCTTGTAGCCGATGGTGGCCAGCATGCAGAGCGTGCCGACCGCCAGCAGGGCCAGGCCCCAGTTTGATTGGCGGGCGGCGAAGCCCACCCCCATGAGCATCAGTCCCACGACCATCAAGGCGATAAGACCATCGAAGGGCGCCATGTTTCCTCCTTGCCGTTAAGGCGTGGTGTTGCTTGGCAGGGCGGTCAGCCCAGCTGCGGCAGGCGCGCCAGGGCGGCCTCGGCCCCCTCGGCATCGTAGTCGCCATCCTCCAGCTTGCCGTCGAAGTAATCGATATAGGCCTGCATGTCGAAATGTCCGTGGCCGGACAGATTGAAGAGAATGGTTTCCGACTTGCCTTCCTGCTTGCAGCGCAGCGCCTCGTCGATGGCGCCCTTGACCGCGTGGGTACACTCCGGCGCCGGCACGATGCCCTCGTGGCGGGCGAATTGCACCGCCGCCTCGAAGCAGCCCAGCTGCTGATAGGCGCGCGCCTCGATCAGGCCCAGCTCCAGCACATGGGACACCTGGGCGCCCATGCCGTGATAGCGCAGACCACCGGCGTGGAAACCCGGCGGCGTAAAGCTGGAGCCCAGGGTGTGCATCTTGGTGAGCGGCGTCAGATGGGCGGTGTCGCCGAAATCGTAGGCGAAGCGGCCCTGGGTGAGGGTGGGGCAGGCCGCCGGTTCCACGGCGATGATGCGCCGGCGCTTGCCGCCGCGCAGCTGGGCGCCCAGGAACGGGAAGGCGATGCCGGCGAAGTTGGAGCCGCCGCCGGTGCAGCCGATGATGATGTCCGGGTCGTCGCCGGCCATTTCGAACTGCTCCATGGCCTCCAGGCCGATCACGCTCTGGTGCAGCATCACATGGTTAAGCACCGAACCCAGGGCGTACTTGGTGCCCTCGTCCTGGGCCGCCAGTTCCACCGCCTCGCTGATGGCGATGCCCAGGCTGCCCGGGTGGTCCGGGTTTTCCGCCAGGATCGCGCGGCCGGACTCGGTGAGATTGGACGGTGACGCCACGCACTCGGCCCCGTAGGTGCGCATCAGCGCCTGCCGGTAGGGCTTCTGCTGGAACGACACCTTGACCTGGAACACCTTCACTTGCAGATCAAACAGGCTGCCGGCGAACGCCAGCGACGAGCCCCACTGGCCGGCGCCGGTTTCGGTGGTGAGCCGTTTGATGCCGGCCTCGGCGTTGTAATAGGCCTGGGCCACGGCGGTGTTGGGCTTGTGCGAGCCGGCCGGGCTGACGCCCTCGTACTTGAAGTAGATTTTCGCCGGGGTATCCAGGGCTTTCTCCAGCCGGCGCGCGCGGATCAGCGGGCTGGGCCGCCACAGGCGGTAGATCTCGCGCACCGCCTTGGGAATCTCCACATGGCGCTCGCTGGTCATCTCCTGGGCGATCAGGGTGTCCGGGAACAGCGGCGCCAGATCTTCCGGCGCCACCGGCTGATGGGTGGCGGGGTGCAGCACCGGCGCCATCGGGGTCGGCAGGTCCGCCATGATGTTGTACCAGTCGCGGGGCAGGTGTTCTTCGGACAACAGGTATTTGGTGCTCTCGGCCATGGTGCTCTCTTATTGGTCGTTTTTGTTCATGCCCAATGATGCCGCTTTTTGCCGCCCCGGATAAGGCCAAGGTGGCAATTGCCGCGGCACCGTGCCGTCGCCGGCTCCGGCGGTGGGCGTTGCTGTGTGATCAGGCTCCCACTTTCACGGTACTCGTCCCCGGGTGCGTTACCTGAGTTACCAACCCGGGGCGAATCCCGCCTCTGCTGTGATCGCCGCACGGGAAACGTCGCTTCTAGACTCCCTGATACTCCCACGATTCAGCACTGGATCGTTGGGGTGGGATCAATTCAATAGGGAAAATAAAAGGGACGAAGACATGAGAAATATAAAACTCTCCGCCCGTGGCGGTTCGCACTGGACCACTAAACTGGCGACGTTGATGGTTGGCACGGTGTTGAGCTGCGGCGTCGCCAACGCCGCGCCGCTCGATCCTTACGAGGACGAAGGCCCCTACAGCACCACCCGTGAACTGGGCCTGAGCTGCACCGTGTTCCGGCCGTCCAACCTGACCGGCGATCACCCCATCGTGGTATGGGGCAACGGTACCGGCACCACGCCGACCGCCTATCGCCGCGGCCTGGAACACTGGGCATCCTGGGGGTTCGTGGTGGCCGCCGCCAACACCAGTAACGCCGGCACCGGACAGGACATGCTCGACTGCATCGGTCATTTGCAGTCCCGTGGCTATGCCAGCCAGCTTGATTTCAGCGCCATTGGCGCCTCCGGCCATTCCCAGGGCGGTGGTGGCACCATCATGGCCGGGCGGGACAGCCGGATCACCGCCACCGCGCCGGTGCAGCCCTACATTCTCGGCCTCGGCCATGACACCACGTCGCAGTATCAGCAAACCGCGCCGATGCTGCTGCTGTCCGGCTCCTTTGATGTGTTGGCCGGTCCGCTGCTGAATCAGCGCCCGGTTTATCAGCGCGTGGATGTGCCGGTGTTCTGGGCGGAGCGTACCGCCGCCACCCATTTCGAGCCGGTGGGCGACTTTGGCGACTTCAAGGGCATCACCACCGCCTGGTGGCTGTATCAGTTGTCCGGGGACTCCAGCGCCGCCGACCTTTTCACCGGCCCCTGCACCGCCTGTAACCTGTTCGGTTGGGATATCGAACGCAAGAACTTCTGATCGGCGGAGCCGGGTCCTCACGGCGGTGTGGGCCCGGCGTCAGGCCGTCTATGGCATGCTAACCTTGATGGAAATAATAAAACCCGGGAGCAATCCATGGAGACGGGATGGGACCAACCGCAGGTGCCGCTGCACCTGCATCCGATGGGATTTATCGAGGCGTTTTGCGACCTGGGCGCCGATCAGACGGCGCTGCTGCGGGACACCGGCATTTCGCCGGTGCTGTTCGACATGCGGGATGTTCGCATCAGCCACGGGCAATTCGAGCGGCTGCTGTTAAACGGCATTGAGCTGTGTGACCGCCCGGCGCTGGGCATCTGGGCAGGGCTGCGTTTCGACTGGTCCTATTGGGGTACGGTGGGCTACGTGGTGCACTGCAGCCCGAGCCTCAAGCATGCCGGTGAGGCGTTCCGCCGCTACCTGGTGCTCTCTCAAC
Source organism: Alloalcanivorax gelatiniphagus (assembly GCF_005938655.1). Taxonomy (GTDB): domain Bacteria; phylum Pseudomonadota; class Gammaproteobacteria; order Pseudomonadales; family Alcanivoracaceae; genus Alloalcanivorax; species Alloalcanivorax gelatiniphagus. The sequence goes on from NZ_VCQT01000020.1 coordinate 68,224, forward strand.
CCGGTTTTGCCCTGCAGACCGCCAACTCCAATGCCTACCTGGACGCCGATAACCGGGTAGTGGAACCCATTGATTACATGACCGGCAGCGACACCGAACGTGTGCTGCGGACCTTTATCCGTGACTGGCGGCTGGCCATTACCCTGCGGGTATGGGATAGCTGCGGCAACAAAGCGGTGCAAGATCCCGGCGTCCATGTACGCCTTGATATTCCCCGCCCTGCGTCCACCGAGCCCTACGAGGCGCTGCCTTGCCAGAGCCTGCGTTTCGGCTGCGACGATTCTTCCATTTCCGCCCATCGGGACTTTGTGTTCCGCCGTTTCCGGTTGCTGCGCAGGCGTGCCTTCGAGCAGCTGCTGCAGGACTGTGAGCGGCAATTGGCCCGGTCACCGGAAGGCGTTTCATTCACCGAGCGGGTGCGCTGGCACCTGCGCGCCCACTTTCGTCCCGGGCTGAAGCTGGAAGTGGTCGCCCGTCAGTTGCGCGTGACCCCCCGGGGCCTGAGTCGGCGCCTGGCCACGGACGGCACCTCGTTCCGGCGGCTGATGCACTCGGTGCGCATGGAGATCGTGCGCCACCAACTGCGCCATTCGCGGCTGCGGGTGGAGGAGGTGGCGGCGATGGCGGGCTTTTCCTGCGCCTCCAGTCTGCGCCGGGCGGTTAAGCGCTGGTCCGGCACCACCGTGGGCGAGCTTCGCGAGCTGCCGCAATGAGCGAGGCACGGGACCGGGCAGGCCTGGCCGCTGGCTCTGTGGTGGCCGCCGTGGTGCTGGCATTGGCCAGTGCGGTTCTGGTGGCCGGCGTAGTCTGGCTGGTGGTCACCGCGCCGCCGGAATCGCCCGTGGAACCGGCGATAAACCGGCCTGGCCCGGAGCCGGTTGAAGCTGTTGCCGCTGAACCCGTGGTGCCATCCCCACCGCCACGGCGCCCACCGGCAAGCACCGACAGCACGGAGAGCGCCGAGCCGTTGGCCCCGGAGCGGCTCGACCAGTTGTTGACGGCGTTCGCCTGGGAGGGCGACCGGTTGCGGGTCGACCATGGCACCCGGCGCACCCTGAACGCCTTGCTGGCGGGATCGTCGCCCGCCCTTGGGGAACGGATACTGACGCGCTTGCCGGACCCGCGCGGCCGCCAGGTGGTGGATCTGCTGGAGCGCTACCGGCAATACCTGGACATGCGCCAGGCGGTGGCGGACACCTTCGATTATCTGGATAACCCGGAGGCCATGGCCGGCGCCCAGCGCCAGCTGCACCAGTTGCGGCGCGATTACCTGGGCGCGGAGTTGGCGCGGGGGTTGTTTGGCGAAGAAGAACGGATGGTGAATGCCACCCTGGAAAACATGCGGATACAGAGCGACCCGACCCTGTCCGACGCGCGCAAGCGCGAGTTAACCCGTCCCATCAAGGCGCCCGGCGCCGAATAGCAGCGCCGGTCTCACAGGTGCGGTTCACGGGGCTCCGCGCTGCCGTGGCCCCGTTCCCAGTCCCGCTCGATCAGTCCAGCAGCTTGAACATCTGCCGGTGGGGGATGTGGGCGTCCATGAAGATGCCGCCGGAGACGCTGAAGCCGGCGGTTTCATAGAAGCTGGTGGCGTGGGTCTGGGCGTACAGGAAGATTTCGCCCATGCGGGCGGCGCGGGCGGCTTCCTCGGCGGCCACCAGCAGGGCGCGTCCAACGCCGCTGTTGCGGTGGGTTTCCAGCACGCACAGGCGGCTGATCTGACCGCTGCCCAGCAGGCGCAGGCAGCCAATCGGCCGTTGTTCCTGGTCCAGTGCCAGGAAGTGCCGGGCGGCGTGGTCGGCGCCGTCCCATTCCAGTTCCTCGGGGACGCCTTGCTCGCCGATGAAGACACGCTGGCGGAGCGCGCTCAGTTCGTCGCGGTGTTCGTCCCAGGAGGTTTCGATGATGGTAAAACTAAAGCCCATGGCGTTCTCGTCAAAGCTCGGCAAAGTAGCCCTGGTCCATCCAATGGTCCAGCAGGGCGCGGCCGTCGGCGTCGAGCACCGCGGCCAATTCCTTGTCGGTGTAGCGGCGTTGGCGGGCGAGCAGCCCGGCGAGGGCGAGTTGGCCGCCTTGCAGGGGCCAGGGCTCGCCGTTGAGCCAGGCGGTGTCGTCCACCAGCAGAAGACGCACGCCGCCATGGCGAACCAGGACGGCGTCGGAATCGGCGGCGCGAATGTGCGCCGGGTCGACCAGAAAATCAAGTCCCGATTGACGGGGAGTGCTCAGCCAGCGGGCCAGAGCATTGCGTGCCGCGCCCCGGTCGAACAGGGCCAGCGCCTGCTCCAGCATGGCGTCGCGCTCGCCGGCATCGAGCCGGCCCGGGTCGCCGGGCAGGGCGCGGCCGGCGTCCTGGTACAGGGTCGGGGCGGCGTCGGCCAGGGTTTCGGCCACCATTTCCGCCAGCAGATCCCGGTAGTCCGGCGCCCGGAAGCCCACCGACCAGGTAATGCAGTCGCTGTCCAGGGCGACGCCGTGGTGGGCCACCCCGGGGGGCAGATAGAGCACGTCCCCGGGCCCGGCGATGTGCTCCTCGGTAACCGGCATGTCGGCCAGCATCTTCAGCGGCACGTCGCCGCGCAACCGGCTGCTGTCGTCGCACACCGGACCCAGCTGCCAGTGGCGCCGGCCGGCGGCCTGCACCAGGAACACATCGTACTGGTCGTAGTGCGGGCCCACGCCGCCGCCCTCGGCGGCGTAGCTGATCATGATGTCTTCCAGGCGCCAGCCCGGCAGAAACCGGAAGTCGTCCAGCAGCAGCGACACCTCGGTGAGGTAGTGGTCCACCGATTGCACCAGCAGGGTCCAGTCCCGTTCACCCAGTTCCGCGAAGCGCTCCGCTTCCAGCGGGCCCTGTTCCAGGCTCCAGGGGCCGTCTCCGGCGCCCAGGATCAGCCGCGATTCCACCTCCGGCTCCAGCGCCAGGCCGGCCAGGGTGTCCGCGTCCGGGTGCGCCAGGCCGCTGGCGGCGCCGGGCATGAACAGGGGCGCCCGCTGCCAGTGCCGGGCAAGAAAATCCTCCGGCGCCAGCGGTAGCGCGAAGCGCGGCAGGGCCGGCGCCTCCAATGAGGTGTCCTGGGTCATGACCACTCCGGGCCGGCCATCGCCGGCGCAGTTATTGGACGTCGCGGGCCTGCTGGCTGGCGTTGCCGACGTAGCTGCCCGGGGTCATCGCCTTGAGGCGTTCCTTGGCGTCCTCGGGGATCGCCAGGCCATCGATGAAGGCGGCCAGGTTTTCCTGGGTGATCGCCTTGCCCCGGGTCAGCTCCTTGAGCTTCTCGTAGGGCTTCTCGATGCCGTAGCGGCGCATCACCGTCTGGATCGGCTCGGCCAGCACTTCCCAGGCGTGGTCCAGATCGTCGGCCAGCCGTTCCGGGTTCACTTCCAGCTTGCCGATGCCCTTCAGGGAGGCTTCGTAGGCGATCAGGCTGTGCGCCAGGCCCACGCCCACGTTGCGCAGCACGGTGGAGTCGGTGAGGTCGCGCTGCCAGCGCGACACCGGCAGCTTGGCGGCCAGGTGGTCCATCACCGCGTTGGCGATGCCCAGGTTGCCTTCGGAGTTCTCGAAGTCGATGGGGTTGACCTTGTGCGGCATGGTGGAGGAGCCCACTTCGCCCTCCACCGCGCGCTGCTTGAAGTAGCCCAGGGAGATGTAGCCCCACACGTCCCGGTCGAAGTCCAGCAGGATGGTGTTGAAGCGCATCAGGGCATGGAAATACTCGGCCACCCAGTCATGGGGTTCGATCTGGGTGGTGAACGGGTTGAAGGCCAGCCCCAGGCTTTCCACGAAGCGGCGGGCGAAGGCCGGCCAGTCCACGTCCGGGTAGGCCGCGTAGTGGGCGTTGTAGTTGCCCACCGCGCCATTGATCTTGCCCAGGATGCGCACCGCCACGAACTGGTCGCGCTGGCGCTTCAGACGCTCCACCACGTTGGCCATTTCCTTGCCCACGGTGGTGGGGGAGGCGGACTGGCCATGGGTGCGCGACAGCATCGGCACATCGGCCAGGCCATGGGCCAGCTGGCGGATGCTGCGGATGATCTGGTCCAGCTTGGGCAGCAGGGCGTCGCGGGCCTCGCGCAGCATCATCGCGTAGGACAGGTTGTTGATGTCCTCGCTGGTGCAGGCGAAGTGGACGAACTCGGTCATCTTGTTGAGTTCGTCGTGCTCGGCCATGCGTTCCTTGATGAAGTACTCCACCGCTTTCACGTCATGGTTGGTGGTGCGCTCGATTTCCTTGATGCGCTCGGCGTGCTGTTCCTCGAAATCCCGGGTCACGCCGCGCAGGTGCCAGGCGGCCTGGCCGCTCATCAACGGCACCTCGGGGATGTTCTTGTCGTGGGACAACTGTTCCAGCCAGCTCACTTCCACGTGCACCCGGTAGCGGATCAGGCCGTACTCACTGGTGATCGGGCGCAGCGCCTCGCACTTGCCGGCGTAGCGACCGTCCACCGGGGAAATGGCGGTGAGGGGATTAAGGCTGGACATGGGGCACTCCTGAAATGGGAAACCGTAGGGCGGGCGCAATGATACCGTAATTGGCGGCGAATCGCCCGTCGCCTTGGTAACCTCTAAATGACATTAAGAAAGTGGCTTAATTATCTGATTTCTATACTGTTCAGAATTTCCAGGCGCTGCTTGCGCTGGAACAGAAGGCGCCAGCGGCGGCCGTCCAGCTGGTGCCACAGGAAGGCGGCGCGCACGCCGGCCAGGAACAGGGCGCGGATGCGCGCCGCGTTGTCCTCGTCCTGCAGCTTGGCCGGATCACCCTGCACCCGGATGCGGAACCGGAAGGTGCCCAGGGTATCCAGGTAGATGCCCGCCAGCCGGTGGCAGAAGGTCGGGTTGGCGAGGCTGTCGAAATGCTCGCGCTGGCCCTGCAGGGCGATCAACCGGTGGCGCAGCAGGCTGATCACCTCTTCGTTCTTGCGCAGCTTCGAGGACAGGTGCAGCAGCGCCAGGGCATAGCTGAGCGGCCGCGCCGAGTCGCGGGTCTGCTCGCGGCCCAGGCTCTGGCGCAGCAGGCGCAGGCCATCGCCCAGGGCGGCCGGGTTCGGGTAGATCTGGTCGAAGTCGCTGGCGTCCATGGCCATCACCCCGCCCAGCAGGTGCTCCACCGCGCCGCTGTCGGCGTCGCCCCGGGTGGCGATGCGGTCGGCCAGCACGGCGGCCTGGAACACCGCCGCCAGGGACAGCATTTGTTGTTGCTCGTGGTTAAAGGTCATGCGGTTGCCTCGATTACGGCGCCGCCCAGGCAGGTGTCGCCATCGTAGAACACCACCGATTGCCCCGGTGTCACCGCCCGTTGCGGTTGCTCGAACACCACCCGCACCCGGCCGCCGCCGGCGTCTTCCACCCGGCAGGCCTGGTCGGCCTGCCGGTAGCGGGTCTTGGCGGTGAGGCGGGCGGGCAGGGCCGGCGGCTGGCCGGCCACCCAGTCCACCTCGGCGCTGGTCAGCTCGTTGCTGAACAGCAGCGGGTGGTCCTGGCCCTGTACCGCCACCAGCACATTGCGGTCCAGGTCCTTGCCGGCCACGTACCAGGGCGCGTCGCCGGCGTCGGCGCGGCCGCCGATGCCCAGGCCCTGGCGCTGGCCCAGGGTGTAGTACATCAGGCCATCGTGGCGGCCGATCCGGTGGCCATGGTCGTCCTCGATGTCACCGGGCTGGGCCGGCAGGTAGGTCTCCAGGAAGTCCTTGAAGCGGCGCTCGCCGATAAAGCAGATGCCGGTGGAGTCCTTCTTTTTATGGTTGTCGAAGCCGCGCTCGGCGGCCAGCCGGCGCACCTCCGGTTTCTCCAGGTCGCCCAGGGGAAACAGGGTGCGGGCGAATTTGTCGCCGCCCACCGCGTGCAGGAAGTAGGTCTGGTCCTTATTGTGGTCCACGGCGCGCAGCAGCCGGCCGCGCTCGCCGTGGTGGCTGACTTGCGCATAGTGACCGGTGGCGATGTAGTCCGCGCCCAGGGTCAGGGCCCGGTCGAGAAAGGCGGCGAACTTGATTTCCTTGTTACAAAGGATGTCCGGATTGGGGGTGCGGCCGGCCCGGTATTCGGCCAGAAAATGCTCGAACACCCGGTCCCAGTATTCGCCGGCGAAATTGGCGGTGTGCAGCTCGATGCCGAGCACGCCGGCCACCTGCATGGCGTCCAGCAGGTCCTCCCGGGCGGTGCAGTAGTCGGTGCCGTCGTCCTCGTTCCAGTTCTTCATGAACAGCCCCTCGACCTGGTAGCCGGCGTCGAGCAGACGGGCGGCGGCCACCGACGAATCGACGCCGCCGGACATGCCGACGATCACGCGGGTGTCTCCGGGGGCCCGGGACGGGGTATCGGACTTCATGGCGCTCTCAGCCTCGTTGCAGTGGCCAGGGGTGTTGATAGATGGCGTCCAGCGGCAGCCGGCGGCCGCCACGGTAGTCATCCACGCAGCGCTGTACCAGCGGGCTGCGGTGTTCGTCGGCGCGGGCCGCCAACTCCTCCGGGGTCAGCCACACCGCCTCCAGAATGCCGGTGTCCAGCTTCTGGTGCGGGTCGTGACCCAGCGGCCGGGCCAGGAAGCAGGTGCGGTAATAGACGCCACCACCGGGCTGCGGTTGAAAGATGTACCAGCCCAGCAGGTCGGTGATCTCCACCCGCCAGGCGGTCTCCTCCAGGGTTTCCCGGTAGGCGGCCTGCATCAGATCCTCACCGAATTCGGCGTGGCCGGCGGGCTGATTGAGCACCGCCTGGCCGGCCTGCATTTCGCGCACGAACAGCAGGCGGCCCTCTTGTTCCACGACGGTGGCCACAGTAATGTGCGGTTCGAAGCTGTTCATCGAAGGCTCCAGCCGGGTGTCCATGATCGGTCAGCGGGCGCAGATGGTAGCGCACCGCCGGCCGCCGTGACAGCCATTCGCCGGCACAATGCCCGGCCCGGGCACGATCCCACCGGGATGGGGCCGCCTCCGGGAGAATGCAATACCGTGAATGATACTTTCAGCCATCTGGATGACCAGGGCCGTGCCCGCATGGTCGACGTCAGCGACAAGGCGGAAACCGCCCGTACCGCCCATGCCCGGGCCCGGGTCCGCATGGCGCCGCGTACCCTGGCCATGATTCTCGACCAGCAACACCCCAAGGGCGACGTGCTGGCGGTGGCCCGGGTGGCCGGCATCCAGGCGGCCAAGAAAACCTGGGATCTGATTCCGCTTTGCCACCCGCTGATGCTCAGCGGCGTGCGCGTGATTCTGGAACCGGAGGGCGACGACGCCCTGCGCATCGATGCCCACTGCAAGCTGAAAGGGCTCACCGGGGTGGAGATGGAGGCGCTCACCGCCGCCTCGGTGGCGGCGCTGACGGTCTACGACATGTGCAAGGCGGTGGACCGGGCCATGGTCATCGAGCAGGTCTGCCTGGTGGAAAAGACCGGAGGCCGCAGCGGCGACTTCCGGCGGGAGGAGGCCTGAAGACATGATCGAAGTGGTGTTTTTCGCGGCCCTGCGCGAGCGGGTGGGCGAGGATTCCCTGCGCGTGACGCCGCCGGAGACGGTGACCACGGTGGCCGCCCTGTGCGACTGGCTGGCCGACCAGTATCCGGCGGTGGGGCGGGCCCTGGAGGCCACGCCCCGGCGCATGGTGGCTATAAATGAAGCACTGGCGGAGCCGGACAGTGCGGTGGCCGACGGCGACACCGTGGCGCTGTTTCCGCCGGTGACCGGGGGCTGAGATGACCCGCATCCATGTGGCGATTACCGCCGAACCCCTGGAATCCCACCTGTCCAGCGAGGGCCAGGACGGCCGCAGCGGCGCCGAAGTGCGCTTCTCCGGCCGGGTCCGTGACGAGTCCGGCCGGGTGCGGGCGCTGTTTCTGGAGCATTACCCGGGCATGACCGAGCGCGCCCTGCGCCGCATCGGCGAGCACGCGCAACAGCGCTGGGCTCTCAATGCCATTGAAATGATTCATCGGGTGGGTGAAATCCAGGTGGGTGAGGAGATCGTGCGGGTGGTGGTCTGGGCCGGTCACCGCCATGCCGCCTTCGAGGCCTGCGCCTTCCTGATGGACGTGCTGAAAAGCCAGGTGCCGCTGTGGAAGAAGGAACTCAGCGACGACGGCTGGCACTGGGTCGAGGCCCGCGAGCGCGACGCCGAGGCGGCCGCCCGCTGGATGGCGCCGGCTTCGGAGCGTGCACGGTAAGCTCCCGCCACTGACCCGGCGCCAGGCCCTCCAGGGTCCAGTCGCCGATGCGCCAGCGCACCAGCCGCAGGGTGGGGTGGCCGATGGCCGCGGTCATACGCCGCACCTGCCGGTTGCGACCTTCGTCCAGGATGATTTCCAGCCAGCGGTCGGCCACCGTGAGTCGCTGGCGCACCGGCGGATTCCGTGGCCACAGGGCCGGTTCCGGGATCAGCCGGGCCGGCGCCGGGCGGCAGGGGCCGTCCTTCAGGGTGACCCCCTGACGCAGGGGCGCCAGGTCCTGGTCCGCCGGGTCGCCTTCCACCTGGGCCCAGTAGGTCTTGGGCAGATGGAAGCGGGGGCTGGCGATGCGCGCCTGCAGGCCGCCGTCGTCGGTGAGCAGCAGCAGCCCCTCGGAATCCCAGTCCAGCCGGCCCGCCGGGTACACACCGGGCACCGGAATGTAGTCCTTCAGAGTGGGACGCCCCCGGTCGTCGCTGAACTGCGAGAGGACCTGAAAGGGTTTGTTAAACAAAATCAGCCTTGCCATGGTCGAAATCGTTCTCCGGCGGTCTCGAAGCCGAGCAAGGATAGCACCTGGGTGCTATACTCGCGCGGCGACCGAATACTACGGTTTTTCTCAGAGGGAGTAGTGTAGATGGGATACCAAAAGATCACGGTTCCGGCGGATGGTGACAAAATCACCGTTAACGCGGACCTATCCCTGAATGTCCCCAACCACCCGATCATTCCGTATATCGAAGGGGACGGCATCGGCGTTGATATCTCGCCGGTGATGATAAAAGTGGTGAACGCCGCCGTGGAAAAAGCCTACGGGGCGAAACGAGCGATCACGTGGATGGAAGTGTTCGCGGGCGAAAAGGCCACCAAGGTCTACGGCCCGGACACCTGGATGCCGGAAGAAACCCTGGAAGCCTTGCGGGAATTCACCGTGGGCATCAAGGGCCCGCTGACCACTCCGGTGAGCGGCGGCATCCGGTCCCTGAACGTATCGCTGCGTCAGGAACTTGATCTGTACACCTGCATGCGTCCTGTACGCTGGTTCGAGGGCGTACCCAGTCCGGTACGGCATCCCGAGCTCACCGACATGGTGATTTTCCGGGAGAACTCCGAGGACATCTACGCCGGCATCGAATGGCCCGCAGACAGCCCGGAGGCCACCAAGCTGATCAAGTTCCTGCGCGAGGAAATGGGCGTTACCCAGATCCGTTTCCCGGAGAGCTGTGGCATCGGCATCAAGCCGGTTTCCCGGGAGGGCACCCAGCGCCTGGTGCGCAAGGCGATCCAGTACGCCATCGACAATGACAAGGATTCCGTCACCCTGGTGCACAAAGGCAACATCATGAAGTTCACCGAGGGTTCGTTCAAGAACTGGGGCTACGAGCTGGCCCGTGACCGCTTCAACGCGGAGCTGCTGGACGGCGGCCCGTGGATGGTCATGAAGAACCCGCGTACCGGCAAGGACATCGTCATCAAGGACGTGATCGCCGACGCCTTCCTGCAGCAGATCCTGATGCGCCCCGCCGAGTACAGCGTGATCGCCACGCTGAACCTGAACGGTGACTACATTTCCGACGCCCTGGCGGCGGAAGTGGGCGGCATCGGTATCGCGCCGGGCGCCAACATCGGTGGTTCCGTGGCCCTGTTCGAGGCCACCCATGGCACCGCGCCGAAGTACGCCGGCCAGGACAAGGTGAACCCGGGTTCACTGATTCTGTCCGCGGAAATGATGCTGCGCCACATGGGCTGGGAAGACGCCGCCGATCTGGTGATCAACGGCATGGAAGGTGCCATCGCCGCGAAGACCGTGACCTACGACTTCGAGCGACTGATGCCCGACGCCACCCTGCTCAAGTGCTCTCAGTTCGGCGATGCCGTAATCGAGCACATGGGCGTATAACACCACGCCCCCGCGCCGCGCTCCTTATTGCGAGGAGACGGCGTTGCTTTCCTGATCCCGCCGCCGGGTTCGTGCCGGCCGGCGGGAAGACGGAGCTTCCCCTTTCTTCACGTCACCGGGTTTAAGATTGACCGCGTGGTAGCCTTTGGAGGCTTCGCGCAGTTCATATTCGACGCTTTGTCCGGCGTACAGGGTTTTGTATCCTTCTTCCTGAATGTAGGAATAATGGACGAACAGATCGTCGCCGCCCTCGTCGGGCCGCACGAATCCGTAACCCTTGGTGTTGTTAAACCACTTCACGGTACCCGTTGCCATGGTGCTTCCTCTGGCCGCTGGTTGTGAAGTTGTTGTTATCGGCCACAACCACCCCCGGCTCGGTTAGAATAGGTTGGTTTTTGAACAACTGTTCCCTAAGGTCCTCGGGGTGTCAACCCCCGGGCGGTCGGGATTGAAAAACGTCGTGATACCCCTCATTTGTTGATTGCCTGCTGACGCCAGCGGGTATACAACCGTTAGAGAAGGTTATGAAAAGGCAGCAAGACTCCAGATCCCGATACATGGACGCTACCGCGCCATCGGCACACGGCCCCCACCAGGGTCCGGAAAAACCCGAGGGCCCGGATCGTCACGGCGATGCCGCGGTCGAGGAGGCCAAACCCCGGCTGAAACGGCCGCCGATGTTCAAGGTGATGATGTTGAACGACGACTACACGCCCATGGATTTCGTCGTCGAGGTGCTGGAGACCTTCTTTCGGATGGACCGTGAGCAGGCCACCCGGGTCATGTTGACGGTGCACACGAGAGGTAAGGCGGTGTGCGGGGTGTACCCCCAGGACATCGCTGAAACCAAGGCCGCGCTAGTGGTCGATTATGCCCGAGAACATCAGCATCCGCTGATGTGTCAGGTCGAACGGGCCTGACGCCGTCCGGTGACGGACAGGGCAACCAAGCAGTGAGGTAGCCTATGCTCAGCAAAGAACTGGAACTGACTCTCAACGAGGCTTTCCACCACGCCCGTAGCCATCGGCATGAGTTCATGACCGTGGAACATCTGCTGCTGGCGCTGCTCGACAATGAGGCGGCGGTGGAAGTGTTGCGCGCCTGCGGCGCCGATCTGGAAGAGCTGCGCGAGGCCCTGACTCAGTTCATTGACGATTCCACCCCCTTGCTGTCGGAGGAGGGCGACCGGGATACCCAGCCGACCCTGGGCTTCCAGCGGGTACTCCAGCGCGCGGTGTTCAGCGTGCAGTCGTCCGGCAACAAGGAAGTCACCGGCGCCAATGTGCTGGTGGCGATCTTCAACGAGCAGGAGAGTCAGGCGGTTTACCTGCTCAACAGCCAGGACGTTCACCGTCTCGACGTGGTCAATTTCATCGCCCACGGCATTTCCCAGGTGGAAGACGGCGAAGCCGCCGACGAACAGCGTGACGAAGCCGAGGTGACCGGTGAAAGCGCCCCGGCCAGCGCCCTGGAAAGCTATGCCTCCAACCTGAACGAACTGGCCCGCGCGGATCGCATCGACCCGCTGGTCGGTCGTGCCTTTGAAATCGAGCGCGCCGCGCAGATCCTGTGCCGTCGCCGCAAGAACAATCCGCTGCTGGTGGGCGAGCCGGGGGTCGGCAAGACCGCCATCGCCGAAGGGCTGGCGCGGATGATCGTGGAAGAGCAGGTGCCCGAGCCGCTGCTCGACGCCGTGGTCTACTCCCTGGACCTGGGCGCGCTGCTGGCCGGCACCAAATACCGGGGTGATTTCGAGAAGCGCCTGAAAACGCTGCTGGCGGAATTGCGCAAGAAGGACAACGCCATCCTGTTCATCGATGAGATTCACACCATCATCGGTGCCGGCGCCGCGTCCGGCGGCGTGATGGACGCCTCCAACCTGCTCAAGCCGCTGCTCGCCTCCGGTGACCTCAAGTGCATGGGCTCCACCACCTTCACCGAATACCGCACCATCTTCGAGAAGGACCGGGCCCTGTCCCGCCGCTTCCAGAAGATCGACGTGGTGGAACCGACCGTGGAAGACACCGTGGGCATTCTCAAGGGGCTCAAGAGCCGCTTCGAGAAGCACCACAATGTGAGCTACACGGACGCCGCCCTGAAGAGCGCCGCGGAACTCAGCGCCCGCTATATCAATGACCGCTTCCTGCCGGACAAGGCCATCGACGTGATCGACGAGGTGGGCGCCTGGCAGCGGCTGCGGCCGGAGGGCGAGCGCAAGGAAACCATCGACCAGGACGACGTGGAAGCCATCGTCGCCAAGATCGCGCGGATTCCGCCCAAGCAGGTATCGTCCTCCGACAAGGAAGTGCTGCAGAACCTGGAGCGCGACCTGAAGATGACGGTGTTCGGCCAGGAAGACGCCATCGAGACCATCTCCGCGGCGATCAAACTGTCCCGGGCCGGCCTCAAGGCGGACAACAAGCCGATCGGTTCCTTTATGTTCGCCGGCCCCACCGGGGTGGGCAAAACCGAGGTCAGCCGTCAGCTGGCGCGGGCCCTGGGCGTGGAGCTGGTGCGCTTCGACATGTCCGAGTACATGGAACGGCACACCGTCAGCCGGCTGATCGGCGCGCCTCCGGGCTACGTCGGTTACGACCAGGGCGGCCTGCTCACCGAGGCGGTCACCAAGACGCCGCACTGCGTGCTGTTGCTGGACGAGATCGAGAAGGCGCACCCGGAAGTGTTCAATATCCTGCTGCAGGTGATGGACAACGCCACGCTCACCGACAACAACGGTCGCAAGGCGGACTTCCGCAACGTGATCCTGATCATGACCACCAACGCCGGCGCCGAGGTGCTCAACAAGCGCAGCATCGGCTTCACCGAGCAGGACCCGTCCTCGGATGGCATGGAAATGCTCAAGAAGGTGTTCACGCCGGAGTTCCGCAACCGGCTGGACGGCATCATCCAGTTCAACCCGCTCACCACCGAGGTGATCCTGGGCGTGGTCGACAAGTTCCTGGTGGAACTGCAGGCCCAGCTGGATGAGAAAGCGGTGGTTCTGGACGTGGACGATCAGGCCCGCCGCTGGCTGGCCGAGAAGGGCTACGACAAGGACATGGGTGCCCGCCCGATGGCGCGCTTGATCCAGGAACAGATCAAGAAGCCGCTGGCCGAGAAGCTGCTGTTCGGCGAACTGGCCGGCAAGGGTGGCCAGGTGCACATCGCCGTTGGCGACGACGGCCTGGTGCTCACCGTGGACGCCTCGGAAGAGGAAGCCACCTGCTGACCCGGCGAACCCATCCGCCCACCATCAAGCCCGGCCTCGCGCCGGGCTTTTTTATGGTGGAGCGTTGGTTGGCCGCGATCCCTGGATTTGCCTGGGCCGGGGATTGCTGTAGGAGCGACTTCAGTCGCGATCCCCTCCGGCACCATTTTCATCGCGACTGAAGCGGAGTGCCGCCCAGTCGCTCCTACTACACAAGGAACACCCACGCGGATTCGCGTCCCGGGGCGTCCTGGAACGATGAAGCTTATCGCTGAACACAAAGCAAAAAACCCGGCGGGGCCGGGTTCGTGGGGGCGCTTCACACCGCGCGGGGTGTGAAGGGATTATTTCATGCGGAAGGTGATGCGGCCCTTGCTCAGATCATAGGGCGACATTTCCACTTTCACCCGATCACCGGTGAGGATGCGGATGTAGAACTTGCGCATCTTGCCGGAGATGTGGGCGGTAATCACATGACCATTGTCCAGCTTAACGCGGAACATGGTGTTGGGAAGGGTTTCGAGGACGACCCCTTCCAGCTCGATCTGCTCTTCTTTCGCCATTCAGTGACTGTCCTGATACGTGTCGGCTTGAGAGGGAGCGCAATTGTGCCGGAAATGCCGCCGGGCTGCAAAGGCTTATGCACCGGTGTCCCGGTCGGGCTCCTCAAGCTCCCGCCATTGACCCTGAATCAGCACTTCCAGCGGACGATACTGGCTCTTGTAGCGCATTTTCTGACACTGGCGAATCCAGTAACCCAGATAGAGGTAGGGCAGGCCCCGGCGATGGCTGGCCTGAATCTGCCAGAGCAGGGCGTTGACGCCAAGACCGCGCTCGCCCCGGTCCGGATCGAAGAAGGTGTAGACCGCCGACAGCCCGTCGTCCAGATGGTCGGTGACCGCCACCGCCAGCAGTTGATCGTCACCGTCGCGGAAACAGTGGAAGCGGGTGTCCGCCCAATCGCAGGTGAGAAAGCTGGTGAACTGTTCCTCGGAGGGCGGGTACATGTCGCCGTCGCCGTGGCGCTGGTCGATATAGCGGGCGTAGAGCCGGTAAATCTCGCGGGTATAGCGGGCCGGTTCCTCGCTGACGCGCAGGTCGGCGTTGCGCTGCATCAGCCGCTTGTGGCGGCGGCGGGGCTGAAAATCCGCCACCCGCACCCGGGCGGGAATGCACGCCTGGCAGCCTTCGCAGTGGGGGCGATAGAGGTAATCGCCGCTGCGCCGGAAGCCCAGCCGTGACAGCTCGCTGTACAGGGCCGCGTCCAGCCGCGTCTGCGGATCGACGAACAGGGTGGCGGCCTGCTGCCCCTCCAGATAGCTGCAAGGGTGAGCCGGGGTACGGAAGAAGCGCAATTCGGAAAGATCACTCATGGACTTAGTGTAGCGGATACGCGGATAACGGGAATACCGGCAAGCCGGCTGAAGCCGGGGCGGGGACCGGCGGCTTCAGCGGTGACTTGTGTTCATTTCCACGGTTATAGTGTGGCCGGCGTAATGACAACGACAAGGCCGGAAGCGGATCGGCCGCCCCTTTGGCGGCCGCCGCCCGGTACCGGGAGAGCAATAATGACAACTACCACGCCGGCGCCACTGTGGCGCCCGGACGCCGAGCGCGTCGCCAATGCCCGCATCACCGACTACCAGCGCTGGCTGGAACACGGCAAAGGTCTGGTGTTCGAGGATTATCAGCAGCTTTGGGAATGGTCGGTGGAGCATATCGAGGATTTCTACGCCTCGCTGTGGGACTACTTCGATATCCGCCATTCCGCCCCCTATGAACGGGTGCTGGATGGCCACGCCATGCCCGGCGCCAAATGGTTCGAAGGCGCCCGCCTGAATCTGGCCGAGCAGGTGTTCCGCCATCACGACAACGAGCCGGAGCGGCCGGCGATTCTGTCGCGCTCGGAGTTGCGCGAGCTGCGCACCCTGACCTGGGGCGAACTGCGCGAACAGATCGCCGCCCTGGCGCACAGCCTCCGTGAGATGGGCGTGGGCCCCGGTGACCGGGTGGTGGCCTATCTGCCGAATCTGCCGGAAACCATGGTGGCGTTCTTCGCGGTTAGCAGCCTGGGCGCGATCTGGTCCAGCTGTTCCCCGGACATGGGCACGCGCAGCGTGCTCGACCGCTTCCGCCAGATCGACCCCAAGGTGATGATCGCCGTGGACGGCTACCGCTACGGCGGCAAGGACTTCGACCGGCTGTCGGTGGTGGCGGGCCTGCGCGAGCAACTGCCCACCCTGGAACAGCTGGTGCTGCTGCCGTATCTGAACGCCGACGCGGAACTGCCGGACAGCCGCCGCTGGGACGACCTGGTGCGCGAGCCGGCGCCCATGCGCTTTGAACAGGTGCCGTTCGATCATCCCCTGTGGGTGGTGTATTCCTCCGGCACCACCGGCATGCCCAAGCCCATCGTCCACGGCCATGGCGGCGCGCTGCTGGAGGGGCTGCAGGACCACGCCCTGCAGCTGGATCTGGGGCCCAAGGACCGCTACATGTGGTTCACCACCACCGGCTGGATCATGTGGAACTCGCAGATGTCCGGCCTGCTCACCGGCGCCACCATCTGCCTCTACGACGGCAACCCGGGCTACCCGGACCTGGGCACCCTGTGGCGTTTCGCGGAAGAGACCGAGATGACCTTCTTCGGTGCCGGCGCCGCCTATTTCCTCAACTGCAAGAAGGCCGACATCCGCCCCGGCGAGTGGGTGGACACCGGCCGTATCCGTTCCATCGGTTCCACCGGTTCACCGTTGCCGGAGGAGGGCTACCGCTGGCTGATGGAGCAGTTCGACGATGTGATGGTGGCCGCCATCAGCGGCGGCACCGATGTGGCCAGCGCCTACGTGGGCGGCTGCCCGACGGTGCCGGTCTATCCCGGCGAGATGCAGTGCCGCTACCTGGGCACGGCGGTGTACGCCATGGGCGACAACGGCGAGCTGCTGGACGATGAGGTGGGCGAGCTGGTGGTCACCAAGCCGATGCCGTCCATGCCGTTGTACTTCTGGAACGACGAAGGCGGCGAACGCTACCGGGACAGCTATTTCGACGTGTTCCCGGGCATCTGGCGCCACGGCGACTGGATTCGCATCACGCCGCGGGGCGGGGCGATCATCTACGGCCGCTCCGACACCACCATCAACCGCCACGGCATCCGCATGGGCACCGCCGAGATCTACCGGGTGGTGGAGGAATTCGACGAGGTGCTGGACAGCCTGGTGGTGGACCTGGAGTACCTGGGCCGGGAATCCTATATGCCCCTGTTCGTGGTGCTGCGCGAAGGCGCGACCCTGGACGATGGGCTCAGCGGACGCATCAAGGCGGCGATCCGCGACCACCTGTCCGCCCGTCATGTGCCCAATGACATCATCGCCGCGCCGGACGTGCCGCGCACCCTTACCGGCAAGAAGATGGAACTGCCGATCAAGAAGCTGCTGCTGGGTCAGACCATCGACAAGGTGGCCAACCCGGATGCCATGGCCAACCCGGACAGCATCGCTTTCTACAGTGATTTCGCGGAGCGGAAGGGTACCGCCGGGCGTTGACCGGGGGTTATCGCGGCTGAAGCCGCTCCTACAGCGCCCCTGTAGGAGCGACTTTAGTCGCGATGGGGTCTCAGCCTTCCTGCCAGCGAAACGGCCCCTTGGGCCAGGGCCGGGGCGTGGTGTCGGTAACCAGCCGGTCCAGCTCGCGCTGAAAATCGGCGCGCGGCATCAGGCGGGCCCCCAGCCGCATCAGGTGGGGGTTCTCCACCTGGGCGTCGAGCAGACGGATGCCGAGCCGGGGCGCCAGTGCCCAGAGCATGGCCAGCACGCTCTTGGAGCCGTCGGTGCGTCGGGAAAACATGGACTCGCCGTAAAACACCCCACCCAGTTGCACACCGTAAATGCCACCGGCCAGTTCCCCGTCCTGGTCCACCGTCAAACAGTGGGCGTAGCCGAGGCTGTGCAGGCGCAGGTAGGCGGTGCGCATCTGCGTGGTGATCCAGGTGCCGCCGCCGGGTTCCCGGGGGGCGGCGCAGGCGTCGATGGCGGCCTCGAAATCCGCGTCCAGATGAAAACTCAGATCGGCGCCGCGCAGGTGGCGGAGCAGGCGGCGGCTGATATGAAAATCCCCGGGGCGAAACACGCACCGGGGATTGGGGGACCACCAGAGAATCGGCTGGCCGTCCTCGTACCAGGGAAAGATCCCCAGCCGGTAAGCGCGCACCAGGGTGGTGGCGCTCAGGTCGTTGCCGGCGGCCAGCAGACCGTTGGGGTCATCCAGCGCGTGCTCCGGCGCCGGGAAATCGCTTCCCGCCGGCAGCCAGGGGATCACGCTTCCAGGCTTTCCAGATAGCGCTCGGCGTCCAGGGCGGCCATGCAGCCGGCGCCCGCCGAGGTCACCGCCTGGCGGTAGACGTGGTCGGCCACGTCCCCGGCGGCGAATACCCCTTCCACGCTGGTGGCGGTGGCATTGCCTTCCAGGCCGCTGTTGATGCGGATATAGCCGTTGTTCATGGCCAGCTGGCCCTCGAAGATGCCGGTGTTGGGCTTGTGGCCGATGGCGATGAACACGCCCTGCAGCTCCACGTCGGTGGTGGCGCCGTCGCCGGTGGCCTTGACGCGCATGCCGGTGACGCCGGAGTCGTCGCCCAGCACCTCATCCAGGGTGTGGTCCCACATCACCGTGATGTTGTCCTTGGCGAGCAGCTTGTCCTGCAGGATTTTCTCCGCGCGCAGCTTGTCGCGGCGGTGCACCAGCACCACTTCCTCGGCAATATTGGACAGGTACAGGGCCTCTTCCACGGCGGTGTTGCCGCCGCCGATCACCGCCACCTTCTGGCCGCGATAGAAAAAGCCGTCGCAGGTGGCGCAGGCGGACACGCCCTTGCCCATGAACGCCTGCTCGGACTCCAGGCCCAGATACATGGCGGAGGCGCCGGTGGCGACGATCAGGGCGTCGCAGGTATAGGTGCCGTTGTCGCCGCGCAGCACGAACGGCCGCTGGTCCAGGTTCACCGTGTTGATGTGGTCGAACAGGATCTCGGTCTCGAACCGCTCGGCGTGCTTCTGCATGCGCACCATCAGGTCCGGACCCTGCAGGCCTTCCACGTCGCCGGGCCAGTTGTCCACCTCCGTGGTGGTGGTGAGCTGGCCGCCGGGCTCGATGCCGGTGATCACCACCGGCTTCAGGTTGGCGCGGGCGGCGTACACCGCAGCGGTATAACCGGCCGGGCCGGAACCCAGGATAATCAGTCGATGGTGCTGCGCGTCGCTCATGGCTTTCTCCGCCGGGAATCGGGTTTCAGGGCGAATGCAAACTACAACAAAACCCCCGGCCCGTGAAGGGCGTACACTCTATGGCCGCGATAGCCATCGCCAGGCCGCCATCGAGCGCTGGTTCATGGCCTTCGGATTGACTACAATCCCAAGGTTTTCAAGTCTTTAGAATAAGGAGCCGGCGCCGATAGGGCGTGTCCGGCGGCTCCTCAACCCCAGAGGCCCGCAGTGTCCAAGGCAAAGGCAGCAACCGGCGGCAACCCCTCCGGGTTTTCCCGCCATCTCAAAAAAGGCCTGGTGGAAGGCATGGTGATCGCGCTGATCGCCCTGTCCCTGTACCTGGTATTGGCACTGGTCACCTATGACAGCGGCGACCCGGGCTACACCTTCGTGTCCCGCCCCGGCGACGTCAGCAACGCCGGCGGCCGGGCAGGGGCCTTCTGCGCCGACCTGCTGCTCAGCCTGTTCGGCTTCATGGCCTATGTGTTCCCGGTGCTGGTGGCGTTCTGGGCCTTCAAGGTGCTGCGCGAGCGCCACGCCGGCCTGGCCGGCAACTGGCCGCTGTTCAGCCTGCGGCTGGTGGGCTTCGTGCTGACCATGATGAGCGGCACGGCGCTGGCCTATATGCATTTCGCCGGCGTCGATCTGCCGCTGCCGGAGGACGCCGGCGGCATTCTCGGCCAGGTGGTCGGCGATGCCTCCCTGGACGCCTTCAACGCGCTCGGCGGCACCCTGATCATGGTGGCCCTGTTCCTGATCGGCGTCACCGTGTTCACCGACCTGTCCTGGATCGCCCTCACCGAGCGCCTGGGCGCGGCGGTACTGGCGGTGGGCGAGAAGGGGCCGGCCTGGTTCGCCGCCCGCCGCGAGCGCAAGGCGGAGCAGAAAGCCGCCCGGGAAGCCCGCCAGAAGCGGGCCCAGGTGGTCACCGAGGCGAGGAAGAAGCAGGAAAACCGCACCCCGCCCAAGATCGCCCAGCCGGCCCGGCCGGTGGAAAAAAGCGAGCGGGTGCAAAAAGAGAAGCAGCAGCCCCTGTTCACCGCCCAGGTCACCGGCGATCTGCCGCCGCTGGCCCTGCTCGACGCGGTGGACGAGAGCAAGGGCGGCTACTCCGAGGAAGCCCTGGACGGCATGTCCCGGCTGCTGGAGATCAAGCTCAAGGACTTCAACATCGACGCCGAAGTGGTGGCGGTGCAGCCCGGCCCGGTGATCACTCGCTTCGAGATTCAGCCGGCGGCGGGCATCAAGGTCTCGAAAATCTCCAACCTGGCCAAGGACCTGGCCCGCTCCCTGGCGGTGATCAGCGTGCGGGTGGTGGAGGTGATTCCCGGCAAGACCACCGTGGGCATCGAGATTCCCAACGAGCAGCGCGAGATGATCCGCCTTACCGAGGTGGTGGGCTCGCGCATGTTCGACGACGCCGCCTCGCCGCTTACCCTGGCCCTGGGCAAGGACATTTCCGGTAATCCGGTGATGGCCGATCTGGGCAAGATGCCGCACTTGCTGGTGGCCGGCACCACCGGCTCCGGTAAGTCCGTGGGCCTGAACGCCATGCTGCTGTCGATCATGTTCAAGGCCAGCCCGGAAGAGGTGCGGCTGATCATGATCGACCCCAAAATGCTTGAACTGGCGGTCTACGACGGCATCCCCCATCTGCTCACCCCGGTGGTCACCGACATGAAGGAAGCGGCCAGCGCGCTGCGCTGGGGTGTCGGTGAGATGGAGCGCCGCTACAAGTTGATGGCGGCCATGGGGGTGAGGAACCTGGCCGGCTACAACCGCAAAATCAGCGACGCCGAGAAGAAGGGCGAGCCGCTCAAGGACCCGCTGTGGAAGCCGAACGACCCCATGGACCTGAGCGAGGAAGCGCCGCTGGCGGTGAAGCTGCCCTATATCGTCATCGTCATCGACGAGTTCGCCGACATGATGATGATCGTCGGCAAGAAGGTGGAAGAGCTGATCGCGCGCATCGCCCAGAAGGCCCGCGCCGCCGGCATCCACCTGATTCTCGCCACCCAGCGCCCGTCGGTGGACGTGATCACCGGCCTGATCAAGGCCAACGTGCCGTCGCGGATCGGCTTCCAGGTGTCGTCCAAGATCGACTCGCGCACGGTGCTCGACCAGGGTGGGGCGGAGCAGCTGCTCGGCCACGGTGACATGCTTTATTTGCCCGCCGGCACCAGCATGCCGGAACGGGTGCACGGCGCCTTTGTCTCAGATGAAGAGGTGCACCGGGTGTGCGACGACTGGCGCAAACGGGGCGAGCCCAATTACCTGGAGGAAATCCTGGAAGGCGGCGGCGACCTGAACGCGCCGCTGCCCGGCATGGAGAGCCCGGAAGGCGGTGGCGAGGAGGACGACCCGCTCTACGACGAGGCGGTGGCCTATGTGACCGAGTCCCGCCGGGCCTCGATTTCCTCGGTGCAACGTAAACTGAAGATTGGTTACAACCGGGCGGCGCGCCTGGTGGAGGCCATGGAAATGGCCGGCGTTGTGTCCGAGGCCGGGCACAACGGTCAGCGTGAAGTGCTGGCACCACCGCCTTCCTGACGCCGCCCACTGCAAGGACCTGATATGCGACTTTTTTGTATCATCGCGCTGCTGTTGCCCGCCCTGGCCCTGGCCGGCCCCACCGAGGACCTGCTGGGCAAGCTGAACGGGCTGCGCACCCTGAGCGGGGGCTTCCAGCAGACCGTGGTGGGCGAGAGCGGCGAACGCACCCGCGACAGCGCCGGCACCCTGGAAGTGGCCCGTGGCAACCGCTTCTACTGGCACACCGAGAGCCCCTACGAGCAACTGGCGGTGTCCGACGGCCAGTCCGTGTGGGTCTATGACCCGGACCTGGAACAGGTGGTGGTGCGCCCGCTCACCCAGGACCTGAGCCAGACCCCGGCGCTGCTGTTCGGCGGCGACCCCCAGGCGGTGTCCAAGGCGTTCTCCATCAGTGAGCAAAGCCGCAGCGGCCAGCGCGTGACCTATCGCCTCAAGCCCAAGGGCGGCGACCCGCTGTTCGATATTCTGGACGTGACCTTCGAGGGTGAAACGCCCCGTTCCATGCGGCTGGAGGATGCGCTCGGCCAGAAAACCATCATCGACTTCCGCGATCTGACGCTGAATGGCGAGCCCACGCCGGGCCGTTTTCACTTCGAGCCGCCGGAAGGGACCGACGTTATCCGGCAGCAATGAGCGACCTGTTCGAGAACCAGCACCGCGCCGAGGCCCAGCCTCTGGCGGCGCGCCTGCGCCCGGCCAATCTGGACCAGTACGTGGGCCAGCGCCATCTGGTGGGCCCCGGCAAGCCGCTGCGCCAGGCCGCCGAACGGGGCCAGCTCCATTCCATGATCCTGTGGGGCCCGCCGGGCACCGGCAAGACCACCCTGGCATTGATTCTGGCCAGCGTGGTGGACGCCGAGTTCATCACTCTTTCGGCGGTGCTGTCCGGGGTCAAGGACATCCGCGCCGCCGTCGATCAGGCCAAGGCGCGGCTCGGCCAGGGCCGCCGCACGGTGCTGTTCGTGGACGAGGTGCACCGCTTCAACAAGGCCCAGCAGGACGCCTTTCTGCCCCACGTGGAAGAGGGCACGGTGATCTTTATCGGTGCCACCACCGAGAACCCGTCCTTTGAACTGAACAACGCGCTGCTGTCCCGGGCCCGGGTCTATCGCCTGCGCTCGCTGGAGCGCGAGGATCTGGCCGGGCTGCTGGAGCGGGCCCTGCGCGAGCCGGAACTGGCCGATATCGAGCTGGCCGACGACGCCCGCGACCTGCTGCTGGGCTACGCCGACGGCGACGCCCGGCGCCTGCTCAATATGCTGGAAATCGCCGTGGACCTGGCCGAGGGCAGCGGCGATGCCGCCGTCATCGACCGGCCGCTGATGGAAGAGGTGCTGCGCGACGCGGTGCGCCGCTTCGACAAGGGCGGCGACGTGTTCTACGACCAGATCAGCGCCCTGCACAAGGCGGTGCGCGGCTCCGACCCGGACGCCGCCCTGTACTGGTTCGCGCGCATGCTGGACGGCGGCTGCGACCCGCTCTACATCGCCCGCCGGGTGGTGCGCATGGCCAGCGAGGACATCGGCAACGCCGACCCCCGCGCGCTCACCCTGTGCCTCAACGCCTGGGACGTGCAGGAGCGCCTGGGCAGCCCGGAAGGGGAACTGGCGGTGGCCCAGGCAATCGCCTACCTGGCGGTGGCGCCCAAGAGCAACGCGGTCTACAACGCCTACAACCGGGCCCGGGACCTGGTGGCCCGCAACCCCAGCAACGAGGTGCCCCTGCACCTGCGCAACGCCCCCACCAAACTGATGAAAAACGAAGGCTACGGCGCCGAATACCACTACGCCCACGACTTCCCCGACGCCTTCGTGGCCGGCGAGAACTACTTCCCCGCCGAACTTCGGGACACCCGCCTCTACGAGCCGGTGGAGCGCGGCCTGGAAATCCGCATCGCCGAAAAACTCCGCCGCCTCCGCCAGCAAAACGCCGACGCGGATTGGCGGCGGTATGACGACTGATGCGGGACGATGGGGGCGGTGGCGGTTTTGGGGGGCTGGGTAGGGGTTGCTGAGTTGAAAGTTGAAAGTTAAAAGTTAAAACGCGGGTGGGCGCCAGGAGGTCTAGGGGGCCGTGCCCGCGCTTCAGGCGCTGGGCGGCGTCAGCCGCGGGAAGGCGTTTCAGCCACGACCTTTCAACTTTTAACTTTCAACTTTCAACCGCCCGCTACTCCCGCCACGCCTGTCCACGGCTTGTAGCTTGTAGCTTGCGGCTTGCAGCTTGAAGCTTCGCTTTTTGCTAAGCTTTGCACCCCGGCGCCCAGGCGCCCGACCCATGAATCACCGACTGTTTCCCGAGGGGATCGAACATGCTTGATATCCGCGCGCTGCGCCAGGACGGCGAGGCCATCGCCGAGGCGCTGAAGAAGCGAGGCTATGAACTGGATCTGGAGACGTTCCGCGCTCTTGATGCCCGCCGCAAGGACGCCGATGTGCGCTCCCAGGACCTGCAGGCCCAGCGCAAGAAAGCCTCCAAGGAAGTCGGTGAGCTGATCAAGTCCGGCATGGACGTGGACGCGGCCAAGGCCAAGGTGGCGGAAACCCTGAAGGAAATCGACGACCAGCTGGACGGCGAGGTGGAGCGCGCCAAGGCGATCCAGGACCAAATCCGCGATTTCCTGATGGGCGTGCCCAATGTGCCGGTGGAGGAGGTGCCCGCCGGCGCCGACGAGGACGACAACGTGGAAGTGCGCCAGTGGGGCACGCCCCGCGCCTTCGACTTCGAGCCCAAGGATCACGTGGACGTGGGCGAGCACCTGGCCGCCGGCGGCCTGGATTTCGAGCGCGCCAGCAAGCTGTCCGGCGCCCGCTTCGCGGTGATGACCGGCCAGCTGGCGCGGCTGCACCGGGCGCTGATCGACTTCATGCTCGACACCCATACCGGCGAGCACGGTTACCAGGAAGTCTATGTGCCTTATCTGGTGGGCCCGGAGGCGCTGCGCGGCACCGGCCAGTTGCCCAAGTTCGAGGACGACCTGTTCAAGATGCAGGGCGAGCGGGAGCTGTACCTGATCCCCACCGCCGAGGTGCCGGTGACCAATCTGGCCGCCGACGAGATTCTCGACGCGGACAGCCTGCCGCGCCGCTACACCTGCCATACCCCGTGCTTCCGCTCCGAGGCCGGCAGCCACGGCAAGGACACCCGGGGCATGATTCGCCAGCACCAGTTCGAGAAGGTGGAGCTGGTGCAGCTGGTGCGTCCGGAGGATTCCGAGGCGGCCCTGGAAGCGCTCACCGGCCACGCCGAAGCGATTCTGCAAAAGCTGGATCTTCCCTACCGGGTGGTGGTGCTGTGCGGCGGCGACCTGGGCTTTTCCGCCGCCAAGACCTACGACATCGAGGTATGGCTGCCCAGCCAGCAGCGCTACCGGGAGATTTCTTCCTGCTCCAGCTTCCGCGATTA
This sequence comes from Alloalcanivorax gelatiniphagus, assembly GCF_005938655.1. Taxonomy (GTDB): domain Bacteria; phylum Pseudomonadota; class Gammaproteobacteria; order Pseudomonadales; family Alcanivoracaceae; genus Alloalcanivorax; species Alloalcanivorax gelatiniphagus. Next base: position 92,713 of record NZ_VCQT01000020.1, read on the forward strand.
CCAGGCGCGCCGCATGCAGGCCCGCTGGCGCAATCCGGAGACCGGCAAACCGGAACTGCTGCACACCTTGAACGGCTCCGGCCTGGCGGTGGGGCGCACCCTGGTGGCGATCCTGGAGAACTACCAGAACCAGGACGGCTCGGTGACCGTGCCCGAGGCCCTGCGCCCCTATATGCGCGGCCTGGACCGGTTGGCCTGAGCCGGCGCTAACGGAGCAGCCATGGACTTTCTGCCCCTGGGGCTGAAACTGAAAGGCGCCACCGTGCTAGTGGCCGGCGGCGGCGACACGGCGCTGCGCAAGGCGCGGCTGCTGGACAATGCCGGCGCCCGCCTGCGGCTGGTGGCGCCGCGCTGCCGTGACGATCTGGCGCGGCTGGTGGAGCAGGGCGGCGGCCAGTGGCTGCGCCGGGCGGTGCAGGACCGGGACCTGGACGGCGTGCGCCTGGCGGTGGCCGCCACCGACGACGCCACCGTCAACGAGCACCTGGCCCGGGCCGCCGAGGCCCGTGGCCTGCCGGTGAACGTGGTCGGCGAACCTGCGCTGAGCAGCTTTGTGTTCCCGGCCCTGATCGACCGCGACCCCCTGTTTATCGCCATCAGTTCCTCCGGGGTATCGCCGGTGCTGGTGCGGCGCCTGCGCGCCCGCCTGGAAGCCTGGCTGCCGGCCCGCTGGGGCCGGCTGGCGGCGCTGCTGGGGCGCTTCCGGGGGCCGCTGCGGCAACGGCTGCCGGCGCGCCGGGACCGGCAGGCGTTCTGGGAAGCCCAGCTGGATGGGCCGCTGGAGGAGCGGGTGCTGTCCGGTCATGAATCCGAGGCCGAGGAAGGGCTGCGCCGGGCCATCGAACAGGCCACCGCGCCGGCGGACGGCAACGCCGGGGAAGTCTATCTGGTGGGCGCCGGCCCCGGTGATCCGGACCTGCTCACCTTCCGCGCCCTGCACCTGATCGACAAGGCGGAGGTGGTGCTCTACGACCGGCTGGTGGCGCCGGAAATCGTTGCCCTGGCCCGCGCCGACGCGGAGAAGGTCTATGTGGGCAAGGCCCGGGATCAGCACACCTTGCCCCAGGACAATATCAACGACCTGCTGGTGCACTACGCCCGCCAGGGCAAGAAAGTGTGCCGTTTGAAGGGCGGCGACCCCTTTATCTTCGGCCGGGGCGGCGAGGAACTGGAAAAGGTGGTGGCCGCCGGCATCGACTTTCAGGTGGTGCCCGGCATCACCGCCGCCAGCGGCTGCGCCGCCTACGCCGGCATTCCGCTGACCCACCGGGACCACGCCCAGTCGGTGCGCTTCGTCACCGGCCACCGCAAGGACGGCAGCGTGGACCTGGACTGGGCCGGGCTGATGGCCCCCAGCGAAACCCTGGTGTTCTATATGGGGCTGGTGGGGCTGCGGCAGATCTGCGCCCGGCTGATCGAGCACGGCCGCGACCCGGCCACCCCCATTGCCCTGGTATCCCGGGGCACCACCGACCTCCAGGAAGTAATCACCGGCACCCTGGCCGACCTGCCGGACACCGTGGAAGGCCGGGAAATCCACGCCCCCACCCTGATCATCGTCGGCAGCGTGGTCAGCCTGCACCCGCGCTATCGCTGGTTCGGGCAAAGCTGAAAACCGGCCGGAAAGGAAGCGGTAGGAGCGATTTCAATCGCGATCAACGGCGGTGCCAGCGTCATCGCGGCTAAAGCCGCTCCTACCCGAAATTCCCTGCCCCTGTTGTAGGAGCGATTTCAATCGCGATCAACGGCGGTGCCAGCTTCATCGCGGCTGAAGCCGCTCCTACGACAACACGACCCGGGTTTTAGAGCGCCGCGCGGTCGCGGGCTTCCCAGAGGGCTTCGGCGGCCTTCAGGCCCTGTTCCAGGGATTCCACCTTCTCCAGCCCCCACAGCACCGTGGCCACGGTGCCGCGAATCGCCGCCACGCCGTAATCGTCCTGCGCCTCGCCGCGCCACACCGCACGCACGTGCAAGGGTGACACCTCACCGGGCGGGGTCTGGCGGGGCAGGGCGGCGTCCAGCACCGCTTCCGCCGGGTCCCCATGGCGCAGGCCGGTGAGGGCGGTGCGCGCATCAGGGCGTATCTCCGGCTCGCCGCCTTCGCCCTTGAACAGCAGCAGATCCCGGTCACCGCACAGCTGGGACGCGCCCAGGTGCAGCGCCAGATAGGCGGGATGGAACACGCTCTGCATGCTCAGCGGCGCCCCCGCCGGGTTAAGGCTGCGCGCCAGGGTATTGATCGGTGAGCGCAGGCCCAGCTCGAAGCGCATCATCAGCAAGGGTGCGAGGGGCGCGCAGAAGTGCTTCAGATCCAGGAAGGTGAAGCCGTCTTCGCGGAGCTGGTCGCCGGCCTCGGCCACCGAGCCGGGCAGGGCGACGCCCAGCTCCGCCAGCATGTCGTCGCTGTAACGGCGGTTCGGGGTATGGGCGGGGCCGCCGTGCATCAGGATGCGCACGCCGTGGCCGGCCAGCAGCCGGGCGGCGGCCAGGTACCAGGGATGGTGTTTCTTCTTGCCGGCGTAGCTGGGCCAGTCCACGTCCACCGGCGGCAGATCCGCCAGCTGCTCGGCGCAGCGCGGCCGGCAGGCGTCCAGAAAGCCGGCCAGCTCCTCCGGGGTTTCTTCCTTGACGCGCAGCAGCATCAAAAAGGCGCCCATCTGGGCGTCGGTGGCCTGGCCGTCCAGGATCAGGCCCATGGCCTCGGCGGCCTCGTGCCGGGTCAGGTCCCGGCGGGCGCGCTTGCCGCGACCCAGGGTACGTACATAGGGGGCAAAAGCATGTTCAGTCATGGTTCAAGGATACCAGCTGGTGACCGGGCCATGGGCCGCCATCAGCTCGACGAAGCGGGCATGATCGATGGTCTCCAGGTTCCCGGGGCGGGCGGCGGGGGCGGCGTCCTCCAGCAGGTAGCCCGGCCCGCGCAGCGGAAACGCCGCCGCCACCAGAGCGCCGCCGTCGGCGAACACGCAGACATCGCCGTCCCGGTACAGGCCCAGGCAGGCTTCCGCCAGGGGCGAGTCCAGGGTCTCGAAGGCAATCACATGCAGCATGCCGGCTCCGTCACGGATCAAGGGTCACAGCACGATAACGCGCTCGGCGTCATCGCGGAGGGCGGCCAGGGCGGTCCGGTCCAGCCATTGGATGGCGGCCGGCGCGCCGTCCTGTTGGTGGGCCCGGTCGGCCACGCAGGTCACGCCAAAGCCGGTCAATTCCGCCAGCAATTCCCCGCCGTCGGCGCGCCGGGCCAGCACCGCCACCACCTCCGGGGCCAGCCACACCCGCGTGGGCAGGGCGAAGGCGGCGCCGGTCAGCGCCATCTCCACGCTTTCCCGCCAACGGCCGTCGCGGCCGGGTACGCCCTGGATCAGATAGAGCACGCCGTCAGCCAAAATGCACCACCCGGCCGCCGTGATTGAGGGCGTCCACCCAGTCGCCCAGGCCCACCAGTTGAAAGCCCCCGGCCAGGGTCTCGGCGGTGACGCCACGCTTATGGGCGGCGCCCACGCACACCGTCGCCGGTGCCGAGGTGTCCCGCACCCAGTGCTGCCAGGCACGGGCGGTTTCGCTGGCGGGATCGCCGGCGTCCAACAGCCGGTGGGCCAGCAGCACACCTTCGCCGTAGAAGAACAAACGGTAGATCGGGTAGGGGGAAGCCTGGAGGGCGCGGGCGGTGCGCAGGGCGGTGAGGGCGCCGGGCCGCTGGGGCCCGGCGGTCACGAGAAGACTGAACTCAGTCATTCCCGCTGAGTGCGGTGAGAATATTCAGCAGGGACAGGAACAGGTTATAGATGGACACGAACAGAGTGACCGTGGCCATGATGTAGTTGGTTTCGCCGCCGTGGATGATGGCGCTGGTCTGCCACAGGATCAGCAGGGAAGACAGCAGCACGAAAGCGGCGGACACCGCCAGGGCCAGGGCCGGGATATTGAAGAACATGGCCGCCAGACCGGCCAGGAACGCCACCAGCACGCCAACCATGATGAAGTTGGTCATGAAGCTGAAGTCCTTGCGGCTCACCAGGGCGATGGCGGACATGGCCACGAAGATGGTGGCGGTGCCGCCCAGGGCCAGGGACACGATTTCCATGCCGCCCTGGATCTGGGCGTACATGTTGATCAGCGGCCCGGTGGTGAAGCCCAGCCAGCTGGTCAGGGCGAACACGGCAACGATGCCCCAGCCGCTGTTGCGCAGTTTGTTGGTGGCGAACAGCAGACCGAAGTAGACCGCGATGGTGATCAGCGGGCTCACATAGCCGATGCCCGCCGACATGGCGAACATGGCCGCGCCGGTGGCGGCCATCAGGGACAGGCCGAGCAACATGTAGGTGTTCTTCAGGACCTGAGCGGCACGCTCGCCGGTGACCTGGAGGCCGCTGCCGCGCAGCGGGGAGGCGTAGGGATTCTGCTGGTTGCTCATAATCGGGCTCATTGCTTCGGGGGACTCCCCTGGATAATAGGGACACCCGCGCCAAAATCAAGATTTTCCCGTTGAATCACACAGTTAGGGCAGGTTTCTTGACGTGCGGGCGTTGACTGCCGGAGCGTCTCAGGTATCATGTGCGCCGACCGGAGAGGTGGCAGAGTGGTCGAATGCAGCGGTCTTGAAAACCGCCGAGGATTTGCGTCCTCCGTGGGTTCAAATCCCACCCTCTCCGCCAAACAGGAAAGGCGCCCTCGCGGCGCCTTTTTTTATTTGCGCCCCGGGCGAGGGCGGACAGCGGAGGTGACCACCGCCATGGTGGAAGCGAAGGCATCGGGCAAGCGACGCGGGCCGGGACGTCCCAAGGACGACCAGGCGGTGCGCGAGGTGATTCTGGATCAGGCGGAGCTGGCCTTCGCCGAGCATGGTTTCGCCGGCACCAAGGTGCGCGACATCGCCCGGGCGGCGGACGTGAACCAGAACATGATCCGCTATTACTTCGGCACCAAGGACGAGCTGTTCGACGCGGTTTACCGGCGCCACGGCGGCGTCATCTCCCGGGGCCGCCATGAACGGCTGGATGCGCTGCTGGCCGACGACGGCCGGCCCACCGTGCCGCAATTGATCCACGCCTACCTCAAGCCCCAGTGGGACATGAAGTACAGCGGCCCCGGCGGCGCCGCCTTCGTGCGGCTGCAGGCGCGCCTGCACGCGGAGCCCGCCGAGTACGCCCTGCGCCTGCGCCGGGAAGTGTACGACGACTCCCTGCGCCGCTATATCCAGGCCCTGTCCGAGGCGCTGCCCGGCATTCCCCGGCAGGTGATCAGCGTGCGCATGGCGTTCCTGGTGGGCACCTATATGTTCATGCTCAATGATCTGGGCCGCCTCAACGACCTCACCGAAGGGCAGATCGGCGAACCGGGCCGGGACGAAATGCTGCGCCAGCTGGTGCTGTTCCTCACCGCCGGGCTGACCGCGCCGCTGGAATAGCGCTCCCCCCGGCGCCCTCGATACACCCGCTACCCCGGCACGCCGATACCCCGTAGGAGCGGCTTCAGCCGCGATCAGCCTTTCAGGAAACTTCGTGGCTGAATCGCGGCTGAAGCCGCTCCTACGGGGGCTGGCGGGAACCACATCGTGGCTTCAGGCTTGTAATTATACGAAATTATAATTTATGCTCGGAGGCAATGGTTATCCCCATAACGACGACTCCGGGAGAAATATCATGGATCCCATCAGCTTCGCGGATATCTGCCTGCACCAGCTCAAGATGTCCGGCGTCCATGAGGGCGAGAAAGTGGTTGTCCTGACCCAGGGCAACGAACGACTGGACTATGCCGACGCCTTCATGGCCGCCGGGCAAAAGCTGGGCGCGCGCATGTACCACATGCGCCTGCCGGCGCCGCCGCCGATGGGCGGCTGGGTGGTGGGCCAGACCGGTCTGGCGGCGTTGCCGGACGCGGTGGAAGCGCTCAAGCAGGCGGATATGCTGATCGACTGCATGTTCCTGCTGTTCTCGCCGGAGCAGATGGCGATCCAGGCCGCCGGCACCCGCGTGCTCACCGCCGTGGAACCGCCGGAGCTGCTGGCGCGCATGCTGCCCTCCAAGGAACTGCGCGAGAAGGTGGAAATCGCCGGTGAACTGCTGGCCAAGGCCAAGGTGATGCGCATCACCTCGCCCCACGGCACCGACGTGACCTACAAGCTCAATACCTACCCGACCATCATGGAATACGCCTGCACCGACGAGCCCGGCCGCTGGGACCACTGGCCCTCCGGTTTCGTGTTCACCGGCGGCGATGACGATGGCGTGGACGGGCAGATCGTGGTGGCCCCGGGCGACGTGCTGCTGCCGCAGAACATGTACGTGCGCGACCCGATCACCTACACCATCGAGAAGGGCTGGATCACCGATATCCGTGGCGGCCTCGACGCGGACCTGGTGAAGTCCTACATGGACAGCTTCAACGACGAGCGCGGCAAGGGCATGAGCCACGTGGGCTGGGGCATGAACCCGGACGCCAAATGGCACCGCATGACCCCGGGCGAGTTCCCCGGCGGCATGGGCATGGAACCGCGCAGCTTCTACGGCAACGTGATGTTCTCCACCGGCCCCAACAACGAACTGGGCGGCACCAACGACACCGCCTGCCACCTGGACATCCCGATGCGGGATTGCTCCCTGTTCCTGGACGACGAGCCGGTGGTTATCGACGGCGATATCGTGGTCAAGGAAATCCAGATGGAACGCCGCTAGGCGCGCCGTCCGGCTCCCGAAAAAAGCGGCCCTGGTGGCCGCTTTTTTATCCATCGCGGTTTGGCGGGAAATGCGCTCCACCGGCGCGCGCCCTGAGCCGCGTAAGACCCTTATTATGTAGGAGCGACTTCAGTCGCGATGGCGATGACGATAGCGCCGGAGCGGATCGCGACTGAAGCGGAGTGCCGCCCAGTCGCTCCTACAGTAATCCACCACCCACACAGAGCCGCTTCGAGGTAGCGGAACCGTTCCGGGTTACCAACAACGATGTACCAGGGTGGGGGTGGTGGCTCTGTAGAGCCCGTGGCGCGGAAGATCACTGCTAAGCGGCTCAGGGCGCGACGCCCTTCCGGGAACGCCGTGAACCCGTCCATGGGGGCTCCCTTTCGAACGTCCTGTTCTCAAGGGTCCCGGAAGGGCGTCGCGCCCTGAGCCGCGCCCCGGCTGGAGCGAAATTTCCCGCCAAAGCACGATGAACCCTTTTACACACACCCTCGGGATCGTATTTGCCCCGATCAACGACGCAACAGGCCATGGCCGGCGGCGACGGGTGCTGCCAGTATGCGGAACATCATTTCAATAAAACTGTTGCGAAAACGGGAGAGCATGATGATCGGAATTACCGCCGTAATGACCGCCACGCCGGGCCAGGGTGACCAGCTGGTGGCCGCCATGCAAAAGATCGCCGCCGAAGTGGTCAAGGAAGAGGGCAACCATTGCTACCTGGTGCACCAGTCCCTGGACGACGCCGACACCCTGCTGATCTACGAGCAATACAGTGACGAAGCGGCTCTGCAGGCCCATCGGGAGCACATGAAGGAACTGGGCGGCGGCCTCAAGGGCCTGCTGGCCGGCCGCCCGGACGTGAAGCTGTTCGCGCTGAAGGACTGATCACGGGTCCTGCGGACCCCACCATCGACGGGCCCGGCGTAGCACCGGCTCGTCGATCATCTCACCGTCCAGCTGGAACGGCAGGGCCCGGTGCCCGGCGGCTTCCAGCACCCGCCGGGCCCAGTCCCGTTGTGCCTCGCTCAGGGTAAAGGCCTGGTGCACCGGCTCGATCTGTGCCGGGTGAATGCAGAGCATGCCACCGAACCCCATCTGCGCCGCCCGGCGCGCCCGATCACGGACCGGTTGCGGGTCCCGGAACCCGGGCACCACACTTTCCAGGGGCGGGGCCAGACCCCGGGCGCGGCTGTGCAGCAGCACTTGCACACGCAGCTGGTCGAGCACCGTGTCGGCGCCTTCGCTTTGGTCTTCCAGGCCCAGGTCCAGGGCGCTGTCCAGGGCGCCGAAGGCGAGCCGTTCCAGCCCCGGCGTGGCGGTCAGCGCCGCCAGGGCGAGCACGCCGGCGGCGCTTTCCACCAGCGCCCAGAGCGGCTTGCCAAGGGCGGCCACGGTGGCCAGGTCGGTGCTCCGTTCCGCCTTGGGCAGCATCACGCCGTGCACCGCCGGCCAGGCCGCGCACAGCGCCAGGTCGTCCTCGAACCAGGGGCTGTCGGCGGCGTTGACGCGCACCCACAGGGGCGCGCCGCCGGGGTCGTCGGCCAGCGCCCGGGCCAGGTCCGCCCGGGCGGCGTCCTTGTGCTCCGGGGCCAGCGCGTCCTCCAGGTCCAGGATGATGGCGTCGGCGCCGCTGGCGCGGGCCCGGGCGATCCGGTCCGGGCGGCTGGCGGGCACGAACAGGGCGGAGCGCACCACCGGGGCGGTCATCCGATCACCCCCTGCCGGCGCAGCCGGTCCCGGTGGTCGGGGTCGAAGCCCAGGCCACCGAGGATGGCGTCGGTGTGCTCGCCCAGATCCGGCACCGCGCCCATGCGCGGCGCCCAGGCGTTGCTGACGCCGGGGGGCAGCAACGCCGGCAGCGGGCCCTTGGGGCTGCCGATTTCGGTCCAGCGGCACCGTGCCGCCAGCTGCGGATGCCGCCACACGCCGTCCATGTCGTTGACGTGGGCATTGGCGATGCCGGCCCGGTCCAGCCGCCCCAGCACCTCCTCCGCGTCCAGCCCGGCGAACTCGGTGAGGATCAGCGCCTTGAGCGCGGCCCGGTGGCGTACCCGCAGGGAGTTGGAGGCGAAGCGCGGGTCCCCGGCCAGCTCCGGCTGGCCCAGTACCTGGTCGCAGAACAGGTTCCATTCCCGCTCGTTCTGCAGGCCCAGCATCACGGTGCCGCCGTCCCCGGTGTCGAACGGGCCGTAGGGGTAGATGGTGGCGTGGGCGGCGCCGCTGCGCGGCGGTGGCGCGGCGCCCTCGAAGGCGTAGTAGAGCGGGTAGCCCATCCATTCCACCAGGCTTTCCAGCATGGACACGTCGATGCGGCTGCCCTGGCCGGTGTGCTGGCGCATCAACAGGGCGGACAGAATGTGGCTGTAGGCGTACATGCCGGCGGCGATATCGGCGATGGAACAGCCGGCCTTGGCCATCTGCTCGTCGTTGCCGGTCACCGAAAGAAAGCCGCCTTCGCTCTGGATCAGCAGGTCGTAGGCTTTTTTGTCCTGGTAGGGGCCGCCTTCACCGTAGCCGGAAATATCGCACACGATCAGTGCCGGATGGCGGGCGTGCAGGGTGTCGAAATCCAGCCCCAGGCGGGCGGCGGCGCCGGGGGCCAGGTTCTGCACCAGCACGTCGGCCTGCTCCAGCAGCCGCTCCAGCACCGGCCCGGCATCGCCGTGTTTGAGGTCCAGGGTGAGGCTCTCCTTGGAGCGGTTGGTCCACACGAAGTGGGACGCCAGGCCGCGCACCCGCTCGTCGTAGCCACGGGCGAAATCGCCCACGCCGGGCCGCTCGATCTTGATCACCCGGGCGCCCAGGTCCGCCAGTTGCCGGGTGCAGAAGGGCGCGGCGATGGCATGCTCCAGGCTGACCACGGTGACGCCCTCCAGGGGGCGCGAAGGGGAGTCGGTCATGGTGGAATCTCCTCGGCGGGCGTTCAGAACGAGCGTGGCAGTTCGAGCAGATGCTCGGCCACGTAGGACAGAATCAGATTGGTGGAGATCGGCGCCACCTGGTAGAGCCGGGTCTCGCGGAACTTGCGCTCCACGTCGTACTCGCAGGCGAAGCCGAAACCGCCGTGGGTTTGCAGGCAGGCGTTGGCCGCTTCCCAGGAGGCCTTGGCGGCCAGGTATTTGGCCATGTTGGCGCTGGCGCCGGCGGGCTGGCCGGCGTCGTATTCCCGGCAGGCGCGCCAGCGCATCAGGTCGGCGGCCTCCACCTCGATGTGCGCTTCGGCGATGGGGAATTGAATGCCCTGGTTCTGACCGATGGGGCGGCCGAACACTTCCCGCTGGCGGGCATAGTCACTGGCCTTTTCGATGAACCAGCGGCCATCGCCGATGCACTCGGCGGCGATCAGGGTGCGCTCCGCGTTGAGGCCGTCGAGGATATAGCGGAAGCCCTTGCCTTCCTCGCCGATCAGATTTTCCGCCGGAATTTTCAGGTCGTCGAAGAACAGCTCGTTGGTGATGTGGTGCACCATGTTCTCGATGGGCCGCACGGTGAGGCCATTGCCGATGGCCTGGTGCAGATTCACCAGAAAGATCGACATACCGTCGGTTTTTTTCTTCACCTGATCCAGTGGCGTGGTGCGCGCCAGCAGGATCATCAGGTCGGAATACTGAACCCGGGAGATCCACACCTTCTGGCCGTTGATCCGGTAGTGGTCGCCCTGGCGAACGGCGGTGGTTTTGATCTTGGTGGTGTCGGTGCCGGTGGTGGGTTCGGTGACCGCCATGGATTGCAGCCGCAGCTCTCCGCTGGCCAGGCGCGGCAGGTACTCGCGTTTCTGCGCCTCGGAGCCGTTCCGCAGCAAGGTGAACATGTTGTACATCTGGCCGTGCACGGTGCCGGAGTTGCCGCCGCAGCGGTTGACCTCCTCAAGGATCACCGAGGCCTCCGCCAGGCCCAGGCCGGAGCCGCCATATTCCTCGGGGATCATCGCCGCCAGCCAGCCGGCCTGGGTGAGGGCGGCGACGAATTCCTCCGGGAACCCCTTGGCCTGGTCGATGCGGCGCCAGTAGTCGTCGCCGAAGCGCTCGCACAGGCCGCGCACCCCTTCCCGAATCTGTGCCAGGGCCTGGGCATCGTGCTCAATCATGTGTCTCTCCCGATCTTGTTGTTAGCTCTGAAAACGCACCGGACCACCGGCGCCCAGGCTCCAGACCCGGGCGATCAGCTGGTCGGCGCGCGCCGCGTTGGTGTTGCCGCCGAAGGCGGCCAGGCGCCGGAACTTGTCTTCCAGTTCCGGGCGCGAAAGGGTGTTGCCCGGGTCGCCCTTGGGCTCGTCGATGGCGCCGTGCAGGGTGCGTCCGTCCACGGTTTCCACGGTGATCCGGCCCAGCCAGCGGGCCGGGTAGGCCTGGTCCACCTCCGCGTCCAGGGTCATGCGCACCCGGTCACGGAACGCCGCCACCGCCGGGTCGTCCAGGGGAATGCCGTGGAATTCCCCGAGCCCGGCGCGGCCGTGCAGGGCGATCAGCGCCAGCACCGTGCCCATGGAAAACTTGGCCTGATGGACGGTGCGCGGGGTGTCCACCCGGCCCAGCACGTCCAGGGCGCCCTGGTGCACCCGGGCGGTGACGCCATGGATCTGGTCGGCCACCAGGTGTTCCCGGGCCATCAGGTCGAGCAGGGCATCCGCCGCCGGATGGGTGTGGCGGCAGGAGGCGTGGAACTTGAAGGAGGTCTCCGCCAGTGCCCAGCGCTGGCCCAGGCGATCGTCGAGAAAAGCGGGCTCGGCCTGGTCGGAGAGGCCGGCGGCCAGGCCCTGGTCCCCTTCCAGAATGTCGCGGGCGCCGGTCAGACCGTCGGCGGTGAGACTGGCGGCGAGCACGCCGTCCGCCGCCGCCTTGGCGGTGTGCAGCTGTTTGGAGTCGGCCGCGTCGCGCAGAAATTCCCACAGCCCGGCGGCCTGGGTGCCGGCGGTGCCGAGCAGATGGGTGAAGCGCTCCTGGTCGAAGTCCAGCAGCTTGCCGGCGGCCACCGCCGCCGCCAGGGTGCCCACGGTGCCGGTGGTGTGGAACACCCGGTAATGGGAGCGCCCCAGAAACTCACCGATGCGAATGCCCGCCTCGTAGCCGGCCACCGCCGCCGTGATCAGGTCGCGGCCATCGCGGCCTCGGTCCTGGGCCAGGGCCAGGGCGGCGGGGAACACCACGGTGGCCGGGTGCAGCACCGAGCTGTTGTGCAGGTCGTCCTGCTCCACCACATGGGAGGCGGCGCCGTTCACCAGGGCGGCGAAGTAGGGCGAGGTGGTGGTGCCGTCCACCAGGTTTTCGCAAGGCCCTTTGGCCGGCCCCATGCGCCGGGCGTAGCCCGCGAACAGGGGCACCGGCGGTTGCCCCGCACCGGCCAGCAGCGAGCCCAGCCAGTCGAGAAACAAATCCTCCGCCCGTGCCACCACCGCGTCGGGCAGATCTTCAAAACGCAGGGCGGCCAGGAAGGCGGTGAGGTTTTCCGTGTGTTGGCTCATTAAGTCTGTTCCTCGAATTGCACCTGGGCGGTCTGCGACTGGCCGCCCTGATCGGCGGCGAACAACCGGGCCCGGCCCGGCTCTTCATCCAGGCCGCCCACCACCAAGGCGCCCGGGCACAACAAGGGCCGCAGGCCGCGAAAGCGGAAGTCGGTGGGCCGTGCCCCTGGGTGGGCTTGAAGGAAGGCCTCCAGCACCAGGGTGGCGATCAGCGGGCCGTGCACCACCAGGCCGGCGTAACCCTCGGTGGCGGTGGCGTAGGGCCAGTCGTAGTGAATCCGGTGGCTGTTGAAGGTCACCGCGGAGTAGCGGAACAGCAGGGTCGGGTCCGGTTCGACGGTGCGCCGCCATTGCAGGGCGGGCAGGGGCTCGCCGGGCCGGGCCGGCAGGGCACGGGGCTCCCGGTAGACCAGATCCTGCTGTTCATGGATCGCTTCCTCGCCGTCCTGCTCGTAACGGTGCTCCACGGTCACGAAGATCATGGCGCCGGCGTCACGGCCCTCCTTGCGCTCAATCCGGGTCACCCGGCTGTGACGCAGGGCCGGCTGGCCGACCCGCAACGGTCGCCGGAAGCTCAGCCGGCCACCGGCCCACATCCGCTGCAGACCGGGCATCGGCGGCAGGAAGTCGCCGCCCAGGGTGTGACCGTCCGGGGACAGACGCTCCGCCGGCGCCGCCGGCTGAAAAAAGGCCCAATGCCACAGCCAGGGCAGCGCCTCCCCCTGGCCCGGCGCGGGCCGTCCCAGGGTGGCGGCCACCCGGGCCACGGCGCCGGGATCGAGGGCATCTACCTGATGCTGTTCGGCCCCCAGCCAGGCCTCCGGTTGATCAGAACCCATGCACGAATCCTTTTCCGTCTCGCTTTCTTTCGTATACTGTATACGGTATACATTGAGCGCTTCAACAAGAATAGCTTCAACAGAAATGAACGGCACAAACGAACGGGAGGAGTTATGTCGAACAGCAATCTGCTCGACGGCAAGGCGGTGGTGGTCACCGGCGCCGGCGGTGGCATCGGCCGGGATATCGCCCTGGCCATGGCGGCCCGGGGCGCCCGGGTGGTGGTCAACGACATCGGCGCATCGTTGAGCGGCGAGGGCAACGACGCCGGCCCGGCGCAACAGGTGGTGGAAGCGATCCGCGCCGCCGGCGGCGAAGCGGTGGCCAGCACCGACAGCGTGTCCGAGGCGGCCAGCGCCAACGCGGTGATCCAGACCGCCCTGGATCATTTCGGCCGCATCGACGGCGTGGTCAACAACGCCGGCATTCTCCGGGACCGTTTCTTTCACAAGATGAGCGTGGACGAATGGGATGCGGTGCTCAGGGTGCATCTCTACGGTGCCTTCTACATGAGCCGGGCGGCGGCGCCCCATTTCAAGGCCCAGGACGGCGGCGCCTTCGTGCACATGACCTCCACCTCCGGGCTGATCGGCAACCTGGGGCAAGCCAACTATTCCGCCGCCAAGCTGGGCGTGGCGGCGCTGTCCAAGTCCATCGCCCTGGATATGCAGCGCTTCAATGTGCGCTCCAACTGCATTGCCCCATTCGCCTGGAGTCGCATGACCGGCTCGGTACCGGCGGACAGCGAGGAAGAAAAACAGCGCGTGGAGCGCTTCAAACAGATGACCCCGGCCAAGATCGCGCCGTTGGCGGTGGCCCTGGTGGGCGACGCCACCGCCGATGTGAGCGGTCAGATTTTCGCGGTGCGCAACAACGAGATTTTCCTGATCAGCCAGCCCCGGCCGGTGCGCTCGGTGCACAACAGCGATGGCTGGACGCCGGAGACCGTGTTGTCCCAGGCGCTGCCCGCGCTGCGCGCCAGCTTCCACCACCTGGACAAGTCCGCGGACGTGTTCTGCTGGGACCCGATCTGACCCCGCTTTTCGGAGACAACCGACCATGAACGACCACGCAGTGAGCCGGCCCGCGCCGGCGGCCCGTGTTTACGCCGACGCCCTGGCGGAGGGCCAATTCCGGATTCAACGTTGCCGCGCCTGTGGCAGCGCCATTTTCTATCCCCGCGAACTGTGCCCGGAGTGCGGCGCCGGCGAGCTGGACTGGTTCGCCCCCAGCGGCCGGGGCACGGTCCATGCCACCACCACCGTGCGCCGCAAGCCGGAGGCCGGCGGCGACTACAACGTGGCGCTGATCGACCTGGAAGAGGGCCCCAGACTGATGAGCAGGGTGGAAGGGATCGCCGCCGAGGCGGTGCGCATCGGCCTGCCGGTACAGGCCCGGGTGGCGGTAACGGAAGGTGAGGGGCTGCTGCTGTTCGACGCGGTGGCATCCAACAACGCCGGGGAGAGCGACCATGAATAATGCCAGCCTGAGCCAGCTGCGCGGCAAGACCGCCATCGCCGGCGTCGCCACCTTCGGTTGCGGTGAAGCCCCCGGCTACAGCGATATGGACCTGCTGGCCAACGCTGCCCGCCGGGCGGTGGCCGACGCCGGCCTGACCATGAACGACATCGACGGCCTCTGTACCGCCAGCGTGCTGGCCACCATGTGGCCCATGGAAGTGGTGGAGCACCTGGGCATCAACGCCCGTTTTATCGACGGCACCATGATCGGCGGTTCCAGCTTCGTGGCCCATCTGATGCCGGCCATGCTGGCGCTGGAAGCCGGCCAGTGTGACGCCGTGCTGGTGTGCTACGGCAGCGCCCAGCGCACCTCCACGCTGAACCGCAAGGAAGTGGCCAAGGCCCGCCGCCGCATGGACCCGCAACCCTACGAGCATCCCTATGAGCCGATTCTGCCGTTGTCCGCCTATGCCCTGGCGGCGTCCCGGCACATGCACGAATTCGGCACCACCCGGGCGCAACTGGCGGAGGTGGCGGTGTCCGCCCGGGAATGGGCGCGGCTCAATCCGGACGCCTTCATGCGCGACCCGCTCACCGTGGACCAGGTGCTCGCCTCGCGGATGGTGTCCGACCCGCTCACGGTGCGGGATTCCTGCCTGGTCACCGACGGTGGCGGCGCCTATGTGCTGGTGCGCGCCGAGCGCGCCCGGGACCTGCCCAGGCCGCCGGTGTACGTGCTGGGTAGCGGCACGGCGGTGTGGCACCGGCAGATTTCCTCAATGCCGGACCTGACCGTCACCGCCGCCCGGCAATCCGGCGAGCAGGCCTATGCCATGGCCGGGCTGGCCGCCGCCGACATGGACATGGCGCAACTCTATGACGCCTTCACCATCAACACGCTGCTGTTCCTGGAGGACCTGGGGTTCTGCGCCAAAGGGGAGGGCGGTGCCTTCGTCGCCGATGGCCATATCCGTCCCGGCGGCAGCTTGCCGGTGAACACCAACGGGGGCGGCCTGTCCTGGGGCCACCCGGGCATGTACGGCATCTTCGCCACCATCGAAGCGGTGCGTCAGTTGCGTGGCGAGGCCGGCGACCGCCAGGTGGCCGCACCGGCCACCGCCATCGTGCAAGGCAATGGCGGCACCCTGTCGAGCCAGTCCACCGCGATCCTGGGCACCGGCGACACGCTCTGATCGCGCTTTTGGGCTGAGTACTTTTGGCGGAATCCGGTTGGCGGAACCCTTCATGCCGGCGCCGGCAACACACCGGTCGATGAACGGTTCCGCCAAGCGCTTTGGCGGCTATCGCCATAGGCGTATTCGTGGGCCCCGGACCATGCTTAGCGGTGCGCCAAACCAACCATAACGATCGAATAACAATGAGGAGGTGCATCTTGAGCACCGATACCCGCGCGTCGCAAACGGCGCCGCTCCGGTCGCCGTCCCCCGGCCGGCGTTTCAATCGCGGCGAGATCCTGGTGGCGGTCGCGTTCACCCTGGTGGGCCTGGCGGTGGCGGGCATCGCCGGCGGCTATGATCTGGGCGATCTGCGTCGCATGGGGCCGGGTTATTTCCCGATGATTCTCGGGCTGCTGCTGGCCGCCATCGGCGTGGCGCTGATCATCGAGGTGGTGCGCTCGGACAATCCGCCGCCGCCGCTGTTGATGCGTCCCTTCGTGATGCTGTCCCTGGGCATCATCAGTTTTGCCCAGCTGGTGGAGCGGGCCGGGATGGTGCCGGCGGTGTTCAGTCTGGTGGTGCTCAGTGCCCTGGGTGAACGCACCCTGCGGCCCCTGTCGATCCTGGTGATCGCGGTGCTGATGTCGGCGGTGAGCGTGCTGTTGTTCATTGAGGCGCTCGGCATTCCGGTGCCGGTGTTTCCGGAGTAGCGGCCATGGATCTGTGGAACAATATTGTGCTCGGGCTCAACGAAGCCCTGACCCTGGAAACCTTCCTGTTCTGTTTTATCGGCGTGACCATCGGCACCTTTGTCGGCGTGTTGCCGGGCATCGGTGCCCTGGCGGCGATTTCCCTGGCGTTGCCGATCACCCACCATTTTGATCCCACCGCCGCCCTGGTGATGCTGGCGGGTATTTTCTACGGCACCATGTACGGCGGCTCCACCGCCGCCATTCTGCTGAACCTGCCGGGCAGCATCACATCGGCGGTGACCTGCATCGACGGTTTTCCCATGGCCCGTAACGGCCGCGCCGGCATTGCCCTGTTCGTCACCGCCATCGCTTCCTTCGTGGGCAGTTCCTTCGCCATCGTGGTGGTGATGGGGTTCGCCCCGGTGGTGGCGGCGTTCGCGGTGAAGTTCAGCGCCTATGAATACTTCGCGATCATGCTGCTGGGGTTGATGGCGGCGTCGTCCCTGGCCAGTGGCTCGCCGCTCAAGGGCGTGGCCATGGTGATCGTGGGCGTGGTGTTGGGGCTGATCGGCACCGACGTGACCTCCGGCCAGTACCGCTTCACCTTCGGTTTGGAAGGCCTCGCCGACGGCGTCAATCTGATCGCCATCGCCATGGGTCTGTTCGGCATCGGCGAGATTCTCGCCAACGTTGGGCGAGACCCCGGCGAACGGCGGCGCCCGGAGAAGGTAACCCTGCGTTCGATGATGCCGGACCGGGACGATTGGCGGCGATTCTGGATGCCCGCCGGCCGGGGTTCCCTGCTGGGCACGGTGATCGGCGTGCTGCCCGGCGTTGGCGCGGTGCTGTCGTCTTTTCTTGCCTACATTGGCGAGAAAAAGATTTCCCGTCAGCCGGAGCGTTTCGGCAAGGGCGCCATCGAAGGGGTGGTGGCGCCGGAGGCCGCCAATAACGCGGCCACCCAGAGTGGTTTTATTCCCACCCTGACCCTGGGCATTCCCGGCGACGCGGTGATGGCGCTGCTGCTTGGCGCCATGATGCTGCACGGTATCGTGCCGGGCCCGCGCTTTATCACCGAGAACCCGGAAATGTTCTGGGGACTGATCATGAGCTTTTGGGTGGGCAATCTCTTATTGTTGGTGCTTAACATTCCGTTGATCGGTTTATGGGTACGGATGGTGTCCATTCCCTACCAGATTCTCTATCCGATTATTCTGGTGTTCGTGTGCGTGGGCGTGTACAGCGCGCGCAACAATGTGTTCGATCTTTATGTGGCGCTGTTTTTCGGGTTGGTGGGCTATGTGCTCAACGCCTTTCGTTATCCGGCGGCGCCGCTGTTGCTGGGCTTCGTGCTGGGGCCGGCGCTGGAGGAACACCTGCGCCGCGCGCTGTTATTGTCGAGGGGGGATTTCATGGTGTTCATGGAACGGCCGCTGAGTGCCACCCTGATCGTCGTCAGCATTCTGATTTTCCTGTTTTCCCTGCGCCATCTGGTCGGGCGCGGTATCCGGGTGGCCAGGGGGGCGGACGGATGACCCCGAGCTGCGCGCCACCCACTCACACCATCGCCATTTCCCATGTGATCGAGATCACCGAGGGCGCCCGCGACCAGGGCGTGGACGTGCGCCGGCTACTGCGGCGTGCCGGTATCTCGCCGTCGCTGCTGGAAACGCCCCTGTCGCGGGTGTCCCAGGAGCAGTACGCCCGTCTGTTGTCACTGCTCGGGCGCACCCTGCGGGATGAATATTTCGGCTTGTGCAGTCAGCCGGTGCGGCTGGGCGCGTTCGCCCATATATGCCGGGAACTGATCGATTGCGGCACCCTGGGCGAAGCCATGCGCAAGGGCTTCTCGTTCTATCATCTGATGCTCGATGATTTCGTGGCGCGGCTCACCGTGCAACGGGGGGTGGCCAGGGTGATGATTCATCAGGACGGCCCGGACCCCCTGGCGGCCCATTACGCCCGCCGCACCTTTATGTTTTTTTCCTGGGGGCTGGCCTCCTGGCTGGTGGCTCGGCGTCTGCCGCTGCGGGCGGTGCACTATCAGCAGCCGGGGCCGGGCAGCGGCACCGACCCCTATGTGATGTTCCAGGCGCCGGTGTTTTATGACCAGCCGCGCTTCGGTTACGAATTCGATGCCCGCTGGCTGGACCTGCCGGTGGTGCAGAACCGGCTCAGCGTGGAGGAATTTTTCCAGCAGGCGCCGGCCAATCTGCTGGTGCGTTATCGGGACGAAACTTCGGTCACCGAGCGCATTCGCCGCCTGCTGCGCAAGCACCTGGACAGCGGCCTGCCGACCCTGGAGCAGGTCGGCGACACCCTTGGTATGACGCCGCAGACCCTGCGTCGGCGGCTGCGCGCGGAGGGTCAGACCTATCAGGGACTGAAGGATCGCCTGCGCCGCGACGCGGCCATTGAATACCTTTCCAATCCGGAACTGCAATTGCAGGACGTGGCGTTCCGGCTGGGCTTTTCCGAGCTCAGCACCTTCCATCGTGCGTTCAAGAAATGGACCGGGCTGCCCCCCGGTGAATACCGCTACACCCATCTCAGCTACACCCATCTCAAAACCCGTGCCCATCGCGGCCAGATTGTTGAGTTCGGCCAATCAATTTGAGGGGTCGCGCCATGCCCCCGGTTAAGGCCCCACGGCAACATGACCCCAATGAGATGGGAGACAACAATGAAAGAACGCGTGTACGTGGCCGGGGTCGGCATGATCCCGTTCAGCAAGCCGGGAAAAAGTGAGTCCTATCACCTGATGGCGGCCCAGGCCGCCAGCGCCGCCCTGAAGGACGCCGGCATCGAATACCACCAGGTGCAGCAGGCCTACGCCAGCTATGTGTACGGGGATTCCACCAGCGGCCAGGCCGGTCTTTACCAGGTTGGCCTCACCGGCATTCCCATCGTCAACGTCAACAATAACTGCGCCAGCGGTTCCACCGCCCTGTTTCTGGCCCGCCAGGCGGTGGCCGCCGGTGCCGTGGAATGTGCCCTGGCGGTGGGCTTTGAGCAGATGACCCCGGGCGCCCTGAGCAGCCCGTTCAGCGACCGCCGTTCGGCGGTGGCCGGGCTGGTGGACGCCATGGTCGAGGTGCAGGACTACGACGACCAGGCGCCCCGGGCGGCGCAGTTTTTTGGCGGCGCCGGCCGCGATTACATGCGCGAGTACGGTGCCTCGCCGGAGACCTTCGCGCGGATTTCGGTGAAGGCCCGCCGCCACGCCGCCAACAATCCCTACGCGGTGTTCCGCGACGCCGTGACCCTGGAGCAGGTGCTGGACGCGCCGATGATTTTCGAGCCTCTGACCCGGCTGCAATGTTGCCCGCCCACCTGCGGCGCCGCCGCGGCGGTGGTGTGCTCGCCGGCCTTCGCCGCCCGCCATGGCCTGCGGGGCGCGGTACATATCGTCGCCCAGTCGATGACCACCGATATGCCCGGCACCTTCGAGAGCAAGGACATGCGCAAGGTGGTCGGCTATGAGATGACCGAGGTGGCCGCCGGCCAGGTCTACGAAGAGGCGGGTATCGGGCCCGGGGAGGTGGACGTGGTGGAACTGCACGACTGTTTCACCGCCAACGAACTGATCACCTACGAGGGCCTGGGCCTGACCGCGCCGGGCACCGCCGAGCGCTTCATTCTCGATGGCGACAACACCTACGGCGGCCGGGTGGTCACCAACCCCTCCGGTGGCCTGCTTTCCAAGGGCCACCCCCTGGGCGCCACCGGGCTGGCGCAATGCACCGAACTGGTCTGGCAGTTGCGCGGCGACGCCGGCCCCCGGCAGGTGGACGGTGCCCGGGTGGCGTTGCAGCACAACCTGGGCCTGGGTGGCGCCTGCGTGGTGACCCTGTACGGCAAGGACTGAGGAACGGCCATGATCGATACGTCTCATATCGGCGCCGCCTTGCCGGCGTTCGAGGTGGAGGTGGAGCGTGGCCGGCTGGCCCTGTTCGCCAAGGCCATCGGCCAGACCGACCCGCTCTATAGCGACCTGGAGGCGGCCCGCGCCGCCGGTCATCCGGATCTGCCGGTGCCGCCCACCTTCCTGTTTTGCCTGGAAATGGACGCCCCGGACCCGGCGGCGCTGCGCAAACGTCTGGATATCGACATCGCCCGGGTACTGCACGGCGAGCAGCGCTTCCGCTATCACCGCCCGGCCCATGCCGGCGACCGGCTGCGCTTCGAGCCGGTGATCGCGGACATCTATGCCAAGAAAGGCGGCGCCCTGGAATTCGTGGTGCGCGATACCCGGGTCAGTAACCAGCACGGTGAGGCGGTGGCGGACCTGCGCTGCGTCACCGTGGTGAGAAACCCGCAAGGAGCCGAGTCATGAGCGCCACCGCCACCTTCAAGCTGCCCGCCGCCGATCAGGCGCTGCCGGAACTGGCCGTGGGGCCGGTGTCGCGGCTCGATCTGGCGCTGTATTGCGGTGCCTCCGGCGATCACAACCCGATCCATGTGGACATCGACTTCGCCCGCCGGGCGGGCATGGACGATGTGTTCGCCCACGGCATGTTGTCGATGGCCTATCTGGGCCGGGTGCTCACCGACTGGGTGCCGCAATCCTGGATCGAGGACTACGCGGTGCGTTTCTCCGCCATCACGCCGGTGGGCGCGCGGCTCAGATGCAGCGCACGGGTGTCCGGGGTCAGCGCGCTGGACCACGGCTGGCGGCTGCGCCTGGTGCTGGCGGTGCTGGACCAGAACGACGAATTGAAGATCAAGGGCGAGGCCACCGTGCGGGTGCCCGCCGAGGCGATCAACACAGTGGAGAACGACCATGGGGAAGCTTGACGGCAAGGTGGCGCTGGTCACCGGTTCCGGCCGGGGTATCGGCCGGGAAATCGCCCTGAAACTGGCGGAGGAGGGCGCCGCGGTGGTGGTCAACGATCTGGACCCGGCGCCGGCCCAAGACACGGTGGCCGCCATCGAGGCCGCCGGCGGCCGGGCGGTGAGTTTCCCCGGCAGCGTCACCGACCCGGCGTTCGCCGAGGGGTTCGTGGCCACCGCCGTGGAATCCCTGGGCGGCCTGGACATTATCGTCAACAACGCTGGTTACACCTGGGACAACGTGATCCAGAAGATGGATGACGAACAGTGGTCGGCGATGCTCGACGTGCACCTGACCGCGCCGTTCCGGATTCTGCGCGCCGCCGCCCCCTACCTGCGCGAAAGCGCCAAGCGGGAAGCGGAGCAGGGCCGCGAGGTGTTCCGCAAGGTGGTCAATATCTCCTCCACCTCCGGGGTCATGGGCAACGCCGGCCAGGCCAACTATTCCGCCGCCAAGGCCGGGGTGATGGGCTTCACCAAGGCGATGGCCAAGGAGTGGGGACGCTACAAGGTGAACGTGAACTGCGTGGCCTTCGCGCTGATCAGCACCCGGCTCACCCAGGCCACCGAGGAACAGAAGACCGTCAACATCGAAGGCCGCGATATCAAGGTGGGCGTGTCCGGCAAAAACCTGCGCGCCGCCGAGGCCGGCATTCCCCTGGGCCGGGCCGGCACGCCCCGGGAAGCGGCGGACGCGGTCTATCTGTTCTGCACCCCGGAATCCAACTACATCAGCGGCCAGACCGTCATTTGCGGCGGCGGCCGCCCGTAAGGAGCGAGGATGAGCACTCCAGCACCCGCATGGATGAACGAGGACCTGCGCATTTTCCAGAGTTCCGTGCGCCGCATCTTCGAGAACGAGTTCGTGCCCCGTGAATCGCGCTGGCTGGCCCAGGGCTACCCGGACCGGGAGGTATGGCGGGAACTGGGCCGGCTGGGCCTGCTGTGCGCCGGTATTCCGGAACAGTACGGCGGCGCCGGCGGCGGCTTCGGCCACGAGGCGGTGATCTGCCAGGAGCAGTTCCGCGCCCAGTTGAACAGCTTCAGCCTCAACGTGCACAGCAATATCGTCGGCCACTACCTGCTCAACTACGGCAGCGAGGAGCAACGTCAGCACTGGCTGCCGTCCATGGCCAGCGGCGACACCGTGGCGGCCATCGCCATGAGCGAGCCCGGCGCCGGCTCCGACCTGCAGGCGGTGCGCACCACGGCGGTGGCGGACGGCGACGACTATGTGATCAACGGCGCCAAGACCTTCATCACCAACGGCTACCACGCCGAGTTGATCTGTGTGGTGGCCAAGACCGACCGGCAGGCCAAGGGCAGCCGTGGCATCTCCCTGATCCTGGTGGACACCCGGGAAGTGGAAGGTTTCCGGCGCGGCCGGCTGCTCAAGAAAATCGGCCAACGCGGCCAGGACACCGCCGAATTGTTTTTCGACAACGTGCGGGTGCCACGCCGGCAGTTGCTGGGCGGAGAGGAAGGGCGCGGTTTCGCCCAGCTGATGGAGCAGCTGCCCCGGGAACGCCTGCTGATCGCCATTGGCGCGGCGGCGGCCATGCGCCGGGCCATCGACGAGACCCTGGAGTACGTCAACCAGCGCCAGGTGTTCGGCCAGCGGCTTCTGGAGATGCAGAACACCCGCTTCAAACTCGCCGAGGCGCACACCCAGGCCACCGTGGCCGACTGCTTTATCGACCGCTGCATCCAGGGCGTTATCGACGGCACGCTGGATGTGCCCACCGCCGCCATGGCGAAGTGGTGGACCACCCAGCTGCATTGCCAGGTGGTGGACGAATGTCTGCAGCTGCACGGCGGCTACGGCTACATGGAAGAGTATCCGATCTCACGCATGTACACGGATGCCCGGGTGGGCAAGGTCTATGGCGGCGCCAACGAAATCATGAAGGAAGTGATCGCCCGGGACCTGGAACGTCGCTTCAACTGAGCGCCCTTGGAGACACCATGAATAACAATCATCTCCGCTTTTATCCCCGTGGCCTGGGCCACCCCATGACGGTGCCGTCGCTGACGCTGGCGGACAGCCTGGCGCAAATGGCCAGCCGTTTTCCGGACAAGCCGGCGCTGGTTTTTTACGACGCGGTGCTCAGCTATGCCCAGGTCCAGGACCGGGTGGAGCGGCTGGCCGGCTATCTGCGCCAGCGCTGGGGCGTGGTGCGCGGCGACCGGGTGCTGTTGCTGAGTCAGAATTGCCCGCAGTTCGTGATCGCCTTCTATGCGGTGACCGCCATCGGCGCGGCGGTGGTGCCGGTGAACGCCATGAGCACCACCGACGAACTGCGGCACTATGTGGACGACAGCGGCGCCCGGGTGGCGATCTGTGCCGAGGAGTTGTACCCGGCCCTGCGCGGCTGCGTGGACAACGGCAGCCTGGCGCGCACCCTGGTGTTCCATTACAGCGATGGCCTGGACGGTCTCGACCACGGCGACCTGAGCCCGCCCACCTGGGTCACCGGCCCGCCGCGCCCGCCCCGGGACCCGGCGGTGACGTTCTGGAACGATGCCCTGGCGGAGGGCGGCCGGCTGGCGGCTCAACCGTTCGGCCCGGACCAGCTGTGCGTGCTGCCGTACACCTCCGGTACCACCGGCAAGCCCAAGGGCTGCCGGCACAGTCACCGTACCCTGATCACCGCCCTGTACGCGTCCAGCCTGTGGCGTGCCTTTAATCCGGAGGCGGTGTTTCTGTCGGTGGCGCCCATGTTCCATATGCTGGGCCTGCAGAATTCCATGAACCTGCCGCTGTTCCTGGGCGGCACCCTGGTGATCCTGCCCCGCTGGGACCGCCACACCGCCGCCCGTCTGATCGAGCGCTGGCGGGTAACGGTATGGGGCGCGCCACCGTCCATGGTGATGGGCTTCTTTGGCGACCCGGACGTGGAAAACCACGACCTCTCCAGCCTGTCGCTGATTTTCGGCGGCGGTGCCGCCATGCCCGAGGCGGTGTCGCGCAAGCTCAATGACGAACACGGCATCGTCTTCAACGAGTCCTACGGTCTCACCGAGACCGCCGCCTTCCTGCACGCCAACCCGGTGCATCGCAACAAGCGCCAGTGTCTCGGCGTGCCCACCTTCGACGTGCACTCGCTGATCATCGACCCGGACAGCGGCGAACCGCTGGCGGACAACGAGCGCGGTGAACTGGTCACCAGCGGCGGCCAGGTGATGGACGGCTACTGGAACAATGACCAGGCCAACCGGGAAGCCTTTATCGAGATCGACGGCCGCCGTTACTTCCGCACCGGCGATCTGGCCTACCGGGACGAGGACGGCTACTTCTTCCTCACCGACCGCCTCAAACGAATGATCAGCGTGTCCGGCTACAAGGTCTGGCCCGCCGAGGTGGAAAACCTGATGTACCGCCACCCGGCGGTGCGCGAAGCCTGCGTGGTGGGCGTGCCGGACCGGGAAAAAGGCGAGCGGGTGGAAGCGGTGCTGGTGATCGATCCGGCCTACCGGGAGCGCCTGGACGAGGCCGCCATGATCGAATGGGCGCGCTCGGAGATGGCCGTTTACAAGGCCCCCCGGGCGGTCAGCTTTGTGGACGAACTGCCCAAATCCGCCGCCGGCAAGATTCTCTGGCGGCATGTACAGGAGGAGTACGCGGCCCGTGCCGCCCAGTGACTCCGCCACCCAGGTTCCATTCAATTCAAAAAGGTGACGACCATGCCAATAACAACACTGAAAACCGCCATTCCCACTTTGCTGTGCGGTCTGCTGCTGAGCGGCGCCGCCCTCGGCGAGACGGTCAGCGCCGAGCAGTATCCCCAGCGCGAGATCGAGATCGTGGTGCCGTATCCCCCCGGCGGGGCCACCGACACCCTGGCCCGCGCCGTGTCCCAGAAGCTGTCCGAGCGCTGGAATCAGGCGGTGGTGGTGGACAACCGCCCCGGCGCCAGCGGCAATATCGGCGCCTCCTACGTGGCCCGGGACCAGGGCAACCCCTATAAGCTGCTGTTCGGCATCAACCTGCTGGTGCAGGCCCCGGCGCTGTTCGACAACCTGGGCTACGACGTGCGCACCGACCTGACACCGCTGTCGCTGGTGGCGCGCTCCCAGAGCCTGTTCGTGGCCACCCCGGGCGTGCCGGCGGACAGCTTCGAAGCGCTGGTGCAGCAAGTACTCGACCACCCGGGGGAGTACGAGCTGGGCAACTACGGCATGGGCACCTCCGCCCATATTCAGGGCCAGTCCCTGAACCTGCAGACCGGCATGGATCTGCTGCACGTGCCGTACCCGGGTTCGGCGCCGTTGCTTAACGCCATTCTCGGCGAGCAGGTGCGCCTGGCGATCATCGACGCCGCCAGTTCCCGTTCCCATCTCGATACCGGCGCCTTCAAGGTGCTGGCGGTGACCGGTTCCGAGCGCCTGCCCACCCAGCCGGACGTGCCCACCTTCAAGGAACTGGGCTTCGAGGGCATGGACGCCTACGGCTGGTTCGGGGTGCTGGCGCCGGCGGGCATTCCCGACGACGTGCGTGACAAATTGTCCGAGGCGATTTCCGAGATCGTGCAATCCGAGGAAGTCTCTTCACTGCTGATCCGGCTGGGGCTGATCCCGGTGGGCAACCGCAGCGAGGCGTTCGCCGAGGTCATCGAGGATGACCTGCAAACCTGGCAAAACCTGGTCGACGAGACCGGCATCAGCATTCGGTGACTGGCATGAGTGAATTGACCTTCGAGAACAGCTCGGTGTTCGTGGCCGGTGGCAGCAGCGGCATTAACCTGGGCATCGCCCGGGCGTTCGCCGAGCGCGGCGCCCGCGTATTCCTGATCAGCCGCGACCCGGAGCGGGTGGCGGCGGCGGTGGCCGGGCTCCGCGAGAGCGGCGGCGAGGCCCGGGGCTGCGCCGCCGACGTGCGCGATCCGGCGGCGCTGGACGCCGCCTACCGGCAGGCCACGGACTGGTTCGGCGAGATCGACGTGCTGATCTCCGGGGCGGCGGGCAACTTCCTGGCCAGCGCCCTGGATATGTCCTGCAACGCCTTCAAGACGGTGGTGGACATCGACCTGCTGGGCACCTTCAACGTGCTGCGTTGTGGCCACGCCTGGCTGCGCAAACCCGGCGCGGCGGTGCTCAATATCTCCGCGCCCCAGGCGTTCAACCCGACCCGCAATCAGGTCCATGCCTGCGCCGCCAAGGCCGGCGTGGACATGATCACCAAGGTGTTGGCGATGGAGTGGGGCGACCAGGGTATCCGCGTCAATTCCCTGGTACCCGGGCCGATCGGTGACACCGAGGGCATCCGCCGGCTGGCGCCCAACGAGCAGGCGCTGGAGCGGATGCGCGCCACGGTGCCGCTGCGCCGGCTGGGGGCGCTGGCCGATGTGGCCAACATGGCCATGACCCTGTGTTCGCCCGGGGCCGGGTTCGTCACCGGCGCGGTGCTCACCGTGGACGGCGGCAGCTCGCTACAGGGCGGCCGTGATCTGAAACCGGAGTAGCCCATGGAAGCGTTGCGTTTACAGCGGGACGGCGGCGTGGCGGTGCTGACCCTGGCCCGCCCGGCCAGCCGTAATGCCCTGGACGAGGTGTTGCGGGAGGAACTGTTGGCGGTGCTGCCGCGACTGTCCGAGGACGACAGCCTGCGCGCCCTGGTGATCCAGGGGGAAGGCGGCGCCTTCTGCGCGGGAGGCGATCTGAAAGGTATCGGCGGCGCGCGCCTGGACGCGGACGGCTGGCGCCGCCGCATGGCCCGGGGCCACCAATGGCTCAAGCCGCTGCTGGCCCTGGATTGCCCGATCATCACGGCGGTGGACGGCGCCGCCTATGGCGCCGGTTTCAGCCTGGCCCTGTGCGGCGACTTTCTGCTGGTGGGGCCCCGAGCCCGCTTCTGCATGTCGTTTCTGCGCGTCGGGCTGATGCCGGACCTGGGCGGTCTGCCGGCGCTGTGCGCCGCCCTCGGGCCGCGCCGTGCCCGGGAACTGGTGCTCAGCGCCCGGGAAGTGTCCGCCGACGAGGCCCTGCGCCTGGGGCTGGCCAGTGAAGCCCTGGACAGCGACCGCCTGCCCGGGCGCGCACTGGAGATCGCCAAGGCGTTCGAAGGCGCCTCACCGGCGGCGGTGGCCATGATCAAGAACGAAATCCGGCATCTGACCGCCGGCGACAGCGATGATCTGCTGCACCGTGAGGCGGTGGGTCAGGCGGTGCTGTTCGACACCTCGGCGCACCGCGACGCGGTGGACCGGTTCCTCAATAAAAAGCCCGCCGCTTTTCAGTGGCCGCGGGATCGCTCGGGAGAACAACATGATTCGTGATCAGGAAACCATGACGGCGCTGCTGGATACGGTGCGCCGCTTTGTGCGCGACACCCTGGTGCCCAGGGAGGAATGGGTGGCGGAGCACGACCGCATTCCCGAGGACGTGGTCCGGCAGATGAAGGAGATCGGGCTGTTCGGCCTCACCGTGCCGGAGGAGTACGGCGGCCTGGGCGTGACCATGGAAGAGGAAGCGCTGGTGATGATCGAGATGGGCAAGACCTCGCCGGCGTTCCGTTCCCTGTTCGGCACAACCGTGGGCATCGGTTCCCAGGGCATCCTGATGGACGGCACCGAGCAGCAGAAAAAGGAGTGGCTGCCGCGACTGGCCAGCGGTGAGCTGATCGCCTCGTTCGCGCTCACCGAACCGGAGGCCGGTTCCGACGCGGCGTCCCTGACCACCCGGGCGGTCCGTGACGGCGACGACTATGTGATTCACGGCACCAAACGCTACATCACCAACGCGCCCCACGCCGGCCTGTTCACCCTGATGGCGCGCAGCGAACCGGACCAGCCCGGCCACAAGGGCGTGTCCGCCTTTATCGTCGACGCGCGCAGCCCTGGCATCACCCTGGGCAAGCCGGACCGCAAGATGGGCCAGCGCGGCGCGCACACCTGCGACGTGGTGTTCGACGGCTGCCGGGTGCCGGCGGCCAACATTATCGGCGGCGTGCCCGGACGCGGCTTCACCACCGCCATGAAGGTGCTGGAGAAGGGCCGTATCCACATCGCCGCGATCTGCGTGGGCGTGGCCCAGCGCATGCTCGACGATGCCCTGCGCTATGCCATGGAACGCAAGCAGTTCGGCCAGCCGGTGGCGGAATTCCAACTGGTGCAGGCGTTGCTCGCCGATTGCCGCACCGAACTGTACGCCGCCCAAAGCATGGTAATGGACGCGGCCCGGCGCCGGGACCTGGGCGAGAACGTGGCCACCGAGGCGTCCTGCTGCAAGTACTACGCCTCGGAAATGTGCGGCCGGGTGGCGGACCGGGCGGTGCAGATTCACGGCGGCGCCGGCTACATGGCCGAGTACGGCATCGAACGTTTCTACCGGGACGTGCGGCTGTTCCGGATCTACGAGGGCACCAGCCAGATCCAGCAGCTGGTGATTGCCCGGAACATGATGCGCGAGGCCGGCTGACCGGCCCGTTGCGCTCATCGCCATGATAAGGAGAAGGACAATGATGGCTCGTACCCTGGCGGCCCTGATCGGTGCCGGTCTGACGCTGGATTAAGGAGCACGCCATGTATCTGACCCAGGGTCTGCACCGGGCGGTGCAGCAGTTTCCGCAACGGGCGGTGACCGTGGAAGACGGTCGCCGCCGGGATTACCGCACCCAGATGGACCGCTGCGCGCGGCTGGCCGGCGCGCTCGCCGGCGCCGGTCTGGTGCCCGGCGACCGGGTGGCGATTCTGGCCCTCAACGGCGCGGTCCATTGGGATTACTTTCCGGGGCTGTGGTGGGGCGGCTTGGTGGCCAACCCGGTGAATACCCGCTGGAGCCTGAAGGAGATGGCCTATTCCCTGTCCGACAGCGGCGCCCGGGTGTTGTTGGTGGACGATGCCTTCCTGGAACGGATTCCGGAACTGCGCCGGCTGTGTCCCGGCCTGCAGCAGGTGATTCATGTGGGCGCGGCGCCGACACCGGCGGAGCTGACCGCCTATGAACCCTGGCTGGCCGCCGCCGAGGCGGTGCCCGACCGCCGGGTCGGCGGCGACCAGCTGGCGGTGATTCTCTACACCGGCGGCACCACCGGTTTTCCCAAGGGGGTGATGCTGTCCCATTCCAATCTGTGGAGTTCGGCGGTGGGACGGCTGGCGGAAACCGAGGTGCCGTCGCCGTTCGTCACCCTGATGGCGGTGCCCCTGTTTCACACCGCCGGTCTGGCCAAGCTGGTCACCCAGTTGATCGTCGGCGGCACCGCGGTGGTGGAAGCGGGCTTCCGGGTGGACACGGTGCTCGCCGACATGGCGGCGGAGCGCGTCACCGATGTGATTCTGGTGCCCAGCATGATCCAGATGCTGATCGACCACCCGACCTTCGCCGACCACGATCTGAGCGCCCTGGAAGCGCTCACCTATGGCGCCTCGCCGATCTCCCAGGCACTGCTGGAACGGGCCATGGCGGCGTTGCCCGGGGCCCGCTTCATGCAGTCCTACGGCATGACCGAGGCGTCGCCGGTGATCACCGTGAACCCCTGGTGGAATCACCGGGGCGAGGCGCTGCGCAATGGCCGGGTGAGATCCGCCGGGCGCGCCGGCTGGGGGCTGGAGGTGCGGGTCGTCGATCCGCAAGGCAAGGAGCTGCCGCCGGGCACGGTGGGTGAGGTGATCGCCCGGGGCGACAACGTCATGCTAGGTTACTGGAACCAGCCGGAGCAGACCGCCGAGGTGCTGCGTGACGGCTGGCTGCACACCGGCGACGGCGGCTATATGGACGAGGAGGGCTACCTCTACATCGTCGACCGTCTCAAGGACATGATCGTCAGCGGCGGCGAGAACGTGTTCTGCGCGGAGGTGGAAAACCGCCTGGCCCGCCATCCGGCGGTGGCCAGCTGCGCGGTGATCGGCGTGCCCCACGACCAGTGGGGGGAGAGCGTCCACGCGGTGGTGGTGCTGCGGCCGGACAGTGAGGTCAGCGAAGCGGCGCTGTGTGATTTTTGCCGTGAGGAGTTGGCCGGCTACAAGTGCCCGCGTTCGGTGGAATACCGGGACTCGCTGCCCCTGTCCGGAGCCGGCAAGGTGCTCAAGAACGTGCTGCGCGAGCCCCATTGGCGGGGCCGCGACCGGCGCGTGTCCTGAGCGCCTTCAGCGCAGGTTCACGTCGCCGCGGGCCACGTGTTCCAGCAGGGCGCGGCCGGCGGTGGCCACATGGGCGCGCATGGCGGTGGCGGCGCGGGGCGCGTCCCGGTCGCGCAGGGCTTCGATAATGGCCAGGTGCTCGCGGCTGGACTCGTCCATGCGGTGCTCGATGGTCAGCGGCGTCAGCGGCGGAATGCCCTGCCAGAGAGACAGAATGATTTTCTCCGTGCGCGGCTGGTCGGCGGCGTCGTAGAGCGCCCGGTGAAAGCGCTGGTTAAGCGCCACATAGGCCTCCGGGTCCTGGTCGGCGCGGGCCTGCTCCATGTCCTGGTGAAGCTGCTCAAGCTCCTCCAGCACCTCGCCGGTCAGGTGTTCGCAGGCGTGCTCGACCAGATGGCCCTCCAGCAGTTCTCGCAGGGCGTAGACCTCCTTGAGGTCGTCCGGGCCGAAGCGGGTGACGCTGTACACGCCCCGGGCTCCGGCCTCCACCAGGCCATCCGCCTCCAGGCGGCGCAGGGCATCACGCACCGGGATGCGGCTGGTGCCGAAACGCTGGGCGATGTCCTCCTGGACCAGACGTTCGCCGCCGGGCAGGTCCCCCTGCAGGATCGCCTCGCGCATCCGCAGGTACACCTCTTCCTCCATGGAGCGGCGGCGGACCGGGGTGAAGGGGCTGCTTTTGGACGCGGGCATAACTACCTCGAAAACGTGGCTTGGGCGACAGTATACGCGCTCCGGCCGTGAAGTAATGAACGGTGGAGAACCCCATGGGCTGGACCCTCGACGACGAACGCGCCTGGAACCGGCGTAACCCTTTCCGAACCTATCTGGGCATCGAAGTGAACCGGGTGGGCGACGGTGGCGCGGAAATCGCGCTGCCGGTCACCGAGACCCTGCTGCAGGCCTACGGCATGGTGCACGGCGGTATTTACTGCGTGCTGATCGACACGGTGCTGGGCACCTGCGCCCGTTCCGCCCTGCGCCGGGACTGCGGCCCGATGACCATTGATCTCAATGTGAGCTTCCTGCGGCCCAGCGGGCTGGGGCGGCTGATCTGCCGGGGCGAAACCGTCAAGGCCGGTCGCTCGGTGGTGGTGGGCGTGGCCGATGTGCTGGATGCGGAGGGGCGCAAGCTGGCCACCGGGCGCGGCTCCTTTCTGCTGCGCGAACAGGATGCCTATCGGGGCACCGGCTAACCAAGCAAGCGGGCGGCGAACGCCTCCAGAGCGGCGACACCCTCGATATCGTCGGCCAGCAGCGGCAGATGGTGGCGGGGCAGGGCGCCCAGGCGGGTTTCGATGTCCGCCAGATGACGCTGTTCCCGCTCCCGGCGGGCGCGGAAAAAGGCGCCCTCGGCGTCGTCCGGCAGCACCCGGTTGACGATGGCGCCGGCCACCGGGATGCCCGCGTCGGTGAGGCTGTGCACCGCCCGCTCGGTTTCCAGGATCGGCAGTTTTTCCGGCGTCAGCACGAACAGAAAGGCGCTGTGCGCCGGGTCCTGCAGCCGCCGGCGGGCCCGGTGGAAGCGCCGTTGCCGTTCCAGCAACGGTGCCGCCAGACCCCGGGCGCGCTCGTCCAGGCCCTCCAGTTCCCGTTCTTCCGGTTCGGCGGTGAGGCTTTCCACGTCGCGGCCCGGGCTCAGGTGGCCGAGCACCTTGCCGAGCTGTTCGCTGCGCCGGTTCTGGCGCAGCAGGCCCTCGGTCCAGGCGGCCATCACTTCCGGCAGGCTGAGCAGCCGCAGGGTGTGGCCGGTGGGGGCGGTGTCGAACACGATCAGATCGTAGCGCTGGTCCTCGTCCATCAGGGTGGTCAGGCGTTCCAGCAGAGCCGCTTCCTGGGCCCCCGGCGACTGCCGGCTGAGCCGCAGCTGGCGCTCCAGTTCCGGGCGCTGGTCGGCGGCGGCGAACCGCGCCATGCGCGCGCGTACCGTCTCCAGGTGGGCGTCCACCTCCCGGTCCGGGTCGATCTCCAGGCCAAACAGGTTTTCCGCCAGGGCGGTTTCCCGGTCGCCGATGGGGCGGCCGAAGGCGTCGGCCAGGCTGTGCGCCGGATCGGTGGACACCAGCAGCACCCGGCGGCCTCGGCCGGCGGCGGCCAGCGCCAGGGCGGAGGCGGTGGTGGTCTTGCCGACCCCGCCCTTGCCGCCGACCATCAGCAGGCGGCGGCTGTCCAGCAGGGCGGTGATGTTCAGTTCGGTGGGGTTGGCTTCAGGCATGGCTCAACAGCAGCGGAACTGGTCCAGCGGCGAATGGGGCAGGCCCATGCGCCGGTGCCAGTCGTGGAAACGGTCCAGCAGCAGGGGCTGCAGTTCCAGAGTGTACCAGCCCGCCGGGTTGGGAATG
Organism: Alloalcanivorax gelatiniphagus; assembly: GCF_005938655.1. GTDB lineage: Bacteria > Pseudomonadota > Gammaproteobacteria > Pseudomonadales > Alcanivoracaceae > Alloalcanivorax > Alloalcanivorax gelatiniphagus. The sequence goes on from NZ_VCQT01000020.1 coordinate 125,279, forward strand.
CCCAGGGTCTCGGCGAACACCAGCAGCATGAACAGGTCTTCCTCGTCGCGGCGGGCGCGGGCGATGGCGGCCCGGTAGGGGGCGTTGTAGTACTCCGCCCCCAAACGGCTGGCCTGCCGGCTCCAGTGCTTCAGCCGGCCGAGGATGCGGGGCCCGCTCAAGAGCGGACCTCCTCCTCGCGCAGTTTCTTGTGCCGGCGCAGGGCGGCGGTGCACTCCAGGGTCACCAGAACCGCCGCCACCAGCACCACCAGATCCAGCCCCAGCAGGAACCAGTTCTCCTTCATGTAGAAGCCCTTCAGCTGGATCAGCAGCGCCAGCAGGGTCATCACCAGCAGGAAGATCAGCGGCAGCAGGGTGAACAGGGTGGGGCGCCCACGGCGCACCAGCATCACCGTCACCACCAGCAGGGTGAGGCCGGCCAGCAGCTGGTTGGTGGTGCCGAACAGCGGCCAGATCAGCAGGCCGCCGGAACCGTCCGCGCCGCCGGCGCCGAACGCCAGCACCAGGCAGCTGATCACCGCCAGGGCGGTGGCCGGGAACGGCTTGCGCATCCATTCCTGGTTATAGATCTCGCCCCACTCCTGGAAGATGTAGCGCTGCAGGCGCAGGCCGGTGTCCATGGTGGTGCCGGCGAACAGCGCCGCCATCACGGTGAGCAGGGTGGCGGCCACCTCGTTGTTGAGGCCGGTGCCGGCGGACAGAATGCGGGCGCCGCCGTCCACGAAGGCGGTCAGGCTGCCCTGGCCAAAGGCGGAGTACACCGCCTGCCAGTCCGCCAGGGACGCGAAGCCGGCGGTGGCGGCGATGATCGCGGCCAGCGCCAGGGCCCCTTCGCCCACCGCGCCGAAGTAGCCGACGAAGCGCACGTCGGTTTCCTTATCCAACTGCTTGGAGGTGGTGCCGGAGGCCACCAGGCCGTGGAAGCCGGAAATGGCGCCGCAGGCGATGGTCACGAACAGCAGCGGGATCATCGACGGCGTGTCCATGGGCAGGTCGGTATTGATCATCGGCGCCACCACCGTGGGGTTGGCGATCAGTACCGCGGCATAGAGCAGAATCAGGCCAACGAACAGTTGCAGGCCGTTGATGTAGTCCCGGGGCTGCAGCAGCATCCATACCGGCAGCAGCGAGGCCACCGCCGCGTAGCCGAACAGAATCAGAATCCAGACCGCGTTGGCGGACAGGCCGGCGGTGGTCTCCGGCAGCGAGATCGGCACCTGCGGACCCAGGAAGATCAGACCGTACAGGCAGGCCACGCCGATCACCGACACCAGCCCCAGGCCGATGACGCGGCGGTAGATCAACTGGCCGATCACCAGGGCCACGGCGATGGCGCCCCACACCGGCACCACCGCCCCGGGGGTGTTGATCAGCAGCTTGGCGATGACCACGCCGAACACCGCGTTGACCATCAGCAGCACCAGGAAGATCACGATCATGAAGACGATGCGGGCGCGGCCGCCCACCACTTCACCGGTGAGCGCGCCCACGGATTTGGCGCGGTTGCGGATACTGGCCCAGATCGCGCCGGCGTCGTGCACGCCGGCGAAGAAGATGGTGCCCAGCACCACCCACAGAAAGGCCGGCAGCCAGCCCCAGATCACCGCGATGGCCGGCCCGACGATGGGCGCGGCGCCGGCCACGGAGGTGAAGTGGTGCCCCCATAACACGAACCGGTTGGTGGGCACGAAGTCCACGCCATCCTCGAACTCGTGGGCGGGGGTTTTGAAATCGGGATCGAGTTTATAGACCTTGTCGGCGATGAAGCGGGAATAGACGAAATAACCCGCCGCCATGCCACCAAGGCCCAATACCAGGAGCAGAATGGCACTCATGGGCGTTATCCTTGTAGTCGGTTCGGCCGTGTGAGGCCAAGGATGATCGCCGGTTTTGGGAGGGTCAATCGGATTGGCCCGCGAGAGGCCGTCAATGCGACCATGGTCTAGGTCCCGGGCCCGCCCGTGGGCCACTAGGCAGCGCGCGGCCTTCGCGCTAGTCTCTTGGATTGCTTGGATTTCCACTATCAGGGACGTCAAGTGGGGGAAAACCCGATGATTAAGGTATTGGTGGTCGACGACCACGATTTGGTGAGAACCGGTATCAGCCGCATGCTCGGCGACCAGGAAGGAATCCGGGTGGTCGGCGAGGCCCGTTCCGGCGAGGACGCCATCAGCATGGTGCGCGACCTGAGCCCGGACGTGGTGTTGATGGACATCAAGATGCCCGGCATGGGCGGCCTGGAGGCCACCCGCCGCATGCTGCGCGAGGACGACGGCCTGCGGGTGATCGCGGTCACCGTCTGCGAGGCGGAGCCGTTCCCGTCCCGCCTGCTGCAGGCCGGCGCCGCCGGCTACATCAGCAAGGGCACCGACCTGGAGGAGATGACCCGGGCCATCAAGGTGGTGTTTTCCGGGCAGCGTTATATCAGCCCGGACATCGCCCAGGCCATGGCGCTGCGCTCGTTCTCGCCGCCGGATGTGGCGCCGCTGGACCTGCTCTCCGAGCGGGAACTGCAGATCATGATGTTGATCGTGAACTGCCATAAGGTGCAGGACGTGGCCGACCAGCTGTGCCTGTCGCCGAAGACCGTCAATACCTACCGCTACCGGATTTTCGACAAGCTTGGCATCGACAGCGACGTGGAACTGGCCCTGATGGCGGTGCGCCACGGCATGGTCGACGCCCACGGCTTCGGCACCGCCTAGCCCCCCGCGACATCCGCCACCCCGCAACATCCGCCCAAGGCTCTGTTACAATCGGCGGCCGGTATTATCCCCCGGTGCCCCATCGTTTCGTCCGGAGCCGTCCTTGCCCGAATTCGACGCCAAGCAGTTTCTCGCCCATTGCGCCCGCAAGCCCGGTGTTTACCGCATGATGGGCGCCGCCGGCGAGGTACTGTACGTGGGCAAGGCCCGCGACCTGAAGGCCCGGCTGGGCAGCTATTTCCAGAAAAACCTGACCGGCGCCAAGACCCGGGCGCTGGTGTCGCGGATCGCCGGGGTGGAGACCACCGTCACCGGCAGCGAGGCGGAAGCGCTGCTGCTTGAGCAATCGCTGATCAAGGAACTGCGGCCGCCGTACAACATCCTGCTGCGCGACGACAAATCCTACCCCTATATCAAGGTCACCACCCTTGACGACTACCCGCGCATCACCTTCCACCGGGGCAAGCGGCGCCCGGGCAGCCGCTATTTCGGCCCTTACCCCAGCGCCGGCAGCGTCCGTGAGACCCTGGCCCTGGTGGAGAAGGTGTTTCGCGTGCGCAACTGCCGGGACAGCTTTTTCCGCAACCGCACGCGCCCCTGCCTGCAATACCAGATCCGCCGCTGCACCGCGCCCTGCGTGGACTATGTGACCCGCGAGGCCTACCAGGAGCAGGTGAGTATGGCGATGGACTTTCTGTCCGGCCGCAGCCGCCAGGTCACCGACCAGCTCACCGCCGAAATGGAGCGCGCCGCCGCCGACCTGGAGTTTGAACGGGCCGCCGAGCTCCGTGACCAGTTGGCGGCGATCCAGTCGGTGCAGCAGAAGCAGCACGTGGAAACCGACCGGGGCGGCAACGTGGACGCGGTGGCGGTGGAGACCCGCCATGGCCTGGCGGTGGTGGAGGTGCTGATGGTCCGCCAGGGGAGGGTGCTCGGCCATCGCAGCTTCCACCCGGATACCCGGGGCGAGGAGGACATCACCGAGATTCTGGAGGCGTTTCTGGCGCAGTACTACCTGGGCGAACGGGACGAGCAATCGATTCCCCAGGAAATCGTGGTGCCCCATGAACTGCCCGGCGGCGAAGCGCTGCAGGAGGCTCTGGCCACCCGCCTGGGCCGGCGTATCCGCCTGGCCCACCGGGTGCGCGGCCAGCGCGCCGCCTGGCTGAACATGGCGCGCACCAACGCCGAACAATCCCTGCAGGCCGACCTGGCCGCCCGGGAGCACCTGGAGCAGCGCTTCCACGCCATGGAAACCCTGCTGGAGGCGGACGCGCCGATCCGCCGCATCGAATGCTTCGACATCAGCCACACCCGGGGTGAAAAGGCCGTGGCCTCCTGCGTGGTGTTCGATCAGCAGGGCGCCCGCAAGAGCGACTACCGGCGCTTCAATGTCACCCCGGACCAGGGCGGCGACGACTACCAGGCCCTGGAAGAGGCGGTGACCCGCCGCTACCAGCGGGTGGTCAAGGAGGAGGGCAAGCTGCCCGACCTGCTGCTGATCGACGGCGGCAAGGGGCAGATGCAGCGCTGCTTCCAGGTGATCCAGAGCCTGCAACTGGACAACCGGGTGCTGGTGATGGGCATCGGCAAGGGCCCCACCCGGCGGCCGGGCCTGGAAGTGCTGTACCTGCCCGACGGCCGCGAGCTGGTGCCCGGCGGCGCCAGCCCGGCGCTGCACCTGCTGCAACAGGTCCGTGACGAAGCGCACCGGTTCGCCATCACCGGCCACCGGGCCCGGCGCGGCAAGGCGCGCCGCTCCGGCCTGGAAGAGATTCCCGGCGTCGGCCCCAAACGTCGCAAGGCGCTGCTCAACCACTTCGGCGGACTCAAGCAATTGCGCAATGCCTCCCGGGAGGAACTGGCCCGGGTGGAGGGCATCAACGCCCAGACCGCCGAGACCCTGTACAACTGGTTCCATGAGTAAAAAGGTGTCGGGAGTAGAGCGGTTTCACGGCGGCAAGGCGGTCCGGTTTCCGGGTTTTCAATGAGAGCGACGGCGCTTTCCGATATACTCCCGTTTTTCGCCCCACGGCAAAGACGGTACCCATGTCCAAGCACGCTCCCATTCTGAATCTGCCAAACATCCTCACCCTGATCCGCGTGGCCGCGATCCCGGTGCTGGTGCTGGTGTTCTATGTCCCCACCAAGGGGAGCGACGTGATGGCGGCGGCCCTGTTCCTGGCCGCCGGTCTCACCGACTGGCTGGACGGTTATCTGGCCCGCCGGCTCGGTCAGACCAGCCCGTTCGGCGCCTTTCTGGACCCGGTGGCGGACAAGCTAATCGTGGCGGTGGCCCTGGTAATGCTGGTGCAGGTGCACGCCACCCTGTGGTTGTCGGTGCCGGCCATGGTGATCGTGTGCCGGGAAATCACCGTGTCGGCCCTGCGCGAATGGATGGCGGAACTGGGCCAGCGCTCCCGGGTGGCGGTGAGTTCCGTGGGCAAGATCAAGACCGTGGCGCAGATGGGGTCGATCACCGTGCTGCTGGGACTCAAGCCCGCGCACACCGCCAGTGGCGATATCGTGATGACGCCGGGTCTGTGGATCGGCTACGCCGCGTTGTACCTGGCCACCGCCCTGACCCTGTGGTCCATGTACCGCTATCTGCGCGCCGCGGCGCCGCAGTTTCGCGGTGCCGGCCGTGGCGAATAATTGGCCAAGGCACTGAAAGCACAGAAGAAACAGGCTTGACAGAGAAGGCCGCTCGGGTAGAATGCGGCTTCGCGTTGAGGGGAGACCTTCAAGCGTGGACAAAGCGGGAATAGCTCAGTTGGTAGAGCACAACCTTGCCAAGGTTGGGGTCGCGAGTTCGAATCTCGTTTCCCGCTCCAGTTTTAGAATCAGCTCCAGGATTCAAAAGAACCTCGGTTCATACCGGGGTTTTTTATTCCCCAGGTTAACGGCGCGGTGGCAGAGTGGTTATGCAGCGGACTGCAACTCCGTGTACGCCGGTTCGATTCCGACCCGCGCCTCCATTTCCGCTTCACCGGGCCGCGTTACACAGGTAGCCTTTCCTGTTACGCGGGTATGGTGAAACTGGTAGACACAAGAGACTTAAAATCTCTCGGCCTTACGGCCGTGCCGGTTCGATTCCGGCTACCCGCACCATCTTCCAAGCCGCCAGCGAGACGTTCCCTTCCCGGGGAAAGTGACCCGTGGCGGCGATCAGGCGGGGCGGCATGAAAGAAGAAAAACTGACCGAAGCGGTGGTCGGCAAGGTCCAGGACGCGGCGCTCACCGAGGCGCGCCTGGAACAAATCTGCGACGCGGCGCTGGAGCTGTTTCTGGAAAAGGGCTTCGCGTCCACCACCATCCGCGATATCTGTGCCCGTTCCGGGGTCAATCAGGCCAGCATCTACGACTACATCGCCAACAAGAACGACATCCTCCGTCGTTTGCTCAATCGTCTCTGGTTCGAACACGATGTGCCGTCCCTGGCGGAACGTCTGAACCGGCAGGGCGAGCGGGCTCTCACCGACATCATCGCCGACTATCTGAAGGAAACCTGGAGCCACAAACGCCAGGGCACGCTGCTGGTGTACCGCTCGGTGCCGTACCTGCAGGCCGACGACCGCCGCGCCATGCGCGCCCGGGACGAGGCGGTGATCGCCACCCTGGCCGAGCGGTTGCGGGAACGGGCGGGGCTGCCGGAGCAGGACCGCCGCCCGGAAGTGATGGCCAACCTGATTATCTTTATTTCCGCCTTCGCGCCGATGCGCGACTGGCTGGGCCGTGATATCGACGATGAGCTGATGCTGAGGACCGTGGCGGCCGGGGTGGCCGCCATGATCGAGGAACTGGCGCGCGGCTGAAGCGCCGCGCCCCGCTCAGCCGGTTTGCACCATCGGTTGCCGGCGGTTGTCCCACCACACCAGGGCGGCCAGCAGCAGCGACAGCACGCCGCCGATCACCGTGCTCAGCAACGACGGGAAGCTGAAGATAAAGCCCGCCACCACCAGCCCCGGCCGCCACCAGCGGCGCACCCGGCCCGCCCCCAGCAGCCAGCCTTCCAGACCACCGGAGATCAGCACGATGCCGGCGACGATGGACGGCAGGATGTACACCAGCGGCGTCAGATCCCCCTGCAGCACCAGCGCCGGCTGGAACAGGAAGAACAGCGGCACGAAGTAGATCACCACGCCCAGCCGCATGGCGGTGAAGCAGGTGCGCATGGGGCTGCTGCCGGCGATGGTGCCGGCCAGGAAGGCGGCGGTGCCCACCGGTGGCGTGATCACCGACAGCATGGCGTAGTAGACGATAAAGAAGTGCACCGCCACGGTGTTGAGACCGCCCACCTCGATGATCGCCGGGGCCAGGGTCACCGCCAGGAAGATATAGGCGACGATGGCCAACCCGGCCATGCCCATGATGAAGCAGGCCAGCACGCCGAAGAACAGAATCAGGTAGAGGTTGTCACCGCCCAGGGCGATCAGGCCGGAGGTCACCGAACCGGTCACCCCGGTGATGGTCAGGGCGCTGACCACGAACGCCACCGGCAGGATAATGGCGGCGGTCTGGGTCACCAGGAAGCCGATCTGGCGCAGCGCCTCGAACAGCTTCACCGGAGTCAGGCGGGTGTCCTTCTGCAGATAGGAGAGCGCCACGATCAGCGCCGCCGCGTACCAGGGCGCGTAGTATTCCCAGCGCATGTACAGCAGCCCCCAAACCAGGAAGGACAGCACCAGCAGGAATGGCCAGCCGCGCTTCAACACGCCCTTCATGGACGGCAGCTCTTCTTTCCTGAGCCCCTTGATGCCGGTCTTGGCCGCGTAGGCGTCCACCTGCAGCAGCAGGCCGAAATAGAACAGCAATGAAGGGATCACCGCCGCCAGCAGCACGGTGGCATAGCCCACGCCGATGGTGATCGCCATGACGAAGGCGATGGCGCCCATCACCGGTGGCATCACCACGCCGCCGGTGGAGGCACAGGCTTCGATGGCGCCGGCGTAGTGGGGCGGGTAACCGGACTTTTTCATGGCCGGAATGGTGATCGAGCCGGTGCCGGCGATGTTGGAGAAGATCGAACCGGACAGGCTGCCGAAGAAGCCGCTGGCGACGATCGCCACCTTGGCGGGGCCGCCCCGGTGGCGGCCGAACCCGGCATTGGCCAGATCGATAAAGAACTGGCCGGCGCCGGTGGCGATCAGCACCCCGGCGAACACCAGGAAGCCGAGAATGATCTCCGCCACGATCTTGGTGGTGATCCCCATCATCCCCTCGGCGCGGAAGATATGGGCGTCGATCATCCGGTTGAAGTCGTAGGGAATGCCCATCAGCAGGCCCGGGAAGCGGTCCGCCACCAGCGGGTAGCTGCCCAGCAGGGCCACCACCAGCAGGAACGGCAGGCCGCCGCTGCGCCGCGCCAGCTCCATCATCAGCAACCAGATCACCACCGCGCTGGGCACATGGGCCCAGCCGCTCTGCACCATGTCCCAGGCGTGCAGGGAGTAGTAGAAGCTGATGCCAATGGCCACCGCCGCCGCCGCCAGGTCATAGACCGGAATATGCTGTTGGCCCTTGTAGGCGGGCAGGGCGATAAAGGCGGCGGCCACGAACAAGCCGATGAAGATCCAGTAATACTGGCCCTCCAGCAGCCTCTGGCCGTCCCAGGTGAAACCGAACACATAGGCCAGGCCGGTGATCAGGCCGGCGCTACAGAGCACCACGAACAGGATGCTCTGCCAGGAGAACAGCTCGCCCAGGCGACTGATCGCCGGCTGCGGTGCCGCCTCCTCGACGGTGGAAACGGAAGTGTTCATAACGGAGGGCTCCGCTGCGGTGTCAGATCCTGGAGCGGAAGCCGTCCAGCCCGTCGGTGTGCTTGTCCTGGATCTCCAGGAACGCCGGGTTCTGGAAGTCCACCTTGACCCCGGCTTCGCGGGCTTCTTCCACGGCGGCGCGGCGGGCGGCGATCCAGCGATCCATCTTTTCCATGGCCTGCTGGTTGTTTTGCTCGTCCTGTTCGCTCCATTCGCCGATTTCACGCAGGTATTTCACCGTGCCTTCGTGCACCGGCAGGGGAGTGCGGTCCAGGTAGGAGCGGAACTGGGTCAGGGACATGCGCGCCGCCAGCGGGTGCTTGCCCTGGTACTGGTCGTAGGCCTGGTGCATCCATTTCGACAGGTTGTAGATCAGCGCCGGGTCGGCGTCGGCGGGCACGGTATAGAGGAAGTTGGAGGTGGCGCCCTGCACGCCCCGGGCGGAGTCCACGCCCTGGTCGATGGTGGTGGGCACCAGCATCGGCCGGTGTTGCAGGTAGCGCTGCCAGCCCTCGGTGTTGCTCTGTTCCATGGGCAGCCAGCGAATACCGCCGGGGGCGCCTTCCATTTCCGATACCACCGCGCTGATGGTGGCGCAGTAGGCCACGTCGGCCTTGCCTTCCACCACCGAGCGGCAGTTTTCCGCGTAGCTGCTGGCCGGCACGAACTGGAAGTGCTGTTCGGTTTGCGCCTCGGACAGGCCCAGGAAAGCGGGCAGGGCCTCGCGCACCGCCACCGTCATCGGCGGTGAGAACATGCCCTGGGCCACCCGGTGCTTGCCCTCTTTCAGATCGTCCAGGGATTGCAGGTCGGAATCGCCGGCCACCACATAACCCCAGGGCGAATCGTTGTGGTGCCAGACAATCCGCTGGGGCGCCGGCACGGTATTGATATAGCCGCCCACCCCTTCCACCTGGAAGCGCATCTCGGCGGCGGTCACCGAACTGATGGCGATGTCCTTGCGCTGGGTGAGGCGCCGGTAGCGCATGGTTTCACTGTCCTCGGGGACGATGCGCACCACCGTTCCCCGGTCCTTCTGCAAAAGCGGTGCCCAGGCATTGGTGGAGATAAAACTCCCGGAGGAGGTGCCCGGGGTGCCGATCACCAGCAGCCGGGGCCACTCAAACGACGATTCGGCGGCCATGGCCGAGGCCGACATCAGCAGGGCACCGCCGAAGGCGCCGGCCAGGGTCCGCTTCAAGGTAATTTTGTTCATCGAATGCTCCTTGTTTTTGTGATTCTGTCGGATGTTTTTCCAGAAAAACGAAACAGTCTTTCGATACTGACATTTGTCAGGCTAAAGCCGGGTTTCAATCCTCGCAACCACTAAAATCGTTTTCTTAAATCAAACAACTTGGTTGTTATTTTAAGGGTGGAAGGTCCGGCGAAGGGGGCGGCGGCGGCGAACTTGACACCCTGTCGCGGGCCGCTTAGCTTAACTTCCTGACAACTGTCAGTCGTCGCCAGCGCCAGCGACACCGCCTAGCCGGGCGGATAACCACCGGGAGAATAACAATATGGGCCCAGGCCAGGATGACCGTGCCACGGCGCCGTCAGGCACCGGCTCACCAATGAGCTTCGAGGCGGCCGCGGAACATCTGCTCGCCACCGAACCCCGTTTCGCCTTGGGCGAGGCCACCGTGCGTGGCCAGCGCTATAAGGTATTTCGTAACACACCATTCCATTTACGTGATCTGCTCCGCGATAGCGCCGCCGCCTTCGACGGCCACGATCTGCTGGTCTACGAGCAGGAACGCTGGGACCACCGGGCCTTCAGCGCCGAGGTGTGCGCCCTGGCCGATGCCCTGCAAAGGGAGCTGGGGGTGCGCCCCGGCGAGCGGGTGGCCCTGGCCATGCGCAACTACCCGGAGCTGCCGATTCTGATCCTGGCGGTGGCCGCCGTGGGCGCGGTGGCGGTGCCCATGAATGCCTGGTGGGGCGAGCAGGAGCTGGCGTTCGCGGTGGAGGATTGCGGTGCCCGGCTGTTGTTCGCCGACCGCGCCCGCCGCGAGCTGGCACGGGGCTTCGCCGGGCGGCTCGGGGTCACGGTGGTGGCGGTGCGGGACGCGGTGGCGGAGCCCGGTGACCAGCATTACACCGCGCTGCGCCAGTCCGGTGACGGCGCCGGCTGGCCGGACATCGCCATCGATACCGATGACGACGCGGTGGTGCTGTATTCCTCCGGCTCCACCGGCCACCCCAAGGGCGTGCAGCTGACCCATCGCGGCATGATCTCGGCGGTGTATTCCCAGGCCATGGTGCATGCCATGGCCGGGCTGATGAATCCGCCGGCGGCGCCGGTGACCCGGCGGCCGTCGGCGTTGATCGTTACGCCCCTGTTTCACGTGACCGCCCTCAACGCCAGCTTTCTCCAGGGGCTGGTGGCCGGCGCCACCATGACGCTGATGTACAAGTGGGACCCGGACCAGGCGGTGCGCCTGATCGAGCGCGAGCAGGTAACCCGCTTCGTGGGCGTGCCCACCCAGTCGGCGGAACTGCTGGCCGCCGCCCGCCGCCAGGGCGCCTCCCTGTCCAGCCTGGCCTATATCGGCGCCGGCGGCGCCAAGCGCCCGGCGGCCCAGGTGGGCGAGCTGGCGCGGGCCTTTCCCGACGCCAATGTGGGCACCGGCTGGGGGATGACCGAAACCAATGCCCTGGGCATCGTGCTGTCCGGCCCGGACTACCTGGCCCACCCGGATGCCGCCGGCCGCCTCAATCCGCCGCTGCAGGAGATGCGCGTGGTGGACGAGCACGGCGAGCCGCTGCCGCCGGGACAGGTGGGCGAACTGGCGGTGCGCAGCGCGGCCAATATGCGCGGCTACCTGAACCAGCCGGACGCCACCGCCGAGACCCTGCGCGACGGCTGGCTGCTCACCGGCGACCTGGTGCGGGTGGAGGAAGACGGCCTGGTGTACATCGTCGACCGTCGCAAGAGCATTATTCTGCGCGGTGGCGAGAACGTCTCCTGCCTGGAGGTGGAAGGCGCGCTGCACCACCATCCGGCGGTGGCCGAGGCCGGCGTCTTCCCGGTGCCCGATGAGCGGCTGGGGGAGGCGGTGGGCGCCGCCATTTACCCCCATGCCGGCGCCACCGTGGACGTGGCGGAACTGACCGCGTTTCTGGGCGAACGGCTGGCCCGGTTCAAGATTCCCGATCATATCTGGGTGCTGACGGGGCCTTTGCCGCGCGGCGCCACCGACAAAATCGACCGGCGGGCCCTGCGCGCCGCCTGTCTTGAGGACGGCCGGTCGGCCGTATTGCACGCAAAGGAGTAGAACGTTGAAAGCACTGGACAACGATACCGCGATGAACAACCTGGCCATGTCCGAGGACGCGCGGCCGCTGCTCGACGCGGTGATCAAGCATATCCGCGACAACGTGGACCCGATCACCGAGGAATTCCACCGTCTGGGCGAGGGCAGGGCGGAGCGTTTCAGCTACGCGCCCGGGCAGCTGGAGCTGCTGGAAGAAGCGAAGGACAAAGCCAAGGCCAATGGTCTGTGGAACTTCTTCCTGCCCAACGCGGAAACCGGCGAAGGCCTCTCCAACCTGGACTACGCCTACATCGCCTTCGAGCTGGGCAAGAATCCGCTGGCCTCCCAGACCCTGAACTGCTCGGCGCCGGACACCGGCAACATGGAAGTGCTGGAGCGTGTCGGCACCCCGGAGCAGAAAGAAAAATGGCTCAAGCCGCTGCTCAATGGCGAGATCCGTTCCTGCTTCGGCATGACCGAACCCAAGGTGGCTTCCTCCGACGCGCGCAACATTGAAACCAGCGCGGTGCTGGACGGCGACGACTGGGTGATCAACGGCGAGAAATACTACATCAGCGGCGCCGGCGACCCGCGCTGCAAGATCATGATCTGCATGGTCAAGACCAGCCCGGACGCGGAACCGTTCCGCCAGCAGTCGCAGATTCTGGTGCCCATGGATACCCCCGGGGTCCAGGTGCTCGGCCCGATGCGGGTGTTCGGCCATGACCACGCCCCCCACGGCCACATGCACATCAAGCTCGACAATGTGCGGGTGCCGAAGGACAACATCCTGTGGGGCGAAGGCCGCGGCTTCGAGATCTCCCAGGTGCGCCTGGGCCCGGGCCGCATTCACCACTGCATGCGCTCCATCGGCGCCGCCGAAAAAGCGCTGGATCTGGTGCTTGAGCGCGGCATGGAACGGGAAGCGTTCGGCAAGCGTATCATCGACCTGGGCAAGAACATGGAACTGGTGGGCCGCGCCCGCATCGAGATCGAAGCGATGCGCATGATGGTGCTGAAGGCCGCTCGCGCCATGGACGTGCTGGGCAACAAGGAAGCGCGCATCTGGGTTTCCATGGCCAAGGCCATGGTGCCGGAGAAGGTCTGCCAGATCATCGACCAGGCGATCCAGATCCACGGCGCCACCGGTGTCAGCCAATGGTCGCCGCTGTCCGAGATGTACATGCAGCAACGCACCCTGCGTCTCGCCGATGGCCCGGACGAAGTGCACCACAACGTGGTGGCCCGCAACGAAGTGAATCGCTACCGGCAAACCGCCGGCTGATCACGCCAGGGAGTCGCTCATGGATATCAAGGATCGCATCGTCGTGATCACCGGCGCCGCCGGCGGCATCGGCCGGGCGCTGGCGGTGGCCTGCGCCGAAGCCGGCGCCCGCGCGGTGGTGTGCGCGGACCTGGACGGGGAGGGCGCCAGCGCCACCGCCGACCAGGTCACGGCGGCCGGCGCGCGGGGCGTGGGCCGCGCGGTCAACGTGGCCCGGGAGGAAGAGCTGCAAGCGTTGATCGACGACACCGAGGACCAGGTCGGCCCCATCGATCTGTTCTGCTCCAACGCCGGCATCTCCATCCCCGGCGGCCCGGAGGTGGACAACGACGGCTGGCAGCGCATCTGGGACATCAACGTGATGGCCCATGTGTTCGCCGCCCGCCATCTGGCGCCGCGCATGATCGCCCGTGGCGGCGGTTACTTCCTCAACACCGCCTCGGCGGCGGGCCTGCTGTCCCAGGTGGGCTCCGCCCCCTATGCGGTGACCAAGCACGCCGCCGTGGGCCTGGCCGAATGGCTGGCGCTGACCTACGGCGACGACGGCATCAAGGTGTCGGTGCTGTGTCCCCAGGCGGTGCGCACCAACATGACCAAGGGCAAGGAAGACCACGTGGCCAGCGTGGACGGCATGATGGAGCCGGAACCGGTGGCCCGCGCCTGCCTGGAGGCGATCGCCGAGGAAACCTTCCTGGTGCTGCCCCATGCCCAGGTACTGCAATACATGCGCAACAAAACCGAAAATTACGACCGCTGGATCGGCGGCATGCGCAAGCTCAACCGGCGTTTCAATCCCAAGGCGGATTGATTCACCGTTTATCGCGGCTAAAGCCGCTCCTACGGGGGCATCCGGTCTCGGTAGGAGCGGCTTCAGCCGCGATCCCTCCCCAAACATTCGCAGTGACCCGCTTCACAGTCTCGTCGTGACCGCCTTCCCGAATGGCACTTCCCCTTTATAATCCGAAAGTTGCGCCTGTCGTGATACTTTTGTCCGATGCCGAAACCGGCACCGGTGGCGGGCGACAACCATAATAAAAGCGCCGGGGGCGCGATCATGGGGATGCTTTGATGAGCGGGTTGAACAATCTGTCCGTGCGGCTGAAGATTCTGTCCGTGGCGGCGCTGGGGGTGTTCCTCTTCCTGGCTTATTTTCTTTACAGCTATTACATCGCGGAAACCAATATCCACCACCTGCAGCGGGTGGAGCAGCACGATTTTCCGGTGCTGGAGCTGGTCAACGCCAACAACGTGGAGTTCCGCAGCATCAGCGCCGCCTTCGACGGCGCCATCAACCGGGTGGACGGGGAGGCCCTGGCCAAGGCCCGCCAGCGCTCCGACCTGTTCCTGGAGCGGCTCGGCGACATCGAGCGGCTGGACCCGGCCCTGGGCGCCCAGGTGGACAACCTGCGCGCCACCTTCCTGGACTATTTCAGCAGCGCCGACGCACTGGCCCACGACCTGATCGAGGACCCGGTGGCGATGCTGGACGGCTTCGACCGCATCCAGGCCATGAACGCGCTGCGCGACGACTACGAGCAGGCCCACGACACCTTCGAGGCGGACCGCTACAGCAGTTTCCGCGCCACCCTCAATGCCAGCCGCGAGGACAACAAGAGCACCCAGATGATCGGCCTGGTGCTGGGCGCCATCGCTTTCACCCTGCTGGGGTTCATCGCGCTGCGCGTGACCCGCGCCATCACCCGGCCCCTGGAGGACGCGGTGAGCGCCGCCGACAGCATCGCCGGCGGCAACTGGGACACCGAGATCCGCAGCGACAGCCGCGACGAAACCGGCCATCTGATCCGCGCCATCCGCAAGATGCGCGACGCCCTGAAGGCGCGCACCGAGGAACAGCAGCGCCAGGAGCGGATCAAGAACCAGCTGGCGGAACTGAACGCGCTGATGCGCGGCGAGATGACCCTGGAGCAGCTGGGCCGCAACCTGCTTGGCTATCTGGTGCCGGCCCTGGAGGCCCAGGTGGGCGCTTTCTATACCTGGGACGAGGACAGCGCCCGGGTCAGGCTGAGCAGCGCCTATGCCATGCAACGCCGCAAACACATGGCCAACGAGTTCGCCCTGGGCGAATCCCTGGTCGGCCAGTGCGCCCTGGAAAAGCAGAGCATCGTGCTGGAGGAAGTGCCGGAGGACTACATGATCGTGGGTTCCGGCACCGGCCAGGCGGTGCCGCGTAATGTGGTGGTGCTGCCGGTATTGCACGACGGCGAACTGAAGGGCGTGCTGGAGGTGGGCGCCTTCGAACGCTTTGGCGACCAGGCGCTGGCGTTCCTGGAGCAGGGCGCCGCGGTGATCGGGGTGGCGCTGCACAGTGCCCAGAGCCGGGTGCGGCTGGCGGCCATGCTGGAGCGCACCCGCGAGCAGGCCACCGCGTTGCAGGAGCAGAAGGAGGAGATGGCCCGGGTCAACCAGGACCTGGAAGAACAGGCCATGGAGCTGTCCGCCTCGGAGTCCCGCCTGCAACAGCAACAGGAAGAATTGCGCGCCATCAACGAGGAACTGGAATCGCAGACCCAGGCCCTGCGCGCCTCGGAGGAATCCCTGCAGGCCCAGCAGGAGGAACTGCGCGTCACCAACGAGGAACTGGAGGCCCAGGCCAAACTGCTCGGTGAGCAGAAAACCGAAATGGCCGACAAGAACCAGGAGCTGGAGCTGCTGCACCGGGAACTGGAAGACAAGCTCAAGGAACTGGAATTGTCGTCCCGCTACAAATCCCAGTTCCTGTCCACCATGTCCCATGAGCTGCGCACGCCGCTCAACTCGATTCTGATTCTGTCCAACGCCCTGGGCCAGAACAAAAAAGGCAATCTGGACGAGAAGCAGGTGGAGCACGCCCAGGTGATCCATTCCGCCGGCGCCGACCTGCTGTCGCTGATCAACGACATCCTCGATATCTCCAAGATCGAGGAGGGCAAGATGGACGTGGTGGTGGACCCCATCGCCCCGTCGGAACTGGGCGACCACTTCCGCCGGCATTTCTCCCATGTGGCGGAAAACCGGGGCGTGGAATTTCGGGTGGCCCTGGGCGGCGACCTGCCGGCCAACTTCTACACCGACCGCCAGCGGCTGGAACAGATCATCAAGAACCTGCTGTCCAACGCCCTCAAGTTCACCGACGACGGCTCGGTGACCCTGGGCATCCACCGTCCCCTGGCGGACGAGCGGGTACCGGGGCGGCTGGACCGGGCCAGCACCCTGAAATTCTCGGTCACCGACACCGGCGTGGGCATCCCCGAGGACAAACAGAAACTGATCTTCGAGGCGTTCCAGCAGGCCGACGGCACCACCAGCCGCAAGTACGGCGGCACCGGGCTGGGCCTGACCATCTCCCGGGAACTGGCGCGGCTGCTGGGCGGCGAAATCGGCCTGCACAGCGACGGCCCGGGGCAGGGCGCCACCTTTACCCTGTATCTGCCGGAAGGGTCGGCGGAGCAGGCGCGCGCCGATGGCGAGGCGGACCTGGGCGTGGACATGGACGTGGGCGCCAACGCCGAGGCCCACACCGCGCCCAACCTGCCGTTCCAGACAACCGACGATGACTATGTGGTCCGCGAGAAAACCGTGCTGGTGGTGGAGGACGACCGGGAATTCGCCAATGTGCTGGTGGACCTGGCCGCCGACTATGGTCTGGAAAGCCGCATCTGCAACGACGGCGAAAGCGGTCTGGAATACGCCCGCCGCCACCGGCCCAGCGCCATTATTCTCGACATCGGCCTGCCCGGCATGGACGGCTGGGAAGTGATGGAGAAACTCAAAGCGGACCCGCGCACCCAGGACATTCCGGTGCACTTTCTGTCCGGCAAGGACGAACGCAACAAAGCGCTGGAACTGGGCGCCATCGATTTCCTGGCCAAGCCGGTGAACCAGGAACAGATACTCAAGGCGTTCGCCAAGATCGAAACCGCCATTGAAACCAATGTGCGCCGGCTGCTGGTGGTGGAGGACAGCGAGATCCAGCACCAGAGCATCCGCGAGTTGTTCGACCAGAAAGGGGTGCGGATCACCGCCGTGACCAGCGGCGCCGAGGCCCTGGCGGCCCTGGGCGAGACCGTCTTCGATTGCATGATCCTGGACCTGACGCTGCCGGACATGAGCGGTTTCGAGCTGCTGGAGCGACTGCACGCCAATGATCAGTACGAGGCGGTGCCGGTGGTGATCTACACCGGCAAGGACCTGACCCGGGACGAGGAAGCGCGGCTGCGCAAATACGCCGACCGCATCATCCTCAAGACCGAGCGCTCCCATGAACGGCTGCTCAACGAGGCGTCCCTGTTCCTGCACTGGCTGGAATCCACGCTGCCGTCCCACCGGCGCGGCAACCCGGAGATGATCGAGCACCGCGACGACATCTTCGAGGGCAAGAAGCTGCTGCTGGTGGACGACGATATGCGCAACATCTATGCGCTTTCCGCCCAGTTGGAGGAGCTGGGTTTCGAGATCAGCATCGCCAACAACGGCCGGGAGGCCCTGGATGCACTCAACGAAAGCCCGGACTACGACATCGTGCTGATGGACATCATGATGCCGGAAATGGACGGCTATGAAGCCATGGGCCATATCCGCCAGCAGCCGCGATTCGCGGCGCTGCCGATCCTGGCGCTCACCGCCAAGGCGATGAAGGACGACCGCGCCAAATGCCTGGACGCCGGCGCCAACGACTACTGCTCCAAACCCATCGACATGAGCAAGCTGACCTCGCTGTTGCGGGTGTGGCTGCACAAATGAACGGAGACCCGGCCGTGGCTACGGACCCGTCGATCAGCGATGATCAGGTGCACCTGGAAGACATTGAAATCCGCCTGCTGCTGGAGGCCATCTACCAGCTCTACGGCTACGATTTCCGTTCCTACAGCCAGGCCTCGATCCGCCGCCGGGTGATGCACCGGCTGACCATGTCCGGCTTCGCCACGGTGATGCAGATGACCGACCGGGTGCTGCGCGACCGGCAGTTCTTCGTCACCCTGCTCAACGACCTCACCGTCAACGTCACCGAGATGTACCGGGACCCGGAGTTCTACAAGGCGTTCCGCGAAGAGGTGGTGCCGGTGCTGAAGACCTTTCCGTTTATCAAGATCTGGCACGCGGGCTGCGCCACCGGCGAGGAAATCTACTCCATGGCCATCCTGCTGGAAGAGGAGGGCCTGTACGACCGGGCCATGCTCTATGCCACCGACATCGACAAGAACGTGCTGGCGGCGGCCCGCAAGGGCATCTATCCGATCCACGCCTTCAAACAATACGCGGACAACTACCGGCGCGCCGGCGGCCGCCGCTCGCTCAGCGACTACGCCACCGCCCGCTACGACAGCGTGATCATGGAGCAGTGCCTGAAGCGCAATATCGTGTTCGCCGACCACGACCTGGCCACCGACCAGGTGTTCGGAGAAATGCATGTGATACTCTGCCGCAACGTTCTCATCTATTTCGACCGCACGCTGCAACAGCGGGTATTTCGCCTGTTTGGCGAGAGCCTGGACCTGGGCGGTTTCCTGTGTCTCGGTACCAAGGAGAGCCTGCGTTTCTGCGGTGACGAGGATGCCTTCGAGGTGGTCAACAAAGCGATGCGGATTTTCCGCAAGCGTCAACTGCGTCATAACGCCTGAGTTCGAGAAAAATCATGATCGAGCAGAAACTGTTGCTGGTCGATGACCAGCCCGCCAATCTGGTCTCCCTGGAGGCCATTCTGGAAGACCAAGGGCGAACCCTGTTGAAGGCCGAGTCCGGCCAGGACGCGCTGAAAATTCTGCTGAAGGAGGACATTTCCCTGGTGCTGCTGGATGTGCAGATGCCGGGCATGGACGGTTTCGAGGTGGCCGAACTGATGCGCCAGCGCAAGGACACCCAGACCATACCGATTATCTTCGTCACCGCCATCAGCAAGGAAAAGAAGTACGTCTTCAAGGGCTACCAGGCGGGGGCGGTGGATTATCTGTTCAAGCCGCTGGACCCGCTGATCCTCAAGAGCAAGGTGAACTTCTTCCTGCAGCTGGACCGCCAGCGCCGGGAACTGCAGGCCAAGCTCAAGGAAGCCCAGGCCCACCGCGCCGCCTACGAGGCGGAAAAACGCAACCGGGGAGGGCAGGAATGAATCCGCGGTCCCCGTGGCGGCGGTGAACGGCCATGGCCAGGCCGATCAAGATGGTGGTGATGGGCGCCTCCTGGGGCGGACTGAACGCCTACTCGCGTATTCTTTCCAGCTTGCCGGAGGGGCTGCCCGCCGCCATCATGTTGGTCCAGCATCAGAACGCCAGCGCCGACAACCGGCTGGCCTGGTTGCTGTCGCGCTACTGCCGCCCGCCGGTGGTGGCGCCGAACGATAAGGAAACGATCCGGGCCGGCCATATCTACGTGGCGCCACCGGGTTATCACATGCTGGTCAACGGGGACCATACCGTCGCCTTGACCGTTTATCGGCCGGTGCATTTTTCCAGGCCGTCGATTGATGAACTGTTCTTCTCCGCGGGCCATGTATATGGCGACCAGACCCTGGGCGTGGTGCTGACCGGCGCCAATGAGGACGGCTCCGCCGGGCTGGATTACATCCGCCGGCGCGGCGGCCGCACCCTGGTGCAGTCACCGCAAAGCAGCGAAGCGCCGGCCATGCCGGAGGCGGCCATCGCCCTGGGCGCCGCCGCTGAGGTGCTGGATCTGGAGCGGATCGGGCCCTGGCTGGTGGAAAGTCTGACAAAAAATCAGTCAGAAGATCAGGTGGCAAGACAAGTGAACAGCGGGGTTGGCTTGCGCAATGATTAAGCAGAATATCCTGGTCGTCGATGACCACCGGGAAAACCTGATCGCCATGGAAGCGTTGCTGGAGGGGGAGGGCCGCCAGCTGATCATGGCGCAATCCGGCAACGAAGCCCTGGCCCTGGCCCTGAAGCACGATTTCGCGCTGGTTTTGCTGGACGTGCAGATGCCCGAGATGGATGGCTTCGAGGTGGCGCGGCTGATGCGCCAGAACCGCAAGACCCGCCATATCCCGATCATTTTCGTCACCGCCATTTCCAAGGAACGGACCTTCGTGTTCCAGGGGTATCAAGCCGGCGCGGTGGACTATTTGTTCAAGCCCGTGGATGAACAGATCCTCGACGCCAAGGTCAATGTATTCCTGCAACTGGACCGGCAACGTCGCAAATTGCAGCAGGCGGTGGTACAGATGAAGCGTCTCAAGGACGAGAACGAGCGCCTGCTGCACGCCCTGGGCGAGGCGGTGATCGGCACCGACGCGGACGGCCTGGTGAGCTTCAGCAATGCCTCGGCGGCGGCGCTGCTCAATAGCGACCGGGACGCGCTGCTGGGCCAGCCGGTGAGCGCCCTGCTGGCGCAAGGGGACAGCCCGGCCTGGTGCGGACCGTTGCCGCCGCCGTGCGCCGAAGGCCGGCACTGGGAGGGCAGCCTGGACCTGTATCCGGATGGTCATGAACAGCCGTTACCCTTGCTCGTCCATGCCAACCCGGTACGACGTGAGTGCGGCGCCTTCACCGGCGTGGTATTCATGTTGCGACGCCGGGACGAGGAGGGCGCCGGCGACGGCCGCCGGGAGCGCCGTGGCCAGCCGCGCAAGCGCATGTTCCATGAACTGGTGGTGTTCGATCGCGGCACCGGTGGTAATGTGGGCAGGCTGATCAACCTGAGCGTTGGCGGCTTCAAATTATTGCTGCGCCGCGACGTGGCGCCGGGGGAGCAGCTGGAGCTGGGCATGGTGTTGCCGGACCAGATCGGTGGCGTCAATACCATGAGCTTCAACGCCCGGGTGGTATGGAGCGAGGGCCTGGACGAACCGGGCGAATACCACGCCGGCTTCCAGTTTCTGGAGCTCTCCGACGCCAATGGCGAGATAATAGAAATACTTATGGAACGGTATTGAAGGATATTGAGGGGTTATGAGCGAAGCAGTGGTTGAGCATACCGAACTGGCGGAGGACAACGGCGGGCCGCAACTGTTGCCGTATGGGTTCGCGCGCCGCTTCGGGGTGCTGCTGAGGGAAAAGGACGGCCGCAAGGAGCTGTGCTGCCGGCAGGATGTGTCCCTGCAGGCCCTGGCCGAGGTACAGCGCTGGCTGGGCAGGCTGCCGCCGATCCAGCGCATGGACGAGGGCGCCTTCTCCGCCGCCATGGCGCTGACCTATGAACAACAGCGCGGCGCCGCCGCCGAGGCCGCCGACAACCTGGAGGGCCTGGACCTGGCCAGCCTGGCGGATTCGCTGCCGGAGACCTCGGACCTGCTGGAGCAGGAAGACGATGCCCCGATCATCCGCCTGATCAACGCCCTGTTCCAGGAAGCGATCCGCGAGAACGCCTCCGATATCCACATCGAGACCTTCGAAAAACGTCTGGTGGTGCGCATGCGCGTGGACGGCGTGCTGCGCGAGGTGCTGACCCCGAAACGGGAGCTGGCGCCGCTGCTGGTATCGCGCATCAAGGTAATGGCGCGGCTCGACATCGCCGAAAAACGGATTCCCCAGGATGGCCGTATTTCCCTGCGCCTGGGTGGCCGCGACGTGGACGTGCGGGTGTCCACCATGCCGTCCAGCAACGGCGAGCGGGTGGTGCTGCGTCTGCTCGACAAGCAGGCCGGCCGCCTGCAGGTGTCTCACCTGGGCATGGGCGAAGTGTGCGACAACCTGATGCGCGAGCTGATCCACAAACCCCACGGCATCATTCTGGTCACCGGCCCCACCGGTTCCGGTAAGACCACCACCCTGTACGCCTCGCTCACCGAACTGAACGACGCCACCCGCAATATCCTCACCGTCGAGGACCCCATCGAGTACCAGCTCGAGGGCATCGGCCAGACCCAGGTCAACACCAAGGTGGACATGACCTTCGCCCGCGGGCTGCGGGCGATCCTGCGTCAGGACCCGGACGTGGTGATGGTGGGCGAGATCCGCGACCTGGAAACCGCCGAAATCGCGGTGCAGGCATCACTCACCGGTCACCTGGTGCTGTCCACACTGCACACCAACACCGCGGTGGGCGCGGTGACCCGGTTGCAGGACATGGGCATCGAGCCGTTCCTGCTGTCCAGTTCGCTGCTCGGTTCCCTGGCCCAACGGCTGGTGCGGGTGCTCTGTGACGACTGCAAGCAAGCCTATTCCCCCAGCGACAGCGAGCGCACCCTGCTCGGCCTGGCGCCGGACCAGCAGGTCACCCTCTACCACCCGGTGGGCTGCGAACACTGCAACCAGCAGGGCTACCGGGGCCGTACCGGTATCTATGAGCTGGTGGTGATCGACGATGTGATGCGCGAGCTGATCCACGAACGGGCCGGCGAACTGCGCCTGGGCCGGCACGCCCGCACCCTGACGCCGAGCATCCGCGAGGACGGCTGGCGCAAGGTGCTGGCCGGCGACACCAGCATCGAAGAAGTTCTTCGCGTCACCAAGGAAGACTGATGCCCGCGTTCGAATACCGCTCCCTGGATCACCGGGGCAAAGTCAAACGGGGCACCCTGGAGGCGGACAGCGCCCGGCAGATTCGCCAGCAACTGCGCGACAAGGGCTGGGTGCCGCTGGAAGTCACCGAAGCCCGCGACCGGCAGAGTGGCGGCGGGCTATCCGCGCGGCTGTCCGCCACAGGCAAGCTCAAGGGCGGCGAACAGGCGCTGATTACCCGCCAGCTGGCCACCCTGCTCAAGTCCGGCCTGCCGGTGGAGCAGGCCCTGTCGGCGGTGGCCCGGCAGTCCGGCCATGTGCGGGTGGAAAAGATCATTCTGGCGGTGCGCGGCAAGGTGCTGGAGGGCTACAGCCTGGCCCGGGCGCTGGCCGAGTACCCGCGCGCCTTCCCGGAGATGTACCGGGCCACGGTGGCGGCCGGCGAACAGAGCGGCCACCTGGAGCAGGTGCTGGAGCAGCTGGCCGACTATCTGGAAACCCGTGACGACACCGGCCGCTCGGTGAGCCAGGCGATGATTTACCCGGCGTTCATCATGATCTTCTCGGCGCTGGTGATCGGCTTCCTGATGGCCTTCGTGGTGCCCAAGATGGTGGCGGTGTTCGCCAACCGGGACCAGGCCCTGCCGTTCATCACCGTGGCGGTGATCGCCCTCAGCGACTTCGTGCGCGCCTGGGGCTGGTTGCTGGCGCTGGCGGTGATCGGCGCGGTGGTGGCCTTCACCCGGGCCATGCGCCAGCCCGCGTTCCGCATGCGCGTGCACCGGCGATTGGCCGCCATGCCCCTGATCGGCACCATGATGCGCGCCTCGGACAGCGCCCGGCTGGCCAGCACCCTGGGCATCCTTGGCCGCTCCGGGGTGCCGTTGGTGGATGCCTTGTTCATCGCCGCCCAGGTGGTCGGTAACCTGGCCATCCGCCAGGCGGTGGTCAACGCCGCCGCCCGGGTGCGCGAAGGCGGCAGCCTCAGCCGGGCACTGGAAAACAGCGGCTATTTTCCGCCCATGCTGGTGCAGATGATCGCCAGTGGCGAAGCCAGCGGCGAGCTGGACAACATGCTCTCTCGTGCGGCGGATTATCAGGAACGGGAACTCACCAGCACGGTCCAAACCATGGTCGGGCTGCTGGGGCCCATGATGCTGCTGATGATGGCGGGGTTCGTGATCCTGATCGTACTGGCGGTAATGCTGCCGATCATGCAGATGAACAACTTCATGGCGGGCTAGGCGGAGCACGCCCACAAGGACGTCTCTCCAGACACAACAAAAGGTGAATCATGAAAACGATGCAACGGGCTCAGGGTGGCTTCACCCTGCTGGAAATCATGGTGGTGGTGGCGATCATCGGGCTGTTGGCGGCGATGATCGTGCCCAACGTGATCGGCCAGGGGGAACAGGCCAAGGTGGACATCGCCAAGACCAATATGTCGCGGATCGTCCAGCAGTTGGATATGTACAAGTTCAACAACGGCACCTACCCGACCACCGAGGAGGGCATCAAGGCCCTGGTGGAACGGCCGGCCTCCGCCAAGAAATGGCCGGAAGGCGGCTACCTGCCGAGCATGCCGGAAGATCCCTGGGGCAATGAATACGTCTACATCAGCCCCGGCGTGGACGGTCCCTTCGACCTTTACTCCCTGGGCGCGGACGGCGCCGAAGGCGGCGACGGCACCGACGCGGACATCAGCTGGCGCGACAAGGGCAACTGATCGCCATCATGGAAACGCGGCGCGGCGGACGGCGCCAACAGGGCTTCACCCTGCTGGAAATCCTGGTGGTGGTGGGGCTGATCGCCATGCTCTCCCTGGCGGTGCTGGTGGTGCCGGTATGGATGGACGATGAACGCCAGCTCGACGGCGAGGTGGCGCGGCTGTCCGATACTCTCACCCTGCTCAACGAACAGAGCCTGTTCGGCGGCCGGCTGATGGCCCTGCGTCTGACCGACCAGGGCTGGACGCCGCTGGTCTATGACGTGGGCGAGCGCCGGTTCGTGCCGGCCCAGGGCAATGGCCTGCAGGCCCGGCGCCTACCCGAAGCCCTGGAACTGACCTGGCAATTCGATGAACTGCCTACCGATGACGAGGAACAGCTCGGCCTGGACCAGGTGGCGGAACGGCTGGTCACCGACAGCCCGTTCGGCGACGACCGGGGGCTGCTGTCCGAGGAACGGGAGCGGGCCGACCGGGACGGGGAGGGCAAGGATGACCAGGACGACCAGGAGGACAGCCTGCCGCAGGTGTTCTTCTTCCCCAGTGGCGAGACCACGCCGGTGACCTTCACCATCCGTTCCCGCAACGACATTGATCTGGAAGTGGACCGGGCGCTTACCGCCCTGGGCCGGGTGCGGGACCCGGAACAGGAACCGGACGAGAAACTCACCGCGCCCAAGGACAAACCGGACGATTCACTGATCGACGAGGATTTCCTGGGAGGCGACCGATGAGCGGGCGACACCCGGCCGGCGCGCAGCGCGGCTTCACCCTGGTGGAAGTGATGCTGGCGGTGGCGATCCTGGCCATGGCCATGGTCGCCCTGAGCCAGACCCTGGGGGCCAGCGCCATCGCTTACCGGTCCATCGACGACACCCGCCGCGCCTACATGGTGGCGGCGGACAAGCTGGTGGAGCTGCAGGTCTATCAGGAGTGGCCCAACACCGGCACCAGCGACAGCACCGTGACCGTCGGCGAACGGGAATGGTGGGTGCGCACCACGGTCAGCGCCGGGCCCTACCCGGATACCCGCCGGGTGGATATCGAAGTGGGCGAGATCGTCGGCGACGACCACCGGGAAATGATGTACACGCTGGCCAGCCTGATCGGCAAACCCGCCGAGGACGGGCAAGCGTTCCCCGGCGGCGGTTCCGGTTCCGGCGGCGGTGACGGCGGCGGCAGCCGGGATCTGACGGAGGGATGATGAGGCGCTCCAAGGCGCGGGGCTTTACCCTGCTGGAAGTACTGGTGACCATCGCCATCTTCGCCATGATCTACGTGCTGGCGGTGGAGTTCCTGAACCGGGCGCTGGCCAACCGGGACATGCTCAGCGAAGGCGCCTCGGAGCTGGAGGACATGCAACGGGCGGTCACCTATCTGACCCTGGATTTCGAGCAGATGATCGCGCGGCCGGTGCGCGACCCCTACGGCGACCCCCAGCCGGCCATCTTCGGCCGCGATGACTATGTGGAATTCACCCGCCTGGGCTGGGCCAACCCCTTCCAACTGCGCCGTCGCAGCGAAATGCAGCGGGTCATCTACGCCCTGGAGGGCGACAAACTGTACCGCCGCTACTGGCCGGTGCTGGACACCAACGTGGCCACCGAATACCAGCAGGACGTGCTGCTCGACAAGGTGGAGCGGTTCCGGGTGCGCTATCTGGACCAGGCCCAGGACGGCCGCTGGGACTGGCTGGAATTCTGGCCGGAGCCGGCGATGATGAACACGCCGGTGTGGACCCAGCGGTTGCCGAAGAGCGTGGAAGTAGAAATCGAACTGGAAAGCGGGGAGCGGCTGCACCGCTTCTTCCGCACCGTGGTGAACCCATGGGCCACCTGAGCGCGCGCCACCGCCAGCGGGGCATGGCACTGATTATCGTGCTGATGCTGTTCGCCATCATCGCGGCAATTACCACGGAAGTGATGTTCCGCCAGGACCGTTTCCGCACCCGCACCGAGAACCTGCTGGAGTGGGACAAACGCTATCAAATCGCCATGGCCGCCGAAGTGGTGGCACTGCAGGGATTGAACGACGACCTGGAAGCGGATCGGGAAGAGGGCGAGCAGATCGACGACTGCCTGGACGAGCAATGGGCGGTGGAGCTGCCGCCCACGCCCTACGAGGACGCCGTGCTCAGCGCCAGCGTTCAGGACCTGCAGGGCCGCTTCAATCTGAACTGGCTGGTCAACGCCCAGGGCACCGGCTTCGAGCGCGACGATGTGGCCCGCGACATGCTGCAACGGCTGCTGGAGCAGACCCTGCCGGACCCGAGCCGGGCCAGCCTGCTGGCCAACCAGATGGCCGACTGGCTCGACAGCAACAACCTGGTGGACGCGGTGGAAGGCGCCGAGGACGCGGAATACCGGCTCAGCCGCACGCCCAATATGCCCGCCGCCCACGAATCGGAACTGCGTGCCCTGCGCGACTTCCGGGTCGCCGACCTGTTCCCGGACGCGGCCATGTGGGGCCTGTTCACGGCGCTGCCGGTGGACACCAAACTGAACGTGAACACCGCGCCGGTGCCGGTGCTGGACGCGGTGCTGGGGCTGTACACCGGCGGCGAGGGTGCCAAGCTGGTGGAGAAAATGCGCCGGGAAGAGCCGATCGCCGACGTGGCCACCCTGATGCAGCAGGCGCCGTTCGCCGACCTGGACGAAGCCCAGAAGCAGCAGCTCAGCGAGCGCCTGGGGGTATCCAGCGAGTATTTCCAGGTGATGGTGGATGTGGAAGTGGCCGGCGATCTCAGCCGTCTGGTCAGCCGGGTGCGGCGGGCCTCCGGTGGCGGCGCCAACGGCACCCGGGTCTACAGCCGGCAGATCAAACCGCTGTTGGCGCCGCTCGAACCCGCCTGCAATCCCTTCTACAATGCGGGCGATGACAACAACAATGTGATAGACAGTATTCCAGGGACGTAAAGGACACCTATTTTGGCCGAATCAGCTTTGATCTATCTGGCCCCGGGGGCATTCAGCCAGCACCAGGCGGAAGGACTCGACACCGCCGCCGTGCTGTACCAGACCGTGGCCGGCGAGCCGCCGCAGCGGACCACGCTGGGCGAGGCGCTGCGCCACCAGGACGGCGCCGGCGCGAATCTGGTGATCACCAGCGCCGAGGCACTGCTTACCCAGGTGGCCCTGAGCCGCAAACAGGCCCGCCATCTGCAGCGGGTGCTGCCGTATTTGCTGGAGGAGCAGCTGCTGGACGCTCCGGAGCAGCTGTGGTTCGCCACCGGCAAGCCGGAACAGGGGAACTACCCGGTGGTGGTGATCAACCGCGTGGATCTGGACGCCTTGCTGGCGCTGTGCCACGAGGCCGGCGTGCGGCCCACCGCGCTGAAGGTGGACGCGGACCTGCTGGCGCCGGAAACCCCGGTACTGATCAACGTGCCGGAGCGCGGCGCCCTGATTCTGGAGCGCGACCAGGCCCTGGTGGCCGACGGTGAGCAGCGCGACGCCCTGATGGCCCTGCACGAAGACGAGGAGCGGCCGTTCACCCGCATCGAGGACGACCAGACCCTGTGCGACCGGCTGCGCGCCGGCCTGGCCGCCGAGCGCGGCGTGGAAGTGCTGCAGGGCGCCTACGCGCCGCGCCAGACCCGCCGTGCCGGGCCGTCCCCCTGGGACCCCTGGAAACCGGTGATGGGGCTGGCGGCGGCGGTGTTCCTGATCGCCCTGGCGGCCATCTGGGCCCAGCAGTGGCGCTATCAGCAGGCCGCCGACCAGGCCTTCGCCGACGCCGCCCAACTGTACCAGTCCCTGTTCCCCGGCGACCGGGCCACCTCCGGCCTGCGGCGCCAGTTCGAGGCGCGGCTGGCGCGCCTGGGCGCCGGTGAGGCCGGCGGCAGTACCCTGTTCGCGGTGCTGCCGGCGGTGGCCACCACCCTGTCCGGCAGTGAGGTGGAACCCAAGCGCATCCAGTTCGACCAGCGCGACGGCAGCCTGGTGCTGGATCTGGGCGCCAAGGAATACGACCAGGTGGAAAAACTGCAAACCGCCCTTCAGCAGAAGGGCGTGCGCGCCACCATCGCCAACTACCGCAACGGCGCCAGCGGCGTCACCGCGCGGGTCAAGGTGGAGCAGGCGGGATGAAACAACGACTCAGAGAAGGTCGCTCGCAACTGAACAAACGGCTGGCTCCGGCGGTCACCTGGTTCCAGGACCGGGAACCCCGCGAGCAGCGC
The DNA here is from genome assembly GCF_005938655.1 of Alloalcanivorax gelatiniphagus. Lineage (GTDB taxonomy): Bacteria > Pseudomonadota > Gammaproteobacteria > Pseudomonadales > Alcanivoracaceae > Alloalcanivorax > Alloalcanivorax gelatiniphagus. Next base: position 153,582 of record NZ_VCQT01000020.1, read on the forward strand.
ATTCTGCAACTGCTGGCGGTGCTGCTGGCGGTGGCGGTGGTCTACTGGCTGATCTGGCAGCCCAGCTGGAACGCCCGCCAGGACGCCCGCCAGCGTTATCTCTCCAATCAGCAGACCCTGGCCTGGATCGAGGCCAACGCGGACGCGGTGCGCGCCGCCCGGGGCGGTGGCAAGCCCGGCACCACCCAGCTGGGCAGCAACTGGGTCAGCGAAGTGAGCCGCTCGGCGCAGAACTACGGGCTGACCCTGCGCGGTTTCACCCCCAGCGGCAACGACTCGGTGCGGGTGCAACTGGAAAACCAGGAAGCCAGCGCCCTGTTGTTATGGCTGCAATCCCTGGAAGAGCAGGGGCTCACCCTGGCCACCCTGGAAATGAGCGCCGGCGACAAATCCGGCACCGCCTCCCTGCGGGCCACGCTTACCCGTTGAATTGAGTGAGCCCGTTGCATGAGCCGACCCGCTCAATGAAGCCGGCCCTGGCCCTGGCGCTCTGGTTCGGCTATGGCCTGGCCAGCCTGGTGCTGGCCCTGGGCCTCACCTGGGGCCTGTACGCCCAGGCCGACTACGGCTACCCGTTCTGGTACCAGCAACTGGAGATCGGTGCCCACATCGATCACTACGGGCCGCTCAACCGTTACCACCGCCGCGATTTCGAACGCCTGGATGCCCACCAGCATCAGGCGTTGTTCCATGATATCCGGGTGGCGGTGCACGACGGTGGCCGGGGCCTGGAAGCGCTGGCCTACCAGGACCGGGACGGCCGCCGTATTCCCCTGTTACGCCACGCGGAAGTGCTGCATCTGCGCGATGTGGCCCACCTGATCGACCGGGGGCGGGTGGCGTTCTGGTTGGCGCTGGTGCTGTGGCTGCCGCTGGCCTGGCTGTCCGCCGGCGCCCCCCGGCCGGGATGGCGGGGACGGGCACTGGTCGCTGTGAGCCCGTTGCTGGCTATGTTAGGTTGGCTGCTGGTGTCCGGCCCCACCAAGGTGTTCTACCAGTTTCACATCTGGTTGTTTCCCGCCGACCATGAATGGTTCTTCTATTGGCAGGATTCGCTGATGAGCACCCTGATGAAGGCGCCGGCGCTGTTTGGCGGCATTGCCGTGGTGCTGGTGGGGGGCACCCTGGTACTCACGCCAATGCTGTATGGGGGCGGGCTCTGGTTGGCCCGGCGGCTTCGAGAACCACACCGATAAGTATTCCATTCCATGAGCATGCAAGTACTGCCCGCCGACCCGGACGGTGGTGAGAACGTGCAGCGCTGGGCCGCCCGGGGGCTGCCGGTGCCGCCCAGCTGGCGGATCGACCGTGGCGACGTGATCGACCTGGACCGCCACGGCCTGATCGACTACCTGGCCGCCTTGCCGGAGCTGTTCAGTGGCGAGCGCTACTGGGTGTTGCACCAGGGCGCCATGAACGAACACTCCCAGCGGGAAAGCCTGCTTAACCTGGATTCCGACGAAGCCCTGGCGGCGGCGCTGATCACCGTGTTCCGGCGCCCGTCCGCGCCCGCGCAGGTGGTGGTGCAGGCGCTGCCGCGCCAGCGCGCCGCCGGGGTGCTGTTCACCCGCCATCCGTTGCGCCAGGACCTTTCCCACATGGTGGTGGAAGGGGTGGTGGACGGTGGCGCCGAGCGCCAGCGCCTGATCTTCGATGACGAAGGCCGGCTGGTCTACCGGGGCGAGGCGCAGAGCGAGCCCCTGGATGAAGTGGTCGGCGGCCAGCGGTTGCTGGCCCTGGGTGAGCAACTGAAACAGCTGTTCGACCGGCCCCAGGCCGGCGAATGGGTGTTCGACGGCGACACCCTGTGGCTGCTGCAGACCCTGCCGGTGGGCTCGCTGCCGGTGCCCGAGGAAGTGTGGGTGCGGCGCGCCGCGCCGGCCCTGTTCAACCAGGCGGTGACGCCGCTGTGGTACACCCTGGCGGGGCGCTGGCTGAAAACCCACTTTTGGGCGCCGCTGGCGGCCCGCCGGGGCTGGACCGACCTGGCCCGGGTGGAGCCCTACCGGCGCCAGCAGAGCCATCTCTACTGCAACGCTGAATTCTTCCGCCGGCTGCTGGCCCGCCATCCCGGGGCCGCCGACAAGGTGCCGCCGGCCTGGCTGCCGCCGCGCCCGGAAACCGCCCGGCCCCCGCCGCCGGGCCCGGCGCGCCGCTGGCGCCTGGGTCTGGAGCTGGCGGCCATCCAGCGACGCCTGCGCCGCTGGCGGCCGCCGCCGGCGGACCGGGAACGGCTGTGGCGGGGCCTGATGGCCTTGGACCGGCTGGGTGAGCGGTTGGCGCGGTTGGACGGTGAACTGGCCTATCTGATGCTGCCCGATGCCCTGGTGGGGCGGCGCCCGCCGCTGCCGCTGACGGCGCTGCTGGACAGCCAGGAATACGAGGTGCTGGAGGCGGTGCTGGCGGGCGACAAAGAGCGCCTGGAGCAAAGCGAGCTGCGTCCCGGCGCCGACCCGGTGCACGCCCCGCTGCGGGAAAAACCGGCTCAATGGCAGAGCCTGCGGCCCGCCGCCCGCACCCTGGACGACCGGGCGCCGCCGCCGGAACCGGCCCTGGCGGCGGTGCTGCCGGCCTGGCGGCGGGCCCGGCGGCTGCGCTTCGACCTGGGCGAACGGCTGCGCCGCCTGCTGCGGGACCTGGCCTCGGTGCTGGTCAGCGAAGGGCTGCTGGCGCACCCGGATGACGTCTTCTTTCTCTATTTCGACGAGCTTTGGCAGCTATGGATGGAGCGGCGCACGCCGGCCTCCGCCGCCGGCGAAGTGCTCGGCCAGCGCAAGGTCCGCTATCTGGAAGACGCCCACGCCGGTGCCCCTGACTGGAAGATGGACCGCATCGGCTTCGGCTTTGGCGGAGGCGGGCGGCCCAGCCCGGTACTGCGCGGCGCCGGCCTGGTGCCCGGCCAGGTCACCGGCCCCCTGCGCCGGCTGTGCAGCGCCTGGGGTCTGAACCGCCTGCAGCCCGGTGACATCGTGGTGGTGGATCAGGTGGACCCGAGCTGGGTGCCCTGGCTGGCCCAGGCCGGCGCCCTGGTCATCGCCGGCCGCGACCCCGCCAACGCCGCCGCCAGCCTCGCCACCGCCTGCGCGATCCCGGCGGTCTGGGCCGTCAGCGACGTCGTTCATAGCGTTGTGGATGGGCAGACGGGGGTGTTGGACGGGGAGGTTGGGACGTTGGGGGTGGGGGAGTTGAAAGTTGAAAGTTGAAACGCGGTTGAGCGTTTTGCGGGCTGATGCGCCGTGCCCGCGCCGGGCTGCAAGTTACAAGCTTCAAGCTACAAGCAGGACCGTGCCGGTACCTCAGGCCCCGTTGAAGCTTGAAGCTTGTAGCAAGCGCGGGCACGGCCTTCCAATCCCCCACGGCCCAGCCCGCGTTTCAACTTTCAACTTTGAACTTTCAACTGGGCCTGATCGCGGCTGAAGCCGCTCCTACAAAAGCACGCCGGTGGGCCTTGTAGGAGCGGCTTCAGCCGCGATCCGCCGCGACCCGCCGCGACCTCAATCCTCAATATACCCCAGCAAATGCGGCACCATCCTTTCGATGTTCTTGCGGGTCATGCCTTTGCGGTTGGCGTAGTCGTCCATCTGGTCGCGGGCCAGTTTGCCGGTGCCGAAGTAGCGGGCTTCCGGGTGGGCGAAGTACCAGCCGGAGACCGCCGCCGCCGGGAGCATGGCGTAGGATTCGGTGAGCGTCATGCCGGCGTTTTTCTCCGGTTCCAGCAGTTCCCAGAGCAGCGCTTTCTCGGTGTGGTCCGGGCAGGCCGGGTAGCCGGGGGCCGGGCGGATGCCCCGGTATTTTTCCGAGATCATCTCGTCGTTGCTGAGGGTTTCGTCCGCGTCGTAGCCCCAGTATTCCTTGCGCACCCGCTCGTGCATGCGCTCGGCGAAGGCTTCCGCCAGGCGGTCGGCCAGGGCCTTGAGCATGATCGAGCTGTAGTCGTCGTGGTCCGCTTCGAAGCGTTGCACGTGCTCGTCGATGCCGATGCCGGCGGTCACCGCGAAGCCGCCCAGCCAGTCCTGCTTGCCGCTGTCCTTCGGGGCGATGAAATCGCTGAGGGCGTAGTTGGGCTTGTCGTTTTTCTTGCGGTCCAGTTGCTGGCGCAGGTGGTGCAGGGTCATGAACGGCTCCGCGTCGCCGGGCTGGCGATACAGCAGAATATCGTCCATGTCCGACTGCGCCGGCCAGAAGCCGATCACGCCCCGGGCGGTGAGCCATTTTTCGGCGACGATTTTCTCCAGCATGGCGCGGGCGTCGTGGTACAGCTTGGTGGCTTCCTCGCCGACCACTTCGTCGTCCAGGATGCGCGGGAACTTGCCGGCCAGTTCCCAGGAGCGGAAGAACGGCGTCCAGTCGATGCGCTCCACCAGGTCTTCCAGCGGGTAGTCATCAAACACCTTAAGGCCCTGAACCCGCGGCTCCGGCGGCGTGTAGTCGCTCCAGTCCGGCTGGAAGCGGTTGGCGCGGGCGTCGTCGATGGACACCAGGGTCCGGTCCACCTGCTGCTGCTTGCGGCGCTCGCGCAGCCCCTCGTAGGTGCTTTTGATCTCGGCGGCGTAATCGTCGCGCTGGGTCTGCGACAGCAGCCGAGACACCACGCCCACCGCCCGGGAGGCGTCGGCCACGTGCACCACCGGCTGCTGGTACTGGGGATCGATCTTCACGGCGGTATGGATGCGGCTGGTGGTGGCGCCGCCGATCATCAGCGGCAAATCCATGCCCAGCCGGGCCATCTCACTGGCCACATGGACCATCTCGTCCAGGGACGGGGTGATCAGGCCGGACAGGCCGATGATGTCCACGTTTTCCTTTTTGGCGGTGTCCAGGATCTTGTCGCAGGGCACCATCACGCCCAGGTCGATGACCTCGTAGCCGTTGCACTGCAGCACCACGCCGACGATGTTCTTGCCGATGTCGTGCACGTCGCCTTTTACCGTGGCCATCAGGATGCGGCCATTGGATTCGTCCTGGGTGCCCAGTTCTTCCTTTTCTTTCTCCATGAACGGCAGCAGATAGGCCACCGCCTTCTTCATCACCCGGGCGGATTTCACCACCTGGGGCAGGAACATCTTGCCCTCGCCGAACAGGTCGCCGACCACGTTCATGCCGTCCATCAGCGGGCCTTCGATCACGTGCAGCGGGCGCTCCGCGTTTTGCCGGGCCAGCTCGGTGTCGTCTTCCACGTGTTCGGTGATGCCCTTGACCAGGGCGTGCTCCAGCCGCTTCTCCACCGGCCAGGAGCGCCATTCCTGGTCTTCCTTCTTGACCTCCTTGTCGCCGGAGCCCCGGTACTGCTCGGCCAGATCCAGCAGCCGCTCGGTGCCGTCCTCGCGGCGGTTGAGCACCACGTCCTCCACCGCGTTACGCAGTTCCTCGGGGATGTCCGCATAGATCGCCAGCTGCGAAGGATTGACGATGCCCATGTCCATGCCGGCCTTGATGGCGTGGTACAGGAACACGGCGTGGATCGCCTCGCGCACCGGGTTGTTGCCCCGGAACGAGAAGCTCACGTTGGACACGCCGCCGGAGATCAGCGCGTGGGGCAGGGTGCGTTTGATCTCCGCCACCGCCTCGATAAAGTCCACCGCGTAGTTGTTGTGTTCCTCGATGCCGGTGGCGATGGCGAAGATGTTGGGGTCGAAGATAATGTCTTCCGGCGGGAAGCCCACTTCCTCGGTAAGCAGCTTGTAGGCGCGGGTACAGATGCGCACCTTCTCGGAGCGGCTTTCCGCCTGGCCGTTCTCATCGAAGGCCATCACCACGGTGGCGGCGCCGTAACGGCGGATCAGGCGGGCCTGGTCGAGAAACTGCTTTTCGCCTTCCTTGAGCGAGATGGAATTCACCACGCCCTTGCCCTGGATGCACTTCAGGCCGGCCTCGATCACCTCCCACTTGGAGGAGTCGATCATGATCGGCACCTTGGAGATTTCCGGCTCGGACGCCACCAGATTCAGGAAGCGCACCATGCACTCCTTGGACTCCAACATGCCTTCGTCCATGTTGATGTCGATGATCTGGGCGCCGTTTTCCACCTGGTCCCGGGCCACGTCCAGGGCGGTGTCGTAATCCTCTTCCTTGATCAGCCGCAGAAAGCGCTTGGAACCGGTGACGTTGGTACGCTCACCCACGTTGACGAACAGCGACTCCGGGGCGATGTTGCACGGCTCCAGGCCGGACAGCCGGCACTGCACCTCGATGTCCGGCAGGGCACGGGGGGCGCAATCCGCCACCGCTTCGGCCATGGCCTGGATGTGCTCCGGGGTGGTGCCGCAGCAGCCGCCGATGATGTTGAGAAAGCCTTTCTGCGCCCAGCCGCGAATCTCCTTGGCCATGGTGGCCGCGTCCAGATCGTACTCGCCCATCTCATTGGGCAGGCCGGCGTTGGGGTGGGCGGACACCGGGAACTCGCTGATCCGCGACAGTTCCTCCACATAGGGCCGCAGTTCCATGGGCCCCAGCGCGCAGTTGAGGCCGATGGACAGCGGCCGGGCGTGGCGCAGGGAGTTGTAGAACGCCTCGGTGGTCTGGCCGGTGAGGGTACGGCCGGAGGCGTCGGTGATGGTGCCGGAGATCATCACCGGCAGATCCAGATCGTTTTCGTAGGCGTATTGGTCCACCGCGAACACCGCCGCCTTGGCGTTCAGGGTGTCGAAGATGGTTTCGATCAGGATCAGATCCACGCCGCCTTCCACCAGGGCATGGGTGGCCTCCCGGTAGGCCGCCACCAGCTGGTCGAAGCTCACCGCGCGGAAACCGGGGTCGTTCACGTCCGGGCTGATACTGGCGGTGCGGTTGGTGGGGCCCAGCACCCCGGCCACGAAGCGGGGCCGCTCGGCGGTGGCCACCGCGTCGGCGGCGCGCCGGGCCACCCGGGCGGCGGCCAGGTTGATATCATGGACCAGATCCTGCATATCGTAGTCCGCCATGGCGATGGACGTACTGTTGAAGGAGTTGGTCTCGACGATGTCGGCCCCGGCGTTCAGATAATCCCGGTGCAGTTGCTCGATCATCTCCGGCTGGGTGACGCTGAGCAGATCGTTGTTGCCTTTCAGGTCGCAGTGCCAGTCCGCGTATTCGCTGCCCCGGTATTGCTCCTCGCTGAGCTTGAGTCGCTGGATCATGGTGCCCATGCCGCCGTCCAGGATCACGATGCGATCACGGAGCAGGGCATTAAGGGCGTCGCGGCGTCGAGGGGCGGTCATGAAAGGCTCCTGAGGATTCGTAAGGCGCGCAGTATACCCGCAGCGGGCCCGGTTCCCCAAAGCGTGACGGCATCGGCGGGGGATTGCATCGCTTCGGTGTTGAATTGTAAAAAAGTGCGCCGCGGGTACAGGCCTCCGGCGCCTTTACGCATAATTGCCCCGCGTGCCATCACCCTATGGCGATTTCGCGGGTACTGAGAATTGGAGGAGTAATGCGCAAAAATTGGTTGGCCCTGGCGGCCTGCGGCGTGGCCATGGTGCCGGTGCTGTCCCTCGCCCAGGAGGCGGAGAACGCGGATCAGGAGAGCGCGGAAGAGCGCGCCTGGGACATCGAGGTGGAAGCCTCCTACCTGCTCAAGAGCGGCAACAGCAGCTCCGAGTCTATCGTTGGCAAGGCCAATGCCACCCATGAGGGCCTGAACTGGCGCCAGACCGCCAAGCTGGAAAGCGTCAACACCGTGGGCGAGGACGATGACGGCGAGGAGGAGCGTACCGCCGAGCGTTACTACGGCTCCTACAAACTGGACCGCAAGCTGACGGACAACAATTACATCTTCAACGTCCTGACCTACGACAAGGACACCTTCTCCGGCTACCAATACCAGGCCAGCTACGCCCTCGGTCTTGGTCGCCGTTTTATCGACACCCCGGCCCACACCCTGGATCTGGAAGCCGGTCCCGGTTACCGCCTGGAGTGTCTGGAGCCGGAAAGCGGCTACTCCAGCTGCGACGATAAGGAAGAAAGCCTGATCGGCCGTTTCGCGGGCAGCTACAAATGGAAGATCAGCTCCACCGCTTCGTTCCGCCAGGACCTGAGCACCGAGGTGGCCGACGACAACACCACCCTGCGTTCCGAGACCTCGCTGACCTCGCGCATCAACGACCATTTCGCCCTGCGTCTCAGCCACCTGGTGACCCGCGACTCGGAAGTCCCGGCCGGCACCCACAAAACCGACCAGGAAACCACCGCCTCCGTGGTCTACACCTTCTAAGCACGCGGGACGTCTTCTGTAGAAGCGACTGTAGGAGCGACTTCAGTCGCGATCGGGTAGTGTCCCACCGCCGTTGATCGCGACTGAAGTCGCTCCTACCGCCTCCATCCAGGGTTGGATGAATACGTGGCGTAGAGGATCACCGCTAAGCGGCTCAAGTTGAGAACAGGACGTTCGAAAGGTAGCCCCCAGGGACATACAGGCGGGGCGTCTTTTGTAGGAGCGACTTCAGTCGCGATCGGGTAGTGTCCTACCGCCGTTGATCGCGACTGAA
>NZ_VCQT01000021.1 GCF_005938655.1 Alloalcanivorax gelatiniphagus
AAACCCCCGCCCGCCCCCCAAAAACCCGCCAAGAAACCCCCCCCCCCGGTGTTCTCCCCCTTCAAAGCCCGGGGGCCGTTTTCTGTAGAGGCGACTGTGGGGGCGCCTTCAGCCGCGATGGGGTGGTGCCCCCCCGCCGTTGATCGCGACTGAAGTCGCTCCTACCGCCTCCATCCAGGGTTGGATGAATACGTGGCGTAGAGGATCACCGCTAAGCGGCTCAAGTTGAGAACAGGACGTTCGAAAGGTAGCCCCCAGGGACATACAGGCGGGGCGTCTTTTGTAGGAGCGACTTCAGTCGCGATCGGGTAGTGTCCTACCGCCGTTGATCGCGACTGAAGTCGCTCCTACAGGCTCCATCCAGGGTTGGATGGAGCTGTGGCGTGGAGGATCACCGCCAAGCGACTCAAGTTGAGAACAGGACGTTCGAAAGGTAGCCCCCAGATACAGGCGGGGCGCCTTCTGTAGGAGCGACTTCAGTCGCGATCGGGTAGTGATGCCACCGCCGTTGATCGCGACTGAAGTCGCTCCTACAGGCTTCATCCAGGGTTGGACGGCGCCCCGGCTGGAGGGAAATTTCCCGCAAAAAACGATAAACAAAAAAAAGCCGGCCTTCTTGCGAGGGCCGGCTTTTTAATTTGGTCGGAGTAGCAGGATTCGAACCTGCGACCCCTACGTCCCGAACGTAGTGCTCTACCAGGCTGAGCTATACTCCGAATGTGCGGCGTATTCTAGCAGCGAAATTTCAGAATGCCACCGTTTTAAACCCCACCATGAATCAACTGCCGATATTCTGGCCAGATTGCGCCTCGACGGGCACAATGCCGGCCCCCTCGACGCCCCGGAGAACCCCCGCCATGCCCGAAACCCGCTTTGGAGAACTGGTGCTGCGGCGCTGGCCCCGTCAGCGCGGCGACACCCTGCAGGCGTTCGACGGCGCCGACCACTATCTGCTGCGACTGCTGGAACAGGAAGGGCAGGGGCCCGCCACCCTGGTGGTCAACGATCAATGCGGCGCCCTGTGGCTGGGCGCCGGCCAGCGCGGCCCGACCTGGAGCGCCGGCGATGACTGGGTGGCCCGGCGCGCCGCCCTGGCCAACGGCGAGGACAATCAACGGCCACTGGACACCGCGCACTGGCTGTGGCCCTGGCGGACGCCGCCGGAATCGCCGGATCAGGTGCTGCTGCGGCTGCCCAAGAGCCTGTCCCTGCTGGAAGCGCAACTGGCCTGGCTGGCCGAGTGGCTGCCCGCCGGCACGCCGGTGCTGGCCGCCGGCATGGATAAGCACCTGCCGGCGCAACTGGTGCCGCTGATGAGCCGCTACCTGGGCGAGACCAAGGCCGGACTGGGCTGGAAGAAGGCGCGGGTGTTCCGCGCCACGGCCCCGGGCGAGGCGCTGGCGCCGGTGCCGGAGCCGGTATCCCTGTCGCTGCCGGGTCGGGACTGGACCCTGAGCGCCGGGCCCGGGGTGTTCGGCCGCCGCCATCTGGATATCGGCGCGCGCTTCCTGCTCGGCCATCTGCCCAGCGGTGTCACCGGTCGGGTGGCGGATCTGGGCTGCGGCAACGGGGTGCTGGGGCTGAGCCTGGCGGCGGACAACCCGGAGGCCCGGGTCACGTTCTGCGATGTGTCCTGGCTGGCGGTGGACAGCGCCCGGCACAACGCGGAGGCCCTGTTCGGCGCGGATCACGGCCATGAATTTCATCTCGGCCATGGCCTGGACGGCGTGGACCAACCCTTTGATCAGGTGCTGCTCAACCCGCCGTTCCACCGGGGCCATGCGGTGGACGACCGGGTGGCCCGCACCCTGTTCCGCCATGCCCACCGGCATCTGCGGCCCGGCGGCGAGCTGCGGGTGGTGGCCAACCGGCACCTGCCATACTGGCGGCCGCTGGCCAAGCTGTTCGGCCAGGCGGAGGTATTGGCGGAGAACGAGAAGTTCCGGATCTACCGGTGCGTGAACGGCTGAGCCCTCACGGGCTCAGCGGATCGATCTGCTCGAACGAGGGCACCACCGGGTGGGCGCTGTCGGTAACCGTGCCGAGCCGGTCCAGCAGGATGGTGCGCAGGCCGGCGGCGCGGGCGGCGTCCAGTTCCGCTTCCACGTCGGAAAGAAACAGGATGGCGTCGGCGGGCTCGCCGATGGCCGCCTGAATGGCGCGGTAGCTGTCCGCCTCTTTCTTGCCGCCGGTGGTGGTGTCGAAAAAGCCGCTGAACAGGGGCGTCAGATCGCCGGCCTCGGAGTAGCCGAAGAACAGCTTCTGGGCGGCCACCGAGCCGGAGGAATAGACGTACAGGGCCAGCCCGGCGTCGTGCCAGTGGCGCAGCCGGCCGGCGGTGTCCGGGTAGAGGTGGGCGCGGTAATCGCCCCGTTCATAGCCGGCCCGCCAGATCAGCCCCTGAAGGGTTTTCAGTGGCGTGATCTTGCGGTCTTCGTCGATCCAGCGGCGCAGCACCCGGGCCGCTTCCGCCGGGGTGTCCAGGGCCTGGCCGGCTTGATCGGCGGCGGCGCCCACCGCCGCCGCCACCGCCGGCTCCCGCCAGTGCCGCTCCAGAAACGCTTCCATTTCCCGGTGGGCGTAGGGGAACAGCACGTCCTTTACGAAGGCGATGCTGCTGGTGGTGCCTTCGATATCGGTGACAATCGCTTTGACGGTCATGGTGGCGTCAGTTTTCCAGGCGGTTGAAACGCAGGGCGATGTCATCGCCGGTGAAGTTGGCGACCCAGCCGTCCGGGTTGTTGAACAGACGGATGGCGGTGAAGCGCGGGTTGGGCCCCATGTCGAACCAGTGCGGGGTGTTGGCCGGCACTGAAATCAGGTCGCCCTTGCTGCACAGCACCTCGTAAACCCGCTCGCCGATGTGCAGGGTGAACAGCCCCTGGCCGTCCACGAAGAAGCGCACTTCGTCCTCGCCGTGGCGGTGCTCGTCCAGGAACTTGCCCCGGGCGGCTTCCTTCTGCGGATGGTCCGGGGTCATGCTGACCACGTCCACGGTCTGGTAGCCTTCCTCGCGCATCAGCCGCTGGATGTCTTCCTTGTAGGCTTCGATCACCTGTTCCTGGGTGGGCTGGTCGGCCAGCTCCGCCTCGGCGGACCATTGTTCGTAGCGCACGCCCACCTTGTTCAGTTCCTCGGCCATGGCCTGCTTGTCGTTGACGATCATCTCCGGGCTTTCCGGGTGGCCATCGCGGTAAATTTTCAGATTGCTCATTGTCGGGTCCTTATGCCAGCCGGCGGCGGTCCAGTTCCACCGCCAGTAACGTCTCCAGTGCCTCGATCTGCCGGTAGCAGGCGGGCATGTCCGCCGCCCAGGTGTACAGACCGTGGCCGCGAATCAGATAGGCGTGGGTCAGATGCCCGGCCTCCAGTTGCCGCTCCACGTCTTCGGCCAGGGCGGCGATATCCTGGGTGTTGTCGAACACCGGAATGGTAAGCCGGGTGTCGTGGGTTTGAATACCGTCCAGGGCCTTGAGCAGCTCGTAGCCCTCCAGGGTGACGGTGTTGGCCGGCCAATGCATGGTCAGCACCGTGGCGGCATGGCTGTGGGTGTGCAGCACCGCGTCGATGGCCGGGTCGCGGCGGTACAGGCCGGTGTGCAGCAGGGTCTCCGCCGACGGTTTGCCGTCGCCCACCGGGCGCCCGTCCAGGTCCACCACCATGATGTCGGTTTCCTGCAACAGCCCTTTGTCGCGGCCGGAACGGGTGATGGCGGCATGGTCGGCGTTCAGGCGCAGGGAATAGTTGCTGCTGGTGGCCGGCGACCAGCCGTGTTGATAAAGCCGTTGTCCGGTGGCGGCCAGGGTACGGGCCGCTTCCCGGTAGGCGCTGGTGGAGTAGGGGCGTTCGGTCATGACGGTCTCCGCGCGAAATGGTCGGCCAGGGCGTCCCGGTCCGGGTCGTGGATGACGCCGCTCTCGGTGACGATGGCGGTGATCAGTTCCGCCGGCGTCACATCGAAGGCCGGGTTGTAGACCGGGCAGCCGTCCGGTGCCATCAGGGTGCCGCCCACCCGCCGCACCTCGTCGCCGTCCCGTTCCTCGATAACGATGCCGGCGCCGTTCTCCATGGCCGGGTCCAGGGTGGAATCCGGCGCCGCCACGATAAACGGCAGGCGGTGATGGCGCGCCAGCACCGCCAGATTGTAGGTGCCGATCTTGTTGGCGGTGTCGCCGTTGGCGGCGATCCGGTCGGCGCCCACCACCACCGCGTCGATGCGCCCCCGGGCCATCAACAGGCCGGCGGCGCTGTCCGCCACCAGGGTCACCGGAATGTTTTCCTGCATCAGTTCCCAGGCGGTCAGGCGGGCGCCTTGCAGCCAGGGGCGGGTCTCGCCGGCGTACACGGTTTTCAAATGGCCGTTGCGCCAGGCCGAGCGCACGATGCCCAGGGCGGTACCGTGGCCGCCGGTGGCCAGGGCGCCGGTGTTGCAATGGGTATAAAGGGAGGCATGGGGCGGCAGCAGGGCGGCGCCCAGTTCGCCGAGCCGCTGGTTGGCGGCCTGATCCTCCCGGTGAATATTTTCCGCCTCGCGCACCAGCCGTTTGCCCAGGGCTTCGCCGGGCTCGCCGTCAAAACGGCCGCGCAGCCGCTCCAGGGCCCAGAACAGATTCACCGCCGTGGGCCGGCTGGCGGCCAGCACTTCCAGGGCCGGCTTCAGGCGCGCGGCGCTGGCGCCGGGCCCCAGCCGCAGCGCTTCCAGGGCCAGGCCGTAGGCGGCGGTGATGCCGATGGCCGGGGCCCCGCGCACCGCCATCTGGCGGATCGCCTCGGCGGCGCCGGCGGCATCGCGCACATCCAGCCATTCCGTGTGGGCGGGCAGGCGGCGCTGGTCGAGCAGCAGCAGGTGATCGTCGAGCCAGTGAATGGCGGGGCTTTCAATGGGCATTCGGGTCCCTTACTTAAATGTCGCGGGGCTGGTTGAGCGCCGGCTTGCGGTAGCGGCGACGGATCCAGTTCACCGATCGCAGTACGCCGGGGCGGCGCATGATAGCGCGTTCGATCCGGTATTTCCCCGGGAAGGTGCTGACCATCAGGGCCATCACGATGGTGAGAATGCCCTGGCCGGGCAGCACCAGCATCAGCAGCCCGGCCACCAGCAGAACCAGGGCCAGGGCATTGCGGATCACCCACAGGCCCCAGGCCAGCGGGTCCCGGTAATGGACCGGGCGTTCCGGCTGGTTGAAGTAGTCCACCGGCATGCGCACCACCAGCCAGGGAATCGCCAACATCGACGCCAGGGCCATGACCACGCCGATGGCGGTCAGGGCCGGCAACCAGGGTTCCATGGCATCGATCAGTGGCACCAGGGTGGTCGGCCATTGGAAATTCAAACATTGCCTCCAAATCGCGGCCAACGCCGCGTCTTTCGCACCCGCTCCGCGGGATGCTCGCTTGTCCGGTACAATGGCGCTACTGAAGCGGCAATTCAATCGCTCCACGGCAGGGAGAGACCCCATGATTTGGAAACTGATTCTCGCGGTCCTGGCGGGCCTGGCCATCGGCGCCGTGCTCGGGGCTCTGGTGTGGCGCTGGATGGCCCGCCGGCAGGAGCGGGCGCGGGTGGCCGCCCGGCACCATGAGGTGATGAACAGCCTGGAGGTGCTCAGCCGCGCCCTGCTGCAGGGGCAGGTGGAGAGCAGCGAGGCCAGCATTCGCATGGCGGTGCTGCTCGACTGCCTGCCGGCGGACGTGGCGCCGAAGGTGGACCTGGCGGCGATCCACCAGCTCGCCGAAGCCTGCGACGACTTCGACCGGGGCGAAGCCCGGCAACGGCTGACACCGGCGGAGCGCAACCGCCAGGATCTGGCCCGGCTGGAATTGGAAGCGCAACAGAACCCGGCGGTGCTGGCCGCCGCCGGGCGCCTGCAGGAGGTGCTCGGGCAATGGCGGGCCCGGTTGTCGGGCTGATCGCGGTTGGGGTTGTCTCGGGGCTGATCGCGGCTGAAGCCGCTCCTACAATGCTTTGGTCCATCGTGGGTATCGCGGCTAAAGCCGCTCCTACAGGGCGAATGTAGGAGCGGCTTCAGCCGCGATCCATCCCCCGAACTGTAGGAGCGGCTTTAGCCGCGATCCACCCACCGAACTGTAGGAGCGGCTTCAGCCGCGATAAGCCCGATCCGCGCACTGGCTCTACAGACGCGCCGGCCAGTCTCGAAAGCGGCGAGGCGAGGGCGACCTTGCAGTATCATCGCGCCTCCGTTTTCGCAGTGAAGCCGACTCAGAATTATGAGCCAAACCTCCCTGTATGTGGCCTTTCCGGCCTCCGACACGCTACGCGACCGCATCGACGCCTTTCTGCAAGCCACCGCCGAGGAGCCGGAGCGTAACCACGCCGACCGTCTGGACGCGATCATGGACCCGTTCCTGGATGAGGTGCTGCACACCTATTTCACCGGGCCCATCGACGCGGTCAACGCCAAGGGCCCGGCGGTGAACGTGATCCTCGGTGCCATGAAGGTGATCAACAAGGCCGCCCACGGCCTGGCCGGCCGTCTGATGCGCAAGACCAGCGTTCCGGAGCAGCAGGCACTGGCCGCCCACTTCTCAGCCCTGCGTCTGGAGAAGGACGGTCAGGTGTTCGTGGGCTACCCGCTGTCCCCGTCCCTGGCGGAACGGGCCAGCCTGGTGTTCCAGGAATTCGCCGACGGCCAGGGTGAAATGCGGCATCTGGTGGAGGTGATGGACGGCATCAGCGCCGGCGCCATCGAGGCCTACCTGGACAAGACCGTGGGCAACCTGGAACTGGGGCGCATTAACCGGGGCCTGGTGTCCGGCGCCCGCGCCACCATCAAGAAAGCCTCCGCGTCGTCCGTGGAAAAGGGCATTCCGGCCATGGACCGGGAACACCGCAAGCCGGTGGTGGCGTATTTCGAATCCCTGCTGCTGGACCCGCGTACCGCCGCCTGATCGCACGGTAACGCCGTTCCATAATGCCCCTCCATAACGAAGAAGGGCCGCTTTAAAGCGGCCCTTCTTCGTTGCGGCGACCCGGCAAACCGGTTCAGTTGGAGCCGGAGTCCGAGGACGGGGTGGGGGTGCTGGAGGAAGAGGCCGCCGCCTTTTTCGGAGCGCTCTTGCGCGCGGCGGTCTTTTTGGCCGGTGCCTTTTTGCTGGCGGACTTCTTGGCCGGGCTCTTCTTGGTGGCCGCTTTCTTGCTGGCGGCTTTCTTGGCGGCCGCTTTTTTGGCCGGAGCCTTCTTGCTGGTGGACTTCTTGGCGGCGGCTTTCTTCGGCGCTACCTTCTTCTCGATGTCGCGGGCCCGCTTTTCCAGATCCTTCTGGTACTGGTTGATCACCTTGGCCAGGCTGTTGGCCTGCTTGGCGGTGGCCTTGAGCACCCGCACCTCGGTTTCCAGGAAGCGTTTGCGGGCTTCCGAGTCATCCACCCGCTGACGGGCGTCATCCACCGCCTTGCGAGCCCGATCCACCTGCCGTTGCACCGAGGAGGTGGCTTTTTCCCGGTACTCCGCCTGCAGTTTTTCCAAGCGGTTGAGGCGCTCCCGACGGCGCTGCATTTCATCGTTGACCCGCTTGCGGGCCTTGTCCAGCTGACTTTCCAGCTGCGCGATCTGCTTGTCTCTTTCCTGATCAAAGCGCTCGGCGAGCTTACGAATCTGACCCTGCAGTTCGTCGAGACGGTCTCTTACCTTGTTAGCGGCCATGGATGACTCCCTTTCCCCTAGAGTGTTTGGCGGTGCGGATCTCCAGACTACCGATCCGCTTGAAACTGTATGTCACATTTTTGCCCTGGACAACCGCCGTCGCGCCGGCGATTGCCGGCTTTATGATGCAATCGTGTAACCGGGCCGCCGCCGTTCAATTGTGGTTTGCCGGATGAATGGGGATACTGGGCGCCTCATCAACGGACGGATCGATTATGCCGGTTTCCTTCGATGGCAAGTTGGTGGTGGCGATCAGCTCCCGGGCGCTGTTCGATCTCAGCGACAGCCACCAGGTGTTCGAGCGGGAAGGGCTGGATGCCTTTCAGGATTATCAGGTCGCCCACGAGGACGACGTGCTGGCCCCCGGCGACGCCTTCGCCCTGGTCAAGAAGCTGCTCGCCATCAATGAGATGGAGGAGGGCCGTGGCCGGGTGGAAGTGATCCTGCTGTCGCGCAACAGTTCCGACACCGGCCTGCGGGTGTTCAATTCCATCGAGCATTACGGCCTGCCGATCACCCGCGCCGCCTTCGCCGGCGGCCAGAGCCCGCACCGCTATGTGCCGGCCTTTGGCGCCCATGTGTTCCTGTCCACCGACGCGGAGGATGTGCGTCAGGTGCTGGAGGCGGGCTTCGCCGCCGCCACCATTTTGTCGCGGGGCAAAATGGACCCGAAGGACCCGACCCTGCGCATCGCCTTCGACGGTGACGCGGTGCTGTTTTCCGACGAGTCCGAGCAGGTGTTCCAGAGCGATGGCCTTGAGGCGTTCGCCGCCAACGAGAAAAGCGCCGCCCGCCAGCCGCTCAGCGACGGCCCCTTCCGGGGGTTCCTGGAGGCCCTGCACCAGATTCAGCGGGAGTTCTCGCCGCAGCACTGTCCGATCCGCACGGCACTGGTGACGGCGCGCTCGGCGCCGGCCCACGAGCGGGTGGTGCGTACCCTGCGCAGCTGGGGCATTCGTATCGACGAGAGCCTGTTCCTGGGCGGCCTGCCGAAAGGGGAATTTCTGCGCGCCTTCGGCGCCGATGTGTTCTTCGACGACCAGCAGGGCCACTGCGAATCGGCCAGCCCCCATGTGGCCGCCGGCCATGTGCCCCACGGAATTTCCAACCCACGTCCCGAATCCGAATAATCCGGCGGCCGGCGGGCCGCCCCGGCATTGCCAGCTTCTTCACGTCCTACTATGCTTGGAACGCATAATCGCCCGCATTTTTATAACCAAGCCCGGGCCCGGAACCCTTGGCGACCCCGCGGGCGGGGCGTTTCCGGCAAGGAGCGTTAATGAAGCTGCAACAACTCCGCTATATTTGGGAAGTGGCGCGCCACGATCTCAATGTCTCCGCCACGGCTCAGGCTCTGTACACCTCCCAACCGGGCATCAGCAAGCAGATCCGCATGCTCGAGGACGAGCTGGGCGTGGAGGTGTTCGCCCGCAGCGGCAAACATCTGACCCACATTACCCCCGCCGGCGAGGCGATCCTGCGGATCGCCGGTGAAATTCTGCAGCAAACCGAATCGATCAAGCGGGTGGCCCAGGAGTTCCGTGACGAGACCAAGGGCGACCTGAGCATCGCCACCACTCACACCCAGGCCCGCTACGCGCTGCCGCCGGTGATCCAGCAGTTCACCCGCCGTTTTCCGGACGTGTCGCTGCACATGAACCAGGGCACGCCCATGCAGATCGCGGAAATGGCCGCCGACGGCAGCGTGGATTTCGCCATCGCCACCGAGGCCCTGGAGCTGTTTTCCGATCTGGTGATGATGCCCTGCTACCGTTGGAACCGTACCGTGGTGGTGCCGGAAGGCCATCCGCTCACCCGGGTCCGGCCGCTGACCCTGGCGGCCCTGGCCGAGTATCCGCTGGTCACCTATGTGTTCGGCTTCACCGGCCGCAGCAAGCTGGACGACGCCTTCGCCAAGGAAGGGCTGGAGCCCCGGGTGGTGTTCACCGCCGCCGACGCGGATGTGATCAAGACCTATGTGAAGCTGGGCATGGGCGTGGGCATCGTCGCCCATATGGCCGTGGACCCGGTGCAGGACAAGGGGCTGGTGAACCTGGACGCCGGCCACCTGTTCGAGCCCAGCACCACCCGCATCGGCTTCCGCAAGGGCACCTTCCTGCGCGGCTTTATGTACGAGTTCCTGCAGACCTTCGCGCCGCACCTGACCCGTGAGCGCATCGACGCGGCGGTGCAGGCGGGCAGCCGCGAGGAACGGGAAGCCCTGTTCGCCGACCTGGAACTGCCCAGCCGCTGAGCGCCCGGCGCCCGGCGGGGCGCCGTTGCAAAGCCGGCGGGGCGCCGCTACATTGTGCGCGCCTTTTTTACCGTGCACTTTTACCGATTAAGGGGATCACCGTGGAATTGCTTTGTCTGGACCTGGAAGGGGTGCTGATTCCGGAAATCTGGATCAACTTCGCCGAGCGCACCGGCATCGACGAACTGCGCGCCACCACCCGGGATATCCCGGACTACGATGAGCTGATGAAAATGCGGCTCGGCATCCTCGACCAGCACGGCTACGGCCTGCCGGACATCCAGAAGGTGATCGACACCCTGGAACCCCTGGACGGGGCGGTGGAGTTCGTGGAATGGGCCCGGGAGCATTTCCAGCTGATCATTCTGTCGGACACCTTCTATGAGTTCGCCCGTCCGCTGATGCGCAAGCTCGGATCGCCGACCCTGTTCTGCCACCGTCTGGCGGTGGACGACAACGGCCGCATCACCGACTACATCCTGCGCCAGAAAGACCCCAAGCGGGCCTCGGTGAAAGCGCTGCACACCCTGAACTACCGCATCATCGCCGCCGGTGACTCCTACAACGACACCACCATGCTCAGCGAGGCGAACCAGGGCATCCTGTTCCACGCGCCGGACAATGTGATCCGCGAATTCCCGCAATTCCCGGCGGTGCACAGCTACCAAGACCTGAAGAAAGAGATCATCAAGGCCAGCCAGCGCGACCTGCCCCTATAACCCCCCCCCCTGTTATTTGTAGGAGCGGCCGGGCGGCGTTCCGCTTCAGCCGCGATCCGCGATCAGCGCCCACGTTGATCGCGGCTGAAGCCGCTCCTACGGTGTGGTGCCCAGCGCTTCCATCAGCTTGCGCACCTTGAACCAGCTTTCCTCGTATTCCTCCTCCGGCTTGGAGTCGTAGACGATGCCGCCGCCGCCGTGGCAGTAGAGGGCGTCGCCGTCGGTCTGCAGGGTGCGGATCAGAATATTGCTGTCGAAGTGGCCGTTCCGGTCCTGCCAGAACAGGCTGCCGCAGTAGGCCCCCCGTGGGTGCGGCTCCAGTTCCTGAATGATTTCCATGGCTCTTTTCTTGGGCGCGCCGGTGATGCTGCCGCCGGGAAAGGCGCTGAGCAGGGCGGCCAGGGGTGCCACCCCCGGGCGCAGGGTGCCGGAGATGGTGGACACCAGATGCTGCACGTTGCTGAACCGCCGCAGTTCGAACAGCGGGTCCACGTGGATCGAGCCGGCCTCGCAGAATTCGCCCAGGTCATTGCGCAGCAGATCCACGATCATCAGATTCTCGGCCCGGTCCTTGGGGTGGCGGCGCAGCGCTTCGCCCAGGGCCCGGTCTTCCTCGTCATTGGCGCCCCGGGGCCGTGAGCCCTTGATCGGCTCGGTGCGTACCACGCCGTCGCGGATGCTCAGGAAACGCTCCGGCGACACCCCGAACACCGCCTCGTCCCGATCGCGGAAATAACCGGCGTGCGGCGCCGGGTGGGCGGCCAGCAGCCGTTCGAAGGCGGCCAGCGGGCAGCCCCGCCAGCGCGCCTGGAAACGTTGCGCGTAGTTCACCTGATAGCAGTCGCCGGCACTCAGATAGTCACGGATTCGGCACAGCGCCCGCCGGTACTGGTGGGCGTCCTGTTGCGGTTGGAACGGCGCGGTCAGGGAGAAGGGGGCGGGCGCCGCCGGCCGGTGGGGGCGCGGCGGGGCGCGGAACAGATGCACCACCGCCTCGGCGTCGTTGTCCGCCAGGCCGTGCAGCGCCAGGCCGGCGTCGTAGGGAATCAGCCCGCAGGCGAACACGCAGTCGTCCGCCAGTGCCTGCTCCAGCCGGTCGGGCAGGGCGCGCAGCGCCGCCGCGCCCCGGGCCCGCAGGGTGCGGGCCGGCGCGCCCAGGGCCATCAGGCCCCGTTCGCCGCTGAAGATCACATGGGGCGGGTGCGGGTGCCGGGCGGTGCCGGGGTGGGGGGCGGCGGCGGTTGTGTCAGGGCAATCTGTATCGGCCATGCGAGTTCCCGGGAGCCTGGAGCACCGGCGGCGGGCGCCGGGGAGGGCGTAGTGTAGCGCCGGCCCCGGGGACCGGCAAAAGCGGAAAGCGGCCTCGGGAGATTGTCGACAATATGCATTGAAAGCGTTCCCCTTCAGGGGTAAAGTGCCAGCCATTCCTATCCATTGTCGACAATGAAAGGTGGCCCTCTTCATGCACCAGCTGGCCGATGACAGCGTCCGCACCCTGGCCGACCGGGTTTTTACCCGGCTCCAGGACGACATCGTGCGCGGCGTGATCGCCCCGGGCAGCAAGGTCAGCGAGACCGATCTGGCCGGCCGCTATGGGGTCAGCCGGGGGCCGCTGCGCGAGGCCATCCGCCGGCTGGAATCCCGCAAGCTGGTGGAGCGCGAGGTGCACGTGGGCACCCGGGTGGCGTCGCTGAGCTTCGATGAGCTGATCGAAATCTATTATGTGCGCGAGGCCCTGGAAGGGCAGGCCGCCCGGCTCGCCGGCGAGCGCATGAGCGACGCCGAGGTGGCCGGTCTTTATCAGTTGCTGGCCCAGCACGAACAGCAGCAGGACCTGCGCGAGGACACCGCCTATTTCCAGCGCGAGTTCGACCTGGATTTTCACTATCGCATCATTCAGGGCAGTCACAATCAGACGCTGATCCGCATGCTGATCGGCGAGCTGTATCACCTGGTGCGGATGTACCGCTACCAGTTCAGCACCACGGCCAACCGGCCGCAGAAAGCCCTGCACGAACACCGTCGCATCGTCGAGGCCATCGAGGCCCGGGATGCGGAGATGGCTGAACTCCTGATGCGCCGCCACATCGGTCGGGCACGGGAAAACATCGAGGCCCAGCAAAGGAGTCCCCAATGAGCCGTACCATCAGCGCCGGCGCCCGTTTCCGGCAAGCCCTGGCGGAAGAACAACCGCTTCAGATCATGGGTACCATCAATGCCTACACCGCCATGATGGCGGAGCAGGTGGGTTACCGTGCCATCTACCTGTCCGGCGGCGGCGTCGCCAATGCCTCCTACGGTCTGCCGGACCTGGGCATGACCACCATGAACGACGTGCTCGAGGACGTGCGCCGCATCAGCGCCGCTTCCGAGGTGCCGTTGTTGGTGGACATCGACACCGGCTGGGGCGGCGCCTTCAACATCGCCCGCACCGTCAAGGAAATGATCCGTGCCGGCGCCGGTGCCGTGCACCTGGAGGATCAGGTGGCGCAGAAACGTTGCGGCCACCGCCCTAATAAGGAAATCGTGCCCCAGCAGGAAATGGTGGACCGCATCAAGGCCGCCGCCGACGCTCGTACCGACGATGATTTCTTTATCATCGCGCGCACCGATGCGTTCCAGAAGGAGGGCCTGGAGGCCGCCGTGGAACGGGCCCGCGCCTGCGTGGAAGCCGGTGCCGACGGCATCTTCGCCGAGGCCGTGCACACCCTTGAGGACTACAAGGCGTTTTCCGAGGGGCTCGGCGACACGCCGCTGCTGGCCAACATCACCGAATTCGGCGCCACGCCGCTGTTCACCCGCGAGGAACTGCGGGACGCCGGCGCCGGCATGATTCTGTACCCGCTGTCCGCGTTCCGCGCCATGAATCAGGCGGCGCTGCGCGTGTACCAGACCATCCGCGAGGAAGGCACCCAGAAGAACGTGGTCGACACCATGCAAACCCGCATGGAACTGTACGACTTCCTGGGCTACCACGACTACGAACAAAAACTCGACGAGCTCTTCGCCAAGCAGCGCGGAGAATAACGGACCCGTCAATACGAGGACGATGACGATGGCAGAGAAGCAACCCAACGGCGCAGGCCTGCGCGGCCAGGTGGCCGGTAAAACCGCCCTTTCCACCGTGGGCAAAAGTGGCTCCGGCCTCACTTACCGTGGCTATGACGTCAAGGATCTGGCGGAGAACTGTCAGTTCGAGGAAGTGGCCCACCTGATTCTCAAAGGCGCGCTGCCCACCCAGGCGGAACTGGACGCCTACAAGAAGAAGCTCAAGGGCCTGCGTGGTCTGCCTCAGGCGCTCAAGGAAGTGCTGGAGCGGATTCCCAAGGACGCCCACCCCATGGACGTGATGCGCACCGGCTGCTCCATGCTCGGCAACCTGGAAACGGAAACCAGCTTCGATCAGCAGCAGGACGCCACCGACCGCATGCTGGCGGCGTTCCCGAGCATCATCTGCTACTGGTACCGCTACAGCCATGACGGCGTGCGCGTGGAAACCGAAACCGATGACGATTCCATCGGCGCCCACTTCCTGCACCTGCTGCGCGGCGAGAAGCCCAACGACCTGCACGAAGCGGTAATGCACGTTTCGCTAATCCTGTACGCGGAGCACGAGTTCAACGCCTCCACCTTCACCGCCCGTGTCTGTGCCTCCACGCTCAGCGACCTGCACAGCTGCATCACCGGTGCCATCGGCTCCCTGCGCGGCCCGCTGCACGGCGGCGCCAACGAGGCGGCCATGGAGATGATCGAGAACTTCAAGGACCCGGACGACGCCGAGAAAGGCATGCTCGGCATGCTCGAACGGAAGGAAAAGATCATGGGCTTCGGCCACGCGATCTACCGCGAGTCCGACCCGCGTAACGCCATCATCAAGCACTGGTCCGAGAAGCTGTCCCGGGATGTGAACGGCGAGAACCTGTACAACATTTCCGTGCGCTGTGAGGAAGTGATGTGGCGCGAGAAGAAACTGTTCTGCAACGCGGATTTCTTCCACGCCTCCGCCTACCACTTCATGGATATCCCCACCAAGCTGTTCACGCCGATCTTCGTGATGAGCCGGCTGACCGGCTGGGCCGCCCATGTGTTCGAACAGCGCGCGGACAACCGCATCATCCGTCCCAGCGCCGAATACACCGGTCCGGAACTGCGCAAGGTAACGCCCATCGCCGAGCGCGGCTGATCGGTCGCGGCTGATCGCGGCTAAAGCCGCTCCTACGGAGACTTGTAGGAGCGACTTCAGTCGCGAAACCGACGGATACTCCTCACCTCAGCAATTCATTACTCAGGTAGTCCCCAGGCCATGAACTCCGAATACCGCAAACGCCTTCCCGGCACCGATCTGGATTACTTCGACACCCGCGCGGCGGTGGAGGCGATCCAGCCCGGCGCCTACGCCAAACTGCCCTACACCTCGCGCATTCTCGCCGAGCAGCTGGTGCGCCGCTGCGAGCCGGCGGCGCTCACCGATTCGCTCAGGCAGTTGATCGAACGCAAGCGCGATCTGGATTTTCCCTGGTACCCGGCGCGGGTGGTGTGCCACGACATTCTCGGCCAGACCGCCCTGGTGGACCTGGCCGGTCTGCGTGACGCCATCGCCGAGAAGGGCGGTGACCCGTCCCAGGTCAATCCGGTGGTGCCCACCCAACTGATCGTGGATCACTCCCTGGCGGTGGAACACCCGGGCTTCGAGGCGGATGCCTTCGAGAAGAACCGGGCGGTGGAGGAGCGGCGCAACGAGGACCGCTTCCACTTCATCAACTGGACCAAGACCGCCTTCGACAACGTGGACGTGATCCCGCCGGGCAACGGCATCATGCACCAGATCAATCTGGAGAAGATGTCGCCGGTGGTGCAGATCAAGGATGGCGTGGCGTTTCCGGACACCTGCGTGGGCACCGACAGCCACACTCCCATGGTCGACGCCCTGGGCGTGATCTCGGTGGGCGTGGGTGGCCTGGAAGCCGAGAACGTGATGCTCGGCAATCCGTCCATGATGCGCCTGCCGGATATCGTCGGCGTGGAGCTCACCGGCAAGCTGCGCCCGGGCATCACCGGCACCGACATGGTGCTGGCGATCACCGAGTTCCTGCGCCGCGAGCGGGTGGTGGGCGCCTACCTGGAATTCTACGGCGAGGGCGCCGACAGCCTGTCCGTGGGCGACCGCGCCACCATCGCCAACATGACCCCGGAATACGGTGCCACCGCCGGCATGTTCTTTATCGATGGCCAGACCATCGATTACCTGAAGCTGACCGGTCGGGACGACGACCAGGTGGCCCTGGTGGAAAGCTACGCCCGGGAAACCGGCCTGTGGGCGGACCACCTGAAGGATGCGGAGTACGAGCGGGTGCTGAGCTTCGATCTGTCCAGCGTCGGCCGTAACCTGGCCGGGCCGTCCAATCCCCATGCGCTGCTGCCGGTGTCCGAGCTGCACCAGCGCGGCGTGGCCGGCGAGTGGGAAGAGAAAGAGGGCGAAATGCCCGATGGCGCGGTGATCATCGCCGCCATCACCTCCTGCACCAACACCAGCAACCCGCGCAATATGATCGCCGCCGGGCTAATCGCGCGGAACGCCAACCGGCTCGGCCTGACCCGCAAGCCCTGGGTGAAGTCCTCCCTGGCGCCGGGCTCGAAGACCGTGAAGATGTATCTGGAGGCGGCCAACCTGTTGCCGGAGCTGCAAAGCCTGGGCTTCGACGTGGTGGCCTTTGCCTGCACCACCTGCAACGGCATGAGCGGCGCGCTGGATCCGACCATCCAGCAGGAAGTGATCGACCGGGACCTGTACGCCACGGCGGTGCTGTCCGGCAACCGCAACTTCGACGGCCGTATCCATCCCTATGCCAAGCAGGCGTTCCTGGCCTCGCCGCCGCTGGTGGTGGCCTATGCCATCGCCGGCACCATCCGCTTCGACATCGAGAAAGACGTGCTCGGTCATGACGCGGACGGCAAGCCGATCCTGCTCAAGGACATCTGGCCGGACGACGCCGAGATCGACGCCATCGTCAAAGCCAGCGTCAAACCGGACCAGTTCCGCGCCACCTACATTCCCATGTTCGAGAAGAAGGGCGGGGAAGAACGCGCCGCCAGCCCGCTTTACGACTGGCGCCCGCAGAGCACCTATATCCGCCGCCCGCCGTACTGGGAAGGCACCATGGCCGAGGCCCGGGCGCTGAAAGGCATGCGGCCGCTGGCTCTGCTGCCGGACAACATCACCACCGACCACCTGTCGCCGTCCAACGCCATCCTGCTGGACAGCGCCGCCGGTGCCTACCTGCACAAGATGGGCCTGCCGGAGGAGGACTTTAACTCCTACGCCACCCACCGGGGCGACCACCTGACCGCCCAGCGCGCCACCCTGGCCAACCCGAAACTGTTCAATGAAATGGTGCGGGATGAGAAGGGTGAGGTGATCCAGGGCTCCCTGGCGCGGGTGGAACCGGACGGCGAAGTGATGCGCATGTGGGAGGCCATCGAAACCTACATGCAGCGCAAGCAGCCGCTGATCATTATCGCCGGCGCCGACTACGGCCAGGGTTCATCCCGGGACTGGGCGGCCAAGGGCGTGGCCCTGGCCGGCGTGGAAGCGATTGTCGCCGAGGGCTTCGAGCGCATCCACCGCACCAACCTGATCGGCATGGGCGTGATGCCGCTGCAGTTCCAGGAAGGCACCACCCGCCACACCCTGGGCCTGGACGGCACCGAGGTCTATGACGTGGAAGGCGAACCGGCGCCCCGCGCCACCCTGACCCTGGTGATCCACCGCGCCGACGGCGAAGTGGAACGGGTGCCGGTGATCTGCCGCCTGGACACCGCCGAGGAAGTCTCGGTGTACGCCGCCGGTGGCATCCTGCAGAAATTCGCCAAGGAGTTCATGGCGGACACCGCCGCCTGAGAGCTCCACTGTAGGAGCGGCTTTAGCCGCGATAACCTGACCGCGGCTAAAGCGGAGTGCCGCCCAGCCGCTCCCACGGGGTAGACGATCAGCAGGCGACAAGATTGGAGAAATCACCATGAGTCATGCACCACAAATCCGCGTCCCCGCCACCTACATGCGTGGCGGCACCAGCAAGGGCGTGTTCTTCCGCCTGGACGACCTGCCGGAAGCGGCCCGGGAACCCGGCGCCGCCCGGGACGCGCTGCTGCTGCGGGTGATCGGCAGCCCGGACCCCTATGGCAAGCACACCGACGGCATGGGCGGGGCCACCTCCAGCACCAGCAAGACCGTGATCCTGTCCACCAGCGCCCGCCCCGGGCACGACGTGGACTATCTGTTTGGCCAGGTCTCCATCGACAAGCCGTTCATCGACTGGAGCGGCAACTGCGGCAATCTCACCGCCGCCGTGGGCGCCTTCGCCATCAGCAACGGCCTGGTGGACCCGGCCCGGGTGCCGGATAACGGCGAGGCGGAAATCCGCATCTGGCAGGCCAATATCGAGAAGACCATCATCGCCCGCATTCCGATCACCAACGGTGAAGTGCAGGAAACCGGCGACTTCGAACTGGACGGCGTCACCTTTCCCGCCGCCGAGGTGAAGATCGAATTCCTGGACCCGGCGGACGGGGAGGGCGCCCTGTTCCCCACCGGCAACCCGGTGGACGACCTGGAGGTGCCGGGCATCGGCACCCTCAAGGCGACCATGATCAACGCCGGCATTCCCACCGTGTTCGTCAACGCGGCGGATATCGGCTACACCGGCACCGAGCTGCAGGGCGACATCAACGAGGACGCCCGGGCCCTGGCCCGCTTCGAGACCATCCGCGCCCACGGCGCCCTGCGCATGGGCCTGATCCAATCGCTTGAGGAAGCGGAGCAGCGCCAGCACACCCCCAAGGTGGCGTTCGTGGCGCCGCCGGCGGAGTACCTGGCGTCCAGTGGCAAAACCGTGGCCGCCGGGGATATCGACCTGCTGGTGCGGGCCCTGTCCATGGGCAAGCTGCACCACGCCATGATGGGTACGGCGGCGGTGGCCATCGGCACCGCCGCCGCCATCCCCGGCACCCTGGTGAACCAGGCCGCCGGTGGCGGCGAACGGGACTCGGTGCGTTTCGGCCACCCCTCCGGTACCCTCAAGGTGGGCGGCGAAGCACGCCGCGACGGCGACCGCTGGCAGGTCACCAAAGCCACCATGAGCCGCAGCGCCCGGGTGTTGATGGAAGGCTGGATACGGGTCCCCGGCGCATAAAGCCACAAGCGACGCCGATCGCGGCTGAAGCCGCTCCTACAAGACGCCCCCAACCCGTAGGAGCGACTTCAGTCGCGATGGGGCGAGGCCGCTTACGGATCGCGGCTGAAGCCGCTCCTACAAGGCGCCCCCAACCCGTAGGAGCGACTTCAGTCGCGATTGGGCGGGACCCGCAAGCGCCCCTCTCACCAGCTTGTAGCTTGACGCTTGAAGCTTGTAGCTTCCAACGTAGCGCGGATCGCGGCTGAAGCCGCTCCTACAAGGCACCCCCAACCTGTAGGAGCGACTTCAGTCGCGATGGGGCGAGGCCGCCAACCCCGATCACATCGTCAAGGAGGCACCATGACCGGCAACGTGGATCAGAACCTGCGGCCGGATTACGATCCGGAAATTCAGGCCATCGTCGACTATGTGCTGGATTACCCGATTGAATCCGAGGTGGCCTGGGACACCGCCCGGCTGTGTCTGATGGACACCCTGGGCTGCGGATTGCTGGCGCTGCGGTTCCCGGAATGCGGCAAGCATCTGGGCCCGCTGGTGGAGGGCACCCTGGTGCCCCACGGGGCGCGGGTGCCGGGCACGCCGTTCCGGCTGGATCCGGTGAAGGCGGCCTGGGACATCGGCTGCATGGTGCGCTGGCTGGACTACAACGACACCTGGCTGGCGGCGGAATGGGGCCACCCCTCCGATAATCTGGGCGCGATTCTGGCGGTGGCGGATCATCTGTCGCAGAAGAATCTGGCCCGGGGCAGGGCGCCGCTGACCATGAAGGCGGTGCTGGACGCCATGATCCGCGCCCACGAAATCCAGGGCGTGCTGGCGCTGGAAAATTCCTTCAACCGGGTGGGCCTGGACCATGTGCTGCTGGTGAAGGTGGCCTCCACGGCGGTGGCGGCCAGGATGATGGGCGCCGACCGGGAGCAATTGCTGTCCGCCGTGTCCCACGCCTGGGTGGATGGCCAGGCCCTGCGCACCTACCGCCATGCCCCCAATGCCGGCTCCCGTAAATCCTGGGCCGCCGGCGACGCCACCAGCCGGGCGGTGCGCCTGGCGGACATCGCCCTGCGCGGCGAGATGGGCATCCCCGGGGCCCTCAGCGCGCCCCAGTGGGGCTTCTACGACGTGCTGTTTTCCAAGACCAACAAGGATCAGAAGCTCAAGCCGGAGCAGGATCGGCGCTTCAAGTTCCAGCGCGACTACGGCGCCTATGTGATGGAGAACATTCTTTTCAAACTGAGCTTCCCGGCGGAATTCCACGCCCAGACCGCCTGCGAAGCGGCGGTGACCCTGCACCCCCGGGTCAAGGACCGGCTCGACCAGATCAGCCGTATCGTTATCACCACCCACGAATCGGCGATCCGCATCATCTCCAAGCAGGGGCCCCTGGCCAATCCGGCGGACCGGGACCACTGCCTGCAGTACATGACCGCGGTGCCGCTGATCTTCGGCGCCCTGGACGCGGACCATTACGAGGACGCCTTCCACCAGCAGCACCCGATCATCGATCAGCTGCGCGAGCGCATGGAAATCGTCGAGGACCCGCAATACACCCGCGACTATCTGGACCCGGAGAAACGCTCCATCGCCAACGCCGTGCAGGTGTTCTTCGAAGACGGCTCCAGCACCGACCAGGTGGCGGTGGAATACCCCATCGGCCACCGGCGCCGCCGGGAGGAAGGCTTGCCGGTGCTGGAAGACAAGTTCCAGCGTAACCTGGCCACCCGCTTCCCCGCCGGCCGGGTGGCGGCGATCACCGACCTGTGCCGGGACGCCGAGCGCCTCAACGCCACGCCGGTGAATGAGTTTATGGATCTGTTCGTTATTTAATCCAATCGCGGTAGGAGCGGCTTTAGCCGCGATAAAGGCACGCTTGTTCGGCCGTGCCTTATCGCGGCTGAAGCCGCTCCTACAGATCCTATTGCAGGCGCCGTTGCAGGCCGGTCATGGCCAGGATGCGGGTGCTGATTTCCTCGATGGACAGTTCGGTGGCGTCCAGGTTGGGAATATTGAACTTGTTGTACAGCGCCTGCAGGGCGCGCACTTCCATGTCGCATTGGCGCGGCGAGGCGTAGCGGCTGCCGGCCTTGCGCTCGCTGCGGATGGCGCTGAGCCGGTCGGCGTTGATGGTCAGGCCGAACAGTTTATGGCGATGGGGCGCCAGGGCGTCCGGCAGCCGCAGGTCGTCGAAGTCATCCTCGGTGAGTGGGTAGTTGGCGGTGAACAGGCCGAACTGCAGGGCCAGATACAGGCAGGTGGGGGTCTTGCCGGAGCGCGACACGCCCACCAGGATCAGGTCCGCCTGGTCATAGTGGCGGGTGCGGGCGCCGTCGTCGTTGTCGAGGGCGAAATGCACCGCGTTGATGCGGATGCGGTAGGCCTGCTGATCGCGGATCGCATGGCTCTGGCCGATCTTGTGGTTGGCCGACACACCCAGTTCGTCTTCCAGCGGTTTTTGAAAAGCGGTGAACAGATCCAGCACCCGGCCATTACAGGTATGCAGAATCTGCCGCTGGGGGCCGTCCACCAGGGTGGAGAACACCACCGGGGTGAGACCGTCGCTTTCCGCGGCCCGATTGATGCGGCTGACCGCCTGCCGGGCCAGGTCGTCGGACTGCACATAAGGGATGGTGACCTGATCAAAATCTATACTACCGAACTGGCTGAGCAGACTGTGCCCGATGGTCTCGGCGGTAATGCCGGTGCCGTCGGAAACAAAAAAAGCGGTTCTTTTCATGGACTTGGGGCTCCTCGGCGGCACGTGATCGAGCTCGTGCCGTGGTTCAGAAAACGCCGTGACAGTTTCGCCAATAGGGGCGGGCAAAGCGCCGTCGTTTTGGGTAGAATGGCGCCTCGATTCATTCCGGTAAAGCCGGGAACCGCCGAAACACGGTGCACAATACCGTTCCCGGGTTCCACGGCCAGCAACACTTAAGGAGACGACCCTTGGCGGAGTACGTAGTCTGGTTTCAGGATCTGGGCAAGGACGACGTGGAACGCGTCGGCGGCAAGAATGCCTCCCTTGGCGAGATGATCAGCAACCTGGCCGCGGCCGGCGTTTCAGTGCCGGGCGGTTTCGCAACCACCGCGCAGGCGTTCCGCGATTTCCTCGAGCACAACGATCTGACCACCCGGATCAACGACGCCCTGAGCGCGCTGGATGTGGAAGACGTGGTGGCCCTGGCGGAAACCGGCGAGAAGATTCGTAAATGGGTGGTGGACGCCCCGTTCCAGCCGGAACTGGAAGCCGCCATTCGTGACGCCTACGAACAGATGGGCGAAGGCAACGCGGAGTTGCCGGTGGCGGTGCGCTCCTCGGCCACCGCCGAGGATCTGCCGGACGCGTCTTTCGCGGGCCAGCAGGAAACCTTCCTCAACATCCGTGGCCTGGACCACGTGATGGTGGCGGTCAAGGAGGTGTTCGCCTCCCTGTTCAACGACCGCGCCATCAGCTACCGGGTGCACCAGGGCTTTGATCACAAGCTGGTGGCCCTGTCCGCCGGCGTGCAGCAGATGGTGCGCTCCGAAACCGGCGCCGCCGGCGTCATGTTCACCCTGGACACCGAGTCCGGTTTCCGCGACGTGGTGTTCATCACCGCCTCCTACGGTCTCGGCGAGATGGTGGTGCAGGGCGCGGTGAACCCGGACGAGTTCTACGTTCACAAGAAAACCCTGCTCAACAAGCGGCCTTCGATCCTGCGCCGCAACCTGGGCAGCAAGCTGCAGAAGATGGTGTACGGCAGCGAAGCCAGCGCCGGCAAGTCGGTACAGACCGTGGACGTGCCGCGGGAAGACCGCCAGCGTTTCTGCCTCAGCGACGCCCAGGTGGAAAGCCTGTCCCGTCAGGCCATCGAGATCGAGAAACACTACGGCATGCCGATGGACATCGAGTGGGCGCTGGACGGCGACACCGACAAGCTGTTCATCGTGCAGGCCCGCCCGGAAACGGTGAAGAGCCGTTCCGACGCCTCGGTGATGGAGCGCTACCTGCTCAAGCAAACCGGCAAGGTCCTGGTGGAAGGCCGCGCCATCGGCCAGCGCATCGGCGCCGGCCCGGTACGCATCGTCAGCAGCATCAAGGAAATGGACCGGGTGCAGCCCGGCGACGTGCTGGTCACCGACATGACCGACCCGGACTGGGAACCGGTGATGAAGCGGGCCGCCGCCATCGTCACCAACCGGGGCGGGCGTACCTGCCACGCGGCGATCATCGCCCGTGAACTGGGCGTGCCGGCCATCGTCGGCTGTGGCGATGCCACCGAGCTGCTCAAGGACGGTCAGGAAGTGACCGTGTCCTGCGCCGAAGGCGACACCGGCAATATCTACGAAGGCAAACTGGACTTCGATATCCAGCGCAATTCCATCGAGTCCATGCCCAAGCTGCCGTTCAAGATCATGATGAACGTGGGCAACCCGGACCGGGCCTTCGATTTCGCCACCCTGCCCAATCAGGGCGTGGGCCTGGCGCGTCTGGAGTTCATCATCAACCGTATGATCGGCGTGCATCCCAAGGCGCTGCTCAACTACGACAAGCTGCCCCGTGACGTGCAGCAGGCGGCGGACAAGCGCATCGCCGGCTACGACGATCCGGTGGACTTCTACGTGGAGAAACTGGTGGAGGGGATTTCCACCCTGGCCGCCGCCTTCTTCCCGGAAAAAGTCATCGTGCGGCTGTCGGACTTCAAGTCCAACGAGTACGCCAACCTGATCGGCGGCAGCCTCTACGAGCCGGACGAAGAAAACCCGATGCTCGGCTTCCGTGGCGCCAGCCGTTACATCAGCGAAAACTTCCGCGACTGCTTCGAGCTGGAATGCCGGGCACTCAAGAAAGTGCGCGATGAAATGGCCTTCACCAACGTGGAGATCATGGTGCCCTTCGTGCGCACCACCGGCGAGGCGGAGCAGGTCATCGATCTGCTGGGCAAGAACGGCCTCAAGCGTGGCGAGAACGGCCTGCGCGTGATCATGATGTGCGAGCTGCCCACCAACGCGCTGCTGGCGGACGAGTTCCTCAAGCACTTCGACGGCTTCTCCATCGGCTCCAACGACCTGACCCAGCTGACCCTGGGCCTGGACCGGGATTCGGGCATCATCAGTCATCTGTTCGATGAGCGGGACCCGGCGGTGAAGGCGCTGCTGAAGATGGCCATCGACGCCTGCAACACCCATAAGAAATACGTGGGTATCTGCGGGCAGGGCCCGTCCGACCATCCGGATCTGGCCAAATGGCTGATGGAGCAGGGCATCGACTCGGTGTCCCTGAATCCGGATTCGGTGCTGGGCACCTGGTTCTACCTGGCCGAGAAACACGGCCACTGACCAGCGGTGTCCACCGACCCACGAAGAAGCCCGGCCTCGCGCCGGGCTTTTTTGTGGTTATGAGGTAGGAGCGGCTTTAGCCGCGATCGGTGCTGGTGTCATTTATCGCGACTGAAGTCGCTCCTACAACCAGGGGGAGGGGGTGTGGGAGGGCGGGGCTTCACTCCCTTCCCGGGCCGGGTTATCTTTCGGCCATGTTTCATCGTCTGATCCGCACTCTTGAGCTTTACGACGGTCTGCGCCTGCCGGTGCGCATCGGCCGGCATGAGCTGTTGCTGTTGCATGAGGAAGGGGAGAGCTGGCTGGTGCAGCGGCGTTGCCCCCACGGCGACTTTCCGCTGGAGCGGGGCAGTGTGCACGACGGGGTGCTGCGTTGTCCCGGCCACGGCCTGACGTTTTCCCTGCGCAATGGCCGTTGCCCGGACAATCCGGCGTTCTGCCTGCGCCACTATCGGTTGGAGTTCGACGGTCCCTGGCTGGGGGTGTCCCTGGACCCGGCCGGCGGCCACTGACCGGCTCAGCGGCTGGCCACGGTCTCCGGACTGGCCATTTCCAGCTGATAACGCAGCCGCAGTTCCTTCACCTTGCGCACGTAGGCCCGGGTCTCCGGGAACGGCGGAATGCCGCCGTAGCGGCGCACATTGCCTTCGCCGGCGTTGTAGGCGGCCAGCACCTGGTCGAGGGTGGGGAAGCGCTCCTGCAGATAGGCCAGGAAGCGGGTGCCGCCGCGAATATTGTCGGCGGCGTCGAAGGGGTTGCTGACCTCGAGATAGTCGGCGGTGCCCGGCATCAGCTGCATCAGACCCTGGGCGCCCACCCGGGACACCGCGTAGCGGTCGAACAGGGATTCGGCGTGGATCACCGCCTTGACCAGCGCCGGCTCCACCTCGAAATTGCCCGCATTGGCCAGGATCAGGGTGTCGTAACGGTTGCGCTGGAACTCGGACAGGGGCTGCGGCCGGTAGCTCCACCCCTTGCGCACGGACAGCAGGGTGTAATCGGCACTGACCCGGTCCCGGGGCTGGTCGGTAAACAGGATTTCCCCGTTGGCCCCCCGGTATTTGTAGATATTGTCGGCCCCGACGCGCGTGGACACCCCCAGTGCGAGCACCAGTGCCAGCGTCAGGCCGATCACCCCCGTGATCTTCATGATGTTATGGTCCAGCCCGATTCCGAACCGTCTTGATACCACAGTCCCGGGGCCCCCGCTAGGTGTGTCGTATCAGATACCACGACCGGTTCTCAGCGTTTCGGCTTAGGGTTTTTACAAGTGAGGCTGGCGGGGCGGCGCTTCTCTTCACCCACTACTGCCGCCAGCCGGCTCCGATAGTGTTAGCATGCCGCCACGGCGCTCGATAGGTGAAAAGGTTGAGGAGGACGAATGCTGTCGGATCGGTTGCACGCCTGGGTAGTGAATCTGTCGACCTGGTTGGCGTTCGGGTTGCTGCTGATGTTGTTCGTGCTGACGCTCACCGCCGCGGTGCTGTGGTTCCAGGACCGCTATCTGCAGAAATCCCACGCGATCCGCCGCAACTATCCACTGATCGGCCGGTTCCGCTATTTCTTCGAGCACCTGGGCGAGTTTTTCCGCCAGTATTTCTTCGCCATGGACCGGGAGGAACTGCCGTTCAACCGGGCCCAGCGCAGCTGGGTGTACCGGGCCGCCAAGGACCTGAGCAACACGGTGGCGTTCGGCACCACCAAGCAGAATACCCCGGGCCGGGTGATCTTCCTCAACACGCCGTACCCGACCCTGGAGAAGGACGCCGCCCAGACCCTGCCGCTGATGGTCGGGCCCCATGCCCGCCAGCCCTATGTGGCGCGCAGCTTCCATAATATTTCCGGGATGAGCTTCGGGGCGCTGTCCCGGCCGGCGGTGCGGGCCTTGTCCCGGGGCGCCGGCCACGCCGGCTGCTGGCTGAATACCGGCGAAGGCGGGCTCACCGAAATGCACCTGGAAGGGGGCGGCGATGTGGTGTTCCAGATCGGCACCGCCTACTACGGCGTGCGCGACGCGGACGGCGAGCTGAGTGACGCCCGGCTGGAGGAAGTGGCGGCGCTGCCCCAGGTGAAGATGTTCGAGATCAAGCTCAGCCAGGGCGCCAAACCGGGCAAGGGCGGCATTCTGCCCGCCGAGAAGGTGACCCCGGAAATCGCCCGCATTCGCGGCATTCCGGTGGGCCAGCCGTCGGTGAGCCCCAATGGCCAGCCCGGGGTGCGTTGCGCCGAGGACCTGCTGGACCTGATCGCCCGGGTCCGCGACGTGACCGGCAAGCCCACCGGCATCAAGACGGTGATCGGCTCCTGGCAGTGGCTGGAGGATCTGTTCGTGGCGATCCACGAGCGCGGCCTGGATAGCGCTCCGGATTTCATCACCGTGGACAGCGGCGAGGGCGGCACCGGCGCCGCCCCCATGTCGCTGATGGACGATGTGGGCCTGAACCTGGCCGAGTCCCTGCCGCTGGTGGTGGACCTGCGCGACGGCTTCGGCCTGCAGGAGCGCATCCGCGTGATCGCCTCCGGCAAGCTGATCAACCCGACCATGGTGGCCTGGGCCATCGCCATGGGCGCCGACTTCTGCGTCTCCGCCCGGGGCTATATGTTCGCCCTGGGCTGCATCCAGGCGATGCAATGCAACCGCAATACCTGCCCCACCGGCGTCACCACCCACAATCCACGGCTGCAGCGCGGCCTGGTGCCGGCGGAAAAAGGCCGGCGGGTGGCGCACTTCCACGCCAATCTGGTCAAGGAAGTGGAAACCATCGCCCATGCCTGCGGTGTGGGCGAGCCCCGCCAGTTGCGCCGCCACCATGCGCGCATGGTCAACGCCAATGGCGATTCCATGCCGCTGGAGGAACTGTGGCCGCCCATCGAGCCGGGCCTGTATCTGCGCCAGGGCCGCCCCAGCCTGCACGCGCCCCTGGCGCGCTTCCGGGTGGGCACCTGATGATCAAGAACCCGACACAAGGAGATTCCATTGGCTAACGATTTCGATCTGGTGGTGATCGGCGCCGGTTCCGGTGGCGTGCGCGCCGCCCGCATGGCCGCCGGCCACGGCGCCCGGGTGGCGATCATCGAGGAGCGGTTCTTCGGCGGCACCTGCGTCAACGTGGGCTGCGTGCCGAAGAAACTGTTCGCCTACGGCGCCGGCTTCGCCAATGAATTCCAGCTGGCCGCCGACTACGGCTATACCGTGGACGGCTGGTCCTTCGACTGGGCCACCCTGCGCGACAACAAAACCCGGGAGATCGCGCGGCTCAACGGCATCTACCGTCGCCTGCTCGACAATGCCGGCGTCACCGTCTTCGAAGGCCACGGCCGCATCGAAGGCCCGGGCCGGGTGAGCGTGGACGGCGACCGTCAGCTCAGCGCCGGGCACATCCTGATCGCCACCGGCGGCAAGCCGTTCGTGCCGGAGTTTCCCGGCAACGAGCGGGTACGCATCTCCGACGACCTGTTCTATCTGGACAAGCTGCCGGACACCGTGGCGGTGGTGGGCGGCGGCTACATCGCCAGTGAATTCGCCTCCATCCTCAACGGCCTGGGCGTCACCGTGCATCAGCTGTACCGCCGCGAGCTGTTCCTGCGCGGCTTCGACCACGATGTGCGGGTGTTCGTCGCCGAGCAGATGGGCGCCCACGGCGTGAAGCTGCATTTCAACACCGATGTGGCGTCGGTGCAGGAGCGCGACGGGCGCCAGGTACTGAACCTGACCGGCGGCGGCGAACTGGTGGTCGACGAGGTGTTCTATGCCACCGGCCGGGTGCCACGCCTGGACGGCCTGCTGGCCGACGGGGTGAGCCTGGACACCGGCGACAACGGCGCGGTGCGGGTGGACGACCAGCTGCGCACCTCCATGGACGGCGTTTACGCGCTTGGCGATGTGACCGACCGTCTGCAATTGACGCCGGTGGCCCTGGCCGAAGGCACCTGGTTGGCCGCCTGGCTGTTTGCCAAGGACAAGCCCCAGGGGCCGGTGGACTACCGGGATGTGCCCACGGCGGTGTTCTGCCAGCCCAATATCGGCACCGTGGGCCTCACCGAGGAGCAGGCCCTGGAGCGCCACGCCACGGTGCGTGTGTACCGGGGCCGGTTCCGGCCGATGCGCTACACCCTCGGCGATATCCAGGAGAAAACCCTGGTGAAACTGATCGTCGACGACGCCAGTGACCGGGTGGTGGGGCTGCACATGGCCGGTGAGGAAGCGGCGGAGATTACCCAGGGCTTCGCGGTGGCGATCCGCATGGGTGCCACCAAGGCGGACTTCGACGCCACCCTCGGCATCCATCCCTCCTCGGCGGAGGAGTTCGTCACCCTGCGCCAGGGCGAGACCGTCAGCCGCTGATCGTGGCTAAAGCCGCTCACGGCGGCGGCTTAGCCTTGCTCCGTAGGAGCGACTTCAGTCGCGATGTCACGATCAATGGTGGTGCCATCGTCATCGCGGCTAAAGCCGCTCCTACCGGAACCGCTCCAGGGTCACCGGCAGGCCGTCCTTGGGCACCGGCAAACTGGTGGTGTCCACCGGCATTTCGTAGCCCTCCGGCACCGACCAGCGCCAGCGCAGCAGCACCTGGTGCAGAATCGCCTTCACCTGCATGTCGGCGAAGTGCAGCCCGATGCACTTGTGGGCGCCGCCGCCGAACGGCACCCAGGCGAACGGATGCACCTTGTCTTCCCGGCGTGCCTCGCTGAACCGCTCCGGATCGAAGCGCTCCGGGTCCGGCCAGTATTCCTCCATGTAGTGGGTGAAGTAGGGCGCCACGGTGACGAAGGTGCCGGCGGGAATATAGTGGCCCTGGTATTCCACATCTCGCACCGTGCGGCGGGGCAGGGACGGCACCGGCGCGCACAGGCGCAGGGCTTCCTTGATCGCCAGGGTGATGCCTTCCAGGCGCTCCAGATCGTCGTGCTCGAGCTGCTCCTTGTTCAGGGCCAGGCTTTCCTGGCGTAGCCGTTCCTGCCATTGGGGATTGCGGGCCAGCTGATAGAACAGGTTGGACAGGGTGATGGTGGTGGTGTCGTGGGCGGCCATCATCAGGAAGATCATATGGTTGACCACGTCCTCGTCGGAGAATCGGTGGCCGTCCTCGGTGGTGGCGTGGCAAAGGGCGCTGAACAGGTCATCGCCCCGGCTGGCCCGTTTGGCCGGGATTTCCTCCCGGAACAGTTGCTCCAGAACCCGCCGCCCGCGCAACCCCCGGGACCAGCGCAGCCCGGGCACCGGAAAGCGCAGCAGGGCGGTGCCGGCCCGCACCGTGTCGACGAAGGCCCGGTTGATGCGTTCCGCCCTTGGCCCCAGCTGGCTGCCCATGAACACGTCCGTGGCCAGGTCCAGGGTCAGCTGCTTGACCCGGGGCAGCACCTGGATCGGCCCCTGCGCCGGCCAGGCCGCCAGGCCGTCGGCGATGCGCGGCCCCATCCGTTGCAGATAGCCCTGCAGCGCCGGCCGGGTAAAAGCCTGCTGCATGATGCGCCGATGCCAGCGGTGCTCCTCGAAATCCAGCAGCATGATGCCGCGATGAAAGAACGGGCCGATAAAGAAGTCCCAGCCGCCGTGGTTGGAGAACAGCTCGCCCTTGTTCATCAGCACGAACTGGTTGGCGTCGGCGCCCAGCATTTGCACGATGCGCAGCCCGAACAGGGAGGTCCAGGACACCGGCCCGTAACTGTCATAGCGGGCGCGCAACATGCCGACGGGATCGCGCAGGCTCTTCAGGGTGTTGCCGATCACCGGCAGACCCGGGTCGCCGGGAACCGGCTTGAGGGTACTGCCCGATGGCACCCGGGCCAGGGGGGTGACGGTCATGAAGATCGCTCCTTGATGGGGTAAACGCCATGTATATTTCGCCATGCTGGACCGCCGGGCAGCCGGCGGCAAGAGCAGGTAAATGACTTTCCGTTGTACATTTACCCGGCGATTCCGGCGCCGCTGGCCACGGAACGAACAATCCGCGCCAAGGGCCCGTCACAGGCCGCGGGGAGACGATCTTCAACCTATTGTTCACGCAGTTATCCACAGTTTCTGTGGACTATCCCGGCGCCGGGAAAATCTTGCGATACCGCCGACGGTCACGGCGCGCCGGCCTGGGAGCGGGGCCGGCGCATGTGTATCATTTTCAGCACGGTCAAATTCCGCCGGCCGTCCGCTGACGGCGGCGATCCACGGAGGAGAGTGCATGCGCAGAGTGGTGTTCAATCGCAAGGGTGGCGTGGGCAAGTCCAGCATCACCGTCAATCTGGCGGCGATCAGCGCCGCCGGCGGGCGCAAGACCCTGGTGGTGGACCTGGACCCGCAGTGCAACGCCAGCCAGTATCTGCTCGGCATGCAGGCCTACGGCCACGACAACGGCCCGACGCCGAACATCGGCACCTTTTTCTCCCAGAGCCTGTCGTTCAAACTCAAGGAGAAGGCCCCCCGGGACTATGTGCACACCACCCGTTTCGAGAACCTCTACCTGCTGCCGTCGGACGCCGGGCTGGGCGAGATCGAGCACCTGCTGGAGTCCAAGCACAAGATCTACAAGCTGCGCGGGCTGCTCAAAAGCCTTAGCCGGGAGTTCGACGAGATCTATGTGGACACGCCGCCGGCGTTCAACTTCTACACGCTGTCGGCGCTGATCGCCGCCGACCGGGTGCTGATCCCGTTCGACTGCGACGCCTTTTCCCGCAAGGCGCTCTACACCCTGCTGGAGAACATCCAGGAGGTGCGCGAGGACCACAATGAGGATCTGATGCTGGAAGGCATCGTGGTGAACCAGTTCCAGCCCCGCGCCCGGTTGCCCCAGGAACTGGTGGCGTCCCTGGAGGAGGAGGGCCTGCCGATGCTGGCCAGCCGGCTGTCCGCCAGCGTCGCCATGCGCGAATCCCACGAGCTGGCCACACCGCTGGTGAACTGGAACCCCCGCCACAAGCTCACCGAGGAATACCTGGCCCTGTTCCGCGAGCTGGCCGCCCGCTGAGGGCCGTTCCGGCATTGGTAAAAGCCCGTCGCTTGTACTATCTTGCGCGGGCTTTTTGATATGCGGGTTTGACCGGTCTGGAGGGACCTTATGCACACACTGACGCGCAGCGCCATGCTGGCCGTACTGTTGATGCCCATGTTCGCCCAGGCGGCGGTGCAACAGGCGGACCTGTCGAACCTGGAGCGCGAGCTTTGGCAGGTGCGCACCAACTTCCATATGTACGGCCTGATGGACGGCGACCGGGTCTACCTGAAGACCCTGGGCGAGCGGATCAGCGGGGTCAATGACGCCCTCGACGGCCTGGCCGCCGACACCGATCCGGAGAGCCCCTGGCTGGCCGACCTGCGCCGCCAATGGCAGGGCTTCGACGCCGACCCGGACCGGGAGCCGCTGCGGTTCGACCGGGTGCCCACCGCCATGGTGGAGCAACTGGACACGGTGGAAGACGCCGAGCTCGGTGATTACGACGACGTCCACGAGCTGCTGGCCCACCTGCAGCGCATCACCGCCGTCTACACCGCCATCGTGGCGGTGAACGAGGACCTGCCCGGCGAGGCGGAATCCGAGGACGACTTCCGCGCCCGGCTCACCGCCTTCGACGCCCACCTGGAGCAGGTGCGCCTTCACCACGACGGCGATACCCCGGTGGCCAGCGCGCTCAAGGAAGCCAAGGTGAAGTGGCAGTTCGTGCGCCCCTCGCTGGTCAGGTTCGGCGGCGACGCGGTGCCGTTTCTGGTGTACCGCTACAGCAACCGCATCGGCGCCGACCTGGAAGCAGCCATCACCCCCTGATCCCCTCGGCCAGGCTCCCTGTAGGAGCGGTTTCAGCCGCGATAACACCCACGGGAGCCCCTAAAACCACCCCTAGTCGGCGCGCACCGCCAACCAATCGGCGATCACCCGCCAGCATTGCGCCGGCGCCTTGCTGCCGGCGAATACCCCGGCATGGCCGCCGGGGGCCACCTCGAAGCGCTTCTCGGCGCTGCCCACCACCTTGAGGATCTCGCGGGCGGCGCGCACGCTGACAATGCGGTCGCTGGCGCCGCCGAACGCCAGCAGGTCCTGGGTCACATGGCCGAAGTCCACCCGCCGTTCGCCGATGGTCATGCGCCCGCTGGCCAGGCTGTTGCCGAGAATCATCTTCTCGATCACCTCGCGCACCACCGCGCCGGGGTAGTCCACCATATCGTTGAACCACTGGCCCATGGTCATGTACTCGGTGACATAGTCCCGGTCGCCGATATTGCGCACCAGATCCATATAGGACTGCACCAGCCCCGGTGGATTGGTGAGCTTGAACCCCAGGGACAGCAGATCGGCGGGGGTATGGAACAGCTTGCTGTCCAGCGGCTCCAGGCGGGACTGGGACCAGTCGTGGGTCTTCATGGCGGGGAGAGCCCCCCGGCCGGAAACCCCCCCCGAACGGGCGCCCCCTTGTGAAATTACCCCGCGGGCGGGGGGTGCCCGGGCGCGCGCCCCCGCCCGGGGGGGGGCGCCCCGCCACCA